>NZ_JBFTZJ010000009.1:0-387054 GCF_056406855.1 Mucilaginibacter sp. P1_A3
CTACTATAATATCCTGAAGCGGCATAACCGGAACCGTTTAAAGTCGGCAGACCGGGAAGTAAAGCGAAAGATCATTAAAGAACGCATGGGCCAGTTAGGACATATCGACTGTCATCACCTAAGTAAAAGTGTGATCAGAGGGCAAAATAGGAGGTTATATCTGCTTTGCGTGCTGGATGATTATTCCCGCCTGGCCTGGGCACAAGTGATGGAAGACATCACCGCGCTGACCACCATGTTCACTGCCATGCATTGCATGCAGGCGCTCAAACGGGAGTTCGGCATCCAGTTCGAGGAGATCATTGATGATAACGGCCCGGAGTTCGGTACTTCAACAAGTTTGCAAAAGCGGAACCATCCTTTTGAGCGAATGTTAATGGAAACAGGCATCAAACGGCGGTACATGCAGCCTTATCGGCCGCAAACCAACGGCAAGGTGGAACGCTTTTGGAGGACCCTTAAAGAAGACCTTATTGAAGATACCGATTTCGACAGCTTTGAAGAGCTGGAAGATGAACTCCTCAAATATCTTGTTTATTATAACTGGGAACGGCCACATCAGGGCATCAATGGTAAAAAACCTATCGATATGGTCACCCTAAACAACAAATAAAAACACCTGATTCTGTTACCGAATTACTAAACCCTTACAGCAATGACGTGTTTGTTGTTGACGTAAGTGCCTTTTAAAAGGCGCTGTCACCCTGAGCTTGTCGAAGGGGAGCGCCAGTCGCATTGATCAGTTTTATAGGGAAAAAGTTTCTTTAATTTTGACTTTGATCAAAATATCCCCGTATCGCTTTTGCCTGTTTTAAATTCACTACTTCCAGCAATAACTCTTCATTGGCTTCGCGAATCTTCTTTACCGATTTAAAGTATTTAAGCAGCTTTTCGGCAGTTGTTTTGCCAATGCCTTCTATTAGTTCAAGTTCGGTAGCCAGCGTGCCCTTATCCCGTATTTTACGGTGAAAGGTGATACCAAACCGGTGGGCCTCATCGCGCAGGTGCTGGATCACTTTCAACGTTTCTGATTTTTTATCCAGGTACATGGGGTATTGGTCGTTGGGATAGTATAGCTCTTCCAGGCGTTTGGCAATACCTATCACGGTTACCTGCTTATCAATACCCAATAGTTTTAAACTATGCATAGCAGATGATAGCTGACCTTTACCACCATCAATAATGATGAGCTGAGGTAGTTCGGTACCTTCATCAAGCATGCGGCGGTAGCGGCGGTGTACGGCTTCCTCCATGGTGGCAAAATCATTGGGGCCTTCTACCGTTTTAACATGGAAATGGCGGTAATCCTTTTTAAATGGTTTGCCATCCCTGAACACCACGATAGCGGATACAGGATATTTACCCTGGAAGTTGGAGTTATCAAAACACTCTATATGGCGGGGCAGCTGATTCATGCGCAGATCCTTCATCATCTGCGTTAGCAAACGTTCGGTGCGGATCTCTGGGTTCAGCTTTTCGTACTGATCTATCTTTTCCTTTTTAAAATACTGAACATTTTTTTGCGACAGATCCAGCAGTTTCTTTTTTTCGCCTAGTTTAGGTACCGTAAATTTAATAGATGAATCTTCCAGGTCGATATCAAAAGGAACAATTACCTCTTTAGAATCGCTGTTGTAACGGCTCCTGAACTCAACGATGGCCAACGTTAACAATTCTTCGTCACTTTCATCCAGTCGTTTTTTAAGTTCGATGGTTTGGGTTTGGATGATGGTGCCGTTCATTACCTTTAAGTAATTCACAAAAGCCAGTTTCTCTTCGGATGCGATGTTGAACACATCCACATCAGTAATAGATGAGTTTACAATGGTTGATTTGCTTTGGTAGTTCTCCAGCAAATCAAACTTACGTTTAAGGCGGTGAGCCAACTCGTAGTTGTACTCGGCAACAGCAGCGTCCATTTCGCCTTTAAGACGGCGTAATATGGCGCCTATCTTGCCATTCAGGATATCGGTTATCTCCCCGATGCTGTTATCATAATCATCCTCTGTCTGGTAGTTTTGGCAGGGCCCTTTGCAGTTGCCCAGCTGATATTCCAAACAAACCTTAAACTTGCCTTTGTCAATATTTTCGCGGGTGAGCGCCAGGTTGCAGGTACGCAGGGGATAGGTTTCTTTGATAAGCCCAAGGATATTATGCATCATGCTGATAGATGCATAGGGCCCCAGGTATTTGGATCCATCCTTAACAATACGCCTGGTCCAGAAAATGCGCGGGTAGTTCTCGTTCTTGATAATGATCCAGGGATAAGTTTTATCATCCTTGAGCATTACGTTATAGCGCGGCTGATGCTTCTTGATCATGCTGTTTTCAAGCAGCCAGGCATCGACCTCGGTATCAACAATAGTAAAAGTGATGTCGCGGATTTTGGATACTAAAACCCTTGTTTTGGCATTGATGTGCGCATCCTTATTAAAATAAGAGCTCACGCGGTTGCGCAGATCTTTGGCTTTGCCTATGTAGATCAGCTCTTTCTCACTATCCCAATACTGATATACACCAGGTTTATGAGGAATATTCTGTAATGCTGCCTTATAATCAAATTTCTCACTCATAGCTCAATCGTCAATGATTGTTTTGGCCAAATTAGGCGGGATATGTCATTGCGAGCGCAGCGCGGCAATCGCGAACGATGCAAATCTGATTTGTATCGTTCGCGATTGCTTCATACCTCGCAATGACATATCTGGTCGTTTTGAGGACGACGCGACCGTTTGTTAAATACTCTTAAAAATCCAACTTCTTATCAACCTCATTAGTCCCTTGCTGCTGTTGGGTATACTGGCCGCAATCCAGGATGATACTAACTCCGGTTTTGGGGGCATCAAAATCAACTGTTTTTTTGATACCCAGCGCAGCATTGGCGTATACCTTTTTCATGTACAAGGCAAATATAGGCAATGCGCTATTGGCTCCCTCGCCCAGCCTGGTAGACTGGAAAGCAATATCTCTGTCTTCGCAGCCTGTCCATAAGCCGGTAACCAGCTGCGGGGTGATACCAATGAACCAGCCATCAGAGTTGTTTTGGGTGGTACCGGTTTTACCGCCTATAGGGTTGCGCAAGCCGTATTTGTAACTCAGTCTTGAGCCCGTGCCGTCCTCTATAACGCCTTTCAGCATGTAAGTCATTACGTAGGCTGTTTGAGGGTTCATAGCCTGTACCACTTTTGGCGTATGCGTGTACAGCACGTTACCGTTTTTATCTTCGATGCGTAATATATAAGTAGGCTCGGTCCATAAACCATGATTGGCAAATACCGAGTATGCAGCTGTCATTTCAAATACCGAAGCATCAAATGTACCCAGGCAAATAGAAGGGTAGGGCGGAACCGCGCTGGTGATCCCCATTTTTTTAATCAGCTCTACCACCGGTTCGGGTTTCACTTCACTCATTACGTGGGCTGTTACCCAGTTTTGCGAGTGTGCCAGGGCCTGGCGCAATGTAATAAAACCAGGCAGGGTTTCTGATGGTGACGAGCGCGGGCACCATGGTTCACCGTAACCCCTTATCGTATCCGGTACGTTATTAATCTTCATACAGGGCGAATAGCCATTATCAATAGCCACCGCGTAGGTAAACGGTTTTGCGGTTGAGCCAACCTGCCTTGTTCCGTTTTTAACCTGATCATACTTAAAGTGCTCAAAGTTGGTGCCTCCAACCCAGGCTTTAACGTAGCCGGTTGTGGGGTCCATGCTCATAAGCGCGTTCCGAAGCAGCATTTTACAGTAAACGATAGAATCAACAGGCTTCATCAGCGTATCAATATCGCCGTGCCAGGTAAACAGGTTGAGGGTATCTTTAGTGTTAAAGTTAGTTTTAATATCCTCGTCACTCATGCCCTGCATCTTCAATTGCTTATACCTGTCGCTTTTAAGCATACCCTGGTTAATCAGGAATTTAAAGTTGTGGATGCTTTTGGATAAATTTTGCCCACGCCAGTGATCATTAAACTGCCCCTGTAAGTTGCGCATGTACTCCTGCTGTGCTTCTTCGGCATATTGCTGCATGGTGGCATCAATGGTGGTATATATCTTTAAACCGTCTCGGTCGAGGTCATAAGGAGTGCCATCCGGGCGGTTTAAGTTTTGCTCTTTAAAGATCTTTTGGATCTCTTTCTTTAATACCGATCTGAAGTATGGAGCCGGTCCATCAAAATGGTTATTCTGGTGGAAATTTAACCCCAAAGGTTTCTTTTTATACTCCTCTACCTGGCCATCGCTTAAAAAACCTTGTTCCTGCATGCGGTTTAGTACCAGGTTACGGCGGTTAATAGCATTCTGGGGGTGCCTTATGGGCGAGTAAATGCCCGGGCCGTTTACCATACCTATTAATAGCGCGGCCTGGTCTGGTGTTAATTTATCGGGTGTGGTATTAAAATAGGTGTGCGCTGCCGATTTGATACCGTAAGTATTATAAGCGCCAAAATCAACCGTGTTTAAATACATGGTCAATATTTCCTGTTTGGTGTAATGGCGCTCCAGCTTAACAGCCGTTATCCACTCCTGTAGTTTTTGGGTGATACGAACAAAAGGGTTGTTTGATTTTTCGGTGAAAAGGTTTTTTGCCAGCTGTTGGGTAATGGTGCTGCCACCTTGTTTTTGCCCTACAAGCAGGTGCAGGAAAATAGTAAAGCTGCGGCCAAAATCAATCCCAGAGTGATCGTAAAAGCGTTTATCTTCGGTAGCTACCAACGCGTTAATTACGTTTGGCGAAAGGCCCGCGAAAGTAACGTTAGATCTGTTTTGGATATAGTAAGTACCTAAAACCTGCTTATCTGATGATATCACCTCCGATGCCAGGTTGCTTTTTGGGTTCTCCAGATCGCGGAAAGCGGGTAACTGACCAAACACACCAAAAACGGTAAGGGTTATCATAATTACCACAAATACAAAGCCTGCTATTACAGCGCGCCATATGTACCAGTTATATCGTCTTATATCCTGTGAGCCAAGCGCAGGTTTTTTGTTATAGGTTTTCATTTCAATAATATTTTTGATAGTAATCAATATAACTATCCAATGTTTTTTGGTCGGCTAATTTATCCAGATTTTCCTTGGTAATGATAAAAAAACTGTATTTATCCTTTGGCACCTTCATAATCTCGGGCATCAGCGGGATTATACCCCTTGCGTATTTTTTTACGTCCTCGAGGCTATAAAACCGACCAACAAATATCAGCTGGTCATCTGCGCCAATAGGTTTTAAATCATGCTTAATGGAACTGCCAGAAAACCTGGTACGGTTAAACTGCCCTATACCAAAACGCGATGAAGCGAGGTTAGTTGTACCGCTGCTCACATTTACCACAAAATAGTAATTGGTGCTATCGCGCGTGGAGAAAATGTAGGTTACAGCCGGAAGCGGTTTTATGGCAGGAGCTTCTGTAACTTGTTGCTGGGCTTGCTGGTTTTGCGATGCTACAGCTAATTGGTCTGCCGGTTTGCTAACAGAATCTGCAGGTAGCGCAGCTACTTTAGCTACCTGAGGCTTGTTTTGCTCAACAGGAGGGGTAATAACCGGCGTGATGGCCTTTGGCTTACTTTGTTCAGCAGGTTTGGGTACATCAATAGGTACGGTTGGTTTTGCCTGCACTGCCAGGGGCGGGCTTACTTTTGGTTCCTGCCTTACCTGTGCTACCTGTACCTGCGGCGATGGGTGGTAAACCGGCCGGTATTCTGTTTGTTTTTGGTAAGCCACCGGTGGGGTAAAAGGGATTCCGTTTATATCATCACCAGTTAAAACTACTGTGCGGGTTTCTACTTCGGCTTTATTGGCGTTGATATAGGCCAGGTGCTGGTTGGCCAATGGGGTTACCAGTTTATCATCGGGATATTTTGAAGTTATTTGCTGCAGATCGGCCATAAAGGGCGCCAGTTTTTCCTGGTGACCGGCGGCTATAGTGCGTAAATATGATAGCTGGGCCGCGAAACGGTTATCGGGGTATTTGGTCAGTAATTCACCGGACTTTGTAATAACTTCGGTATACTTTTTTTGCGTGTACAGGTCAAATACGTTGTTATAAAATCCGTTGAATTCGGCATTGGCATCATCCAGGTGTTTACTGTAATCGGGATCAAGGATTACTTTGGCAAACACGCTTTCAGGAAACTCCTTTAAGATACGGCTTTTATACAATTCAGACCGGGAGGCATCTATATCAGCATACAGCCGGTATAGGTTATAATAGACTGCAGCCTTATCTGAACTGGTTTTGAAACGGGTAAGCAAAGTTTCATAAGTTGCAATAGCTTCTTTTTTATCGCCCAGAATGTCGCGGTAAAAATTGGCCATTTCCATATAGGCACTATAAACCCGAATGTTTGATCGGTTAAGCAAATCGGGCGTTAAAGGCAGGTTTTTAATAATGTCCTGCCGGTAGGCTCCAATATCACCCCGGGTAATATTGGCCTGGTCCTGCGTTGAGGGGGCGAAGGGATCGATATCCGGAGATGGCATTACGCTGTTTGTGTTAACAGCTATATTGGTACTTGAGCGTTTACTACGTCGCCAGTTATCTTCCAGTTTGCGGTTACCCCACTGCCTTTTAAAGTCATTTGCCCCAAGGCTTAACGCGGCCGGATTGTAGAAGTAAAAAATGCTGCCACCACTTTTGCTGGCCTGCTGATTGTTTAAATTATTAGTGTTCCTGCTGTTTTCAAATTGGCCATTGTTGTTGGTAACCGTTTCTTTGGTTACTTTATCCTGCAATATTTTGCGGTTAACCATCGCATCGATGTGGGCGGTACGGGTACTCTCATCCAGACCGGCAAGCATTTGCAGAGTATCCTCGCGCGAGATGGTTTGCAGTAAGCCGGTTAAAATTTGCAGGTTATTGGCTTTCTTGCGAATGATCTGGTAGCCGGGATAGGTGGGTGCAAGATAAGTGAGTGTGCTATCATAATATAAACGGGCACTTTCGTAATCGGCTTTGTTCTTAAAATTGATATCGGCAATGCGCAGGTAAGAGAGCCCTTTTTGATTTTGGTTTTTGATACTACCGCGTACCGATAGTTTATAGTTTTTAAGGGCGCCGTCAACATCACCTGTAGCATAAAGCTGCTGGGCTACCTGGTAATAGATCTGATCGGTAAACTCGATGTTGTTTTGGTTTTTAAGCAATTTACGCAGGCGCTCAATTTTATTTTGTTTGATGCCGTTTTCATGATCCTGTATGCGGATACGGTTCAGGTTGGCATTAAAAGCCATCTCGAACGAGGCATTACTTTTAACAATGCTGGTATAATTGATGATTGCTTGCTCGGGTTTTTGGTTAAGTTCCTGTAGCTGAGCCAAAATAAATGTCCAGCGGAGTTTAAGACTTGTTTCATGACAATGCTGAAGGGCTATTTTAGCGCTCTCTTCGGCGGCGGGATAATCCTCTACATTGATATCATATTGCAGCCTGGCAGCATAAATGCCGGCAGGAATGCTTTTTTTAGGATTGATGCTGTTTATAGCGCTATCAATAGCAATTTTTGCTTCAGGCGTGTTATTGAGGTATAACAAAGCCCGGCCTTTCCATATAAAAGCTTCCTGTTTTAAAGCAGCCTGTTTGCCGTATGAGAGGATCACATAGTTAAAATACTCTACTGCATCAAAGTAATTACCTTCTAAAAAACGCGCTTTACCCATAACCAGGTAGGCATCGCCCAGGTAATGACTTTGCTCTTTTATGTTAATGATCTTATTGGCTTTACTGATGGCCAGCTCCAGGTCTTTATCCGGAGTGCTTGTTTGAATAGTGGTATCGGGATAAACATTCAATAGCTCGTTGTATGAATCAACAAAGCCGGCGGCATAGCTTTTCTGTTTAACGCGCAGTAATTCATTGGCATTAAACAGTATATTATAATGAGCAGTAAGGTTTTGCAGATTACGGTTTAAGCCGCTTTCCTTTTCAAGGGAGCATCCTGCTATGAAGATCATTAGCGCGAGCAGAATAGATTTGTACGTTTTGGATATGGAAAATATGCTCACTCGCCTCAAAATATGATCATGTTATAAAAGCATCGCTAAAATACTAAAGATAATACAATAGGTTTAATAAATTTGCGCATGGCCCAAAATGAACAAAGTGATAATAAGGACAATGGTGGCAAGGAGGTTAATAACTATGCTAAGTTTTCGGGCATGGCTTTCCAGATGATCGCTGTTATTGGTGTATTTGCTTTTGCCGGTTATAAAATAGACCAGGCCGGTAATCATCAAACAAAATGGGCAACCGCGGGCTTGTCGCTCGTTGGGGTATTTATTTCATTGTACATTATTATCAGATCTGTAAAAAGTTGAAACTATTTCCTACTGTATTATCATTCCTTATTTTTATTGTTATCATTTCGTTACCACCCGTGGTGTTGAGTTATACAACTTATGCCAAATTGGTTACACCGACGTTCTGGTTGCTGTTTTCATTTATTAGTGGACTTACTTTTTTAACCGTAATATCCATTGTATTTATAGGGAAAATAAACCCTGAATTGTACGCGCAAGCCTTTTTGGCTGCTACTACTGTTAAAATATTGGCCTGCTTGTTTTTCGTCCTCATTTTAATTAAGAAAAACAGCGTAGACAGGTATGTTTTTGCCGGCGATTTTTTTTACGTATATTTCTTAAATATGGCCTTTGAAATTTATGGTTTGTTACGTAACTTGCGCAACCAAAAATTAAGGTAGAAAACTTCATTTAGATGTATAACAGCTCGATTTTGAATTCAAAAATATTTAACACATTCCTGATTTCCGCGCTTTTTTTGTTGTTAGGTGTAATGCCTAATCTATCAATTGCGCAAGAAAAAGCTGCTGAAGGCGCTGAAAAACCCTTTGATCCAAAAGAGGTGGTATTTGAACATATCGGCGATTCTCACTTTTGGCCCGTATCAATTCCGTTGATGGGCGAACACTTTCTTTCTTTGCCGGTAATACTTTATACCGATAAAGGGCTGGAAACTTTCTGGTCGGGCCATTTATTAAAGGAAGAAAGTGTAAAAGAAGAACCGGTTTATAAGGGTACACATTATAGCTATAAACTGGAAGAAGGTAAAATACACGCGGTAAACGAAGCCGGGGAGGTAGATAAAGCCGCCAAGGTTTATGATTTTTCAATCACCCGCAATGTGGCCAGTATGTGGCTGGGTATGATTGTTTTGCTTATTGTGTTTTTTGCCGTTACAGCGGGCTATAAGAAACGCGCTGGTAAAGCTCCAAAAGGTATCCAGGCATTATTAGAGCCTGTTATCCTGTTTGTGCGTGATGATGTAGCTATTCCTAATATTGGCATCAAGCACGTTAAATACATGCCTTTGTTGCTTACTATATTCTTCTTTATATTAATCAACAATCTGTTGGGTTTGGTTCCGTTTTTTCCGGGAGGCTTTAATTTAACAGGTAATATAGCGGTAACCATGGTGTTGTCGGTAATTGTGCTTATCGTTATTAACTTTAGCGGTAATAAATATTATTGGAAACACATCTTTACTCCTGATATTCCTTTTTGGTTATATCCTATCATGGTTCCGGTTGAGCTTATTGGTATCATATCTAAACCTTTTGCGTTAATGATACGTTTGTTTGCAAACATTACCGCAGGTCACATTATTGTGCTTAGTTTAATATCATTAATATTTATCTTTAAAACCGCATGGATGTCAACAGTTTCTGTTCCGTTTGTGGTATTTATGGATATGATAGAATTGCTTGTAGCATTTTTGCAGGCGTTCATTTTTACGATGCTTACATCGCTGTTCATTGGGATGGCTGTTGAGGAGCATCACCATTAATCTTGAATTAATTATAATTATATATACACGTTTTAAATTATCAAACAATGATTGGAATGATTGGAACAATTGCTCAAGCAGCTGCAACTGGTGTTGTTAGTCTTCAAAAACTTGGTGCAATTGGCGCAGGTTTAGCTGTAATTGGCGCAGGTATCGGTATCGGACAAATCGGTGGTAAAGCCGTTGAAGGTATTGCTCGTCAGCCAGAAGCTGCCTCAAAAATTCAAACTAACATGATCATCGCTGCAGCGCTTGTTGAAGGTGTTGCTTTGTTTGCCGTGGTAGTAGCTTTGCTCTAATTAGTTTTAGGCAAAAAGAAAAGAACAACCCGGGGCGATTGGCTCCGGGCTTGTTTTAATCCCATTAAAAGAATAACATACAAGTAATAGCAATACAGAATTATGGATTTAGTTACACCCGCATTAGGTTTAGTTTTCTGGACAACGATATCATTTGGGATATTGTTGTTTATATTAGGAAAATTTGCCTGGAAACCAATCTTAGGCGCGCTGAGCGATCGCGAACGTTTTATTGAAGACTCGCTTCAGAAAGCCGAAGCTGCCAAAGAAGAAATGTCCCGTTTAACTAACGAAAACGAATCGTTATTAAAACAAGCCCGTGCCGAGCGCGATCAGATACTTACTGACGCCCGTAAGGTTAAAGAGCAAATGATTGTTGATGCAAAAGAACTTGCTCATAAAGAAGGTGCCCGTATGATTGAACTGGCCCGCGTGGAAATTAACAATCAAAAAGCTATCGCGATGGCTGATGTTAAAAACCAGGTAGCTACCCTCTCATTAGATATTGCCGAAAAAGTATTGCGCAAGCAATTTGAAGATCATCAGAAACAAGATGAGCTGGTAAGCCAATTATTAAAAGAAGTGAAATTATAGGGATTTCGGATTTGGGATGTTCAATTTCGGATTTATTTTCCGTATTGGGGTCCGAGTTTAAATGTCCTAATTTCAAAATAAAAAATTCCGAAATCGAAAATTCGAAATCCGAAATAAAAAGAATATGTCAGAATTAACGGTAGGATCCAGGTACGCAAAATCCCTTATTGACCTTGCACAGGAACAAAACATTGTTGATGTGATCAAAGCTGATATGGATCTGTTTATACATACTTTGAAGGCGAGCCCGGAGCTTAAAGCTGTTTTGAGCAACCCCATTGTAGCGCACACCAAAAAAACCAAAATACTTGATGCCGTTTTCCTGAATAAGGTGAACAAGGCAACTATCGGTTTTTTTAAACTGATGGTTGATAAAGGTCGCGGCGAGGTTTTATATACTACAGCATTTGAGTATGTAAACCTGTTTAACATCAAAAGGCATATTACCAAGGCTAAGGTTACATCGGCTACTGAATTATCAGCAGCTAATAAAAAAACCATTATAGCCGAAGTACAAAGCGCGGTAGGTGGTACTGTAGTATTGGAAACCAAGGTTGATCCATCATTAATTGGTGGTTTTGTATTAACCGTGGGCGATAGGCAGGTTGATACCAGCATTGCAGCAAGCTTGAAAAAATTGAAAAAAGAATTTGCCGTGAAGGTGATTCAATAATAGTAAAAACAAAACTCTAAATAAATTTAAACAATGGTAGAGGTAAGACCAGACGAAGTATCGGCAATTTTGCGTCAGCAATTGGCAGGCTTTAAGTCAGAATCTGAATTAGAAGAAGTGGGTACTGTACTCCAGGTGGGTGATGGTATTGCACGCGTTTATGGATTAACAAAAGTACAATCAGGTGAGCTTGTAGAATTTGGCACAGGATTGCAGGGTATCGTACTTAACCTTGAAGAAGATAACGTGGGTGTGGTATTGTTAGGTAAATCTGACGATATTAAAGAAGGTGATACTGTAAAACGTACTAACCGTATTGCATCAATCAACGTTGGCGAAGGCATGCTTGGCCGTGTTGTTGATACTTTAGGTACACCAATTGATGGTAAAGGACCGATAGTTGGCACAACTTACGAAATGCCATTGGAGCGTAAAGCGCCAGGTGTTATCTACCGTCAGCCGGTTACCGAGCCTTTGCAAACAGGTATCAAAGCTATTGACGCGATGATCCCGATTGGCCGTGGCCAGCGTGAGTTGGTTATTGGCGATCGCCAGACAGGTAAAACTGCTGTTTGTATCGATACCATTATCAACCAAAAAGAATTTTATGATGCCGGTAAACCGGTTATCTGTATATATGTTGCCTGCGGTCAAAAAGCATCAACAGTTGCAAATATTGTACGCACACTGGAAGAAAACGGCGCTATGCCTTTCTCTATCGTTGTTGCTGCAAGTGCTGCTGACTCTGCTACCATGCAGTTCTTTGCTCCTTTTGCAGGTGCTGCAATTGGCGAGTACTTCCGTGATACAGGCCGTCCGGCATTGATCGTTTATGATGATCTGTCAAAACAAGCTGTTGCTTATCGCGAAGTATCATTATTACTTCGTCGTCCTCCGGGCCGTGAGGCTTATCCTGGTGACGTGTTTTACCTGCACAGCCGTTTATTAGAGCGTGCCGCCAAGATCAACTCCAATGATTCTATCGCCCAGGCGATGAATGATTTGCCAGAGTCTATCAGGGGTATAGTTAAGGGTGGTGGTTCATTAACCGCTTTGCCTATTATCGAAACTCAGGCTGGTGACGTATCTGCATACATCCCTACCAACGTGATTTCGATCACCGATGGCCAGATCTTCCTTGAATCAAACTTATTTAACGCGGGTGTTCGTCCGGCTATTAACGTAGGTATCTCGGTATCACGTGTAGGTGGTAACGCGCAGATTAAATCAATGAAGAAAGTAGCAGGTACTTTGAAACTTGACCAGGCTCAATACCGCGAATTAGAGGCTTTCTCTAAATTCGGATCTGATCTTGATGCATCAACTAAAAACGTGCTTGATAAAGGCGTACGTAACGTGGAAGTGTTGAAACAAGGCCAGTACTCACCGGTATCTGTTGAAAAACAAGTTGCCATCATTTACTTAGGTACAAAAAACCTGATGCGTACTGTACCTGTAAAGGATATCAGGAAGTTTGAGGCAGAATACACAAGCCAGTTAGAAGCTCGTCATCCAGAAGTATTAGCTGCCCTTAAAGCAGGTAAGTTTGATGATCAGATAACAGGCGTACTGGAAACAGTAGCTAAAGAACTGGCAGGAAAGTATTAATTTTAGTAGCAAGTAGTTAGTATCAAGTAGCAAGTATTTAAGCGCCTGGTATTATGAAACTAACTACTTGTATTCAAAAAAATATAGCATTAGTCGAGTGGTCATACAAGTCTTGATACTTGATACTAACTACTTGATACTCAAAAAAGATGGCTAATTTAAAAGAAGTAAGAAACAGGATAAAGTCTGTATCGTCAACACAGCAGATCACCAAGGCCATGAAAATGGTTTCGGCTGCTAAGTTAAAGCGCGCTACAAATGCTATCGTTCAATTGCGCCCTTATGCTAATAAGCTTAAAGAGCTGCTGGCAAACCTTTCTCAAAGTTTAGAGGATGGCTCATCACCTTATTTGCAGGAGCGCGAGCCCGTGCGTATTTTGGTTGTTGTAGTATCATCAAACCGTGGTTTGGCAGGTGCATTTAACGCCAACGTAATTAAAACGGCCAACAACCTTATTGCCGAAAAATACAGCAAGCAATTAGCGGCCGGTAATGTTTCGATTGTAGCGATAGGTAAAAAAAGCCAGGAGTTTTACGAAAGACGCAAGTACAATGTAATTGGTAACAATAACGATTTGTACCTTGACCTTAACTTTGAAAATGCTTCGAAAATTACTGAAAGCATTATGGAAGGTTTTGTTCATGGCAAGTATGACCGTGTTGAACTGGTGTATAACCATTTCAGAAACGCAGCTGTACAATACCTTGTTGCCGAGCAGTTATTACCTGTTCCAAAACCCGATAAAAAGGATGCGGTGAAAACTGCTAATGTTGATTACATCCTGGAGCCATCGCAAGAGGAAATTGTAGAGCAACTGATCCCTAAAAATATTAAAATACAGTTATACCGTGCCGTATTAGATTCAAACGCATCTGAGCATGGCGCACGTATGACGGCTATGGATAAGGCTACCGAAAATGCCGGCGACTTGTTGAAAGCTTTAAAACTTTCATACAACCAGGCCCGCCAGGCTGCGATCACTACCGAGCTTACCGAAATTGTGAGCGGTGCTGCAGCATTAGCTGGCTAAGCTTATTCATCAAATATTTATACCGGGCCTCCTTGAAAAAGGAGGCCTTTTTTGTGCGGCAGGGTTTTGTTGGTGTGGCAGGACAAGGCGGTACAAAGTGGCGTGTTGTAATTGCGTTTTGTGGAGACACCAAAGGTATTCTAAAGGTTTTTTTGTTCCCTCCCAACGGGAGGGGTGCGGTTGAAAAGTGCGCGATGGCAGGGAGGGGTTTCGCCGACATGTGATCTGCAGCGGTACTTGTACGCCTGATTAAACCCCTACCTCCCCTTCCCCGAGGAAGGAATCGCACATGGCCCCTGCTTTTTATTATTCTCGTGAACACCGTAGGTGCAACCCCAATAAACCAGGTAAATAATTGTTGTTGAAGGGTAGCCTCTACGAGGCAAAGATAATATGCTGTGTTTGCTACAAACAGGTAGCACCTAACGGTGCAGGCTGTTAAGGTTTTTAATCCCTTTCCAAGGGGCTACTATGTGTGCACAAGTTTGTTAGGTGGCTGTGATTTGGCTAAAGCAAATGGGATTCTCTATTTTTTTGCTTCATAAAGTGACCGTTGTACAAGCAGTTATAAATCACTGGCGTAGCCCCGGCTAATATTGTAACAACGGATTTTAATTCGTTGAAAAGAAGCAGCAGGTAAAAAAGAACGATAGGTTCGGCCCATGTGCTCAGTTGGTTAACGGTTATTACCATGCTGTAAATGGAAATGTCGGTATGTGCTTAAAAGATGCGCCGTGTCTACGGCACTCATTTTTATTTGGGTTAGGGTCAACGGATTAAAATCCGTTGTTACAATATCTTCGAGCCGATGGCTCTATGAAAAAATGGGGTAAAGATAAAATGCTGTGTTTTAAGTCGCCTAACTTTGGGATGGCCGTTATTTGGTCAGGTAAAATTTTGGTGGTAGGTAGTAAGCCATATGCTGGGGTCGTTTTTAATCTCGGTTTCTAAAAACGAAACAATTTGCTGCATTACGTCTGTTGAATCGGAGTTCAGCTTATTTAAATCAAATTGAGGGCCGCCGTCAAAATGGATCTTCCCTTTTCTGAGTACAGGTATAGCGGTAATTAAAGGTACGCCGGCTATTCGTGCCAGGCGCGCAGGAAGTAGCGATACATTTTGCTGTTTGCCTAAAAAGCTTACAGGACAATTGTTTAAATTGTTAAAAATGTCGCAGGTAATAACTATCCGGCCATTCTGTTTCAAATAGTTCACTATACAACGCAGATCTGTAATTCCGAGGGCCTGCCGCTGAATTGTGCCTCTTTGTTTGGTCCATCTACCACCGGCTATAATCAGCGAAAAATTATTTTGAAGGCACCATTGCACCAATAGTCTTTTCCATGGTGTATGGCAAATAGCTATTACACAACCAGAATTGGAAGGAATAGTAATATTGAAATTTACTAAACGGAGCGTAATGAGCCTAAGCGGGCTGCGTACAGATAACGAAACTATTCTCCTAACAAGCCGGGTGTACCAAATTTGGTTGAGATTTTTATATAGCTGGCTTTTGCCGTTTAAATTTAAAATGTAAAAAGGAATTTTTATAAGCCTGGAAGAGATAAAGCAATAATGAATGCCTGCGCTTAAATGTGATAAAAGGCTACAGAAGGATATAAATTGGAATAAAATGTAGGGTTTAGGAAGCATACCAAAATTTTAAAGATTTAAAAAATTGTATCGTTTATTATATGCAACTTAAAATATACGTGTTAGCAATAGGTTTATTTAGTACTGATTAAGGTATTTAGGTTGTGACAGCCCGGTTGATAACGCATGGCCTAAATGAAGGGCTTGGATTTGTTCAGTCCTGCAGATAGGCCCGGTTAAAATAGTATTTGGTTTAGTTAGGTGTTTTTTCAAATGTTATACAATATACTGATAGTCAGTTGTTATTGAAATTATAATTAAATATTGTACGCATTTTGTGCAATGGATGGGCATTGTGTAAAGCTTAATCTTTGCCTTTAAGCATAGCCAGCGAATAAAAACTTTCCCGCCAATAAATACCGCCTTGTTTAAGCGTTATCAATGCCGATTTTATTGTAAAGTAGGCTATATACACACCGGCAAACGGAACCATAAATGCATACCACCATTTATTGGGTAATACTACAGTCATGTATATCAGCAGAAATAGCAAAATCACGCATGCCATTAAACGGATCTCTGTGGAACCAAAAACAAAAAGGATGGGCAATGGCAACGTGAAACTTAGCAACATGGAAAGTACATTTACAAGAGCTCTGCCGAGTTTATATTCGGCTATGGCAAAAGAGTTTTTCAATATTCCGTGGCCGAACTGGCGCAGGTTTTTGTACCATTCCAGGCAGATGTAGTTATTGCCCGCCAATACATCCTGGTTTAACCCTGCCGACTTGATAATATGACCAAGCTGCAGATCATCATCAGGTCTTAATTTTATGCGGGCATGGGTGCCAACTTTTTCATAGGCACTGCGCCTTAACAAATTAAATGCACCAATACTTGCAAACGCGTTTGATTTGTGGTTTTTGGCATCCCAGGGCCGCATATGCATCATAAGCATGATACTAAATGTGGCCAGCACACTATTTAAAATAGGCGATGGTGATACCAATTGCGGCAATATGGTTAAATGATCAAGCTTTTGTTTTACCGCGTAGCCTACGGCTTTACTTAACGCATCCGGGTGAAAAACAATATCGGCATCAGCAAAAAGCATCCATTCTTCATTACTGCTTTTATAACCCTGGTATAATGCATTGTTTTTACCCAGCCATCCAGGAGGCAGGCTGTCAATGGTGGTAACACTTAGTTTTGGATAATTTGTAATGAATCCCTTTAATATCTCGGCGGTACCGTCGGTAGATCGGTCGTTAACCACAATAATCCTGTAGTTACTATAATTGATATGGCAAACGCTTAACAACGCTTTTTCAAGGTCTTGCTCTTCGTTGCGTACAGCTATAATTATAGCTACTGCAGGTTCATCGTCAATTACAGGTAGTTTGCTTATTTGTTTAATTTTTTTTAGGCCGACAATGAGGTAAGTGACGAATGCTACGTTTATAAAACATGTTAAAATGCTAATGCCGGTAAAAATCATCACGGTCAGGTTTTTCTATAAAAGTAGAAAAAAACGACTGGATTTTAATTAATGACCGAGCCACAAAATCGGTCTTTAAATAACCGAAATTTAAAAGCCTTGAGGTCAGTTAGTGGACTTATTTTGAATTTTTATAAAGCATTAGATCAGGTATCGTTTTTGTTTTTAGAAGTCCTTTTTTAAAAATAATCTTAAATAGGCGGTTTTTACAAAAGGAAGTACCTTGCCAATTTTAAATTTTAATTTATTAAAAAGAGTGATCTTAAGCTCGTAATGCTTTTTATAAGTATGCCTGTCGGCCGCCTTTGATACAGCTATTTTTTGGGGATGCACAATAGCATCTATTGTGTTTATTGATAAATCTGCAATGCCCACGGTATATTCATTGGTGTGCGTTGCTTCATCGTCAAAGCCTATGTTTGAAACAAGATTTAGTACTGGCGTAATTGCAAAACCCGAAGACTTATAAATGCTGTAATTCCATTGTGTGTCCCATGTGTCTATTTTATTCTGAGCCATGCCTAAAAAGGATGTTTCCCAAAGATGCCTTTCAAGAACATCTGGAAATTTATGTTTTAATATGATTTTAAAATCTTCGCTTGTTTCTACAGGAATATCAAACTGATATTTTTGCCATGCGCGCCGCCAGGTAGCCCATCCATAAGGGTGTATATAGTTGCTGAAATAATAGCTTTTGTTTCCAAAATTGCTTGTGTTTTGAAACCGCGTGCCATTGATATGCATAATCTGTTCAGTATCTCTGTACCTGTTTAATAGCTCCTCACAAAAATAAAAAAAGCTATTTCCGGGCACACAATCGTCTTCCAATATTATTCCTTCTTCCACGTTTTCAAAAAACCAGTTTATTGCTCCAGATACTGCTTTTCCGCAACCTAAGTTTTCTGTTCTAAATAAAAGTTTAACATCACAATCCCAATCAATTGCATCCAAAACGTTTTTTTTGACGAGTTCACATTTTTCAAATTCACCAGGTCGGTCTTTTCTCGGCCCATCTGCGGCTATAAAGAGAGCTTTTGGTTTTTGGATTTTGATAGCATCAAAAACTTTTTTGGTGTGGCTCGGACGATTGAAAATCAAGAAGAGAATCGGAGTTGTAGTAGGATTCATATTACCAAATAACGTACAATTCAGAAGGCTTTTTGTAAAAAAAAGCGTAAAAAGGTTATAAATGAATTTATAGAAAAGGAGTATTATTTATTCGGCCGTTGTTGGGTCGATGATCGGGTACTCTTCGCCAATAGGGTTTGCCGGAAATCCATACGCAAAATCGAACACCCCTATATTACCTTATAATACTCTTTTCAAAGCCATCATGTACCCGAAGTGTAAACCTTCATGAAAAGGCAAAAAAGCCAGTGCGGTTTCAACAGAATTTACAGTGGTGCCATACCGGGTGCTCCAGGTTGGGTAGTTTACAAACAGGTTGTTGTTAACATCCGTTTCCAGCTGATCGATAGTTGAAAGGAATAGTTCTTTGATGGTGGCTACATCTTCGGCCCCCACAAAAGTAGTTGGTTTAGTTTCCGGGCGGTAGGGGGTATAGTATTTGTCGTCCACTATTACCGGTAAACCTGCACGGGTATAAAAAATACCCTGTTGACCTGATATCATGTGTGCTATATTCCAGATGATATTGTTGTTAAAACCCTGAGGTACTTGGTTAAGCTGTTCCAGCGTAAGGTCCTTCACCTGGTTGAGCGCCAATTCCCTTGGTCCCCTAATTAGTTCTATTGATTTGAGCATTATAGATAATTGTTTAGTTATTGGAAGGCTAAAGTAGGAAGATTTAGGTTATTATTTCATCAAATTACTTATTCATGATAGGGATAGTTTTATGTGTTTGGTGTTTTATTATACCTTTACAAACTCAATTTCAATAGTTCATTAATGCAGGATACCGCCATAATTAATACGCCGGCCCAAACAAAATACAACAAGCCCATTATTTATTTTTTATTGCTGTGGACGGCGCTAAACATCCTGCAGGCTTCCACTTTAGAGGTGCATGCCGATGAAGCCTACTACTGGATCTTCTCGCGCATGATGGATTGGGGTTTCTACTATCACCCGCCTATGGTGGCTGTATTTATCCGCTTGGGTGATATGCTGATGCATAATGAACTGGGAACACGGCTGGCGATGGTTATATCGAGCACGCTCTCTATCTACATCATCTGGCTGATGCTTAAAAGGTATGAGGTAAGTATCAAATGGTTTATTTTGCTGATGTCGGGCGTATGGGTGTTCCATATCTATGGCTTTACCGCCACACCCGATGCGCCACTGCTTTTCTTTACAGTGCTGTTTTACTATTTTTACCAGCAATACATTGATAACAACAGCTGGAAACTGGCCCTGATACTGGGCATAGTAGTGGCTTGCCTTATGTACAGTAAGTATCACGGTATATTGGTGGTGAGTTTTACCTTACTATCAAACCTTAAACTTCTAAGGCGTCCTTCTTTTTATTTTATTGTGCTTTTGGCTCTGGGTTTGTATGTGCCTCATATTTTATGGCAATATCACCATAACTTCCCGGCTATAAATATTAGCCTGTTTGAGCGGGAAGGCGGCGGAGTTCACTTCAATGCCGGATCTGATTTCTTTTTTGGTCAATTGCTTTTGGGTGGCGCGCTCACATCCTGGTACTTGTTTTATGCATCCTTTACTACCCGGATTCAGGATAAATTTATGAGGGCTCTGCAGGTGAACATGGTATGCACATTCGCCTTTTTTATCCTGAGCTCATTAAAGGCCACTGTGCAGTTACATTATGCCCTCATTGGCTTTGTGCCTTTGGTAATGCTTGCACTCATTAACCTTAAGCAAAGGGAATTGAACCCTAAATGGTTGTATCGTTTAAGCATTGCCAATATCGCGTTGTTTGTGGCGTTTAGATTGTGTGTAGTTGCAGGCTTTGATATTTTAAAAGGTAATGAACAGTTAGAGGCATACTTTGGTCATCATAAATGGGCGGATGCTATTCATGCCAAAATTGGCGATAGCTATTTGGTCATGAAAAATGAGTACCAGGACCCATCAAGATATTCTTATTACACCAACTCTTTAAAAGGGTTTGCCTATGATTCCCGGTATTACCGTATCACCCAGTTTGATATGTGGCCGTTTGAGGAGCAATTTCAGCATAAAAGAGTTTATTATCTTACTCATGATAAGATACCCAATGTTACTACCGATAGTATGACCATCAGGGGGAAATGGTATGGCAGCTGGGTAGAGGATACCCGCACTTACCAAAAAGTGAAATGTAAAATTTTATCTCCTAATTTTGCATTTGCACCCGGACAAAAGCATGTAATCAATATGAGGATAACTAATCCATATTCATATACCATTAATCTCAGCAACAAAAACCAAACGCATCCGCTTACCTTAGAAGCCTGTATACTAATCGGTGAGGACATAGTGAAGACACAAGCTTCGGGAGATGACTTTAATAATATATCTCTGAAACCAGGCGAACAAACCGACTATGCCTTTACCCTTACTGCTCCTGAGAAAAAGGCAAATTATCTGCTGTTCTTCTCCTTGCGTACAGAGCCGTTCCAGGGAGGCAGGAACAGCGATGGTATTAGTTTTACAGTTAAATAATAATTACACCTATGTTTAAAAGAATATACTTACTTGCAGTTTTTACAATAATTACCGGTACTGCCGCGCTGGCACAGCAAACCATTGATATTCATTTTAACGCGATGGGCTTTATGGACAACCGCGAGTATAAGCCATTTGTATTACGATCTCGCACCTACAACGGCGTTCGTACCGCGCTTGATGTGGGATGGAACCTTGATAGTTTAAATCACTTTATTGTGGGTGCCAACGGTATTCATGAGTTTGGCGCCAAACCTTATTTTTTAAAGGTAGACCCGATTGCCTATTATAGCTTTACAGGTAAAAGCTGGCTTTTTAATGCCGGGGCTTTCCCTCGTGAGGGCTTACTTGATGATTATCCACGGGCAATACTTAATGATACCTTACGCTATTATCGTCCCAATATCCAGGGGCTTTTAGCACGTGTGCATAACGATCATTTTGTGGAGACCGGCTGGATAGATTGGGTAAGCCGCCAAACCAATACAGATAGAGAGCAGTTTTTATTTGGATTTTCGGGCAGGTACAAGCCATCGGTTACCGGTATGTTTTATGTATCACACAATTTTATGCTGGAGCACGATGCCGGTGCAATCATTGCTGTACCTAATGATAATATACAAGATAACGGCGCGGGGCAGATAAGGTTAGGGCTCGATTTTGGCCACAAAACCTTTCTTGATTCCTTATCAATAGAAGCAGGAGGTATGATGTCATTTGAACGAACCCGTGGGGTTGATGGTTTCCAAAAGCCAGCGGGCTTTGTGGCAAATGTTTATTTTGGCTATCACCGTTTTGCCTTGTTTGATGAATTTTATAAAGGGCAAGGGCATCATATTATGTACGGTGATGCGTTTTATGAAAAGAAAACGTACAACCGGATGGATATTATATGGACGCCTTTCCTGTACAATAGAATAAAAGGGCAGTTTATTTTAAGTTTTCACCAAACACCTGGTTTTAAAACCAGTAACCAGGAAGCTTTCAGGGTAACTGTTGACCTGGGCAGAAGGACCTTAATCAGGTTGAAGGATTAAAAATTGGTTAGTACGATTTTATTAAATAATATATACATCTATGAAGTTGAAGCAAAAATTAGCAGTTTTAATAGTTTTATTGTTTATAGTACCTGCGAAGCTATTTGCGCAGGATAACCAGTTTTCGGCATGGGCGGCTTTGTTCCACAGCCAGAAATTATCTGAGCACTGGGGGTATTCGTTTGATGGGCAGCTCCGCTCACATGATGAACTTAGTTATCTGAAGCACATATTGCTGCGTCCATCGGCTAATTATTACTTCGCTAAAAATAAGGTAGGAGCCTTGGGATATGCATACATAGCCACTTATGGCCGCAACACAGCCGGCGACCAAACCTTCCGCCCGGAACACCGTATATGGGAGCAGTATACTTATTCGCACAAAGTAAATAAAAACATTGCAGTAGCACACCGCTTCCGCTTAGAGCAGCGTTTCCTGGGCCACACCGCGGCAAATAAGAACGATCAGTATTTTGCGCAGCGCTTAAGATATTTTGCGAGGGGAGTTATCCCACTGAAAAAAGATTCGGGAGCATTTAGCAAAGGGCCGTTTGTTGCCTTGCAAAACGAAGTGTTTGTAAACATCCAAAATAAAAACAAGGGGAATAAGCACTTTTTTGATCAGAACAGGGCCTACGTTGCCGTAGGGTATCGTATCAACAAGATGATAGATGTGGAGACCGGTTACCTTAATCAATACATTAAACAAGCAGAAAGCTATACGCTTAATCACGTGGCTCAGCTGGCTTTTTATACCAGATTTTAGAATCAGCCGGCTCTCTTCAATGAAGAGGGAGGTGAAAATAGTTTAAACGAAAAAAGCGATGAGAAACTCATCGCTTTTTTCGTTTTTATCTTAAGGTTTCCTCTTTCGGAGAATAGCTTCGCTGTTTAGGCGAGGTTTTTACATTCTGCTAATATCGCCGCTGCCCACTTTGGAGCTGTTGATGTTTTTAACACTACCTGTGTAGTGTACATCGCCCGAACCTATAACCGAGGCATCAAGTTTCTGATTAACATTTATTCTGACATCGCCCGAACCTGCAACACGCACAGATGCCGTATTGGTAACAAGGTCCCTGGCAGAATAATCGCCAGAGCCGGCAACGCTGATATTGGAGTTATCGGCACTACCGCTTATGGTAATATCTCCTGAGCCCGCCAAAACAGCATCTAATGATTTTACATCCAATCTGCCGGTTACATCACCCGATCCTGTAAGCTTCAGTTTAAAGGAATTGGCACGAATGCCCCCTTTAAAAGATACATCGCCAGATCCTGAAAGGATGACGCCATTAAGATCTTTGGCCGATACATAGATCATTATTTTTTTGTGACCGCCATTAAACCAATGCCAGTCATTATCACTTTTAGTATATATTTTAAGTACACCGCCTTCAACTTCGGTGATGATCCGACTAATAATATCAGACGGGGCCTGTACCTTAACCGATTCGGTAGATCCCTGTGTAATAACTACATCGAATGAACCTGCAACATTTACCGAACTGAAACCAGTAATATGGCGGTCTTCTGTATTTTGAGTTACTTCTGTTGAATGAGTTTTTGCTATTGTATAACCTGCAGTACCCGTTACCAAAACAGTAACCAGTAATATTTTGCTTAATAATTTCATGTTAACTATATGTTTTGTGTCTATATGACGCAAGTTTTTTGACGAGGTTGCACGGGGATAGAAATAAAGTTAAAAATAGGTTATTTCTATTGAGTAAGGGAGATGCTTCTTTACTAACCATGGCAAGTTGTTGAATCCCAGACTTACGAAGTTTAACTCGATAATATTGTTTTTGGCCTCGTTGAGGGCTTCGCCGTTTTAAAACTTCGTAAGTCTTTCGTCGTTTGTCATTTCTCCTATGACGTATTTACCAAAAAGGCTTTTGTCATCCTGAACGCAGTGAAGGATCTATTATTCGCTATGCTTCTTCGCCCTGTACAGTCTGCGAATAGATCCTTCGTTCCTCAGGATGACAAACCTTTTAAAACGTCATTTCTCCTTCAGCGTTTCGTGAAATTCATCACTCAGCAAAACAAATTTGCTTTTACTCTACCAGCACTCCAATATAAAAATTGAACGTATCAACCTCAATATTGTCCTTTGTTGCGCCGTCGAGTTCAATAGGTTTAAAGCGGGTTGTTGGGGTAATAAATTTATAATCGCCACCTTTAACCCTTACTTTAACCGGCATGTTGAAACCTTTAGCATCTGCGCTGGTCCAGCGGGCGAGGGTTTTGCCATCTTTTACCATCAGCTCCAAGATAGGCAGGGTTTTGTAGTGCAGGTATTGGTCAAATATCGGCGACAGATCCATCCCCGATTGCTTGTTGATATAATCCACAACCTGATCATAGGTAACGGTTTGATGGTAGAAAGTTTTGTTAAGTCCGCGCAGTACACTACGCCATTTTTCGTCATCGTTAATAATAGTGCGGATCATGTTGAGCATATTGCCGCCTTTGTAATACATATCGCCCGAGCCTTCTTTGTTCACGTTATATGGGCCAACTATCGGCCTGTCGTTTACGATGCTTGCGCGGGTGCCGTGTACATATTCCTGGCCGGCTTGTTTGCCATAAAAAGTTTCTACAAATAGCGATTCAGAATAATTGGTAAAACTTTCGTGAATCCACATATCACCCAAATCTTTGGAGGTGATGTTATTACCGAACCACTCGTGCCCGCTTTCGTGTACAACTATAAAATCCCATTTAAGTCCCCAGCCTGTACCGGAAAGGTCGCGACCGAGGTAGCCGTTTTTGTAATGATTACCATAGGCTGTACCACTCTGGTGCTCCATACCCAGGTGATGACTTTCTACCAATTTATAGCCATCCTCGTAAAAAGGATAAGGGCCAAACCAGTTTTCAAAAGCTTTCAGCATCCGTGGCGCATCAAGGCCCCATTGGGCTTTAGCTTTGTCAAGGTTGTAGCTTAATGGCCAAAAATCCATGGTAAGCTTACCTTTTTCGCCATTGTAAACACCCTCGTAATGGGTGTAATCGCCAATGTTGGCTTCAATATCATAATTGTTGATGGGGTTGCTTACAAACCAATCGAACCGTATATACCCATCTTTCAAATCGGTAACTTTTCGTAAACGGCCATTTGAAACATCTTTTAAACCTTTTGGTACGCTGATGCTGATGAGCGCGCTATCCACCTCATCGGCCTGCTGATCTTTAGTAGGCCACCAAACGCTGGCTCCCATGCCCTGGCAGGCGGTTGATACCCATGCATGACCTAATGAATCGGTATTGTACTCAACGCCTCCATCCCAGGGAGCACGTTTGGCTATGGTAGGATTGCCCGAGTAGTACACTGTAAATTCATCCATACTGCCTTTAGTGATGTTTTTAGGGAAGGTTACGAACACGGCGTTAAATTCACGGGTGTATTTCAATTCCTGGCCTTTGTAAACCACTTTTGCTATTTGCAGGTTATTCCAAAGATCAAATTGCAACTTATTAAAATCATTAACAGCCGTAAACTTGAATAATACATTACCACTGATGAATTTTTTATCGATATCAAACTTCACATCAAGGTGATAGTAGTTAATATCATAACAGGTACGCAGCGGTGTGGTTAATGATCCGCGTAAAGTATCGGCACGTGTAAAGGTCTCTTTTGCAACGCCCAGTTGCGCTTTAGCCGGGAGTAAGCTTGCGCCTGCCATCAATAAGCTAAGTGCGCATTTGTATAGGTTTTTATTTTGCATATGTGTCTATGTAAATCGTTTCTAATTTTTTTTGCTCCAGTCAACCACTCACTTAATCAACCACTCACTCAATTTAATCAACCAATACCCCAATATAAAAGTTAAAGGTATCTACCTCAATATTATCTTTGGCTGCACCCTCCAAATCAACGGGGGTAAAACGGGTTGTTGGTGTGATGAATTTATATTCGCCGCCTTTTACCCGTACCAAAACCGGCATGGTAAAATCTTTTACATCTGCTATCCACCTGCTGCAAAATTTACCGCCTTTTGTAGCAAACTCCAGCGTTGGCAGGTTTTTGTAATGCATGTATTGATCAAATACCGGTAACAGGTTTTTGCCCGATTGCCCGTTAATGTAATCAACAACCTGTGCATAAGTTACGGTTTGATGATAGAATGTTTTGTTTAGGCCTCGCAGAATATCCCGCCATTTTTCGTCGTCATTAATGATGGTACGTACCATGTTAAGCACAACCGCGCCTTTAGGGTACATATCGCCCGAACCTTCTTTATTTACATTGTAGGGGCCAACCAACGGACTATCGTTGTTAATACCATCCCTTAAACCAAAGTTATACTCCTGGCCGGCTTTTTTGCCCCAGTTATCTTCAATGAACAGTGATTCGGAATAGCAGGTAAAGCTTTCGTGGACCCACATATCGCCTAAATCTTTCCCGGTAATGTTGTTGCCGAACCATTCGTGCCCGCTTTCGTGAATGATGATGTAATCCCATTTTAGTCCCCAGCCCGTGCCCGACATATCGTAACCCATGTAGCCATTTAAAAAGTGGTTACCATAGGCGGTAGCGCTTTGATGTTCCATGCCTAAATGCGGGGTTTCTACCAGTTTATAGCCATCCTCATAAAAAGGGTAAGGGCCAAACCAGTGTTCAAAAGCTTTAAGCATAGGTTTTGCATTGGCACTAAAATGTTTTTTTGCTTTTTCAAGGCTTGCAGGCAGCACCCAATAATCCATGGTAAGCTTGCCTTTTTCGCCCATATAGCTATCACTGAAATGAACATAATCGCCAATGTTGGCTACTACATCGTAATTGTTAATAGGGTTTGCCACAAACCAATCGAACCGGGTATAACCATCTTTTAATGTGGTTACCTTACGCAGGCGACCGTTGGATACATCTTTGAGCCCCTTAGGTACGTTGATGCTGATGAGCATACTATCAACTTCATCGCTCAGGTGGTCTTTATTTGGCCACCAGATACTGGCGCCTACACCCTCGCAAGCAGTAGCTACCCATGGTTTACCTAACGAATCTTTTTTAAATACCAGTCCGCCGTCCCAGGGTGCATTTAAGGCAACGGTTGGTTTGCCAGAATAATATACCGTAAACTGGTCCTTACTACCTTTAGCAATAGCTTTAGGGAAGGTCACAAACACGGCGTTGGCATCGCGTTTAAAGGGTAGTATTTTGCCTTTGTAAAGTATCTTATCTACTTTAAGGTTAGCAAACAAATCAAACTGCAGCTGGGTAAAATCCTGCGTAGCCGTAAACTTAAAGAGGTTACTGCCGCTGATGGATTTTTGGGCGATATCAAATTTAACATCAAGGTGGTAATAGTTGATATCGTAACACGTGCGTAATGGCGTTAAGTTACCGCGCAAGCTATCGGCATGGGTAAAGGTTTCCTTTTCTTGCAGGAGTTGAGCGTGGGTTTTAATAGCACCAAACAGAATTATGAATACGAGTATCCGGACTTTCATTTATTAATTAAGATTAAATTATTTGTTTTATTCTTTTGTACCGATCATTTCCCATTTTACTAATCGCCACTTTTTAGTCAGTGGATTATATTTAAAGGTTTTTCTGCCTTCCTGGGATACGTTAGCGTGTATTTGTGTTGCAATTGTTTTATGTCTGTTGTCTATGTAGAACGGAAACGAACAAACACGATTTGTAAGATATTTGCTCAACTTAAAATTACCTGTTTTGTCTTGCAAATAGAAATTATAAACTGGGCCCCCGTTGCCACCCGAATCATATTTTATGGCGATGTCTTCTTTTTCATCAAAATTAAGGTCGGCAATAATAAGATCTCCAAAATCATAATCTGAAACTTCGGTATCCTTATTTACGCCGGTAACATAGGAGCGGGCGTTTTTATTGCTGGTATAGGCATCTTCAAACAAAAGCCCCGTATTAAAACTGATACGCTGTTGGATTTTTTTATCTTGATTCAATACTAGTAAAGTTAATTTGGAATTTGAGGCAAGGGTATGATCGTTCAGCTTTTTTATGATGGTCACACTGTAGATATGGTTGTGTGATAAGTTGGAATAAACCAGATGACCGTTCGTTAATACTTGAGAGTTTGTACCTAAGCACAAAAAAAACAATAGGATCAATAAAAAGCCCTGTTTCATTTACATCGAAATAGTTTTATTCATAATGTCAGTCAAAATATCTGCCTAAATTAACAACATAATCGCTAACAAATAATTTAATACAACACTGTTACATTAACGTGTTAATAAGTGGCTAATATTGGCTAAAATAAGGATAAGCCCAGTGTTAAGTTTATTCAATTTTGTATCATTGCAGCCCCATTTTAATTTTTAAAACCTATGACGCACTTCCCGGCACAATATTCCACCTTATCGGCCATTGCTTTAAAAAAGTATATTGAAGATGCTTATAATTTAAGGCTGATAACCTGCAAGTTTTTATTACGCGGGGTAAGTGATACTTATATCATAGAGGCTACCAATGCCAAATATGTTTTAAAGATCTACCGCGAACAGCATCGGTCGGTTGAGGAGATAAAAGGCGAAATTGAGTTGTTAAACCAGCTTAAAGATGGCTGCGCAAGAGTAGCGTACCCTATTAAAGATATACATGGTAAACAGTTACAGCAATTTAATGCCGCCGAAGGCACGCGGCATGGAATCTTGTTTTCATTTGCCGAGGGGGCCCCGGTTCTTGATTTGAATGACGAGCAGCTAAAAACGGTTGGCAGGGAGATGGCTACCGTACATAATTTAACATCGGCTATCCAACTCCAGCATCCCCGCAGAGAATATACCGTTGAAACAACACTTAGCCAGCCCCTAAAAAATTTCGAGCTTGCTTTTAAAGACCTGCCGGATGAGTACGCTTATTTAACAGAAATTGCAGGTAAGGTAGCGGAAAAAATAGCATCATTTGATGCCACAAAATTTAGCTACGGTTATTGTCAGTATGATTTTTTGCCTAAGAATTTTCACTTTGATGGAACTGGGAATTTAACCTTTTTCGATTTTGACTTTGCCGGGAAGGGCTATCTTGCCAATGATCTGATGTCATTCTTCGTGCATTTTTTTGTACATGTGTATACCGGCAAACTTACCGACGCGGAAGCTGAGCGGATGTTTGCTGTTTTTGTTAAAAGTTATCGTGAAAACCGATCTGTTACCGAAGATGAGCTAAAAGCAATCCCTTACCTTGGCGTAGGGTTCTGGATTTTTTATTTAGGATTTCAGCATGAACACTTTGATGACTGGTCGAATTTATTTTTTGGACCAAGGTTTATCAAGGATCGCGTGGCCCTTATCCGTGCCTGGGTAAACAAGTATTGCGAATTTTGACCTTGTACCTATAAAATATATCTTTATTGCTTTTGATATTACTTAACTTTGCCATCCACAAAAAAACACTACTATGCAATATGATGTTATCGTTATCGGTTCGGGCCCAGGTGGCTATGTTGCCGCTATACGTTGTGCCCAGCTGGGTTTAAAAACCGCTATCGTCGAAAAATATAACACCCTTGGCGGTACCTGCCTTAATGTAGGCTGTATCCCTTCAAAGGCGTTGTTAGATTCATCTGAACATTACCATAACGCTGCCCACGCTTTTACCACACATGGTATTAAGCTGGATAATCTGGGTATTGATTTTGGCCAGATGGTAAAACGCAAACAGGAAGTGGTGGATGCCAATACCAGCGGTATTAGCTACCTGATGAAGAAAAACAAGATCGATACCCATTTTGGTACAGGATCTTTTAAAGATAAAAATACCATCATCGTTAAAAAGGCCGATGGCACCGAAACCGAGATCACCGGTAAAAATGTGATTATTGCTACAGGTTCAAAACCATCGGCATTGCCATTTTTGCCGATTGATAAAAAACGCGTCATCACATCAACAGAAGCTTTATCACTTACCGAAATACCTAAGCATCTGGTATTGATTGGCGGTGGTGTTATAGGTTTGGAGCTGGGTTCTGTTTATGCACGTTTAGGTTCCAAGGTTTCTGTAATTGAATTTATGGATGGTATTATCCCAACTATGGATAAGGGTTTGGGCCGCGAGTTGCAAAAAGTATTAACCAAACTGGGTATGGAGTTTTACCTGGGTCATAAAGTTACCGGCGCTACTGTAAAAGGTGACGAAGTGACCGTGAATTTTGATACTCCCAAAGGCGAAAAGAAAGAATTAAAAGGCGATTATTGCCTGGTAGCTGTTGGCAGGATTGCCTATACCGATGGTTTAGGCCTGGATAAAATAGGCATCACTGTTGAAGAACGTGGCCGTAAAATTACCGTTAACGATCACCTGGAAACCAGCGTTAAAGGTGTTTACGCCATTGGCGACGTGATAAAAGGCGCTATGCTGGCCCACAAAGCCGAAGATGAAGGTACATTAGTTGCCGAGATCATTGCCGGCCAGAAACCACACATTGATTATAACCTGATCCCCGGTGTAGTATATACCTGGCCTGAGGTTGCTGCTGTTGGCCAAACCGAAGAGCAATTGAAAGCCGCCGGAGTAAAATATAAAACAGGTTCGTTCCCATTCAAAGCCAGCGGCCGTGCCCGTGCAAGTGGTGATTTGGATGGTTTTGTGAAAGTATTGGCTGATGCCGCTACCGACGAAATTTTAGGCGTACACATGATTGGTCCGCGTGCTGCGGATATGATTGCTGAAGCGGTTGTTGCCATGGAGTTCCGTGCAAGTGCAGAAGATATTGCACGTATCAGCCATGCTCACCCAACCTATACTGAAGCTATGCGCGAAGCATGTTTAGCAGCTACAGAGAATAGAGCTATTCATATATAGTTCTCAGTAAGCAGTTTTGAGTTTGCAGTTTTAAGCGAAAATATAACGCCTTAAAACTGCAAACTTATTTTAAAGCTATCCGTTTAGTTAAATAATGCCAACTGCAAACAGAAAACTGCCAACTAAACAATGCATTTCTTCATAAATATAGCTTTAATAGTGGCGACTGTGATGTGCATGGAACTCATCTCATGGGTGATGCACAAATATTTGTTCCATGGGCCGCTGTGGTTTATTCATAAAACCCATCACCAGGAAAGGCACAGCTTTTTGGAGTTGAATGACATATTCAGTATCGGCTTTGCTGCATTGGCTTTATGGCTGATGTGGATAGGACACATCAGTTTAGATTGCCTTTTTTGGATAGGTACCGGGATCAGCATTTACGGCACCATCTATTTCATATTTCACGATTGGTTTATCCATAACCGGTTCAAGGCTTTTAAAAGTAATAATCATTATCTGAAGGCTATCCGCCGCGCGCATAAAATTCACCACAAATCAATGGAAAAGAATCCGGCTGAAGAGTTTGGCTTGCTGGTGGTTGGGAAGAAGTGGTTTAAGAAATGAAATTGTCTGAATCGGAATTAAACGGATTTTTGGAATGAACAGAATTAAAACAGTTTGAAAAATTCTGAAAATTCATTAATTCAATAAATTCAGGTTCAGACAATTGAATGATTATTTGTCTGAACTCGAATTAAACGAATTTTTGGAATGAACAGAATTAAATCAGTTCGGAAAAATGGAAATTCTTTAATTCAATAAATTCAGGGTTTCGTACAGTCAATCAAGTTGTCAACTGGTTATGCTTAATTCTGATTTGGAATAAGACCATTCATGAAAATATCAATTACTATCGAAAGTATTAATATTCCTGCTATTACAATGTACGACATGTTTTTTAACTTTTTCATGGGCCTAAAAAAATCAAAGCTTAATTGATCTCTCAAAACGTCATCGGGTATCTTCTTGATCTGCCGGGATACATAAATGTTATTAACAACAAAAAATGTAATGATCGCGTGCAGCAAAAATATTTCAATGGCGTTGGGTACAAAACCCCAATTGGTTTGTTCAATCGGCCCCAGACGACTATTCAAATGCGGTGGCCTGAGAATGGTGATCGTCACTACATAAGTAAAATATACAAGGGTAAAAATTACAGGGATAAAAGCATTTATAGTAAACCACCTTGCGCCATTAATTGTCTTGTTAAAGGTGATTACTAAATAAGACTGGTAGCCAATTATAAAACATGGGCTGATATTAAAAAGTAGGTTTAAGGAGGTTACTGCTATATTATATACTCGCGGAGATGTATAAGGAACATGAAATAGTTGGAAACCTATTATAAATGGCAAAAACAACAAAAAAAGCTGCCAGTAATTAAATCGTAATTTCATTGGATAAGGTTAAAACTAACAAGGCAGCAATATAATCAATATCGCTGCCTTATTAATTTATGAAGAAATATTTTCGCTTACACCGCTATCACATGTTTCCCCTTTTTGTAACCAATGGTTGCAAAATAAAAGATGAACAGGTAAATGGGGATCAGTATCATATAAGCTTCCTGGGCCGATAGCTTATCAACCAATAAACCATACAATGGTGGGAAAACGGCGGCGCCGGCAATACCCATTACCAAAAGCGATGAGCCTATTTTGGTGAATCTGCCTAATCCTGATAATGCTAACGGCCATATGGCAGGCCACATTAAGGCGTTGGCTAAGCCTAAGAGCGCTATACATCCTATCGAGATATATTTAGGAGTAACTAGTGCTAAAATGGTTAACACAGCACCTAATATAGCCGAATAAACCAATGCTTTTTGCTGGCTGATGTAACGGGGAATAAACAGGATGCCCGCACAATAACCAATAACCATACATATCAGCGTACCCGAAGCGAAATACTTTGCCACTGATAACGGGATATGATTTGCCGTACCATAGCCGATGATTGAATCGCCGGCAATTACTTCGGCACCTACATAAAAAAACAAGGCGATTACACCTAATATTAAATGCGGGAACTGGAAAATGCTGCTTTTGCCAGAGTTGGCTGCTGCAACAGCTTCGTCCTCATGCTCGGTATCAATTTCAGGTAAGCCCGAAAAATAGATCAGCACTGCTAAAACCGAAAGTACAACAACTATGATGATATAGGGAAGTATTACCCTTGCTGCTAACTCGTTAAGCTGTATTATTTTTTCTGCGGGGGTAAGCTTTACCAGGTTGGCGCTAAAGCCATCTATATTGTTTAATACCAATGCACCCAAGGCTATAGGGGCCAGCACGCCTGCGCATTTATTAAAGATACCCATGATACTCATGCGTTTGGCGGCGCCTTCTGGTGGCCCAATAATGGTGATATACGGATTTGATGCCGACTGTAAAATAGCCAACCCTGTACCCTGTACAAATAAACCGATTAAGAAAACAGAATAAACCCTGGTGAGTGCTGCCGGGATAAATATAAGAGCGCCAAGTGCAATAACTATTAGCCCAACTGCCATTCCATTTTTAAACCCGAATAGTTTAAGCACCCAGGCAGATGGTTTGGCCATCAACAAGTAAGCTATATAAAACGCGCTGGTTACCAGGTACGATTCAAAGTTATTTAACTGACATGCAATTTTTAAATAAGGTATCAATACCGAATTTAACCAGGTTACAAAGCCGAAGATGAAAAATAAGGCGCCTATGATAATGATAGGGTTTATCGCTGATTTTTTTTGTACAGATATTACAGGATTGCTAATTGATGTCATTTCTTTTAGTTAAATCGTTAATAAGTTAATCAAGTTCCTAAAATAATTAAAAAAGTTGATAAATTATATTGTTGACATGAAAATTCTAAAATATGCAATTTAGAGGAATGATTGCGGGGGCCACACGGGTATTCCTTTATCGCAATCCAATTTAAATTGCGAAATTCGGGCGATTACATTTTTGAATGAAGATTTTAATAGTAAACAATACCCAAATACCCGCAGCAAAATACGGCGGAACTGAAAGAATGATCTGGTGGCTGGGTGCAGCGCTTCAGCGTTTAGGGCATCAAATTACTTACCTGGTAGCCGCTGGTTCTTCCTGTCCTTTTGCTAAAATTTTGGTTTATAATCCTACCGTTGATATAAGTAAGCAGGTGCCTGATGATATTGACGTGGTACATTTTCATTTCCAGGTAAATAACTTTACTAAAAAACCTTACTTGGTTAATGTGCATAACAATCCCGCATACGGAGATCTGTTAGATCAAAATTCGGTATTTGTTTCGGCCAATCATGCGGCCCGGTATGGGGGCACAGCCTTTGTGCATCACGGCCTTGATCCTGATGATTACCCTAAACCCAATCTGTCAAAGAAGCGCATTCATACCCACTTTTTGGCAAAGGCGGCCTGGAAGGTTAAAAACGTTAAAGGTGCAATTGATGTAGCTACCCAAAGCGGTAATAAGCTGATTGTGTTGGGTGGTACCCGTTTAAATTTAAAAATGGGCCTTCGGTTTACACCAAACTTAAATGTGAGGTTTAAAGGGATGGTTGATAATGATAAAAAGGCAGTAGTGCTCAACAGTTCAAAGGCGCTGCTGTTTCCGGTGCTTTGGCACGAGCCATTTGGCTTAGCTATTATTGAAAGCTTATATTATGGATGCCCGGTATTTGGGACGCCTTATGGCTCACTGCCCGAGTTGGTTGCACCCGAAGTAGGTATGCTCAGTAACAGTAGTTCGGTACTTGCAGAAGGCCTTAAATCTGTGGCGGATTTTAGCAACCAGCTATGCCATGATTATGCTATGGAAAATTTCACGGTGCAAAAAATGGCGCAAAAATACCTGCAGCTTTATGAACGGGTTATGAATGGCGAAAAACTGAATGCAGGAGCGCCAACTTTACTGGCAGCTAATACAGTAAAATACCTGCCCTGGAATAGATAACAGCTGTACTATTCACCATTATATATCAATACCGTTAAGTTAAGGAAACATCGGTAGTTTATTTTTGCAAAACGCAAGCAATGCGCCATTTGAAATAATCAGACACTTTACAGCTGCCACGCTTTTGATGAAATCTGCTACATAACTCTAAATATTCTTGTGAATAGATTTGCCTCCTCCATACTTTACGCGCAAAAAAAGCCATATTTATTAGTACTCGTTATAGCCATATTGGTAAACCTGGCTGGCATTGGTGTAAAATATTTTACAGACGATCCTGCTTTGTACAGTGTACTGGCCCGAAACATGGCTCAAAGCTTCAACTTTACCGATCTGATGTATCATGGTAAGGATTGGCTGGATAAACCCCATTTTCCGTTCTGGATGACAGCTATTAGTTTCAAAATTTTGGGCATCAATACCATAGCTTATAAATTGCCTGCTTTGCTGTTTTTCTTCCTGTCGGTTATCTATACTTACAAGCTTGCCAAAAAGTTTTATGATGTTGAAACGGCGCTGATTGCTGTACTGGTATTACTTACCGCTCAGCACGTAGTAATGTCAAATACGGATGTACGCGCCGAACCTTATATTATGGGTTTGTTAATGGGCGCCGTTTATCATTTTTGTAAATTAAAAGATCGGTTTACATGGGCAGATATTTTGCTGGCCACTCTGTTTACGGCCTGCGCGGTAATGACGAAAGGGATCTACCTGCTGATCCCCATCGGAAGTGGAATTATCTGCGACTATCTGTTCCGGAAAGATATTAAGGGGCTTTTTCAATGGAAATGGCTACTATCCTTTGTTTTGGTAGCGGTTTTTGTACTTCCGGAAATTTATACCTTATATATTCAATTCGATACGCATCCCGAAAAGATAGTTTTTGGCAAGACAGGAATATCAGGTATTCATTGGTTTTTGTGGGGTAGCCAGTTTGGGCGCTTCAACAATAACAGCTTTATCAGGAATACGCATGGCAGCGTCTTCTTTTTTGTGCATACGCTGCTTTGGGCTTTTGCGCCCTGGGCATTGTTGTTTTATTTTGCCCTGTTCAGGGCTGTTCGTAAAATAATTAAAAAGGTAATATTGCCAGAGTACGTTACCATTAGCGGCGCGCTGATCATGTTACTGGTTTTTTCAATCTCCAAATTTCAGCTTCCTTTTTATACCAATATCCTGTTTCCCTTCTTTGCCATTATAACGGCGGTATTTATAAAGGAGATTATCGGCAGTAATAAAAATCTTTTTTTTAGTATCTCGCAGTATACCATAAATGTGCTGTTGATTATGGTCGTTGTGGTGTTGAACTTCATTTTTGCACCCGGGCGCTGGCCGGTATTTTTAATGCTGAGCATTGCTTTGGCATTAATTACCTGGTATATCTATAATTACAGCGAAACAAAGATGAGGGCTTTGTTTTTATTTACTTGCTGCGTTAGCCTTTTTGTTAACAGTTACCTGGTAACTTTAGTGTACCCAACACTCGTTGATTTTAAAGGGGATGTACAGGCGGCAGCGTTTATAAATCAGTATCATCCAAAGGAGGAGGTAATAGCAGCCTTTAATGTGCCAAATGCTTTTGAGTTTTATACCCATCAGCCAGTTACTTTTATGGATATGGCTGATGCTCTTAAGCATAGCAACGCGCTGATATTAATTAATGAGGGGCAAAAGGCCGAGCTGCAAAAAAATAACACGCCATTTCAATTGATTCAATCCTTTGATAATTATCCTAATGAAAATATAACCTTACCGTTCATCATCGAATCAAAGAGGTTAACTGCACTTAATCATTTCTTTTTGGTGAGGATTTGCGGCATCGCAAAATAAAAATTCCGAAATTCGCCGTAATTCCGAAATCAAAATACTATGCTGCAAATACAGGAAAACGTATCACTTAAAAACTTTAACACTTTTGGTATTGATGCCCATGCCCGGTATTTTGTAGAGATAGCCCATGAAGATGACCTTGTTGAATTGTTTGCTGATCCGTTATGGCTACAAACTGAAAGGTTAGTAATAGGTGGAGGCAGCAATTTGCTATTGGTTACCAATTTTGATGGCCTGGTTATCCGTATGAATATCCGCGGTATTGAGCATCGCATAAGCCATAACGATGTATTTGTTGAAGTTGGCGGCGGCGAGGTATGGAACGATCTGGTAAACTTTTGCGTAGCCCGTGAATATGCCGGTATTGAAAACCTGAGCCTCATCCCTGGCTCGGTGGGGGCATCTCCCATTCAAAATATTGGCGCTTATGGGGTTGAGCTTAAAGATGCTTTTGTAAGCTGCAAAGCTTTTGAAATTGCCACCAGTACTTTTAAAACGTTTAGCAAGGCCGATTGTAAATTTGGTTACCGGGAAAGTGTATTTAAAAGCGAGCTAAAGGGCCAGTACATTATTGTATCGGTAAAGTTTCATTTGTCGCTTATCCCAAATATCAACACGCAGTATGGCGCGATAGGGCAGGAGCTGGCAAACCGGGGAATTACATCGCCTACAATAAGAGATATTTCGCAGGTAGTATCACATATCAGGGTATCCAAACTGCCCGATCCTTCAACCATTGGCAATGCCGGTAGTTTCTTTAAAAACCCGGTGATAAGTAAGCAGGAATTTGAAGCAGTACACACTAAGTACCCCGATGTAGTAAATTATCCAGCCGCCGATGAGCAGGTAAAATTAGCTGCCGGATGGCTTATTGAGCAGTGCGGATGGAAGGGAAAAACAGTTGGCCACACAGGAACCTGGAAAAATCAGGCCCTGGTATTAGTGAACCATGGGGGGGCCACAGGACAGGAAGTGTACAGCTTTTCGTCGCAAATCATAGACAGTGTGTACACTAAATTTGGCGTTATGCTACAGCGTGAGGTCAATATTATTAGTTAAAAAATTAAATTTCAACTAAATTTTTCATTTTGTTTTCATCAATTGTAAATAATATTTACGGTACAATTGTGGCCTCTGCAGACTGTTTTTGTTTGCTTTTTGGTGGTTTTAATCGGCTGTATATTAGTATTTTAATTGTAATTGCAGTGTAATGTGTACACGCTTACGTAAACACGCTGTTTTTGTATTTATTGGAAGGATTTGTTCTTAATGGGTTGGTAAATGGCATCATGCTTGCCTAACTGTTAACACAAAACTTTAACAAAATGACAAAGATTGAGTTTAACACCCTAGTACTACGTCAGGCAACATCATTAAGGTCATACGCCTTACATTTCACGCATGACGCAGACGATGCTAACGACCTTGTTCAGGATACAATGTTGAAGGCCATAACTTATTATAATAAGTTTAAAGAAGGAACAAATTTAAAAGGATGGTTATACACCATCATGAAAAATACATTTATTAATAACTACCGCCGTTTTGTTAAAATGAGCACATTTGTTACCAAGAGTGACGAGATTTCATCGCCAAACCTGGTATTCAGTTCAACAAAAAACCAGGGGGAAGCCAAATTTGTGATGGATGATATTAAAAGAGCTTTAGACAGGCTGCCTGGAGATTATTATATACCATTTACCATGTATTTTGAAGGCCATAAATACCATGAGATAGCCGATCATTTAGAGATTCCTATCGGTACGGTAAAAACCAGGATACACGTGGCACGTAAGCTATTAAAGAAAAACTTAAAAGCTTATGATAACGGTATTGCCAAACCTGTTTACGCAGAGAACTAATATCATAAACTCAATATAATATTTATATATATAGGAAAACCCGCTGATTCAGGCGGGTTTTCTCGTTTAATGAAAGTCCGGCTATTTAGGTAAGGCTCTTTATCGCCTCCATAGCCACCACCTGCCCTGAAATAATAGCCGGCGGAACACCGGGCCCCGGTACGGTTAATTGCCCGGTATACAGCATGTTTTTGATATGCTTTGCCCGCATGGCAGGTTTAAAGAATGCTGTTTGCGATAAGGTGTTGGCAAGTCCGTAGGCATTGCCTTTAAATGAGTGGTAATCAGCTTTAAAATCGTTTAGGGCATAACTCCGCTTAACAACTATCGAATCGCGGATATCCTGGCCTGTGATCTGTTTAAAGCGATCAAGCATTAAGTCGAAGTATTTTTCACGAATGCTTTCATCATCATGCAAGCCCGGGGCAACAGGCATCAGGAAGAAAAGGTTTTCGCCACCCGGCGGCGCTACGGTGTTATCTGTTTTTGAGGTGCAGCAAACATAAAATAATGGGTTTGTTGGCCAGGTGGGCGTAGTATAAATTTCTTTGGCATGAAGCTCAAAGTCCTCATCAAAAAATAAATTATGGTGTTTTATTCCCGCTACCTTTTTGTTGGTGCCTATATAAAACAACAGGCTCGATGGCGACATGCTGCGGCTGTCCCAATACTTAGCTGTATAATTTTGATGTTGCTTGTCTAATAAGTGTTGATCAATATGCTCATAATCGGCACCGGCAATCACAAAATCAGCATGGTAAACTCCCTGATTGGTATCAATACTGCTTACCAGTTTGTTTTCTATATTGATCCTGGTAACTTCCGTTTTCAGCTTTATCTCCACGCCAAGTTCTTCGGCCAGGCTTACCATGGCTTTTACAATCTGGTTCATGCCTCCGTGTGGATACCAAGTTCCGAGGGTAAGATCGGCATAGTTCATCATGCTATACATGGCAGGTGTTTTTTGAGGCGTAGCGCCAAGAAATAACACCGGGAACTCCAGTAGTTTTATCAGTTTGGGATTTTTAAAATATTTGCGCACATGCTTACTCATGCTCCCCAATAATTGCAGACTGAAACTTTTTTTGATAAGGTTGAGATCTATAAACTCTGTTATGGAATGCGACGGACGAAATACGTATTCGCCCATGCCAACTTTGTATTTGTATTCGGCCTGTTTTAAAAACTCCCTTAATTTTAAGCTGCTGCCCGGTTCTGTTTCCTCAAAAAGGGCCTCCAAGGCGGGCATCTCTGCCGGCACATCCATCGTATCGGCCTTTCCAAAATAAATACGATAACCAGGATCCAGTCGTTCCAGTTTATAATAATCAGCAGTTTTTTTACCAAACAGGGAGAAAAAGTTTTCAAACACATCCGGCATCCAATACCAGCTTGGTCCCATATCAAACTTAAAACCATCCTGTTCCCAAACTCTGGCCCTGCCACCCGGTTGATCGTTCTTTTCAAGTACGGTTACCTTAAACCCCTCTTTGGCTAAAACACAAGCGGCTGATAAACCTGCAAAACCGGTTCCTATAACAATAATATGTTTGTTGCTGACCATATATTTATATTAGGCCCAAGTTATGCAAATTGTTTTATGGGTGAAATAAAAAACAATATGGTTATAAAAATGTATTTTTGGAACAATATTGAATTAAAGTAGATGAATCTGTATGATGAAACCTGTTTTGAGTGCAGTAAGCTGATCACTCAAAAATATAGTACCTCCTTTAGTTTGGGGATAAAGGCATTTGATGCGGATTACAGGTATCCTATTTATGCTATTTACGGTTTTGTAAGGTTTGCCGATGAAATTGTGGATACGTTTCATGAATATGATAAAGTAAGGCTGATTTGCAATTTCAGAAGAGAAACTTTTAAGGCTATTGAAGAGGGTATAAGTCTTAACCCGGTTATTCATTCTTTTCAGCAGGTGGTTAACAGGTACGGTATAGATCATCAGCTCATTGACGCCTTTTTACGGTCAATGGAAATGGACCTTGACCAAAAAGTGTATGATGGGGAAGAATATAATGCCTACATTTATGGATCGGCAGAAGCAATAGGGTTGATGTGCCTGCGTGTTTTTGCTAATAATGATGATGACCTTTACTGTGCACTTTTACCGCAGGCCCGCAGCCTTGGCGCAGCTTTTCAAAAAGTGAATTTTTTGCGGGATATAAGGTCGGATTTTGAAGAACGTGGCAGAACTTATTTTCCTGGTGTTGATTTTAATAATTTTACCGAGCAGGTTAAATTGAATATACAGGCCAATATTCAAAGTGATTTTGATGCCGCTTTTGCAGGCATAAAACAGCTGCCAGTTGGTACACGGTTAGGGGTTTATATTGCCTATACCTACTATCTGCAACTGTTTAAAAAAATAAAGAATACACCGGCAAACGTTATAATGCAAAAAAGAATCCGTGTTTCTGATACCTGCAAAATAGGTTTGTACGTTAAAGCTGTATTACAACAAAAACTAAATGTAATTTGATGATCCATCGCGTATTTATAGTAGCCTCGTTTTTTTTATTGCTGATAGTACAGAATGTAGAGGCCGATGACATCAACCTAAAAAGTATACGCAAGCAATTGGTATTAGCTATTGATAACAGTAAAACCACCGATTCCTTATACAAGAGCCTTGCCTCCGTAAAAAACCGGACAGGGTTAATCAGTGGATATATGGGGGCTTTACTATCCTGTAAAGCTAAACACGCCTGGAATCCATACATGAAGGTTAAGTTTTTAAATAATTCGGAAAAAGTTTTTCAAACAGCCGTAAATGCTGATCCGCATAATATAGAGATCAGGTTTTTGCGTTTCTCTATTGAGCACAATGTGCCCGGCTTTTTAGGTTTTAATAAAGATTTGGTTGCTGATAGAGAAGATATTATAGCTCAGTTAGATAAAAAAAATTATGGTACTGCCGATAAGGAGCTTACTGTAGCCATTATTAAATTTTTGATCCATTCCAAACGCTGCACACCCGCCCAAAATGATGAGCTGAATAAACATTTAGTTGAATTAAAGTGAAATACACTTACCTGCTTATAGATATCCTGACGGTGTTTTTTCCAGTTGTTTTATCGTTTGATAAAAAGGTGCATTTTTATAAAAGCTGGAAGTTCATGTGGCCCGGAATGTTGATAACAGGCATTTTCTTTTTGTTTTGGGATGTATTGTTCACCATGAAAGGCGTATGGTCCTTCAACCCGCATTACATTATTGGCATAGCTTTTTGGGGCTTACCATTGGAGGAAATGTTGTTTTTTTTAACCGTGCCCTTCGCGTGCCTGTTCATACATGCCTGCTTAAACTATTATGTGAAGTGGAGGATGGGGGTACAGCTTAGCGCTATCATTAGCGGGTTGATTGTATTGATCAGCATATTGGCGCTGGTGTTTTATTACAACAGGATTTATTCTGCCATTACTTTTGGCCTTTTAGCAGTATTGATGGTGGTGCTGCAATTTGGCATGAAGGTAAACTGGCTTAACCAATTTTATATAACCTATTTGGTTGCGCTTATTCCGTTTTATATAGTGAATGGGTTTTTAACTGCAATACCCATAGTGCTTTATAATAACAACCAGAATTTGGGCCTAAGGGTAGGTACGATCCCTGTAGAAGATCATTTTTATTTAATGGCCCTGTTGCTGATGAATATTGGTTTTTTTGAATATTTTAAAGCTAAAAGAAAAGTAAATGGCAAATCTGCCTGAATATACAAAGTCACAGCTGGCCCTTCGTAACGGGCAGGATAAGCCGCAGATCTGGGTGGCCTATAAGGGCATTATTTATGATGTGACTGAAAGCCGCCTTTGGAGAAACGGGAAACATTACGAGCACTGGGCCGGCCAGGATCTTACACCCGAACTTGTGGATGCTCCGCATACAGAGACTGTGTTTGAAAAATTTGAAAAAGTAGGCAGACTAAGTTCTCCGGCTCCCTAAGCAGGTGTTTTAAAAAGAAAAACTTACGAAGTTTTAAAAACTTCGTAAGTTTCAATAGTGCTAAATTTAAAATAAGTAAACAACCTGCTCTGCCAGAGGATTTAGTTGAGTTTCTTATATCTCAAATTTTGCCAGGCTTATAAATTCCTGTATGCGGGCTACTATTTCTTCCTGTGTTAAATTCCTCAATCTTTCAGATCCAAACTTTTCAACACAAAACGAAGCCAGTGCAGACCCAAAGATGATTCCGTTTTTGATGTTATTAAAGCTCACTGTGCCAACTTTGGCCATGTAGCCTATAAATCCTCCGGCAAAAGTATCGCCAGCGCCTGTAGGGTCAAATACTTCGGCCAGTGGTAAGGCAGGTGCGCTGAATATTTTATCCTCATGAAAAAGCAGGGCTCCGTGTTCGCCTTTTTTGATGATCAGGTATTTTGGGCCCATGGTTAATATTTTGCGGGCAGCTTTAACCAGTGAGTACTCGCCAGAAAGCTGACGGGCCTCGGCATCATTAATTGTTAAAACATCAACCATGCTGATGGTCTTTAAAAGTTCATCAAGGGCAATGTCCATCCAAAAGTTCATCGTATCCATCACAATAAGTTTTGGGCGCTTGGTTAGCCTGTTGATAACGCTTTGCTGTACCTGGGGAGAAAGATTGCCCAGCATCAGGAACTCGCAATCCTGGTATGTATTGGGGATGATTGGGTCAAAATCGGCCAAAACATTAAGTTCGGTAACCAGCGTATCCCTGGTGTTCATATCATTGTGATACTTGCCGCTCCAGAAAAAAGACTTTTCTCCTTCTTTAATTTGCAATCCTTCTGTATGAATATTGTGATTATTCAGGTCTTCAATCTCGCTTTGCGGAAAGTCATCACCCACCACAGCAACGATATTTATATCATCAAAAAAGTAAGATGCGCCCAAACTTGCGAAGGTTGCAGACCCTCCCACGATTTTTTCTGTCTTCCCAAAGGGAGTTTCAATAGCGTCAAATGCCACAGTACCAATAACTAACAAACTCATGTAAAAATATTTTAAAATTTTTTTGCGCAAATATTGTGAAATATCCGGAGAAATTATACTTTTGCACCACTCCAAACGGAAAATAGTCCTGAGTAGCTCAGCTGGTTAGAGCATCTGACTGTTAATCAGAGGGTCGCTGGTTCGAGCCCAGCCTCAGGAGCCTGAAAATCAATGATTTAACCCAACTCTGGCGAGTTGGGTTTTTTGTTTCTCACACATTTCTCACACATTTTTGAAAAAAAAGTATTTCGTTAGGCTATTATTCTAAGTTTAGAATCGCGCCGAAAGGGTTTTCTAAACCTCGTTTTGCTATTTCACGTGCTGCTATTAACAAAAATCATTTTATTATTAATGTCTGAATGATATATCAAATAAAATGCGGTATTAGCTAGGGAACTTTCGGTATCCTGTTTTAGTCTAACGAAACTAGGCTACTTATTACTGATTGAAATTCTATCAGAGGTTAAATAAAATTGGTATCACAAAATAGTTTCAGGAGATTAGTTAACTTACTATAATTAAAAGAATTGAATACTGCAAGCTTTCAAAACATAAAGTTGATTATATTAGTGCGGTTTAAATTTTTAAGAACTAATGAGTAGCTTCTTCTAAATTTAGAGTCGCTTAATCCTGTCCTTATCATGAACGCAGTAAAAAGTTATATAACTTTTCTTAAAGAATACAAAAAACTTCTCGAGCGAGGTATCAAAGATATACTTGCTAGTAGCAATGCATCAAACTTCATTTGGTTAAATGACATCGAAAAACTTTTAGATGCAGGGATGTGCAATTCAGTTTTACCTAAACTTTTTACTCCGGAATTTACTAAAGTTGAAAAAATATTTACTCTGGATAAACCTTTACTGCCAGAGATTACTATTTCGGATATATTTTCCGAAGATGTTTTTTTTGATTTCGCCAAAAACGTTTTCTCTAGTAAAAACAATGATAATGAATCATTACGCCTTTATTTAAGCTCCGAGGAAGGTGAAATTAGCGCTGAAAAGATAAAAACTTATAAAAGGGGTAAAGAGATTTATTCAAAGCTTTTTCGAGCATATAATGATATAAAAAATGATTCCAATCTTGAAATAGTCCTTAGTATCGGTTTAATACAGTACGCAAAAAAAAACAGCTCAAATAATTTTTCGAAAACCAATCAACATCTTTTTCATTTTCCTTTAACATTAGAAATTAGTTCCAAAAATTCAATTAGCCTAAACTTTTCTGAATCCGGGACGCCATACGCTGATTTTTTCTTTTTGAATAACGCGCCAATTGAGAAAGAAGTACTATTAAATATCATAGAAATATTTGACGCGAAAATTGAGGAACTCGGGTTTGAATACATATACCAGCAAGATTTTAGAAAATTAATTTCGAATAGTCTCCAAAAGATGTCAGATAGTTCCGCTTTCGAAACTTCTCTTAATAAACCCGAAAGTGACATATACAGGGAAGATTTTTTTAGAATCAGTTTTTCGCCAGCAATTAATATTAAATATCAGAAACCTCGTTTTTTTGAAAGATTGACAGACTCTATTATTGCGCATAACGATTTAAACCCAGAAACTGGCACATTGTTCAATTTTTTAGTACGAGATCCATCTACTTTGTATAAGAACAGTCATCCGAAACAAAATTACTTTATTGATGAGCTTTATGAAGAAAACAAAGAGAGCTTCTCTTCTTTAAATGCCGAAGAAGATTTTTCGGTCTTTTTTCCGCTTCCATACAATACGGAACAGAAAAGTATCTATAAAAATTATCTTAAGAATAGATTAACAGTTGTTACCGGTCCACCGGGGACAGGGAAATCCCACACAATTGTTAATATTTTATGTACTTTATTGGCACAAGGAAAACGGGTGCTGGTTACCGCTCAAACTGACAAGGCATTGGAATCCCTTCTTGGGAAAATTCCTGAAAGCTTTGACGATCTCATTTTTACAAAAATAGAACTTGAAAACAAAAAAGACAGATTTTCACTTTCAAATAGCATTGAACGAATCTCAGATTTGTTGACCAAAAGTTACATTGTAAACATTGATAACAAATTGTTGGATTTGGATAAGCTCAAAGCGGCGTACGTAAAATCGAAAGGCGAGATCATCAACTCATTAGAATCTGAATATTCGACAGTCAGCTTAAACGAAAGTTTTTCTAATCTAAGACCATATCAGATAGTCGAAAAATTCCTTAAGAAAGATCCTAAAGAGTTCAATTGGATCAAGGATAACCTAGTTGAATTTAATGTTGTCGACTTTCAAAAATTAAAAATCAGTTTAATAAAATATCAAAAGTTAAGTGATTATGAAATTTCAACTTCCGATTCGCTGGATATTGACCTGGAAAGCATTTACAATAAATTAAAGGATTTTGATTTTAGGCAGCTCTTTCAGTTGAAGGAAAAGAATCAAACGAAAAGTATAACGTTAGGGTTAAATATACAAAATCGGGATAAGCTGCTTAGCATAGATTTAGACCGTATCATTGAGCAAATAAAAGATTTTACAAATTCTGACTTAGTTATGAAGTCAGCTCAGGAAATTGATCGTTTGTCTGCTTCACTACATTCAAATTTTGAAAGTTGTGATCTTACCACCAATAAGGCATATTCTGAAATCATCGAAAATCAAACCAGATATCTTTTAGACATTGAAACCTATCAGTCTCACTTAACAGATCAAACTGTAAGTTTTTTTAAAAGATATACTGCGTCATTTAAGAAAGTGGCGTATTTAGAAGACTTTACCATTGATGGGAAAAAGTGTAACACACGGGATGAAATAGTTAAGCTTAAATCGCTAATAGAAAAAATCTCCGTTCTTGGTAGGAAATTCAAACTTCTAAAAGATACAGGATTTATTTTTGTGCTAGATGAGCGGGCAAACGTTAACGAAAAGTTTAGTCAATTTGAGGACATCCTGGCTCAGATCGAAAGAAATAAACAGTTGTTGAACAAAACGAGATTAGACCCTGGGCTAGTTAACTTTTCTCGATTCATTGATCTTCCAATAGAAGATATTGACGGTATTAGAGAGAGGGCGATTATGTATAGGGAAGATCTTAAAGACTTAGTGCAACTGGACTCCAAAATTCAAGGTCTTATTGAAATCCTAAAAGGAGTCAATATAGTTATAGAAAGATCTAAGCTAAAACACCTGTTTATGGAATTTCTCCCTATATATGACATTGAAGATGAGGATAAATATCAAGGTTTACTAGATAAAATACGGAGTTTCAATGAACGCTTGCTAAAGGAAAATGAATTCCGCAGAATTGTTTCTTATTTGACTGAATATTTGCCAAATACATTTCCAGACCTTAAAAACATTAACCCCGAATACTTTACAATTGAGAATATTGATTATGCGGTGACAAATCAATATCTAGAATATAAGTTATCTATAAATTTACAGGCCAGTACAGAAAAAATTTCAAGATTAAATAATGAAATATCAAAAAAGAAATGTGAAATTTTATTCGATCTTGGAAAAAGCAACTTCAAGAAAAAATTTGATGATGATGAGATTGACGAGTTTATCAATGTTCTAAAAGAATATAAGTATAACTTAAGCCAAAGTAATAGAAAGATACGTGATCAGGTCAGATATCAAATTCTTTGTAGAAAGAATAGCATAGCCATATCGAAGAAACTCTCCTGTTGGGTAATGAAGTTTAACGATGTGCTAAACAGTGTAGGTCATGAGCCCGAGATATTTGATTGCATTATTGTCGATGAAGCAAGTCAGCTAGATTTCAATAGTCTTATTCTCGGTTATTACGGAAAAACCATTATAATCGTTGGAGATGACAAGCAAACTTCTCCATCTAGTCTAACTGCTGCAGATGGCAATGATTTCGACTCCATAAAAAATAAATATTTAGAATTTCTGGGACCGAATGTCATTCACATTAAAAGCGATAACAGTCTATTTAACCTTTCGGAAATGATTGCAGGAACTTCCAATCTCACCTTAAAGGAACATTTCAGATGTGTGCCAGAACTGATCGAATTCTCTAAAAACTATTTTTATAATAATTCACTTAGACCCTTAAAGCAACTAAATTCGAATAGGTTGCCTCCCAAAAAAACAGTATTTGTAGATAATGCAATTTCAGAGGATAATATCGTACATCAGGAAATTCTACAAATAAAGGAATGTTTGAAATTAATGCTAACTGATCCCAATTACAAAACAAAATCAATAGGTGTTGTAAGTCTTGGCTATACAAAACATACTGAAAAATTAAAAGATGTAAAAGAAGATCTTGTTGCTGAATTTGGAAGCGAACTTATTGATTCTTTTAAGATAATCATTGAAGATTCCCCAAAATTCCAAGGCGACGAGCGGGATGTGATGTTAGTTTCACTTGGTGTAGCATTAGATTATGAAGCTAGCATAAATAATAAAAACGCAAAACCAACAGCAATTATAAATGATGATGACAAAAAGAGAAAAATAAATGTGGCTTTAAGTAGAGCTAAGGAGCAAATGATACTTTTTCATTCGGTTAAAAATGACAATTTAGCTCCACAAGACTTTAGAAGGGAAATAATAAATTTCTTTTACTCAGATGTCAAACCATTACAGCCTCTTATTCTTGATAACTTTAATATTCAAAGAGACCGCCTCAACGTTCCGACGCCATTCGACAGTTGGTTTGAAGCTGATATAGCAAAAAGTCTTATAGAGCATGGTTACAACTACATTCAGCCACAATATAAGGTCAAAGAAGACGAACAATATTTCAATCAGAAACTTAATAAAAATGTCTACGTTAATTTCAAAATCGACTTAGTAGTTTTTAACAACGGCAAAACAATAGCTATAGAATGCGATGGAGACCCTTTCCATTCACTCCCAGAAGACGTCGCGTACGATATTGAACGACAGGAATTTCTTGAAAGAATTGGATGGCGTGTCTATCGAATTCTTTATTCTGCGTTTAGAAGAAACCCTAGTTACGAAATCGAAAGACTAGTAAGCTTCATTGAAGCAAATACAAAGATTGATACATATTTGATTCCACCTTTGACGAAACTGGGAGAAAACATAAATGGTAATCTGTTGAAGAAGCATCAATTTTAACTTAGCGTTCAAGCAAATGAACTTTATTAGGAAATTATGGCTTAGGTTAAAGTTGCTCTTTTCGAAGAAAACCCCACAGCAAAAAGATTTTTTTACAGAGCAAAAAGCGATTCTTGAAACTTCATTCAATGAGTTTGAACTTTTGCAAAATTATAGTGAAGTTAAAGATGATGCTAGCAAGTCATTAATTATTGATCAACTAGCTGAAAATGCCACATCAAAAGCAATTTTATCATTTTACAATGAAAACAATATTTTTTTATTCAGCAGAAGTAATCATAATGACCTTGCCAATTTTAGGGCGGAATTATTAGAATTGGAAAAAAGACGACTACTTCTGAATTTCGCAATGAATGAAATTTCCGAACTACAATACGCTGATCTATCATTTATAGACGATAAGATTGGAACAATGATAAGCCTTGGGACAAGAAATGGTGTAGGATTAAGAGACCAAAATAAGATTCGGATTTTCGAAAATCCTCAATCTGGTGAAAAATTAGAGAATTTGTTAAAGGCTCATGGTACACTGAGCCTTCATAAGGCAAGACTTGATAAAAAGCAACAACAGATTGAAGTTGAAAAAGGCAAAATAAAACAAAAATTAAATCGCCTTGAAGGAGCAATTGCTCAGAATAGATTAACGGAAGCAAAAGCGTTGATTTCTGAACTTGCTTTAGAAATAAAACCAACATTCTACAAAGAAACTCTAAGACTAAACCAATCTAAACAAAAGATTAGGGATAAAGAGCTTGTGTTAATTGAAAAAGCTCAGAATGAGGTTTTAAGAAAACACTTAGAGGAAGTTAAGCGTCATCAAGAAATTGAAAACCAACGATTAAAAGCGATTAAAGTTGAGAAGGATAATGAGGATGCTATTAAAAAACTTCTAGCTGCAGAGAAGGATTCAGAGAAAGAAAAGCTGAAGAATTTACTAACTAAGAAGATTGATTGGATGGACTTTGAAAATGTGTGTAATGAAAATAGTATTACTCAACTTTACCATTTTACAGATAGGGCTAATTTAAAATCAATTAAAGAATGTGGAGGACTATATTCTTGGCATTATTTACAAAGAAATAATATTGATATTCCTTTTCCAGGAGGCGATATACAATCCAGAGAGCTAGACAGAAGATATAATTCAGAGGATTTTGTTAGAGTTTCTTTTACGATCAATCATCCGATGATGTTTGTTGCAAAAAAGCAAGACAGGATAAAAGATCCAGTGATTTTAAAAATAGACCGTGAAGTGTGCTTCTTTCAAGAAACAAGGTTCTCAGACATGAATGCAACTAAAACAGGTCATAAATCGGGATCAAAAATCGAAGATTTCAAAAGAATAAGATTTTCATTAGTTAGGCATGTGAACCATTTTAATTTAAGCGATGAAGAAGTAAAATATTATCAGGCCGAAGTAATGGTAAAAACATGGATACCTGCTGAGTTCATTTTAAATATTAACGAGTTTTAGTATGATTTATGTAGATAGTAGAAAGAAAAGTGAGAAAACACTTGCAGCCCGATATCCAAATGCCAAGATATTGGATGTCACTTCAAAGGCAACCACGTCATTGGTGAAACTAAGTCCATTTTATCCGCACAGTAAGATTCCAGTTCCGTTTTCAGATGGAATGATGGCTGAATCTGTTGAAGGTATATGGCAGGGACTAAAAGTTTTTGAGGGTGCAGACGTGGATAAGTCAGTATTCGAGAATAAGACAATGAAAAATCTCAAAAGAACAGTAAGGAAGTTTGGAAAACCGTTAGGGCATAGAAAAGGATTTTTAGGAAAGGAGTTGTTGAGTTATATTGAGGCCCGGATTGAGATATATCTTCCAACCTATTTATGGGTACTTGAAAATAAAGTTGCATCTATATTGGAAAAGTTAAAAGATGCTGCAATACATCAAGATATTGTCCTTTTGGACTATGAAACAAATTGTGATGTCCTGAATTACAAAAAACCGTTATCCCATGCATTTTTGGTTAAGTCTTTTGTTGATGGTAATTATCCAAAGGCAAGTGAGCTTTACAAACAGTTCAATAACCAAAATGGTGAGAAAAAGGAAAATACACAAGTAGAACTAAAAAATGATAATAGGACTATCAGAAAAAAGATAGATCCAAATCAAAATACATTATTTTAAATTAAGCAAATGACATTCGAAATTATATTTATTATCGCCCTGATTGCCTTGCAAATTTTTGTTTTTGCACACGTTATGAAAAAGATTCGTGCGTATAAGACGTTTTTCCCAAGCTCGTTTAAAGACATAGAAATTAAATCATTCTTTATAACGAAAGATGTGATGGCTGATCCAGAGCAATTTGAATTATACCTTGACTCATTATCTGACACTCATTTATTAGTAGGAAACGAACCCGATGCTGAACCTGTAGAACTTTTGGTCATTCCAGTAGACACACATAAAACGCACATCGACTTTTCTGAGGTTATAAAATCTACCAATGCTTATTTATGCAAAAACAAAGGTGCTTCAGCTGACTTTGGAATCCTGAAAGATACTTGTGAAAGACATGTGGAAAAAGTTGATAACGAAATAGGAAACCTAATAAATGTGCCATTGTATATCGGATTAGCTGGAACGTTTATTGGGATTATAATTGGCCTCTCTGGAATTGATTTTACTACTACTATAGCAGGGACGACTACGACAATCTCCTCAGATAGCATAAGTCACCTGCTTAACGGTGTTATTGCAGCAATGGTTGCCAGCTTAGTGGGGCTTGCGTTTACAGTAGTTAATTCAGCATTGATTTACAAACCAGCCGCTTACCGCAACGATACTGACAGAAACCATTATTACGACTTCCTTCAACGAGAACTATTACCATTTCTAAATATTGGAGTATCCAAGTCGTTAGGAAGCTTTAAAGATGTTCTAAATCATTTCATCAAAAAATTTGGTGAAAACATGGGTGACTATAAAGATTCCGGGCAACTACTTAATGAAAACTTAAAGAAGCAACAGACAGTACTTGAAGAAATAAATAAACTAAGTCTGACCAAAACAGCAACCAAAATAGCCGAAGTATTTGTGGATCTTAAAGACTCAGCAGAGCATCTAGATAGATTTCAAGAATATCAGAGAGGATTAAACGGTTACATTGATAAGACCGAAACAGTTGCTGGCGAAATGAATGAAATAATAGGACAATTTAAAGATTTTAACAGCAATCTAAAAATTCTTTCCGGACAATCCGTGGCAAATGTCGAGCTACAAAAGCAATTTAAGGATTCGCTTGAAAAACATTTTCCCACAATAAATGATCATCGTGAAATATGGAGATCGYAAGTTGATGAGCTTAACGAAGATATAAGTGTGATCTATAGGGAGCTCAACAGTTATTTCAAGATTTCAACAGAACAAATACAAGCATTTGTTGGCAGCAACAATAATTTCTTTTCCGGACTTGACGAAATTCAAAACGCCGTCCAGGTTTTTGTCGAAAACTCTAAAATTCAAAAAGAAGAATTTAGTCTTCTAGTAAACCATATCGCAGACATGAGTAACGATTTCCGTAACGCACAGAAACAGTCTATAGAGACCAACGTTGCTCTAATAGACGCAATAAAAGATCTAAAGATCACCATGAATAAGTCAAATAATAGACTGGAGAATCTGAATGAGCAAATCTAACGAAAAGAAAAGGGACTTTTTTTGGCTAAGCTATTCAGACCTGATGACTAGCTTGTTTTTCGTCATGCTTGTACTTTTTGTACTTGTGTATACAATGCAAGCGAAAATGATCGGAGAACTTACAGCTGCCAAGATTGAGCTAGATGAAATTCATAAAATCCAGGAAGCTTTAAAAAATTTAGACAAAAGATATTTTGTCTTCGATACAAGAAATAAAAGATACAAATTAAAGGTTGACGTAAATTTCAAAGGCAATAGTTCAAATATACATGATATTCCTACAGCACTCCAGAATGATCTTCTTTTAGCGGGGAAGAATATCTTTGATTTGATGACAAAACTTACTAAAGAAAACCCAAACGTTAATTATCTTGTCATTGTAGAAGGCAATACGCAGCGTACCCAAGGGAATTTCATAACAATGCCTGACGTTGGGTACGTATTGAGTTATAATAGATCTCTATCCTTAGTGAACCTTTGGCAACAAAACGGATTGAACTTTAAATCATTTAAAAACTGTGAGATTCTAATTACTGGAAGTGGATACTTTGGAAAATCTAGAGAGTTGAATGAAGCTGAAAACAGAAAGTTCACAATTCAGATCACGCCGAAGATCGGTAATATTATCAAGAGGTAAGTTGTTACTGATTAAATTTATTTCGTTTTAGCCCTAAGCATCTTGAACGTTTTTATGGGAATATTATAATACTTAAATTTGAGTGTATAATCTGCACGCACATGCAGCATCTAAAAGAATTTTTAATCCGTATTCAAACTTTTGACCTGCATATTGTCGAAGATGATATGCAGATGGATTCTGGCACGACTGAAAAGAAGTGTGCTAAAGCCTATGATTTAACCTACCAAACCCAATACTATGATTCCTTTTCTTATAGGAGCGAATTAAGGGTGTTAAAGGACATGGCTTTTATTGATCTGATTACGTTAGATAAAGAGCGCATTAAACTTCAATTGGCTGAATTGTCTAAAGTTCGCAGCCGGTTTAAAGAGTTTTGGGGTAATTATAATCAGCACTATTCGGAAATGAAGTTGGTTTATGATCGCTCTTTTATTTTTTCTGCCCGTTTGGAGTATTTGTTCATAGTGAATAATCTTCAGTCTGACAGCGCTGATATAGAAGTCACCTCCAAATTTGCTGAAGACCTGGGCGATTCTGTTAAGTTGCGCGAAAAGTTTTTGATGGAACTAATCTATGATGCTGAAAATTCGATCAAAGAACATCTTTCATTTGAAGATTTTCAAAAATCACTTCACGATAAAAAGCAGGAAGCGAAGCAGACTGATGAGCCGACAGAATCAGAAATAAGTAAAGAACCGGAAGCGGGGTTTGAAAATGAAACACCCACTAAATCAATAGGTCGCTACCCGACTTTCAAACCAGGTATAGCCTCGCAACTGCTCGACTTATTAAGAGAGTATTTTGTTTCCGCAGATCACCCCAAACTTGAAAGACTGTTATTATCAGATGAGGCACCGGACAGACCGTTGGTTTTCCGCGGTTTTGGCAATCAACTGGCCGATGCATTCAAACAGTTATTTGATGCTCGGCTTATCGTAGGTTGCCAGATGGCAGACCTGGAGCGATGGATCGCTCCTAAATTTAACTATCTTTCTAATCAAGCCGAAGCAAGGGAATTAACAGAGGGCTATCTCAACGGTCTAATGTCTACCAAAACCCGACCCTGCAAATCCCCTATCCTTAAAATTGAACAAAAGGAGGATAAATTTTATATCCTACCTACGCCTCGTAACAAAAGATAACAAAGAAATGAGTGGGTTGCAGTAAGGTTACAGTTTACCCTCTTGTAACCCAGCAAAACAAGCCACTACAATTGCAGCATTAAACAAATAATGCGCAATGGAAACACTAACATTTGACCAATTACCGCTAGCGGTAAGCAAACTTCAGGATAAGCTTGAAAGCATTGAACAGCTTTTACTTCATCAGCATGAGCAGCTACCAGGACACGAAGAACTCCTGACCATTTCTAACGCTGCCAAATTTTTAAATCTCTCCGTACCTACAATTTACAGCAAAGTATGCCGTAAAGAAATCCCCGTGAATAAGCGCGGCAAGCGGCTGTATTTCTATCGATCTGAATTGACGGAATGGATTAAGTCTGGCCGGAAGAAGACAGCGGACGAAATTAAAGAAGAGGCGGTACAGCAGTTGACCGCCTCTCGAAAAAGGCCGACCTATTAAACAAATAAGCATTTCGGGCTTTAGCCCGAAATAAATTTACCCAAATGGAAAGGTTACAAGGCCCGGATACGAAGTATCCGGCTAACACGAGGGGCATTAGCCCCAAAGTGGAGCCAGCTATGTTTCGGCCTTGCCGAAACTTGCTGGCCCCCACTCATGCTATCGCATTCGGGGGGGATATTTTAAAGAAGTTAATCTTATGAAAGGCTTAATCAAAAAGACAGGTAAGGCGGTTGGTGAGGAAAAAAAAGGAAGAATCAACAAGGGGGGACGCCCTAAGGTGCCGCATAAAAAAAGTGAAGCCCTAAGTGTTATGTGCAACCTTTTAGAGAAAAAGATTATCCAGGCAAATGCCCGGAATGTTGGGAAAACAGTATCTGTATTTCTCCGTGATCTTGGTTTACACAATCGGGCGGTGATCAAGGTACGAACGCTACCGAGGTCAGTGTTGCAATTGACAGGAACATTGAATCATATAGCTGCCAATATAAACCAGCTTGCTAAAAAGTATAACCAAGGAAATGATCTCAACGGGATGGAAAGAGCCTTGCTTAACCAAGAGATCAGGAGCCTGCAAACGTTGGTTAAGGACATTAAAAACGCTATATCATGATTGGTAAAATAGGAACTGGCAAAAGTTTTCGGGGGTGCCTAAACTATCTTTTTGAAGGTCGTTTGCAACAAACTAAGGCGATGCAGTTACATGAGATGGAAAAGAAACAAGCAGAGGTGATTGCTTACAACCAATGTTTTGGTGATAAGCGGCAACTGATCCGTGATTTTATTGAAGTGAGTAAGCTTAACCCAAATGTCAGTAAGCCCGTGTTTCATTTAGCTGTCAGTTTTGCGCACGGTGATGCGGACAAATTGAATCCTCAGGACAAAGTTGACATGGCTGAAAAGCTGGCTAAAGAGTTTATGTTTCATAATAACCAGTATGTTGTGATTGAGCATAGTGACCGGCAACACCAGCACCTGCATGTTGTCGCCAACCGTATCGGTTATGATGGCAAAACAGCCAGTGACAGCAATAGCTATAAACGCATGGCAGAGTACTGCCGGAAGATGGAACTGGAATATAAACTAACCAAAGTATTAAGTCCCAATAAATTTTTAAGACCCGAACAAAGAGTATCACAAGAGAAAAGGATTGACCAGCGAAAGGAGGTTTTAAAAAATCATTTATTACAGGCTATTAAACAATGTAAAGATGTACCAGCATTAAAAAAGTATATGGAAAAGCAAGGTTATTCCGTAGAGCTTGGGCGAGGTATTGCATTTATAGATAAGCAGCAAGTCCGTTTCAAAGGCAGTCAGGTTGGTTATGCTTTGATGGATATTGAAAAGAAGCTTAAACAGGAACAGTTATTAAAACAACAGCAAATACAGCAGCAACGGCTACAAGAACAAAAGCAACAGCAAGAATTAATTAAAGAACAGGAACAAAAACTTAACTATTCGAAAGGAATTTCAATATGAAGACACAGGAAGAAACACCAATGGATGATATAACGCTAACAGAAATGCTTAAAGAGGTCTTTTTGCACAATAAGCAAATGCAGGACTTTATGAGTATGCAAAAAGAAAAGCTTGATGAAAAAGACAGGATTATAGAGACTGGTAAAAAGCAGACTGAAAGATTGATTAATAGTTTTGAAGCTAAGTTTAGCAATATACAGGTGCAGGCACCAAAACCAGATCTTTCGATGGTTAATCAAACATTAGCCAGTAGTTTGTTAACCATAAATCAAACTATTGAAAAGGGGCCCAAGCCGGTAACTAAGCAAATAAGGCTTCAAATATTCCCTGAACAAATGAGAAGCCCTGAATATTACAAAATAATGGTATGGGGCGTGTTGGGTTTTGTTTTTTTAATTATGGTTTATTTGTTGTTGAATAAACTTATCAAATAGATCAGTAGGTAAACAAGCAGTCATTAAGCGGCTGCTTGTTTGTGGATCAATCTCTAAATAGTTATTGTTTATTAGAAATAACTACCTATATTTACTTTTAATGTAACGATAAGACCCATTTTTTAGGTCTTATAATGACACTCGAAGTAATATGGCACATAGCGTTTACATATCATCCAACTTAACACAGCAACAACTTGAATTTATGAAGTTGCTGGATGATTATGAAATTGAGCTGTTTAAATTTGATGAAATTGAGAACCAAATCAATAGAAAGTTTGACAACCTCAACGAAGTTCTTGAAAATTTAGTTCATAAAGAACTGATTTCACGGATAGAACGGGGTAAGTTTTGCAAAATTAATTTTCGTGATGAAAATGTGATCGGCACATTTGTGGTAAAAAACAGCGCGGTGGCTTATTGGTCAGCTTTAAATCTAAATGGTTTAACCGAGCAATTTTCTAACACAATATTTATACAGACCACGCAAAGGAAAACCGATAAGGCCCTTTTAGGAACCCCTTATAAATTTGTCACTATAAATCCTGGTAAGCGTACCGGTATTATGTACAACGGCTATGGCAACACAAAATATCCTATAACGGATATTGAAAAGACCATTATAGACTGTTTTGATCAACCACAATATTCTGGTGGTTATGCTGAACTAATAAGGGCTTTATACCAGGCAGAGATTGATGCTGATAAAATGATCAATTATTGCAGATCGGTTGGCAATAGCGCTGCTACAAAAAGAATAGGATTTTTGGTGGAGTTATTTGAAAAGCCATTAATGGATAAATTTATTGATTTCGCTAAAGCGCAGATAAATGATAAGTATAACCTTTTTGATTCACAAGGGACAGAGAAAGGCGAATTTGTAACAGGCTGGAAGTTGAGGCTGAATATTAGCAAAGATGAATTGCTTAATCTAACGGACAAACAATATTAATGATACTGAAGAAGGAAATAGAGAAAATTGCACTACATGAAAAAGTGTCCCGGAGTACGGTAGATAAAGATTGGGTATTAGGTCATTTTATTGATGCCAATTGAGGCAAAGCGGCTGCGGCAGGTGGCTTCATTACATCACGCGCTATCGCGCCGGGTTTCATTCCACCTCCAGCCTCGCCGCCCTTGCAGGAATGAAATTCGCTATCGCTCATAACATACCTGCATACTTAAGAAAGGTCTATTTTGATAAATTATAACCTTTATTCTGCAATATCGTATGGAAATATTACTTTTATTCACAAACCTTACTTTAATTAATGAACCAAAACCCTGAACAATTAGCCCGTGATAATATCGACAAGCAATTATTGCTTTGCGGTTGGGTGATACAGGGTAAAAAGCAAATCAATCTTAGTGCAGGTATTGGAGTCGCTGTAAGAGAGTATCAAACTGAAACAGGCCCAGCAGATTATATCTTATTTGTAGATAAAAAGCCTGTTGGTGTAATAGAAGCCAAACGAGAAGATGAAGGGTTAAAACTTACTGTAGTAGAAGAGCAATCAGTTGAATATGCTACATCAAAGCTAAAGTACCTTAATAATGATCCCCTACCATTTGTTTACGAAAGTACCGGGGAGCTAACACGGTTTACAGATTATCGCGATCCAAAACCCCGTTCCCGACCTGTATTCACTTTCCATCGGCCAGAGACATTTCAACAATGGTTGAAGGAGGATAAAACACTTAGGGCAAGATTGCATAACACGCCAGTTTTAGAAACCGATGGTTTAAGAGATTGCCAGGTAACGGCAATTACCAACATTGAAAAATCTTTTCGTGATAACCGACCAAAAGCACTTATACAGATGGCTACAGGATCGGGTAAGACTTTTACAGCTATTTCGTTTATCTATAGACTATTAACGTTTGCCAAAGCAAAACGCATATTATTTTTAGTTGATACCAAGAACTTAGGAGAACAAGCCGAACAGGAATTTAAACGTTACCAACCGCAGGATGATAACCGTTTGTTTCCAGAACTATACGCTGTAACACGTTTGAGCAGTTCATTTATTCCTGGAGATAGTCAGGTATATATCAGCACAATACAACGACTATACTCTATTCTAAAAGGGACTGAATTAGACGAGCGGGACGAAGAAGAAAATCCAAACGAGAAAAAAACAATAGTCAAGGAACCATTACCCGTCATATACAATCAGAGAACTCCAATGGAGTTTTTTGACTTTATTGTAATTGACGAATGCCACCGCAGTATATACAATCTTTGGAAACAAGTGTTAGATTATTTCGATGCGTTTCAAGTCGGATTAACCGCTACGCCTGATAACCGCACCTTCGGATATTTCAATCAAAATTTGGTGTGTGATTATGGTTACCAGAAGGCGGTAGAAGATGGCGTATTGGTACCATACAATGTTTTTGAGATAGTAACTAAAGTAACTCAACAAGGCTCAAAAATTGAACTTGGTGAATATATAGGCAGGCGGGAAAAACTCACTCGCAAGCAATTCTGGAATACATTAGATGAGGAAGTTGAATACACCGGCAGACATTTGGATGATAAGGTTGTAAACCCGAACCAATTGCGTATGATTATAAAGGCGGTTAAAGACCAATTGCCTGTTATGTTTCCTGATCGCCTTATTCCCGCTACCGAATCAGCATCCGAAAGCTTTGAAGTACCTAAGATGCTAATATTCGCCAAAAGCGATAGCCACGCAGATGATATAATAAATATTGTACGCGAGGAATTTGCCGAAGAGAACAAATTTTGTAAAAAAATAACTTATCGCAGCGAGGAAGACCCCAAAAGCATATTGCAACAGTTCCGTAATAGCTATTGCCCTCGTGTGGCCGTTACAGTTGATATGATTGCCACCGGCACCGACATACGACCCCTTGAAGTATTGTTGTTTATGCGGGATGTAAAGAGTCGTAGCTATTATGAACAGATGAAAGGCCGAGGTACACGTACTTGCAGCCTGGAAGAGTTAAAAGCTACAGGTACACCGGGCGCAAAATTCACGAAAGATCATTTTGTAATTATAGATGCTATTGGTGTAGAGAAGAGCCAGAAAACAGATAGCCGCCCATTAGAGAAAAAACCGGGACTATCTTTAAAAGAAGTGATTGAAAGTGTACACATGGGTAATACCGACGAGGATATGCTAACAACGCTTGCCAATAGGTTAATCCGCCTGGACAAGTTGATTAACGAAAAGGAAAAGATGATGTTTGCCGAAAAGGCAGAAGGGCAAACTATCAACTATGTGGTTAAGCAATTGTTAAATGCTTACGATCCCGATACTTTGGAAAGCATCCGTTTGAGCATTGATAAGCAAATGCCGGGCGCTGCACCATCTGAAAGGGAAATTTTATTTAAAGAACAGCACGATAAATTAATTGAACAAGCCACACAGGTATTCAACAGTTTTGAACTGCGTAACTATGTGATTGATATACGTAAGCAATATGATCAGGTAATTGACCATGTTAATCCCGATGAATTGTTAAACATTGGTTGGGTTAAGGATAACGTAGTTATAGCCGAAGGACTGGTACAAGATTTTAAAACGTGGATTGAAGATAACAAGTCAGAAATAACAGCCCTGCAATTATTTTACGGGCAACCGTACCAACGGCGTGAGTTGACCTACAAGATGATTAAAGACCTGGTGGAAACTATTAAAGTTAGCAAACCGCTGTTGGCACCGTTAAATATATGGCGTGCCTATGCCCAATTAGAAAAGGTAAACGATCAACCCAAAAACGAATTAATAGCCTTAGTTTCGCTGATCCGCAAGATTAGCGGTATTGATGAAAGCTTAACCGTTTATGATAAAACGGTTGATTTAAATTTTCAGCAATGGGTATTTACTAAACAAGCTGGCACATTGAAGTTTAACGAAGAACAAATGCAGTGGTTACGTATGATTAAAGATTACATTGCTTCGAGCTTCCATGTAGAGCAGGATGATTTTGAGCTTGACCCTTTTAATAAACAAGGTGGTTTAGGTAAGATGTGGCAATTATTTGGAGATAATACAAGCAAGATAATTGACGAATTGAACGAAGTACTGGCAGCATAATGAAACTTGAGAAAGCAATTGGTTGGGATAAAGGTTCGTTAGAAAGCCTATTAGAATACTACATTGGTGGTGATTGGGGTAAAAATCCCGAACATCAGGACGAAGGAATGGACTTGGCGTATTGTATTAGAGGCTCGGAGATAAGGAATTGGGCTGAAGATAAAGGAAAAACTGCTTCACTACGGAAAATAAAAAAAAACAATATAACTAAACGTAAACTCATAGAAGGTGATATTTTAGTTGAAATATCAGGCGGTGGACCAGAGCAGCCTGTCGGGCGAACGATTTTAATTGATAAAGCAGCCTTAAGCTTTGAACCAGAAACTCCCAAAATTTGCACGAATTTTTTGAGGCTTATCAGACCTCTAAAAACAATTAATTCCAAGTACCTTAACCTTTATCTTCAATTATTTTATTCATCCGGTGAAATTGTGAATTTCCAAAATGGCAGTAATAATCTTAGAAACTTAAAATTTCCTGAGTTTTTAAAAATAACTATTCCATTTCCTATAATTAAAGAACAACTACTTATCGTTGAAAAAATAGAAGAGTTATTTAGCGAACTGGACAAAGGAATTGAAAATTTAAAAACGGCACAGCAACAACTTAAAGTTTACAGGCAGAGTGTCTTAAAAAGGGCGTTTGAGGGTAAGTTGACGAATTATAATATTAAGGACGGAGAGTTACCGGAGGGATGGGCAGAATTGCCTATGGGTACGGTAATTGAAAAACCGACTTACGGAACGTCAAAAAAATGCGATTATCCACCTATCGGAAGAGGAGTTTTAAGGATACCGAACATTATTAATGGCATTGTAAATGCGTCGGATTTAAAATTTGCAGAATTTGATAAGTCGGAAATTAATGCTTATAATCTAAAGGATGGCGATTTACTAATAATACGATCAAATGGCAGTGTAAGTATTGTTGGTAAATGCGCTTTAATAACCAAGAAAGAAGAGAATTACCTCTATGCAGGTTATCTAATTAGACTACGACCAATAAAAAAGTTAGTTAATCCGAAATACCTATCATATATACTTTCTTCCAGCAATTTGAGAAATCAAATAGAAGACAAAGCCAAATCAACGAGCGGTGTAAATAACATTAATGCTAACGAGCTAAAAGAATTAATTATTACTGTTTGTTCTATTGAAGATCAAAACAAGGTAGTACAAGAAATAGAAAGTCGTCTAAGTGTATGCGATAAAATTGAAGAAACGATAACCAATAGTTTGCAACAAGGGGAAGCATTAAGACAAAGTATTTTGAAAAAGGCTTTTGAAGGTAAATTGGTAAACGCGAAAGTTCAACCACTATACAAACCTAAAAATACTTACTTCTATCAAATGCAACTTTTAGGTATAGTTGCGGCAGCGTCAAAAGATAAAGGTATTAATCATGGCGAAATGACCATCGCAAAGTATGCCTATCTATTAGATAAGGTCTACCAGATACCTACTTACTATGAGTACAAACGATGGCATTTAGGGCCATACCCACCTGAGATCAAAAAAGCGATTAACAATTCTAAATTTTTCACCAAAAAGGATAACGCCATTGCAGTTAACGACATAGATAGTCTAACCAAATATATCAATCCCTATACTCATAAATTAAACAATGCTGTCAATGATTTGTCGGAGATTTTTTTAGTTTATTCAGGCAAAGAAAGATCACACCAAATTGAATTATTAGCAACAGTATGTAAGGTAATAGAAGATATTCAATCTACTGATTTAAAGGCTGTAAGAGAATCAATGGCTGAATGGAAGATTGATTTGGTTACTACTCACTTTAAAAATAAGGCAGAAAAGTTTAGTGAGAAAGAAACACTTGATTGTATAAAATTAATAATAGGAAAAGGCTGGGAATTAAATTTGATGAAACAAGATGGATCGGTTTAAAATAGCAACCATAATTATTTCATTTTTATTTTGCGTGTTACTTTCCTTACCGACGTTAGTAGTTAGCATTACTTACGTTTCCTTGATCCCAGCCGCTGCTGCAATTTCAACACTGTACTTTGGTTTAATTAAATACTGGATTGATTCTGATTTGATATTTAAATCACTATTTACCGAATTTAATAAGCGTTTTGATGAAATAAACGAAAATTTAAATAACGTAACATTGGGCAACACTGTGTCGGGTAATAAAACTTCAGAACAGATAATTCAGGATTATTTAAACCTTTGTGTAGAAGAATATTATTGGTTTAAGAAAGGGCGGATACCAACATTGGTGTGGCAATCATGGTCAGCAGGAATAAATTACTATTTAACTTTTCATGTAATTAGAGAGTTCTTTGATAATCAATTACTTTTTGATGATTCATATTATGGATTTATAAAAAGCACTAAACCCAAGAACTGATATGGCAATTCCAGATAATATTCGCCGGGAACACATTTTTCAAGCAATTATTAGAATAATTAATGAAGGTGTGCCTATTCATCGTGATGCAGAAAAATATGTAATGATTTATGAAGAAAAACCATATCCCTGTAAATTACTAATTTCATGGGCCAATGTTTATGTTAATCATTTTGAATTAGATCCAGATCCAAAAATCTTTAATACCACCGCCGCCCAAGCATATTTGAAAAAGCTGGGATTTACATCGATAATAAATTTAAAAACAACCAACTCTTAACTATGGATATAGCTCCTGATAAGCAAAATATTGACAGAGTCTTTTCAAATACCACGTATTATATAGATTTCTATCAACGTCAATACAAATGGAATGATGAACCTGTGAAAAGGTTGTTGGAAGATGTTTTTTATAAATTTAATGAGGAATATAAAAAATTTAAAGATTCTGACATTTCGCTGGATCAACTGATAGCCAAATATTCCTGGTATTATCTAAATACATACGTAACGAACTTGGTTGACGGCAAGATTTATATTGTGGATGGTCAACAAAGACTAACTACAATAACTCTTATTTTGATTAAGATAAAGCATTTAGCCGAGGATTATAAATCGCCATTGGCTGATTGGGTCAAAAATAAAATAGTAGGTCATTCTGGTTTTAAAAAGGAATTTTGGATGAATCATGAGGCTCATAAAGTTGCTATGCAAGGTTTGTTTGACAATGTCGAATCGGATAAAATCGACGTTTCAAGCGGTCTAACTGCTCAAAATATGGTGGAAAACTTTCAAATTATATCTAAATGGATGGATGGAGAGTTTTCAAATGACACACATAAACTTGAATCATTTATTTTTTTCTTTCTATCAAGAATTGTGCTAATAAATCTAAGCGTTGAGCAGACCGAGGTTCCAATGGTTTTCGAGGTCATTAATGATCGCGGCGTAAAGTTGAAACCTTATGAAATTTTAAAGGGTAAATTATTAGGACAAATCGAAAAAGATGAACTAATAGCCTTGAAATTCAATGATATATGGGAAAATCAGGTCAAAAAGCTAAACGAATTTGCCGAAGATGAAATAGATGATTTTTTTATTTATTTTTTGAAAGCAAAGTTAGCAGACACACGGGGAACAGCTCAAAAATTTGACAAGGATTACCACCGAGTAATGTTTGAAGATGAGTACGATAAAACTCTGCAACTTAAACACAACCCAAAAGGAGTTAAGAAATTTTTGCTAAATGATTTTGTTTATTATACCGAGCTATATTACAAAATATCACATTATTATAAATACTTTGACGAGAGCCAGCCTTACGTATTTTACAATAATTTAACAGATATGAATACTGAGTTTCTACTCATCCTATCTGCTTGCTCGTTAAACGATCCCGAAGAAGATCAAAAAATCCATCTAATTAGTAAACTATTAGATAAAACGTTCTGCTTGCTCCAGCTTCAAAGGAGTTACAGTAGCAACTCATTTTCAACGGAAGTTTACAAAATAAGCGCGGAAATCCGAAATAAACCACTATCTGAAATTGAGCTTTCATTTAATAAGAGTTTGCTTCAACAATTATCTGAAGTTCGTGGAGTAAGTGTTGAAAATGTATTAAGTTATGGTTATTTTAAAGACACTGGTATTGAACTTGAAAAGCGCTTTAAAAGATATTTCTTTGCAAGAATCGAAAAATTTATTGCGGACAATACTAATATGAACATGAAGCATTCATTGTACGATTTAATTCAAAATACAGGATGGAAAAATGGTTTTCATATTGAGCATGTTTTATCCTATAATGATGAAAATTATGAATTGTTTAATAATGACGAAGAGCTTTTTGAACGAGAACGTAACCGACTTGGAGGACTATTGCTGTTAAAAGGCTCTGATAATATTTCCAGTAATAATGAAAGTTATAAAAAGAAGTTAAAATCATATGCAAATACACTTTACTGGAATGAAACGTTGAGGGAAGACACATATAAATCTAAATTGGATTTTAAACGAATGATAAATTCATACAATTTAAATTTTAGACCTATGACTGAATTTGGGCCAGACGAATTAGAAGAGAGACATAAGCTTTTATTTGAAATTATAAAAATAGTTTGGAACTAATGACCTCATCAGCAATCATATCCAAAGTCTGGTCTTTCTGCAACACATTACGTGATGACGGGATGAGTTATCAGGATTATTTAGAACAGCTAACTTTTTTACTATTTTTAAAAATGGCTGATGAGTATAGTAAGCCGCCTTATAACCGACCACTACCTATACCTAAAGAATATCAGTGGGATAGCTTAACGTCAAAACGAGGTGCAGAACTTGAACTACATTACGCTATCCTTTTACGTGAATTAGGGCAACAAAAAGGGGTATTAGGGCAAATATTTACTAAGAGCCAAAATAAAATTCAAGACCCAGCTAAGCTTTATAAGCTTATCGACATGATCCATCGTGAAAATTGGGTGATGATGGATACAGATGTTAAAGGGGATATATATGAAGGATTGCTGGAAAAAAACGCTGAGGACACTAAAAGCGGTGCGGGGCAGTACTTTACTCCCCGCGCACTAATCAGCGCGATGGTGGCGTGTATTCGCCCAGAGCCGGGTAAAACTATTGCTGATCCAGCATGTGGAACCGGCGGTTTCTTTTTATCAGCCTACGACTTTATTGCAAACGACAAAAACTACAAGCTTGATAAGGAACAAAAGCAGTTCCTAAAATATAGCACCTTTTACGGTAATGAGATTGTAGCAGGCACACGGCGTATGGCTCTTATGAACTTGTTTTTACACAACATTGGAGATATTGACAGCGATAACAATATTTCGCCAGCGGATGCCTTGATAGCCCAGAGCAGTATTACCTACGATTATGTGTTGGCTAACCCGCCTTTTGGTAAAAAAAGCAGTCAAACGTTTACCAATGAAGAAGGGGAGCAGGAAAAAGAAGACTTAACTTATAACCGTCAAGATTTCTTTGCCACCACGAGTAACAAGCAACTTAATTTTGTGCAACATATACGCACCATGCTTAAAACAACCGGCATGGCAGCAGTTGTATTACCTGATAACGTTTTGTTCGAAGGTGGAGCAGGAGAATTAGTACGTAAAAAGATATTGGAAACTACAGATTTACATACTATCCTACGTTTGCCTACGGGAATATTTTATGCAAATGGTGTTAAGGCAAATGTGGTTTTCTTCGATGCCAAACCCTCTGCAAAAGATCCTTGGACAAAAGAGATATGGTATTATGACTATCGTACTAATGTACACCATACGCTTAAAAAGAACCCGCTAAAAATTGATGATCTACAGGGTTTTATAAATTGTTATCAACCGGGGAATCGACATACTCGGAAAGAAACATTCAATGCCGAAACCAATCCCGAAGGACGTTGGAGAAAATTCAGCTACGAAGAAATTGTTAGCCGTGATAAAACAAGCTTAGATATAACATGGCTAAAAGACAAATCATTAGCTGATCTGGATAACTTGCCTGATCCTGATGTATTGGCCAATGATATTCTGGAAAATTTGGAAGCAGGGCTAGAAAATTTCAGATCAATTATAAAACAATTGCAGTAGATAAGGCTATTTATAATACCATGTTTTTCGGTAGACCTGCAAGGTTTCCATATTCACCACACTCGCGAAGATAGCCCACCGCCGTGATAAAAAGTAAAGGCCATGCGGAGCGGGCCATTGTGTTTTTCTTTTCAGCGGTGGCCCGGCCTTGACTATTTACCCGGCTCGCGCTGTTGGTTGCTTAAGCGGTAAATATGGGGTGGTGTATTCAAAAGAATTGTCGTAATCTAACTATCTTCAATTCAAGATATTCAAGACTAATCCTTCATCAGCTGTTTGAGCCTGGCTTGGTACGATTGTAAATAATTCCTTTGGGTTGTTTCGTCAAGGAAAGAAGCTAATGTAAGTTTTTCGACAGTTGTTGATTCTGAAATCATTGATTGGGCTATTCCTTCAAATACTTTTTCGCTTATGCCTGATTGCTCAGCCAGTCCTGCAAACTGGTGCCTAATCTTACCTTGTGCGAGGTTCTTTGGTAATAAGCCGTCATCAAGTGCAAAGTCATTGTCTTTAATATGTATGCGGCTGTTAAGCAGGTCATAAGCCGGACTTAGGCGGTAATCTCCCATCGGGGTTTCCAACAGCGAAAAGTTTTTGAAGTGGGCGTCTCCGTTTGAAAACAAATAATTGAACATTAATAATTTCAATAATTTTGGTGCTTCCAGTTTATATGCAGGGACGTATTGCTCCATAATCTTAAAAAGATCTAAGTAGTTTCCGAGGTACTTATAGTGTTCTCCGTGAGTCTGGGGCGTTCTTCCTGCAAGCGACGCAAAATCGTCCTGTGCCAGTTTTTCTCCTTCTTTCGTTACATCAAAACGTTTAGTAATATAAGCAGGCTGCCCGTTCTTAAAAAATATCAATGCATTTTCAGCAGTTTCTATGCCATACACCTGGCGGGCAATTTGCATGGTTAAATGTTCATTAGCGGGCATTTGGTCAGATTTTCTGCCAGCGTTTGGAATCGGCTTTAATATATAGGTTCCTCGTTCACCCTCATTGATAAGCCTTAGTCTGTTTTTTTCTAACAACACGGAAAACTTTTCCTGTACACCAGAGATAGACATCCGCCTCTGGTTTTCCTCAAATAGCTCATCCGTCTCCGGGTTTGAAGCAGGAGAATCATAAAGTAAAATATGATTTACTTTTTTTCCATTAAAAACCCGGTTAAGACAAGTCCGGCTATAAGTATCATAGCCGGGTGCCAATGTGCCCGGGCAATATTTTATTTCTGGCAGGTTACTCATTATCTTCTGCTTTAAGTACAGTTACTGCACCTATGGTATCGTTTTTTGCGGTTGTTAATAAAAGTCCGAAATAATCAGTCTGATCAATTCTATTGAGCTTGCAGACCACCTGTTTATTCGATCCTTCCGGAAGCATGTTATAAAAAAACGGAAAGAGAAATTCAGACTCGTAAACCTTTTCCGTTTTTGGTAAAGTGAGGCTAATGCCTGGCTTGCTACCATCGCCAATCCAAGAAGGATGATACTGAAACGTAAAAAAACCATTATCAAGCTGCTCCAATATGCCGGCTTCTTGCTCCTTAAATAATACTTTGGCTTTTCTCATCGAATATCTGGTTTATTCTTTATAGTCATACTGAGTTCCAGACCTAATGTATCGCCGAGTTTTTGCAGCGTCATTAAAGTGGGATTGCCTTTACCACTTTCAAACTGTTTTAACGTTCTAAGGCCTACTCCTGATAGTTGCGCGAGCGTTTCCTGGGTAACCTGTAGAGATTCCCTGCGCAATTTAATTGTTCTTATTATTTCCTCAAAGTGCATTATAATGCTCTATTTGCAACAAAAATACTATAAATTTCTATTTTTTCAGTATAAAGTGTATTTAAATGCACTTTATACTGAAATTTTATAGTTTGTAATTGACCACGGGTCCAAAGTGCATTTTATAGCTCTTTTTAGCGCCATAGTTAATCTTTATCGGTCACTGAATAGAAATTCAATTGCTAAGTGCAGAGCTGGGTGCTTTTCCAAATGACGAAGATCCTATCCAAAATCCATTAGTTTATCAGCTATTTCCTGCTTTACGTTATCCTCAAAACCTGCCCAGTAATTTTGGGTGGTGTTCAAACTACGGTGGCCTAAACTCTCCTGTATCAACTCCATTTTAGCACCATTACGGATAGCAGCCGTTGTAAAAGAATGCCGTGCGTAATAGGTAGATATATCCGCATCCAATTCCAGATCCTTCGCCAGTTTTTGAATATGCTGGTTGACAAACCGAATAAAGTTTTGGTTTACCCTTAACTTCTCCGCCTCATCCATCTTTTTAGTTAATATCGGAAATACATAATTGTCAGGCAGAAAAGGACGGGTACCGTAGCGTTCTATTACTGCTTTAATCGTTTCTGTTAAAGGAATAATAATGGGCTTGGGCTTGTCTTTAGTGGTATGAAGCGTTTTATGTCGCAAAAATGAAATAGACTTTTTGTTAATGTTTTTATACTTCAATTCTGCAATGTCACGGAAATTCATACCATTACACTGGTAACTAAAAAACCAAAAGTCCCTTGCTTTTTCTTTCGGACTGCCTGGCTCGACTGGGGCGTTATATAATTTTTTTAATTCCTCTTTACTTAATGCCTTCTTTATGTTTTGGCCTGTAGGTATTTTGTATTTTTTGAAAGGATACAGTTCAGTAGGTATACTGCCTTCTTCCATAGCTTTATTGAAGATAGCCCGTAATGGACGTAAGTATATACCTACAGTAGTTTTGGATTTGTCGGCAGCTACCATCCAATTTTCATACCTATTTAAAAAATCAACCGTAACACGGGAGAAGGAAAGGCTTGACGCGGGGTGATTATCCTTGCCGGCAAATTCAAGCAATGATTTTAAGCTTAAACGGTAATTGGAAGCTGTGCCTGCACGGCCATATCTAGTCAATTCATCTATGTAATCCTGATAGTACGCGCAAACATCTGTAGTGTTGGCTTGAGAGCGAAACATTTCGCGCTCAAATTTATCAAGAATAAATACGCCGTCCATTTTGGTAATGATCTTATTCGCCCGAGCCTCTATCGCACCTAACGATATTTTCACTTCCTGAAAAGCCTTTTTAGGTTTTTCTGTTAAGTATGATTGTTGGAATTGTTGAGCCGTCAGGTGGATGTCTGTAGGATAGTGCCTGATATCGGTACGAGAGATATATAACCTGATTTTTACAGGTGCTTTTTTACCGGTTTCAACCTTCCGTTCATCTAAATATAAGTTAACTTTTACTGCCATTTTCATTAAAATTAGGTAAAATGCCTATTTCTCTCACACAAATTTTTTAGAATATGCGAAATTAAGCAAATTTCCCACAAAATCGCCAATTTTACTCTCACACATTTCTCACACAAATGGGCAAAAAATGGCAAAAAACAGCAAAATATCACAAAATGCTATTTTTATAAATCGCTGATATATAAGTATTTAAATAAAAAACAAAACATCGAAAAGTGCCTCCCATAGACTGTTAATCAGAGGGTCCCTGGTTCGAGTCCAGGCTCAGGAGCCATAAATGAATGATTTAACCCAACTCTGGCGAGTTGGGTTTTTTGTTTCTCACACATTTCACACACACACACACATTTTTTTATTTTTTTTGATTCGAGCCGTATGGCCAGTACAAATAATGAGCTTTTACGCTTTGTTTTTTTAATGCGGAACTAAAGCGAAATTTTGATAAAGTTCAATAATGATGTTTTATCTTTATTGTGCTATGAAACGCTGCCTTATCATCCTAATCATTTTCTGTACTTTGTTTAACAAGGTCTATGGGCAGTCGCCACCCGGTGCGATTGACAGCCTTATCAAATACGGAATTATAACGACCAAAGGGCGTCGTATAATGGAGAAGGAGCTCAGATATCTCAAAGATAAAGGCCGTGCTAATTATCGTGTTGCGATCCTCGGAGGACTGGAAAATATAATTCTTCAAAAAACATTTCATATAAACCCACATAGAACCGGCATTTTTTATTCTTATAGTAATCAACACTTCAATAAAAAAAGCCAGGATAGCATCAATATGTCACTTCGCATGTTGTTGGAAAAGATTAAAAAGGCGGGCTTACTTACCGATAGGGTTTATACTTACGCATTAAAAAGTATAGACAGTGGCCATTATGTAGTTGAACTGCAAATGATAGGCAGTTTGACAGAAATGAGTTCACGCCTGGAGTGGCTGGCACCAACAAGGTTGCTACCGATTGCAGAAGAACTGCACAAAAACGGTATCGTTAACGATTCATCTTTTTTGCGATTAAAGGATGATATCAACAATGGCAAAATAGAATCGGCTTCTCAGTTAAATGATTATTGCAAGTATGATCGGGTTTTTGATATGGCAAAGTATCCTGATGATCCAAATGTTTGGCTGGAGCAGATGCATCGCGACATTGCCTCAATATTACCGGATCTTGATTTTACTAATTTTAACTATACCGAAGTGCCGGATATTTCATTTTCGACATCTGGAGTCCGATTTAAAGTGAGTTTAACTTGTAACGGGCGTATCTATAAACATATCAGCCTTCCAATTAATAATTACAGAAACCCGCAGGGCAAAATTACCCCTAAGGATATTTTTGTCGAAGATTTTTATCGCATCTTCAACAAAGTTTTGACGGATCAGCAATCACTATATCGCTTACACAGTATTATGTTTAGCCATACTGCTGCTAACGAAGATACCAGGCGGTTTGCCATTATCGCTTTAAAAAATGATCAGGGTGATGTATTCATGAAGGAGCCAGTCATGTCTTATATGCTTGTAAGCATGGACGGTTATGATAGCACTTTAACATCGTCAAAGATAGACAGCACCATAGCCGGATGGAGTAAGATGGGCCTTTTTGCCCACCTTTCAAACACGGAAGTCACTAAAGAAATTGATGACGCTCAAACGGCTGATCCATTTTCGACCAGTAATCTATTGTCTAATTTTCCTGGCGTCATTTACAATTTACATGATGCCCTAACGGGTCCACCTCATCCGTATAGTAACCTGTTAATTCATCTTGCCAAAATCACGCATGGAGCATTTAATCCTACGAAAATTGTCCAAACCAAAGTAAATCACGGCTTAAAACTACAATATTTATCCAAAAGTAAAATTCATTCATATACATTCCCTACAGCATACGGGTGGTTGGATGTTAAATTTTCGGCATTCATGAAAGACTTAGGCCGAGAAAATAATTTATCAGGTAATTTCTATCAGCTGAAATATGACAATGCGATCATTTATTTAACCAAACAACAACATGACTATGCTGTAAAATAAAAATTGCTGGATTTTAGTTCAGCTGCGAAGGAAAGTCGACTATAAGTCAGGTAGCCTTAAAACAATGTTTGCTATTTCGTTTTTTTGTTAAAATTCGCGCCTATATTTCAATTATATATTGAGATATAGAATTTGACTTTTAGAAAATAATTTGTTCGAAAAACCCAGTCTGGTTAAATTAAAAGCCGCCTTAAGTTTTTTTATGGAAATTTAATAAAGCCCTTTACAAAGTTGTAGAGGGCTTTTCCTTTTAGCGGCCGTTTTAATTATTTCCTAACGAAATTCTTAGAATATAGTCGGGCTTTTCGGCCTATGCCGGCAGGTATTTATTCACTATTTTTCCATTTTTGTAAGTGGTTGAACTTTCTAATTTCAGTATTTTTCTCTCCTTAAAAATAGACAGGCCAGCACCAATGGCCACGGGGCTAATGATGATATAATATTCATCAATAAGGTTAATGCTGATAAGTGAGCTTACAAAATTGGCGCCGCCATAAACCAGGATATCCTTGCCCGGTTGTTCTTTCAGTGCCTGTACTGCAGTGGTAAGGTCGCCGTTTTCCACCTCCACATTTTTACCTGCGATGGCTGTTTCTGTTTTGCTGAAAACGATCTTGCGCATATTTACGATCAGTTTTGCCAAAGGATATGCCGGGTGGTCGGGCATGTTATCAGCCATATTTTCCCAGTAAGGGACAAATTCCGGGGCCAGCTTGCGCCCCAGCAGAAGGGTATCGCTACTGTCGGCCAGGTCAATTATTTTCTGAAAACCTGCTTCGTCCGGCCCGGCCAGAAATACCCAGTCATTTTCGCCATTGGGTCCGCCTACAAAACCATCAATTGACATGTGTACCTGTAATTTTAATTTTCTCATGGCGATAGTTTTTAAATAGCCAACAATTCTTCCAATTGGTTAAGACCCATGGTAAAGCCACCTTGAAAGCCCATTTCTACCATCATTTTTATGGCTGATTCATCATCGAAGTTAATATCAATTACCACTTTTGTTTTATCGCCTGCTGCTACAAATTTGTTGTCCCAGTGCCCAATCGGTGCGCCGGGCGCTATGGTACCATTTTCATCACAGAAGGTGGTATCCGCAGCGAAACGGCTGCCATTTTCAATAGCGGTAAACTGTACATGGCTCCAGTGCTTCTGTCCATCCGGACCTACCATGGAATACAGCCAAACGCCGCCTACCGTAAAATCCATTGATTTGGTTATGGCTACCCAGGGTTTCGGCCCCCACCATTTTTGAAGCAGGTCTGGGTCTGTCCAGGCTTTCCATACTTTTTCAATCGGCGCGTTAAATTCGCGTACTACGTGAATCTTTTTAGCGGCAATGTCTTTTTCGAACACAAAATTGTTTGTCATGATTGTTTAGTTTTTATAAGTCTTTTAAAAGGTTATCTAACTGATCAAAGCTGTCTTCCCACATCTTGCGGAGGCGTTCCAGCCAAATATCAATCTCTTTCATTTTTTCGGGGTTAAAGTGATAATATATTTCTCTGCCGGTCTTTTTCTGTATCAGCACTTCACATTCGGTTAGAATCTGGATATGCTTTGATATTGTCTGCCTGGCACTGTCAAAGTGCTCTGCGACAGCATTGGGCGTCATAGCCCCCATTGCCAGCAAACCTAAAATAGCCCTGCGCGTAGGGTCGGCAATGGCTTGGAAAACATCTCGTCTCATATTAACTTGCAGTTGATTGACTGCAAATATAAATGCAGTTAATCAACTGCGCATATTTTTTTTTATTTTTTTGCTGCTGAACAGCGGAAGATTCAGATTATTATGCTATAACCTATGACTACTTCAAAAAACGACTCCATGTGTCATTGAAGGGTAGTATTAAGGGAATTGAACCCCTAAGTTAAGCAGACAGTACGCAGAGAGCCATTTGCTTTACACCAACGCGAGAGTACCGGTAAAACTGGTAAATAAAACAGTAACCTGTATAAGGTGGTTACGGCCATCTGTCGCGAACTTTGTATCTTAGAATTTTACCACCAATTTCTTATTTGCTAAATAAATTATCAATGGAACAACCAACAATTTTTACAAGGCTAAGATCAGGAGAGCTGATTCGGTTAAACGATCCTGAATTTCCGAAGATCGATGAAATTGTAAACCGTACTATACGCCTTTCTGCTCAACTTAATTCGGCAGCGGATACCCAGCAAATACGCCAGTTACTTACCGAGATTACGGGTAACTATATAGACGAGACTACAACTGTATTTGCACCTTTCTATACCAATTTCGGCAAGTTCATTAGCATAGGCAAAAATGTTTTTATCAACCACGCCTGCTCATTCCTCGATATGGGAGGGATAACTATTGAAGACCATGTGCTCATCGGGCCAAGGGTTAACCTGGTTACCGAAAATCATCCTACTGACCCAACTGACAGGCGGGCATTAATTACCAAGCCAATCCTTATTAAAAGAAATGCCTGGCTGGGAGCAAATTGTACTATACTGCCCGGAGTTACTGTAGGTGAAAATTCCATCGTAGCCGCAGGTGCAGTGGTATCTAAAGACGTTCCTGACAATACTGTTGTTGGCGGAATCCCGGCAAGAGTAATTAAATCGATTAATAGCTAATTAACTACACACTGCCACACCCTGGTTTCAATGCGGAATGTAGTTTCCAGTCAGATGCCAATGCACAGTACCTAAGACATCTGTAACGCCTCTTTTTGACCAATACGGTTCACGTTGCTTTGCATACCTAAAATTTTACGTCCTTTGTAAAAATACTAACCAGTATCTTTTATGAAAAAAGCAGCGGCAACCCGGTTAAATATTCTACAAAAGGCTTTTGAACTCATTTACGTCAACGGTTATCAGACTACCAGTATTGACCACATTATTGCCACTACACAGGTAACCAAAGGAGCCTTCTTTTACCATTTCAAAAACAAAGAGGAGATGGGGCTGGCCATTATCAACGAAATTTTGAAGCCTGCACTCGCCACCAGTTTTCTTGAACCATTGCAAAAAGAGCAGGATCCAATAGTAGTTATTTATAATCTCATGTATGATCTGCTCCTGAAAAATGAATTTTTGAAAGTGGAATACGGTTGCCCTGTGGCCAATTTTACGCAGGAAATGACGCCCTGGAATATTGACTTTAGCAAAGCGCTGGCTGAGCTCACCCAGGAATGGACGAAAGCGATGACAGCTGCTATTGAAAAAGGACAGCAAAACGGCATTGTACGCAAAGACGTGAACGCCAAACAAGTCACGCTGTTTGTTGTATCCGGGTACTGGGGCATCCGCAATTTTGGGAAATTGGAGAATGACAAAACGGTTTATTTACCTTATTTAAAGGAGTTAAAAAATTATCTGAATACCCTGAAATAATTTTTTATCTAAAAAACATACTAAATGGTATGTTTTATTTTACCTTCGCTGCGTGGATGAATCATAATCAATAATAGAAATGTACCCAACTTTATTAGCACTGCATTCTTTGGTTCGCTGGCTGGTGTTAACCAGTTTACTATCGGCAATTTTTTTTGCTTACTACGGCTGGCTTTCGAAAAAGCGTTTTACCCGTGTGGATAATGCTATAAGGCATTGGACGGCCACCATTGCCCATATCCAGCTTGTTTTGGGCCTTTGGCTTTACTTCATCAGTCCTATAGTGGCTTATTTCTTAAGTCACTTTAGCACAGCCATGCATGAACGGGCAATCCGTTTTTTTGGTATGGAACATATCACCATGATGCTCATAGGAATAACCATCGTCACTATTGGCTCTGCCAAAGCCAAACGAAAAACAACTGACCATGAAAAGTTCAAAACAATGGCTATATGGTTTACTGTAGCCCTGCTGGTTATTTTGAGCTCGGTGCCCTGGTCGTTTTCACCACTGATCAGCCGGCCAAATTTCAGACCTTTTTAAATTTCGACGGAAAATGGAATCTATTTTAAATAAACACACAACATCCAGGGCCAAAAATTATAAACCCCTGATATGGGCTTTAACTTTAGGCATAAACGGGTTGATCATATTCGCCTTTTTTCTTCCCAATAAAGAAAACTTTAAAGGGCATGATTTTTCATTTTTACCCTTATTAAACGCGATAATGAACGGGGCTACGTTCATCTTTCTTTTGTTGGCGCTTTTCGCTATCCGGCAAAGGAATATCCAAAGACACCGCAATTTTATCTTCGCGGCGTTTTTATGTACTTCAATATTTTTATTGTCTTATCTGCTCTATCATTTTACCACACCATCCACCAAATTCGGCGGAGCTGGTATTGTAAAATACATTTACTACCTGATACTGATCACCCATACTATACTGGCTATAATTACGGTTCCTTTGGCGCTGATATCAATAGGGCGGGGTTTAAATATGGAGGTAGCTTTGCATAAAAAAATCACCCGCTGGGCCATGCCCATTTGGTTGTATGTGAGCTTAACCGGCGTTATAATTTATTTACTCATATCTCCCTACTATCGATAAATATTAAGGAAATGGCAAACATCGTTCAGCTCCGTGACGCTAAGGCTAACGGAGGGCTTGGGCCGCTTAATTAAGTAATTGCTTTTTAAACAGATTGGGGCTGATGCCTACTTCCTTTTTAAACAAGCGTGAAAAATAGGAAAGGTTTTCAAAACCCAAGCCATAGGCTATCTCTGAAACAGACTTATCCTCACCCTTAAGCTTATTTTTAGCTTCAGATATTAAGTAGATGTGGATATGCTCCAGCGCGGTTTTGCCGCTTTCCTGTTTTAAAACATCGGTTAAATAGCCGGCGGATATATTAAGCCGTTCAGCCATATCCTGTACAGATGGCAAGCCTTTGGTTTCTAATAGGCCACTTGCCACATACCTGTCTATCTCCTCGTTAAATTTAGTTACCGTTTTACCGGAAATCTCCGCGCGGTTGATGAACTGTCTTTTGTAAAAGCGCTGGCTGTATTTCAGCATTGTATCCACATTAGCCAAGATCAATTCGCGGCTGTATTCATCCTGATTGTTTTGATATTCTGTTTCAATTTTACGATAAAGATCCCAGGTTGTTATTTCTTCACTGGGCGATAAGTGCAAGGCTTCGTTAGTTTCGTAATCGAAATAGTGATACTTTTTAATATCGTTGTGTAACGTATGCCCGTTTAAAAAATCCTCGTGAATAAACATCAGAAATCCGTCTTCATCCATTTCAAGGTTTTTCATTTCGATGACCTGCCGTGGTTTAAAAAACATCATTGATCCACATTGGTGGTCGTATTTGGTGCGGCCATACAGGATAACGCCCGAGATGATCTTTTTAAAGCCAATCATATAAAAGTCGCTGGTAAACTCCCGGTCGCCAATGGAGCAAGCATGGTTACATTGGTATATACTGAATAGCGGATGCTCCGGTGGCGGAAAGCCGTTATCTTTATGCAGTTCAATTAAACTTTTATAGTGCTTCATCTTCGGTAATGCTAATAAACCACAATCTACGCAATAACGCTGGGCAGATTGTGGTTTAAGATTTTAAATGATTTATTAATGACCGTGAGCCTCAGCAGATACGTCTTTCCATTCTTCAAATTCTGCCAGGCGCGCTGCATAAACCTGCTTAACAACGGGATAGGCAACTTTACCTAATAGAAAATGCAGTGGTGGGTTTGCACTGTCAATTAATGCCAGCACAGCCTTAGCGGTTGTTTCTGGTTTACCCCAGCTATCTGGAGTGGCGGCATCAAAAAATGCTTTTTTAACCGGAGCATACTCTTCGTTAGCCTCTGTCTGGAAAGCGGAAGCACCTGCCCAATCTGTTGAGAAACCATTAGGTTCAATTAAACTCACGTTTATGCCGAAACTTTTTACTTCGGTAGCAAGCGTTTCGCTTAAACCGTTAACCGCATATTTCGATGCGTTATATAAACCTAATACCGGTAAACTTACCAGTCCCAAAAAGCTGGATACCTGTATAATGTGCCCGCTTTTTTGTTCCCGCATGATTGGAACAATAGCCTGGGTTACCCAAAGCAACCCAAAAAAGTTGGTTTCCATTTGGGCGCGGGCTTGTTCTTCACTTGTTTCCTCAATAGCACCAAATAAGCCAAAACCTGCATTATTTATCAATACATCAATACGGCCGAAGTGTTGCTTTACTTTGTTTACCACTGCAAAACAAGCGTCGCGATTATTTACATCCAGTTGAATAGGAAGCACTGCGTCGCCATAAGCCTGCACCAGGTCATTTAAATCTTCAGTATTCCTGGCAGTTGCAGCAACCTTATCGCCGCGTTCTAAAAGGGCTTTAGCCCAGATTTTACCAAAGCCACGTGAGGCGCCGGTTATTAAAATTATTTTTGACATCTTTTCTTTGTTAATTGTTGATAACAAAGGTATTGGCATCATCCTACTATGATTTATACAAAACAAGGAAGGATTAGCACATTTCCAAGATGGCTTGAATCATTTCGACAGAACGAAGTTCTTCACATATTATGTGACGACACAGAATAAAATGCAAAAACCTCTCGATGCGATATGATTCCCGTTTTAATATGGAGACTTCACTTTTTTGACTAATACAGAGCTATAGCAATAATTTTCAGTTTCTTGATATTTACTTAGGCTGTTGCGGTACTGCGATTAACTGTCTTAGACAAACGAAATGCAGCAAGCAAGTAATAAAAGGCGCCAAATGCGGCATACCCACCCAGACTGGTAATTCCCTTTGTAGGGTCGTGTGCCAGTAGGATAAAAGAAGTGCCGCCGATTATGGACTGGCCACCGCTGATGATCATTGGCCATTGCCCGCCTAAAAATTTTCTGCGGCGCAATCCTAAGATCAGTTGGATCAGTCCCGTTCCAATTGCCCAGGCACCGAAAACAATCAATGCTTCAGGAACGCCTTTCTGCAAAGCGATACCTACAGTTACAGTAGTGATGCCACTGATTACAGCATTTACATATTGTGGTGTTTTAGACGGGCTGCTGTGATTAGCGCGGATATCGAGGAATGTGCCCACTACGTCCCAGGCCGGATAAATAATGAGTAAAACGCTGGCAATCCCCATAGATGTTTTTGCAAAAAGGGCGATAAGAACCACCCAGGCCACCGAAAAGGCAGCACGGGTGAAATAAAGCTTGCGTAAAGATCTGGCAGTTTCAACGGTCTGTTCGCCAACTACTGCATTAGATTGAGAATTTGATGTCATAATTAAATTTTTAAATGTTTTGTTATTTCAAAGTTCTCTAGTATTACCTGACACATTTTTCACTTAAGTTAAAATGCTGATAAACATTACCGTACAATTACAGTTTTACTGTGGTGGTAAATTTTCACTTAAGTGAAAATGCTTATGTTATATTCAGATTATATTTGAGGGATTGTTTAGCGCCGCTAACTATTTATGTATGATCAAATGACCGATAGAAACGATATCGTCTTTCAGCATCTGAGGGATTTTGCCTCGTTGAACGATAAAGACATTAGCGATAGCCAGCCATTTTGGAAAGCGCGGAAAATAAATAAAGGGGACTTTTTCAACATGCAAAGTATGGTTTGCAATGACCTTGGATTGATAGTTAAAGGCATATTCCGGATTTACTACCGTGACCCTAATACAAAGGAAGATAAGAACATATTCTTTTTCTCGGAAAATCAATTTGTCGTTTCTTTCAGGAGCTTCGTATCACGCAACCCCTGTTGGTATTTTATTGAAGCGATGGAAGATTCGGAAATTTTTTTCATTTCCTATAAGGACCTTAACAGCCTTTATGAAACGCACCCTAACTGGGGGAAATTCGGCAGGTTGCTGGCCGAATTATTTTTTAATATTGCGCAGACGCGCACAGAAGAATTCATTTTTTTCTCTCATGAACAACGCTATATCAGGTTGTTGGAAGAACATCCGGATATTGTTGAGCGTATCCCGGCTTATCACATCTCGTCTTACCTCGGCATCACAAACCCTTCACTGAGTAGGATCAGGAAGCGTATTGAAAATAAAAAGGCTGAATAAGATATATTACGAATAATGTTAGCGCTCGCATTTAACCAATAAATCAATCTTCAAAAAGGTAGCCACTGTAAGCTAAACCTTTGGCCACACTTTTAAAGTTATCTCCTGAATTTAGGTTAACATGAGGGAATCTGTTTTTAAAGAGTTTTTGAATACTCCCCACCATGGAAGTGCCGCCAGTTAAAAAAAGGCTATCTATATTTTGGGGCTCGATGCCATTTTGCAGCATAAACTCGTCCAGGTAGTTTGCAATTCTATCCACATCTTTTGCTATAATCTCTTCATAATCCGGCAAGGGTATTTCCTCATTAATTTCGATGTCCATCTTGTGATAGCTAAACATCGCAGTATTTGCATTTGTAAGCGTGATCTTTGTTTTTTCGATGGATTGAAATACCGAATAGCCCAAATTGTTTTCAATAAGCGTGATTAGATTTTTAAACTGTGGGTCGTTGCCAGAAAAATAATAGTAATCTTCCATGTCTTTTTTAATCCGCAGACCATTAAAGAAATTCATTTGTTCCCAGGAGCAAATGTTGGCAAAAAGTGATTTTGGCACAGTTAATACCTTGCCAGGAGTAGCTTCATATTGGGTGTTTTTGCCGAAGTATGGCGTCCCTTTTTCCCACATAAAAGCAGAATCAAAGCTATCTCCACCTATATAAATTCCGCCATTGGCCATCATGTCTTTCTTCCTGTCTTTGCTTCCAACTTTTTCAGGGTCAAGCACTAAATAAGTAAAATCTGTGGTGCCTCCGCCCAAATCGGCCACTAATACATTTTCCTTTTTTACGAGACTTTTTTCATAAGCGAAGGCCGCTCCGATAGGCTCAAATTGAAAACGGACTTCCTCAAAACCCGCGATTTCTGCTGCTTTATTTAGTCGCTTCTGCGCTAACGTATCTTTTTGCACGTCGTGGTCGTCAAAAAAAACAGGCCTGCCAATTACTGCTTTTCGGCAGTCTTGGCCGGTCAATTGATCTGCACGTTCTTTCAGCTCCTTTAATATGATAGCCACAAGATCTGAAGCACTATACCTCTTATTGTGAATACGGGTTTCTGTGAAACTGCTCCTTGATAATATTTGTTTAATAGACTTGATAAAACGCCCTTTCATGCCATCATTAAGGTAGGCCGTGATGGCCTCTTCGCCTACAACATAGTTTTTAGCATTTGCTGCACTGAACTGATGATAGAAATAAATGAGCGAAGGAATAATAATGGTGCTATGTATTTCTTTCGTTTCTTCATCGTAAATAGCCAACGCCGAGTTGGTTGTTCCAAAATCAATTCCGTATAAAAACTTCTTCATACCAAGGGGATAAAACAATAGAAATTTGAAGGGCGGCAAAAATATTAAAAAATAGCTTACCTAAGGAAATAGATATTTAATTTTTGGGGAAACTCAACTATGCAATTATTTGTGAACATTAACCTATTAAAATTTAATCAGCACTCTGGCGGGCAAAATGAATCATATCCCTGCCAGCAGGAATAAATTGGCGCAATTTGTTAGATTTGTTATAATATGTTCAAGGTTTTTGAAGAATACCTACGTCAGAAAATTCAAATTTCAGATGAGGATCTGGAATTGATCCGTGCTGCCAGTATCGAGAGAAAACTGCGCAAATGGCAGTCAATTTTGCATGAAGGAGAGGTATGGCGTATCAACTGTTTTATAGCGAGCGGGTGCTTCAGGCTTTATCGGTTCGGAGAAGATGGAATAGATCATACCTTGAGGTTCGGCGTAGATAACTGGTGGATCAGCGACCAGGAAAGCTATAATAACGAAAAGCCATCTGAGTATAATATTGAAGCATTAGCAGGCAGTACCGTTATTATATGGGATAAAGAAAAATGGGAAGCCTTAATGTCGGCTATTCCGGCATTGAAACTATTTACCGAACAGCTTTTAGCAAGAGGATATGAGGCAAGTCAACGGAGGATATTTTCATTGATCAGCTATTCTGCCGAAGAAAAATATACCGAATTTCAAAAAACCTATCCCAGTGTATTTAACCGCGTGCCTTTGCATATGGTAGCCTCATACCTGGGTATTTCCAGGGAAACGTTAAGCAGGATAAGGAAAGAGTTTACCAGACATAAGTAAAAAGAACTTTTTGGAGAGATCCAAAAAGTTCTTTGATACAAATCAATCTTTTATATTAAGCAATGGGGTGTGTGCCATAGGCATCGCTACCTGTCTGTATCTTCTCGCCAAGGTCAAGAATTGTTGCTTCATCAAACCACCTGGCAACAAGCTGAATGTTGATTGGCAATTTTTCTGAACTTAAGGTTACTGGTACCGAAAGTGCAGGCAGCCCGGTGGCATTGAAAGGAGCTGTTGCGGCCATCACATGATATGCAGAAACAGTTTTTCCATCTACAACATACTCCTGCAAGCCATGCGGGGTAGCAGTCATCGGGTTAACAGGACATAGTAACACATCATACTGCACAAAGTAATTTGCAAAATGACTTTTTAGCTCTTCTATCTTCGCTTCGGCTTTAACATACCCGGTTGCTGACAGCAGCGGGTAATCCATGGTAGCCTTACCAATAAAATGGAGTTCAGATTCACGTCCTTTGGTGAACTGTTCCATGTACGGAACCAGCTCGCCATAAATTAAATTAAAGTAGGGCGTCAACCAGTCTGTGTTTTCCATAAAAGGCAGGCGTACTTCCTCTACATCGCAACCGGCATCTTTAAGCAGCTTTGCGGTTGCTTTAATGGCCGCCGTAATCTCGGGATCAACCGGTCCGAAAGCGGTATCTGATACCCATCCCACACGGATCTTTTGACCAGGGATCCTGAAACTGGCTGGTGCGGCATCTTTTGCAAAAATACTATACCCGTCAATTCCATCCGCTCCGTTAATGATTGAATAACCCAGGGCAACATCTTTAACGGTACGTGCCATGGCACCAATATGCCAAAACCTGCTTAATGCCGTTGGGAAGTGACCGGTATAAGGTACCCGACCGTGGGTTGCTTTTAATGCGGCAATACCTGTAAAAGCTGCCGGGCCGCGAACAGATATAGCCACATCGCTGCCCAATCCAATAGGGGAAAGGCCTGCTGCGATTACGGCAGATTCACCACCGCTTGATCCGCCGGGGGTACGATCGGGGTTCCATGGGTTAAGAGAGCGGCCGGTAACCAGGTTATCAGACTCCCAGTGGGCCGAAAATTCAGGGAGATTGGTTTTCATTAATGGGATCGCCCCGGCGTGTTTCATACGGGTAACCACCGTGGCATCTTTTTCGGGAATAAAACCTTCAAAGATCTTTGAGCCACGGCTGGTAGGTACACCGGCTGTATCAATAGCGTCTTTAATTGAAAACGGCACCCCGTGAAGCGGGCCTAATTCGTCGCCGTTGCTTACTGCTTTGTCTGCAATAGCGGCTGCTTTGAGTGCTTGTTCGCCCATTAGGGTAACAACACCGTTTATCCTGGGATTAATTTCTGCAACACGGTCAAGGTGGGCCTGCACAACTTCTACCGAAGATATTTGTTTTGTGCGGATCAATTTGGCCAATGTGCCGGCCTCCTGGTAATAGATGGGGTCTGTTTTACTGTTCAATGGAGTTTTCATATACTTTGTTTTTTTTTGTTCAAAATCTCAGCACTTATCTATCAAAGTGCCTGAACAAAAGTGGGTACTAATGGGTACCTAAAACGAAGCTATATGACACAATTTGACGTTGACATTTATCACGGTTTTTTCATTGACGCATAACTCAAAGTTTTCATTAAAGCAGCAGTTGGGCTAAATAAATTGTAGCTTTTCTTCTTCCAGATCAAGGAATAGCAAGTGTTTTCTTATAATTTCCTCATCAATATCACCATCGGCTTTATTTTTACTGATAAGCCATTTTCTTTGCAGGTTCAGCAAGTCGAGATATATCGCCCTTGATTCTTCAGTCATCAGTACACCATCAGTGGAGTGGTCACTTACCTGCCATTTGCTGGCGATTTGCTGAAGCACAGGTTGGCTGGTTAGCTGCTGGCTATAGTTGGTTGTTAAATGTTGCAGGGCATGCCGGGCCAGTTGCTTTTTTAAATCGTTGTAGACTTCTTCGTGAGGTGCAACATGATCAGGGTCGGCTAAATTCAGTTTTCTGATGATATAGGGCAATGTTAATCCCTGCAGCAGTAAAGTTGCCAGTATCACTATAAAAGTAATGAAGAGGATGAGGTTGCGCTGTGGGAAAGCTGATCCATCGGCCAGGTATACCGGTATGGATAAAGCGGCGGCCAGGGAAACCACCCCGCGCATTCCCGACCAGCCCATCAGAAACGGGAGTTTAAAGCCAGGATTGGCATCAGCAACCGTAATAAAGTTTCGGGCAATCAGGGTGATAAAAACTGCCGCGATGGAAGATAATATCCTTGCCACTATTAAAACTACAGTAACTAAAATGCCATAGCCAATGGCAGTAGTGATGCTCACCCCATCAAGCCCGGCCGTAATTTGGGGCAGATCGAGCCCGATAAACATAAAAACCAAACCATTGAGTACAAAACAGATGCTTTCCCAAACGTTGAGCCCATGCAGCCGCGAAGTACTGCTGAGGAAAAGCAGCCGGCGGTTGGATAAAAACAGACCGCCGCTCACTACTGCCAACACTCCCGAACTGTGAGCCTCCTCGGCAGCTATATACATAATGTACGGCGTTACAAGGGTTAGCACAATATCAATATTGGCATCGGTTGGCAAATATTTATGGCATTTCATAAAAATATAGCCAATGATAAGGCCTATCCCTATGCCACCAATTAGCATCCACACCAGGGTTATTGCAGCTTCATGCCACACAAAACTACCGGTGCCTACAGCTATGAGTGCAAAACGGAAAATGATAAGAGATGATGCATCATTTAACAAGCTTTCTCCTTCTAAGATTGACGATACACGCCTGGGTACTTTTACAAATTTTAAAATAGCCCCCGCGCTCACCGCATCAGGCGGAGAAACGATACCCCCAAGCAAAAAACCTAATGGCAGGGAAAAACCGGGAATAAAATAGTTAACCGTTAATGCCACCGCGAGTGCTGTGAAAAATACTACGAGGAAAGCGAAGCTGCCGATAACCCGTCGCCACCGCCACAGTTCTTTCCATGAAATATGCCATGCTGCATCATACAATAAGGGCGGAAGAAATATAATAAATATAAGTTCAGACTCGATATGCAAAGTTGGCAAGCCTGGAATAAAGCTGATAACTAAGCCAGCCAAAACCAGCATAACAGGATAGGCAACTTTTATTTTGTTGCCCAGCATGATGAGTAATAATATAATGATGATTAAAATGAGATAGAAGGGAAAGTTGTTTAGCATACGCAGCTGTTTATATTACACCAATTTATAAAAGATTGGTTAAGTAATAGTTATCTATAGCAACATTTTGTTGATAGCACGGGGATTTGCTGTATTAATGCAGGGCGTTTTGGTAATCCTTTATAACAAAAAAGCCCTTTAAATATTTATTGCAAATATTTAAAGGGCTTTAAGGCTTTGGCAGCTGATGGTTTTAAGGCGCCGGAGTTTCTTCTGGCAGTAAAACCAGGCGGATATAATTTTTACCGTTCAGGTATTTCAATGCAGCGTCTTTAATATCCTGGATGCTGACCTTATTTACCTCTTTGTTAAAGTTATCGTGTTGGTGAACATCTTCCTTATCCAATGTTTGGCCGTTGATATAGTTTAGCCACCAGTTGTTGGTTCTGACAGCTATTTCCTGCGTACGCAAGCTTTCGGCACGCCATTTATCAATATTAACCTGGGGTGGGCCCGATGATTTCAGTTTGCTGATCTCATCTAATGTAGAAGCGATTAGTTTGTCAACATTTTTTGGGGCACAACCAAAATTCACGATCATGGAAAAACGGGAAGTAGGATATTTACCCATGTTCATGTAAACACCAGGTGCATAAACACCACTTTCGTCTTCTCTTAATCTTTCCAGCAATCTTATCTCCAAAGCTTCCTTTAAAGCATCCATCGTTACTTTTCCCGACTGATTGTAATCAAAGGTGCCTGTCCACACTAAATCAACAGTAGCTTTAGGCTCAGATCCTTTATAAACTGTTTTGGTGATCAGCCCTTCGGGAGCATGAATGCCCAGGTCTTTAGCTTCTTCGCCAAGGTGTTTGGCAGGCAGCGAGCCTATATATTTTTCAAGCAACGGTTTTATCTTATCCGTATCAAAATTGCCCACAAAGGTAAGCGTTAGTGCCGATGCATCTGCAAAGCGCTCCTTGTATATGGCATACATGCGATCAAGATTAATCTGGTTTATCTTGGCAATGGTTGGTCCGGTGCGGCGAATGCTGTGGTTACCCAATACATCACTAACCGTATCCTGGAAAACGGCATTCGGGTCATTTGCACGGTTAGCTAAGCCCGCTTTTGAACGGGTGATGATACTGCTAAACAGATCGGCATCTTTTCTTGGCTCAGTATAATAAGCATATAAAAGTTCCAGCGCTGTTTCAAAATCCTTTGGTGTGGCGCTGCCACTAACACCCTGGGTGCGCTCGCCTATAAAAGGACTTACACTGATCTGTTTGCCTGATAGGTATTTTTCAAGCTGGGTAGGGTTATAGTTTCCTACACCAAATGACGAAATAATACCAGAAGCATTTGCTGCAGACTGAAAATCGGCATCGGTATAAAGAGAAGAGCCCCCCGGTGTAAATCCGGTGAACAGGATCTCGTTATCTTTAAAGTCGGTTGGTTTAAGTAAAACTTTAACACCGTTGCTTAATGTAAGCGTGGTTGTATTTAATGCCGCGTCTTTTGTTTCGGCTACAATTTTGCCACCAGCGGGTGCTGTTGCTAAAAGTGCTTGCTTGCTTACTTCATCATTATAAGGTGCCAGGTTTTCGGTTTCAACTGCTTTAATCCATTGGTTTACGGTTGCCTGGGCAGGTAAAGTGCTTTTATCCTTTTCTGGAGCTAAAAGCATAATATCTCTGTTGGTGCTTTTAATAGCTGTTTTGCCCAATAGGTTAACTTCGGTAATGCTGATGCCCGGCAGGTCATTTTTCACCAATTGATATTCATAGCTTATTCCCGGTGAGGCTGATCCTTTTAAAAAATACTGAAGGTATTCCCTCACATAGCTATCAGAGTTTGTTTTGTTCTTTTCTTTCAATGCCGATTCCATATCGCTCATATAGCTTGTTTTGGCACGGTCAAGCTCGGTTTGTGTAAAGCCAAAGCGCTTTATCCTTTCGGTTTCACGCCATACGGCTTTAAATCCATTTTCCAGTTCGCCCGGTTTGGCAACTACAAACATGCTGTAATTATCAAGGCCTCCTAAAAACTCACTCAAATCGCTACCTCCCTGTAAAAATGGAGGATTGGCCTTGCGCTGTAATTCGCCATAGCGTGCGCCTATCATTCTGTTAAACAATCCGCGGATTATGTTCTGGCGATAATCACCGGCTGTTTTTAAAACTAAGCCGGGCTGTTTCATCATTACCTGCGCAACGGTCACGGTCATCTCCTTATCTGTGATAGACATGAACTGGTTTTGCCCGGTAAGCGGAACGGTGTATTGGGTGCGTGGTTTTTCGTGGGCAGGGTTTTTAAGATCACCAAATGTTGCTTTAATGGTTTTTTCCATCTGTTCAACATTGATATCTCCTACAACGATTAAAGCCTGCAGGTTGGGGCGGTACCAGTCATGGTAAAAGCTGTTAATTGCCTCCGGCTTAAAGTTGTTCAGCACATCATCAGTACCGATTGGAAGCCTGACAGAATAGCGCGAATGGTTAAGCATCATCGGCAGGTATTGGCGTTGCATACGTTCCTGCGAGCCTTTACCCAGGCGTTTCTCTTCTAAAATAACTCCACGCTCTTTATTGATCTCTGTAGTATCCAGGGTAGCTTCATGTGCCCAGTCGCGCATGATCTGGATGCCGTTCTTTAAAATTTCGGGATTATCTGACGGTAATGGCAACTGGTAAACAGTTTCATCAAAAGAAGTATAAGCGTTAAGATCGGCACCGAAACGAACGCCTGATTTTTGCAGATAATTTACCAGTTCGCTTTTTGGAAAATGCTTTGTACCATTAAAGCTCATATGCTCCATAAAGTGAGCAAGACCGCGCTGGTCTTCATTTTCCAGTACAGAACCTATCTTATTGGCCAGGTAAAATGTCACCCGGTTCCTGGGCTCCTGGTTGTGGCGGATGTAGTAGGTAAAGCCGTTTGGCAGTTTCCCGGTTCTTACTTCGGCATCAAGTGGAAGGGGCTTTTCTATAGCTCCCTTGGCGGGCTTTGCTTTAATGGCCTGCGCCAGTACCTGTTGACCGGATATTGAACAGGCTATGGCAAAGCCTGCGCATGTTAATAAAACCCTAACTTTTATTGTTTTCATATTATGATTCATCTATAACTTAAAATTGCATGGTTGCCCTGCAATATTCATTTTCTTAAACAAAAGCCGGCACACCGTGCCGGCCTTGCAATTAACTAAACTAAAACTGACTAAATGCTTATGAAAGCTTCTTTATAGCAAGCGGGAATGCCGCTTGCCTTTAACTGCCTAAAACGGCAGCAATATTGTTTTTTGTTATGGCTTAAATGCCTCCAAAAGCTGCTGATCTATTTCGGCCGCAGCTGGGTTAACCTGCATTACCTTACCCTCTTTATCTACCATAATAGCAAACGGAACTGATGTTATGCCGAAGGCTGTCATTACTGCCGACGCATCTTTTCCGGCATCATATTGATCAATTGCCTGTGGCCATGGCATGGCTTCCTTTTGCATGGCGTTATTCCAGGCTTTACTGTTTTGATCAATAGAAACACTCAAAATCTCGAATCCTTTTTCATGATACTTTTTGTAAAGCTCTTTAAGGTGGGGGATAGCTGCCCGGCATGGCATACACCATGAAGCCCAAAAATCAATCAATACCACATGCCCCTTCAATGATGATAGTTTGATACTTGTACCATCGGGTGTTTGCATAATAAAATCTGGCAGTGGTTTACCCTTTACCAAATTGGAATTTTGCATGATCGTATCTTTTATTACGGTAAACCCTGCTGTCGGTTTTACTGTAATAGCAAAGAAGCCTAAAAGTAAAAACCAGGCCCGAAGCTTAGTTTTTACGCCGGTTGAATATTTAACGGGATTGATCATAAAACAGGCAGTTCAACAATTTTTCTTTTGGGCGGAAAACATTTGTTGTTATCGCAAACCTGGTAATACAACCCGCATTTTATTACTTCGCCGGTTTTAAAGGCTGATGTATTTATTTCGGTTTTAAAGCTGGCTTTATCTTCCCATACAAACATGCCTTCGCCACCGGTAAAAGGGATCCCTGCAGAACTTTGCCACTCCGCGGTGTTTTTTACATCACCCGGCAATTCCAATATAGGTTCTGTTAATATAAAAGGACTTCCTTCCGGTACGTAAGCATAAATATGCCATCCTTTTAAAATACTCGCATCAATTTCAACCTTCATTTTACCGGCCTGGTTTTCATTAGTCAGTTTGGCTGTTACAATAACAGGATCGGCAAGTGTTGGTACTTCTGCATTGGCCACATTATTGGATTTGGCTACTGCTGGCTTAATGGCCGCTGTTTTATTTTGATAGGTATTTACCATAAACTTAAAGCCGCCTGCCTCTGTATAAAACAAGTTAGCCTTATTTTTGATAAGCCAGTTGCGCCATTCGGCAGCTGTGGTAAATTTTTCTGTAGTGTAGCGTTCCAATAGCCTTTGCGCCACTTCGGTATTCTCATTTTTCTCCAACAGTTGGATGCATTTTTCCAGTATTGCTACTTTGCGGTTTGATATGCCCAGCTTTTGCGCATCGGTATCAACCTGCAGCGAGTACCCATCTACCGGGTAGTAATACTCATAATTATCCCTGTAATACTTGTGATGAGCTTTGGTGTCGGTACCAAATTTGGCAAACATATCCTTCCCTCCCCAAAATTGCAGATAACTCTCAAAGCTTTCCACCTCATTGGTAACAGGCATTTTCAAAAACATCTCATTGCCGTGGCCAATATCTTCACCTTTGGCTTTGCGGTCTTTTAAATCCTGTTGCATTTTTAGCAGGCGGGCATTCCCTTCGCGCCTGGAAACGATGGCTTTTTCGTAAAGTGCTTTATCTGTACGATAAATGGTTTCATCAATCCAATCGCGGGTGGATATCTGTACCTTTTTCATGATGGGCAGCATGTGGTCGTATTTTTTGATGTAGCAAACAGTGTTTACAAATACATCCTTCGCTTCATCCGTCATATGATCCGGCGAAGCCGAAAAGCCCCACATGAAGTAGTTACCCTGCCTGCCTAAAGCCACAGCCTCGGCATTTTTAAGGCATACCCCACCAGAAATAGCTTCGGCGTCTGGCGAGTCATTAAAACCTTCGCCGTGCGCTACCATCCCTATAATGTATTGTTCTTTTGTTGAGGGTTCAGCTTTGATCACCTTCCACATGGGCATTTGCCTGGGTGTTTTAGCCCCCTGGAAACCATTAAAAAATGAACCCGGCGTTGGTCTGTTAACCAGGGTTAGATTCACTTTTTTTGGCGAGTTAAATATTTCATGCTTCACATTGATATTCAAGGCGTCATCTTCCAGGCACTGGCAATACCAATCGAATTTTAATCCGATAGGCAGGCCAACATTTGGCGCCATAGCATGCATCAAAATCATCGGGCGACTAAAATCTGCAGGCAACTTTACTGGTCCCGCATCCATGATGGTTACGTCCACCTTGTCAGACATGGCCGGGTTGTAATCCCTTACATCAATCAGATCAACCTTTGTAAACCGGGCTTCCAAAAAGGCTTTAAAATCAGCCATACGGGTTTTATAGGCCCTTTCAATGGCGGGTAAAGTTGTGCTGTAGTACACCACATTGGCAGGCATTGGTTTTTCTGGGTTGTACCCAACATACAATACCTTCAGCGGAATTTTATTCGCAGCAACCACGCTCGCCTTACTAAAGGCGAACGTGTGGGTGGCAACGAACAGTAATAAAAGTGCGGTTATTTTTTTCATTACAGACGATTTTAGTTTTTCATCAATTCTTCCAGCTTTTTGTTAAGGGTTTCATCCCTTAAAGTATTACCGATGATCTTTCCATCACGGCCAATCAAAAAGCTTTGAGGTACAGCCCTTACGCCGTATAGCCTGCCTACAGCGTTATTCCAACCTTTTAAGTCAGATACATGAAGCCATGGCAAACCATCTTTTTCTATAGCCGCTACCCATTTATCTTTAACATTATCAAGCGATACAGAAAGTATTTCAAAGCCTTTGTCTTTGTAAAGCTGATATTGTTTTACCAGGTTAGGGTTACCGGCGCGGCAAGGCGCGCACCAGCTTGCCCAAAACTCAACCAATACAATTTTGCCTTTTAAATCGGCCAGTGAAACGGGTTTTCCGTTTACATCGTTCTGGGTAAATGCCGGCGCCGCTGTTCCAATTGCTGTCAGGCTTCCGGATGCAATGCGTTCGGCCAGTTCTTTACCCATATCGCTATTGCGCAGGCGGGCATTAAGGGCGTTAAATACAGGTTCAATTTTAGCGGCATCAACTCTTGTACCGGCGGCTTCTGATAAGGCTATCAGGCCGAAATAAGAGTTAGGATTGTTTTTTGCAAACAGGAATTGCTTTTCGCTCCTGTCGGCTATGTTTTTACGGTAGCGGGTATCAACTGCTTTTATATAAGCGGTATCTTTTTGCTGTTCTGGGGTTCCTTTTGCAAAATCGGAATTCACGGCTTTCGTAAGGTCCATGATAGTGCCACCAATTTGTTTGTTATAGGCCTGGAACTCATCATATACTTTGGAGCCGGTAATTTTGGCGTTGTTTAACGAATCGTTGGAAGTGATCTGAACTTTTTCTTTACCAAAATAAATATAGATGGCATCACTGTTAGGTGCATAAATAGCGTGCGGTTTACCTTCGCCGGTATGATCAAGCGCTATGCGGGTAGTAACGTTACCAGAAATGGTTCCTGAGAACTTAAACGTGCCGTTAACAACCACTGCCGAATCTTCATGACTTACGCCATTATCCATATAATCAAAATAAACCTTGGCCGGTTTATTAAGGGTGCCTATTTTGCCCGTAAGGCTAAAGTTTGGCGTTTGTGCCAAGGCAATTGCCGGGGCAAGTATGGCTAATGCTAATAATTTAAGTTTCATATCTGATAGTCGGTTTAATATAATGAGTAGGGGACTGTTGATTTAGCCCGGTTTAATTGTATTTTAATTTTAGAAAATATTTTGGGGCCTGCTTAAACTATGCAGGCCATCAAAAGGCGAGGGTTTCCTGATTGTTAAGGTTAAAATTTAGTAGTTGTATTTTACGTTCGGGAAGTCTTCCTGGGCATTTTTCAACTCTTGCTCACGCTCCATCGACCAGCCAAAGGCAATGGTAGCCTGGGCCTTTAGGTTAACGCCGGCAGCACCGCTCCAAAAGTGGATGAATTCACCAAATTTTAAATCCCTGGTGTATTGATGGCCGAGTGCGTTTTTTGTTTGGGGGAAGTTTTTTGATAATAAAGCAAAATACCTGCTTAACACTTCGGCCTGCCCGTATTTGCTGTAGATAGGATAAAACCAGTTTTCAAACCAACGTACATTTGGATATATTTTGCCCGGAAAAGGAAGGTTAGGGTCCTGATTTTTCATTTCCTGGTAAACATTTGCTGCCACATCTGTATGGCCGGTATGCATCAGTACATCGTAGATAAAGATCTCCATAAACTTGCTATCGCCCCAAATGGCATCAGACGGAGAGCCTTGTACTCCATTGTTTGCACCACATACAATGTGGCCAATTTCATGGATGGGTACGCCCAGGTTGTCGTTAATGTTTGTCCAGTCTGCGGCTCCTACATCAAGTGTGTTCCGGTAGTCGTGGCTCACGTCAAAATAAGATGCGGGGTGCCCTTCGCCCGGATATAGGCCCTGGTGCAAAACCACATATAATCTTGATGAATCGCCAAAAGCGCCATAGGTTTTCTTTACGTATTGCCAAACATTAGTGAACTCTTTATTGGGCCAGGTAACTTTTGTATCTACCTTATCATCATAGTAAAGGGCAAGGTCATCATTATAAAAAACTCTTGTTAGTAAGGAGTTATGCTCAAACCAATGCTCCTGCCATGTTTTAGGGGGGGGCGCCGCCACCTTTAATTGTGGGGGTAGTATCGGTAATTTTATGGCATGCGCTCAACAAGGCAATGCAGAATAAACATGATACTATAATTATGCTTTTTATTGATTTCATTTTATTTTAGTTTATAAGGTAGGTTTAGCAATTGTTTGAGTATGAATTGCTAAACCTGATTTAATTATTTGTATTTCACATTCGGAAAATCAATCTGTGCTTGTTTAAACTGTTTATCCCAGTCATCGGGCCAGCCAAACGCAAGGGTGGCCTGGTCTTTAAGATTAACGCCGGCTGCACCACTCCAGAAGTGTACAAATTCGCCATAGTTTAAATCCCTGGTGTATTGGTAGCCATGGGCGTTTTTTACCTTAGGAAAGTTTTGAGCCAGTAATTCAAAATATTTATTCAATACCGCAGCATGCCCGTATTGGGAATAGATAGGATAAAACCAGTTTTTAAACCATTTTGATCCAGGACGCGGGAAAATGTCAGTTTGTGACTGCAGCTGATCATAAATCCTTGCTGCTTCGTCTTCCCTGCCAATGTGCATCATCACATCATAATTATAAATTTCCATGAACTTACTATCGCCCCAAAGTACATCTGATGGCGAACCTTGAACACCATGACTTGCGCCACATACAATATGCCCGGTTTCATGTATCGGCACGCCAATTTGTTCTCCGGTTGGGTATGTCCAGTTATCTAATCCACAGTCGATGGTATTGCGGTAATCATGGCTTTCATCAAAATAAGATGCCGGATGCCCGCCCCCTAATTTGCCCTGGTGAAAAATTACATACAGCCGTGATGAGTCACCGAAGGCTCCGTATGTTTTTTTAACATAGCTCCACACATCCGACATTGTTTTTTGAGGCCAGATAACTGACTTATCCACATCCTCATCATAATAGAGAGACAGGTTATCATCATAAAAAACACGGGATACTATAAGGTCATGAGTAAACCAATGCTCCTGCCATGTTTTGGGCGGTGCCCCGGCCGCTTCTGCTTTGGGCCCTTCAGCGGTTTTGGTTTTGCTGCAGGATATAGAGAATAGGGTTCCAATTACCCCTAAGGATATTATTGCAATTTTGCTTAATTTCATGATTTTCTGTTGGTTGTAATTTATTTCCTTATAACAACACCTATTGGTGCGCCAGGGATACCCGTGATTGTTTTAGTTACCACCCCATTTTTGCCAACGCTTACATCAAGCGTAATCAGGCTTCTATCAATACCTGCCGTTAATGTATTACCATCTGCGCTTAATTGAATCATACTCACCTTTTTACCACCAAAGTTGGCATCAAGCGTTCTCAAATCCTCATTAACCGGGTTATAGCGATATATTTTATCATTTGATGTGAAATAGATAATATCAACCGCCGATTGCTGCCATTGGGTATCTGTTTGCACTAACGATGCTCCTTTAAATACCCGCTTGTAGATAGGTTTTATTGACCTGGCGTTATAATTCATCATATCAACATTGAACGAAAGCTCGAATACATCTCCTCCTCCTTCGGGTTTAAAAAACGCGTAAGAAATTCCGGGTACGGTTTGCATAAATACCAGGTTGCTTGTGCCTATGTTTTTTGGATCAAACGCGTTTCCTGTAACCGTATAATCGGCACCCATATAGTTACCGCCCGAATCAAATGTTATAAATGCCTTTTTTTGCGGATCGAACCCAAAAAAGTAGCTATAAGTACGGGTTATAAACTTTGATAAGGTATAACTGCCGGATTGAGGATTTGAAAATTTTCCAAAATCGGGAGCGAAAGGAGCCGTAGAAGTAATGCTGAGGTATAATTTGTTATTAATTACACCTGTAGGAATGCCCTGTGAAGCTTCAAAATACTGGGGCACAATTTTAGCGGGAGCATTAAAGAACTGGTCTTTAAAATCTCTTTTCTTGAGCATGGTATTTCCGTCGATAATAACGCTGTTTTTAATGGGATCCTGTGAAACAATCCAGTAATCTTCTACCGAACCGGCCTGGTAAGCCAGTGGCTTGGCAAATAGTTGCACCGCATTAGCAGGTAAATTCTCGCCCATTAAATTAAAGTACAGGTTGCTAAGCACTGTTTTATCATCAGGTTTAACAAATGATAGTTTAGTTACCCCATTATCAACACTTAATACTGTTGTTCCCGTAGAAAACTGCGTTCCTCCCTGTATTTTAAAAGGGTAAAAGTACTTTATGCCGTTCCTGTTATCGGTGATGGTTAATTTTGCGATACGCAGTTTTGGGCTAAGGTTATAAATAAATTTAAGCGGATAGCCGGTGTATGTGTCGGTGCGGGCGTCTTCTTCAACACTGATATCCCACTGATAAGAAAGATCTTTAAGTGGGTTAGCACCGGCGATCTGAATATATGGTCTCAGAATCAATGAATCACCAACCAGCGCATTAAAGGTGTTATCTTTAAAGTTTACAACTACAGGCTCAGATGGCGGGTTGTAGTTGTAGTTACCCAGGTCCTTCTTACATCCATAAGAAGCAAGGATAAAAAGTATAAAAATGAATATTTTAAATTTCATGATCTTATTTTTTAAGAATGACTATATGTTGATCTGATTTTTGTTTTCATCAATAAAAACATACTTATCTGCCGCCGGGAAATATTTGAGCAGGAACTTTTTAGTTGGGGCATTTACATTGTAAAAATCATAGTCGCCGCTATTATCAGTCCTTTTTACTAAAACATATCCTTTTTCGGGATGACTTTTAACCCAATCAAACGGATAGGTAACAAACTCATGCACATTAGATATGTAGTAAAGCGTTCTCGGTATCTCCATATACCAATTAGGTGATGAGTTGGGTATTACCAGCGATGTGGACCCTGATGAGATCAGAAAAAGCTGATGTTTTGTTCTGTTGTATGGACCTAATTGTCCCCAGTACTTCCACCAGTCCGGTTCTTCAAGCCTGTTTGAATAGATAATGCTTTTTGTGCGGATATTTTCTGGCAGGCCGCTGCCAAAATCTGTACCACCAGAAACACGAACAGTTAAAACAACTGATTTGCTGATTAAACCTGTATCAATATTTTTAATAATAACCGGTACTTTGGTGGTGCCGGAATCTGCCGGCATAATATAAAAGGGTTTCAACGGTTCAAAATGCAGTGTACGTACGGCGGTTGTGCCTCCGTCTACCACATTCATGGCAAATTTTCTATCGTGATTTACTTTTTTGCCCGAAATTGCTACAGGCAACCAAATGGTGTCTTTTTCAACACCCTGCGTAAAAGCAAAAGAAAAAACGATGGCATCGCCGTTTGGTTTATCGGGCCTACTATAATTCAGATAAATGTTATCTGTGGAGTTGTAGGTAAGTATGGCGTCTTTTTTGCATCCTAATATTGCTGTACAAACAATAAAAACGGAAAATATAATTCTTTTCATTTTCGTTACAGTTAATTGGTTCTATAAGCTAATTCGTCAACCGGTAGCGGAAATACGAATATTTGATTTGATGCCGGTTCGGATAAGGTTGAGGAAATGGTAACATCATGGTTTAACCGTTTGTACATATAAAACATCTGGCTTTCTCCATAAAACTCCTTCCGGGCCTCTTTTACCAATAAATCAATAAACGTCTTTTTATCCGGTACGGTGGTCACCATGTATGAACCTATCCCGCGGTTAGCCCTGATGGTATTGAAGTAGTCAAGCGCTTTTGTTGGATTGGTATCAAAAATTGATTCGGCAGCTATATAATACATTTCGCTGAGGCGCAATGCGGGTGCAACCAGTGGATGCAGGTTTTTTAAAGGCAATGCATTGTTGATGTATTTTTGCAACACAGCACGATCTCCTCCTCCTGTTGTTGATGCCGTGGATACAAACCATTGTTTTAACCGCAGATCTTCTGAACCAGCTTGTGCTTTTTCATAAATATCATTGATTTGATCAATGGTGCCACTATATTGGGGAGGGGTATTTGAGAACTGCCTTTGTAATTGTAAATTGATATCCTTGGTATCAATATACCAGCAAAATATCAGCTCCTTATAAAATATACGGTCCTTTTTGGTATTGTCATTTTCAATAAAGTTATCCGGATTTGTAAAAGGGAATTTTTGCGACTCAATTACTTCCTGTGCGTTTGCCAGGCTGTTTATCACGTCGTTCTTATACAAATAGGCGCGGGCCAGTTCTCCGCAAACTGCATAGTAATTCATTCTTTGGCGCCTGTTTTGAAAAAACAGATCGGCATTGGTTGTTTCGTTACTAACAAGATCACTTGGGTAACCCACTATATATGCCCCGTTAACAATTGGGTCTTTTTTAAGTAATGTTTTAGCCAAGTTAAGATCTGTAATGATTTTATCCAATGCGACGCTCACTGTAGAAAAAGCAGTGCTTTTGGTGCTAACAGAGGTTACATAAGGTATGCCTTTTGCACCTGCTCCAGTTTTAAAAGAGGGGGCAAACATACGCAGCATATCAAAATGCAGGTATGCCCTTAAAGTTAAGGCCTCACCTTTTATAATGGCGTAATTATCATCGGTAAAAAGACTTTTCTTAGCGTCAATAGCATCAAGTATATAATTACAATTGGCTATGGCGCGGTATCCCGAGGCCCATATTTCGTTGTTTTTGTTGGTTACCCAGATCTGCGAATAATCAAAATTGGCTATATCCTGGTTAATGACATCATTAAACTGGTAGTTTTGAGCAAGGATATCCAGGTTGCTGAATGTAAGGTTACCGCCATACAGCGATTGTGATGAGCAATAGGTATAAACTCCGTTCAGTGCTTCTTTAAATCCTTGTTCGGTAGTAAACAACTGGTCCCTATCTATCTGCGACTCTGGCTTTACATCCAGAAATTTTTTGCATGATGAAAATGCCATCAATGCTGCAATTATGTATATATATTTCTTCATGTCGGTATTAATTAAAATGTGGCTTGTAAAGAGCATGTTAAACTACGGGCATAAGGATAATCAATACCTCTTTCAACCTGAACACTGGCTGATCTGAATATGTCATTAGCTGTCACTGCTGCTCTTAAAGATTGCAGGCCTAATTTTTTAGCAAAACTCTTTTTCAAATCATAGGATAGGTAAATTGATTTCAGTTCAATCAGGTTATCCTTTTCCACAAACCGCGAGGTGGCATATGAAGTACCCAGATCGGTTATATTCTTATATAAAGCAATATCGCCGGGTTTTTGCCAACGTTGAGTAAGAGCGCGGCTATCCACATTAAAGCGTGGGTCAGCATTTTCAACCCTGTCAATCAGGGTTTGGTTATACATATCGCCGCCAAACTTGTAATGAAAGCTAAAACTTACCAAAAATTGCTTATAGGTAACATTGCCTCCAAAATAACCTTCGGCCTTAGGCGTGGCATCGCCAACCGGCTGGGTGTCATTTACATCGTATACATAAGTAAGTGAGCCATCTTTTTTTACATAGATCTCTTTGCCGCTTTGCGGATCGATACCTAATGATTTTACGGCATAGATTGCGTTTAGTGATTGCCCTTCTTTAAAACGAAGCAGTGGTGTGCCTTGCAGGTTGTTTTTTACATTTGACTGTACTGTATCAACATTGTAGTTGTATGATTTTAACGAGTTTGAAATTTTAACTATTGTGTTTTTATTGTGTGCAAAATTTCCTGTTAAATTAACGTTCCAGTCTTTTGATTTATAGGCATTAACAGTTAAGTAAAGTTCATAGCCTTTGTTTGACATATCGCCAAGGTTTTCTTTATAGGTAGCAAAACCGGTAGATGGCGCTATATTAACATCGGTAACCAAACCCTTGGTTAACTTATAGTAATACCGCGGCGTAATCATAACCCGATCATGAAACAAGCCTAATTCAAGGCCCATATCATAATTGGTGGTTTTTTGCCATTTTAAATTTTCGTTGCCGTAGTTATTAACAATAGCGCCAACTCCTGTTGAATACCAATTGGATGTTTGATAATTATAAGTTGTTTTTGCCAACGAGGGTGGGAAATCTACCGAACCTGTAAGACCTGCTGTAGCGGTTAGCTTAAATCTTGAAATTGCAGAGAAGTTTTCCATAAAGCTCTCTTTGTGCATATTCCATCCTATACCGCCGGCCCAAAAAGGTGCGAAACGGCTGTTTGAACCGAATGCCGACGAGCCATCCAAACGGAAGGAAGCATCCATGAGGTATTTGTTTTTATAGGCGTAACTCGCATTAAATAATGAACCTACCAACCTGTTTCGTGTTACTTCACCGCCGGGTGCAGCATCGGGTGTATAGGTACGTGCAAAGCCAATGTTGGTAAATTTATCATTTGAAAAGCCCCTTGCTTCAAATGCTTTAAAATCATTTTTTGATGACGTTATATTGGTACCCAATACGGCGTTGATGGAATGCTCGCCAAGTTGTTTGTTGTATACAAACCTTACGTTACCATCAAAGGTGAGCGAATTGTTAACACTGTAAGCATAACTTCCCCTGTTTTGTATTTGGTCTGCAGGGCCGTTAAAAAATGAATTGCTGAAGGGGGAAACAAATCTATCGGCAGTGCTTTTACTATCGTTTACACTTATTAAACCAATCAGGCGTAAACCCGATGTGATTTTCCAATCCATTGAAAAAGCATCAATGATTTCCAGGTAAGAGTTACGATCGAAATTGCCTAAACTGGCTTCATATAATGGATTGTAAACCGGTTCGTTTCTGTATTGCCCGTATATCGGATCATTGATATGGGTATCAATTCTCCAGTTTGCAATTTCCCTTATTAAATTACCCGATGCATCTTTTATCGGGTAATAGGGCTCCATTTTTACATAATCGGTAAAGCTGCCATATTTTGAATTTTCGCCATCAACCTGGGTAATGGTAACTTCATTTTTAAACAACAGATTACGGGTGGGGTTATAAACAAAGTTCATACCGCCACTGTACCGGTTACGACCGGACGCTTTCATTACGCCGGGATTTGTTTGGTAACGCAGATCAATTCCATAACGGAAAGATGAGTCACCACCCTCGGCGTAAAGCGAATGCTTTTGGCCATAGGTATTTCTTAATGGCTGCGATAACCAATAGGTATTTACACCACCTACTATGTTTTTTAGTTTGCCGCTATATTGCTGGTCAAGGGCATCCTGGCTTTCAGCAGTATTGTTTGCCGCCGAATATAAACCAGCCAAACTTTCATATTGCAGTTTCTGCGCTGCATTTAAAACATGATAATCAGAAAGATCAGGCGCGGTAACATTCAACTCATAATTGTATGATAGTTGTAGTTTGCCCGGGATGGGAGCCTTGGTAGTAATTACAATTACCCCATTTGCTGCTCTTGAACCGTAAACTGCTGTAGCCGCAGCATCCTTTAAAATAGTAATACTCGCTATCCGGTTTATATCAAGATCGGTAACTTTTTGAAGTGAAACCTCAAAGCCATCTAAAATAAACGCAGGCAGGTTATAGGTACTGGAAAGATTATTACGATCAATAAGATTTTTGCTTAATGAAGGAAGTGTGGTAGAACCCCTTACGTTTATTTTAGGCAGGGCATTAGGGTCTGAACCTAAAATGTTATTTTGATCTATCCTGAAAGAAGGATCAAACGATGCCAAACTTTCCATAATATTATTAGGGTTTAGCCGCTTCAGATCCTCTCCTTTAACTACTATCGCGCTACCCGTATAATTGTCCTTTTTAATAATTTGATAGCCAGTAACCACCACATCATTGATAGAACTAACTTTTTGACCCAGTTTTATTACAATTGGTTTTCCTTCGGCCGCTTTAATTTCTTTTGCATTATAGCCAATATAGCTAAGTATTAAAATGTCGCCTTCATCAGCGGTTACCTTAAATTCGCCGTTGCCGTTTGTTTGACCCAAGAACGCCCTGCTTTTTTTGAGAGCGATACTTACACCCGGTAAAGGTGCTTTATTTGCCGAGTCGAGAACGACGCCGCTTACTTCTATTTTTTTTGCTACAGGCTTTACCGGCTCCTCCTCGGGTACCTTGTTCCTTATTACAATTGTTTTATTAACAATGGTATAGGTAAGGTTGTAGTTTGTTAAACAAGTGTTTAATGCATCAGCAAGTGAAACATCTTTAAGGTCAACATCTTTAGTTTTACCGGTGATATTTACTTGCCCGTTATAAAAAAACAAATAACCGGTTTGTTGTTTAATATCCTTAAAAAGGGTTTCGAGGGTTGCATTTTTTCTGGATATAGTTACATTTTGCGAGTAACTTGCTGCAGATAAGTGCATAGCGCCAACCAATAATAAAATAGTAGTGAGTTTCATCACTAAAAAGAGTTTGTACTTTACCGGCCCTATAGTGCATAAGGGATCGTAAAGAAAAGTTAATTTCATACTTTTGAATAGGAATGGGTTAATAAAATGCAGCGCGGAGTAACATCGATGCTGCCTGACCTTTTTTTGGTCGGAAGCGGTGAGAGGCTTCCGGCCTTTTTTGTCTTTAATGATGGGGAGCTTATTGTAGTTATCTAATCATGTAAATCGTTTTATCAGTTTAAAAATCAGTTAGTTAATCGTTAAGATTGTGTAAGGTTTAGGGAAATGTTTTTATTTATCGTAGGATACTTTTACTGTTTTGCCTTCAACGTTGAATTTTAAGTTGTTGAGCTCAAGTATTCTGAAGACTTCGGTAAGGCTGCTATTCCTTGATATTTCTCCAAAGTATTTTTCGGGGGGTAAATTGCCTTCATAAACAACATCAATATTATACCAGCGGCAAATTTGGCGCATTACGCTTTTCAGATCGTCGTTTTCAAAAGAGAATATGCCGTTTTTCCACGCGGTTTCCTTATCAAGGTTAACCTTGAGCCTGGCAACGGAGCCGTTGCCGGCCCAGCTCACAATAGCTTGTTCGCCGGGAACAATTAAACTGGAATTTGACGCCGAACTAACTTTAACAGAACCTTCTAATAAGGTTGTTTTAATGGCATTTTCATCGGCATAAGCATTAATGTTGAAGTGCGTGCCCAATACCTCAATAGTTTGGATGGCCGACTTTACCCTAAAAGGCATCTGTTTGTTTTTTGTTACCTCAAAATAGGCTTCGCCGTTAAGGGTAACTAATCGCTCGGTTCCTTTAAATGTGGTTGGATAAGTTAATGATGAAGCAGCATTGAGCCATACGTTGGTACCATCGGGCAGGGTTATTTTGTACTGGCCTCCCCTGGGAGTAGCTACAGTGTTTTGACCGGCATCGTTTGTGCTGGCTTCGGCCTTGTAAACTATTTGCCCGTCAGCTGTTTTGGTGATACTTGCGCCGGCTTGTTTGGCTATTTCGCCTTTGGTGGCATCATCAAGCGTAATTTTTGTTCCGTTGGCAAGTGTAAGCATGGCCTTATTACCGCCGGGAACTATACCCTTATAGGCGTTATTTATAAGGTTGGGCTTATGGTTGTTAGAAACAAAGATATAAGTAGTAATAGAGAGAAAGAAAAGAACAGAAGCCGCTATAGCGTATTTTATATAAATAGGCTTTAACCCAATAGAAAAGGTTTTTTTTTCGTGTTGCTTAATCCGGTCATCGATTGTTTTTTTAATAGCTCTTTTTAAAAAAACATACTCCAACTCATTTTCATCAGTAATAAGGTCATCACTAACCTCAAACAGATCATAATATGATTCCAGGAACTTAATTTCTTCCCTGGTTGCTTCACCAAGGCGGTATTTTGTTAAAATTTCAAAAAAGTATTGCTTATTTGCTTCGTCCATCTGCATTCTTTATATAAACATGAGTCGGGAAATTTAAAATAGCCCACATCATTTAAAAATATTTTATCTTTTTTAATAAAAATACATTTAATGCAAGTAAATGGTGTGAATTAAGCAATAAAAAAAACGCTGTTATTATAAATAAAGCATTTATGTGGCGTGCTTTTAGACTACATTAAGCCTGATTAGCCATTTTGATAGAAATAAAACAGTAGGTGGATCAGGAAAAGCGATTTTCTTAGTGTTACAAGTACCTTGCCCATCTGATTGCGTACCGTTTTTGGAGAAATTTGTAACTGATCGGCAATTTGCTGGCTGGTTAAGCCTTCATTAAAGCGTAAATTGAAGATAATGCGCTGCTGCGGGGGCAATGTGTTTATTAATTCGTTAAAGGCTTTTAAAAATTCATTATGAAGCATGTTGGCATCGGCGCCATGAGGTGATCCTCTTAGTTCTTCGGCGCCATCAGGCAGCGCGGTATACTTTGCTTCCTTTTCCAGAAACTTGAAAACACCGTTGCGGGCAGCAACCAATAAATAGGCAGGCAAATTTTCAATGGGTGCTTTGGTGCCTCGTATCCATAGTTGTACAAAAACATCCTGGGCTATATCCTGGGCGCGTTCGGCATCATTCAACCTTTTGTAAGCTGTATTGTAAACCTGTTTCCAGTATTTGTTATACAAAATATCAAAAGCAGGTTTACTGCCATTGCTAAGCTGCAATAAAAGTTCGGCATCATTTGCGATGTATAAATCGTCCGGGATCATGATGCCTTAATTTTTTTCATATACAGCGGGGGAGCCAAAAAATATAAAACACCAACTGGAAACTTAAAGCCCATAATAAAAAGTTACACAGTAAAGATAAATATTTTATGAACTTTTGAGGTGGTCAGATTAATTCATCATACCAAATATGATGTATAATGTTAATTTTTTTGCTAACATATAAAATTTATAGCTAATAGAAATGAACTTGTATTAGTTGGATATGGAATAAGCAGGATTTGCCAAACCGAAAGATATTTGGCGATTATTATTAAGACACAATCTTTCTCATCCGGCTCATGCCATAACAGATGGAATGATCATTAAAGGGATATGATGATTTACAAGCGCTTTTTCGGTTGTGGATTTATTGAAGATATTTGAAAAGAAGCCATGCCGGTAATGAACCAGCACCAGCATATCTGATTCGTTGTCTTTACATAATCTGTTTAACCTGTTAATTACATCTTTACCTCTTATTTGCTGGTAAGTTACATTTGTTTGTTTGATGGCATCAACATGGCTGTAAATTGCTTTTTCTTTAGCTGGATTTTCACTTTCTTCTAAAAGCGATACATGTACAATTTCCAATTCAAAACAAAGGGTTTTGCCAAGCCCAACCAGGTAGGTAATAGCGTTGATATCGGATAGTTCAAATGCCGTGGCCAAAGTAACTTTTTTGATTTTTTTCATCTCTGATTTTGGCGGTATTACCAAAACCGGGCAGGATGAATGTTCAATAACGCTTAAGGTATCGCTTCCGAAAAAAAAGTGGTTCAAAGTGCTGTTGGTACTGGTACCCATTATAATGAGGGCTACATCTTTCTCCTGGATAATAGAAGGTATATTATTGCCGAGCGATCCGTCTTCTGATTGATAATCGATTTTGGGTTTATAGTCATCTGTACAAAAACTAGTAATGAGATGCTTTATTTGTATCGATAGCTGAGTTAGCCCGACTATGCTTTCATTTTTACGAAAAGAAAACTCATCAACCACCCAGGGGCCGCCGGTATAAGCAGGTATCATCGGCAGATCATCATAGGCGTTGTACAGGAAAATATCGGCATGAAGCTTTTCTACAAGCATTAAAGAGGATTTGGCTGCATGGCTTGCGTTTGCAGAAAAATCGGTCAGCATCAAAACTGTTTTCATGGTAAAGCGTTGAGTTGTAAAATTGGCGTTTTTAAACGGGTGTAATAATGACGATGGTCATGATTACGTGTGATATTTAATTAAATTTACTAATTATCAAACAATTAATTCAAAGGTTTATACTGCCCGTATATACGGGGTTACAGATATAGATCACGTTTACGAATGATACCGCTCATTTTTATTAAGGGTTTTTCTGGCAACCTTTATTTAAAGAAAGAGCAATCATGAATCAAACTCACATCCATTTACTGATAACTCACCTGCCCATTATCGGCTCTATATTAGGTGGGTTGGTTTTAATCCATGGAATTTGGACTAAAAGCCATCAAGTTTTGATCGCTGCATACAACGTTTTAATTGTTTCTGCAATAGGTGCAGTAATTGCTTACGCTACAGGTGAAGGAGCAGAAGATGGTGTGGAAAACATTCCGGGTATAGCAAAAAGTATGATTGACCAGCATGAAGATTCTGCTGTTATATCTTTGATCGCATTGATCATATTAGGCGCAATCTCTGTGATTGGGCTTTTGATAACCCTGAAAAAATCATCGCTGATAAGACCGGTTGCACTGGTTGCATTATTTATTTCAGTAGTAGGTTTTGGACTTATTGCCCGAACTGGTTATTTAGGCGGACAGATAAGGCATACGGAAATACAACCTAATGCCCAGGCATCTTATTAAAAGTATGTAAAGGTATTTTGGCGTAAAATGAATAGTCTTCAGCATTGGATAGAAAAAATAATTTCTCAAATACCGACCTTGATTGGTGTGTGAATAAAACGAGATTTAAGCCGGAGCTTTTATATTAAGGTTATTAATAAGCCCTGCCTTTTAGCTTAATATGCAAGGTATTGTGTAAACACCTGCTGCATAAAAGCTTTTCCATAAAGCAAAGTTTTATCTGTATAGCTTTGTGGCATGTTTTTATTTTGAACAAAGCTTACCGTGTTGCCGGCATTATCAAACGTAACCGCTTGCTTAGGCAGCATAAAGCCCATGCCATTATCCCAATCAAAAAACGCGAAATCCTGGGTATATGGATTCAATAAGTTTTTTGACCATTTAAATTGTTGATTTGGCAGGTTCATTTGCGCCAGCAGGGTGGCGGCTATATCTGTTTGGTTACCCAATTTATTAATTTTCATGCCCCTGTATTCTGGTTTTATGGCATCACCGAAAAACAATAGGGGGATATGATATTTCCTGGGTTCATAAGGTTCGGATATGTTTAGGGGCAGCCTGTGCCCATGATCTGCCACCAAAATAAAAACAGTGTTTTTGTACCAGCTGTGTTTTTTAGCTTCGTCAATATACTGTTTCAGGCTGGCATCGGTGTAGTAAGCCGTGCTCCTGAATTTATTGCTCATGTCATCGCCCGGAAAATGAGGCGGCACCGGCAACTCAAATGGCTCATGATTACTTAATGTTTGCACATAGCTAAAAAATGGCTGTTGCTGTTGATTTAGGTAATTGATATTTCTTTTGAATAAAATATCATCATGAGCGCCCCATTTGGAATTCATTTCTTTATCCTCAAAGTTTTTCTTTTCAACCAGGTGGGCAAATTTATGGCTTAATAAATAGGCCTTAAAATTCATGAACTCGCTTTCGCCGCCATAAAAGTAGGAGGTATTATAGCCCTGATCGGCAAAAATATTGCTTAGGGTGGGCAGGCGTTCCTGTTTCTCGTTATCAATAATGATGGTTCTTGTAGCCTGCGATGGAAATGCGCTTAAAATAGCGATGATCCCTTTATCGGTTCTATCGCTGGCGGCATAAATACTATCAAATAAAACGCCCTGCTTTATAAAATCTTCAAAATTTGGCGTATCCCCCTTTTCTCCGCCCAATGATGCTATCAAATCGGCTGTAAAGCTTTCTAACTGAAAGATCACCACGTTAGGGCGGTTGGTGGTAAGGATATGTATAGTGCTGTCCTTTTTTACAGAGTACATACTATCAACCAAAGCCGAGGCTTTTTGTGCAGGCATAAACAGGTATGGATTACCCGGCGACTGCACGTTCTCCACCACATTTTGAATCAGGTTCCATTCGGTATTCAGGGCACATTGGTTAAGGATGGGCCTTGCAGAAAAATAGGCATTGCTCTGGCTTATTGGCGCCAGCTGTAAGCCGCCGCGAATAACCAGCAGGTTTAAGCCCAGCAGTAATACTACGATAAAGGGTTTAATTGCGAATAGGGCTTTGGGCTTGGTAAATTTAAAGTCGATGATATATTTTGATAGCAAAACGCCGGTAACAAACAGCACAACCATGACAATAAAACTCAGGAAAATGGGCGAAGAGCTGGCTGCCGCAAAAGCCTCGGATGGGGCATTTAGAAAAACGTCAAACGCCCTGAAGTTTACTTTTGTACCCCACTCGCGGAATATATTGAGGTTAACAACCGTAATGAATGAGATGATAAACACACACAGGTAAACATAAAACCTTAACCATATAGTTTTGATGTTATATTTTGTGAACCAATTGGCGCTAAAAACAAGCAGGGGGATTACACAGATATAAGCCGCAACAGAAGCATCCATACGGATGCCATATAAAAATGTTTGCCAGATTTCGTAAAAACCGGTGCCGCTTAGCTTGTTATGGAAATATATTTCAAATACTACGCGGGTTAGTATGGATAATATCATCCAAAAGAAAAAGAACCGGCAAAAACTAAAAAGACTTCTTAACATCGGGCTTCAAAAATAGTTATTTAAACCTGATGTTAAGATGCCTTTAATGTAGTGTGATATAAATATTAAACTATGCTGACATGCAATGCCTTAAGTGTATTACACATCACCTTTATCTCTGCTTCGGTATTATAATAATGTACCGATGCGCGTACATTGCTGGTGAGGTGGTTTTTATCCATATAAATAAGCGTTGATATAGCTTTACCTACAGATACGTTGATGTGGTTTTGGGCCAGTTTGTTTTTTACTGAGGCGCTATCCATGCCGTTTACAGAAAAGGTTACAATACCACATTGCTGTTCGCCAAAATCATGAACGGTTACCCCATCAATAGCTTCCAGTTGCTGCCGCATTAAGTTAGCCAGGTATTGTACCCGCTGCCAGATCCTGTCGACCCCGATATTTAAGGCATATTCAACGGCCTTACCAAGGCCCAGGGTAATAGCGCGATTTTTTTCATACAGTTCAAACCGGCGTGCATCATTTCTCGGCTTGAAATTATCAAGGCTTACCGAAGGCGCGCTAAAACCATCCATAAACAGGAGTTGCAGTTTATCCTGCACCTCTTTGCGCACAAATAAAAAGCCCGTTCCCCGTGGCGCCCGCAGGTATTTGCGCCCGGTTACCGATAACATATCGCAGCCAATCTCTTTTACATCTACCGGTATTTGCCCGGCACTTTGGCAGGCATCAACCAGGTATAAAATGTGGTGTTTGCGGGCAACTTTACCAATCTCCACAATGGGGATCATTCCGCCCGCGGTTGAAGAAATATGCGTCATGGCAATCAATTTTGTGTTGGGCGATATAGCGGCTTCCAACGCTGGTAAAGAAAAATTACCCCGATCATCATTCGGGATTATTTTAAGAGTTACACCGCGCGTTTTTTGAACATTTAAAAAACCGATCAGGTTGGTTACATATTCCATTTCGCAGGTAATGATCTCATCGCCGGGTTTAAAGTCTATCCCGTTAAAAGCAATTCCCCATGCCGTACTGGCATTTTCAACAAGGGCGATTTCGTCCTTGCCGGCATTAATCAACCGGGCTACCAACTCATAGGTATTATTTAATAGGTCATCGTATTTATATTCGGTTTCGTAGCCGCCATTAATTGCTTCCTCATGCAGGTAATTAACAACGGTTTCAACCACCACATCAGGAGGTAAGGACGCACCCGCATTGTTAAAATGGATTTTTTGGGCTGTTCCCCTGGTTTCGGTTCTTAGTTGCTGTATTTCCTGTTCGCTTAATGGGGTAATTTCCATGGTGTTTTAATTTTATTGGTGAGTGATATTCTGTTTTTCAACACATATTTAATATCCCCTCAGGGTCTCCTTGAAAAGGGACCCTGAGGCCGCTTGGTATGTATAATTTATGTACATTCGACCTGCATGGTGCCTCAGGGTCCTCCGTTGGAGAGACCCTGATGGGACGGAATTTTAGTTTATTGGTGGATTTGTTATTGTTGAAAATTAATCTCCATCATAATGTCCGCTCGGCCATAGGTGCCGGGTGTTACCGGTATTTCTGTAAAGCCCAGTTTGTGATAAATGTGTATGGCGTTTTTTAACACCCGGTTTGAAAACAGTATCAGCTTTTGCACTCCCATTTCCCGGGCTTTATCAATACCAGCCTGGCATAAAAACTGACCAGCGCCGCCACCGTGATAAGTTTTATCAACAGCCATTTTGGTAAGCTCATAAACACCATCCTCAATAAAACGGAGACCTACTGTACCTACAATGGTAGTGCCCGACGCTGCAAAATAAATTTTGCCTCCTTGTTTTAGCATGGCCTCATCCGGGTTTTCTAAAACCCATTTGTCCAGCGGTTCTACTACAAAAAATTCTTCGAGCCAGGCTTTGTTGAATTTTTCAAAGTAGGGCTGATACGATGGCTGATAATCAATTAATTGAAGTTCCATTTTTTAATATGTTTTGATCATTACAAAGTAAAAGCATCTGGCTATAGTAAAACAGATTCAGTTTTATTAATTTTGACCATAACAGATTTTTAAAATGGAGAAATTGCCTGCAGCCGTTAATGATGATTTTTTATATGTGCAGATAGCCGCACGTATTGAAAAACAGATTAAACAAAACCTGCTAAAAACCGGCGACAAGCTGCCATCCGTAAGGGCATTAAGCCTGGAGCAGGGCATCAGCATCAGCACATCATACAAAGCTTATGTTGAACTGGAAAACATGGGTATGATAGAGGCCAGGCCAAAATCCGGCTATTATGTAAAGTTTTCGCCGGCAAGATCAACCAACGCGCCAGAAGTTAGGCCCCCCTTAAAAAAGATAGAGCAGGCCAGTGTTACCCAGATGATAGCCATGGTTTACCAAAACATGAGCGAAGAAAGTGTTGTGCGTTTATCGCGCTCATCGCCACCGTTTAGCCTCATTCCGATGGCGAAGCTCAATAAATCCATGATGGAATCTATCCGCAAAAGTCCTACGGGTAATATCAATTATGAAAACCTGCAGGGGAATATTGGCTTGCGTAACCAGGTTGCTAAAAACGCTTTTAACTGGGGCGGTAATATTACCGGCAATGATGTGGTAACTACTCAGGGCTGCCTGGAAGCCCTTATATTTTGCCTACGGGCTCTTACCAAACCGGGCGATACCGTTGCTATTGAAAGCCCGACCTTTTTTGGGATCTTTAATATCATGCTCAGCCTTGATTTGAAGGTGCTGGAGATTCCGGTTAACCCCGATACCGGAATTGATATTGATTACCTGGCCGAGGCCATGGATAAAGTGGATATTAAAGCCTGCCTGTTTGTACCCAATTTTAGTAACCCGGTAGGTAGTTGCATGCCCGATGACAGTAAGCAGCAATTAGTTAAACTGATAACAAAAAGGCGCATCCCGTTGATAGAAGATGATATTTATGGCGAGATATATTTTGGTAAAAGCAGGCCGCGCACCTGTAAAAGCTACGATACCGAAGGTTGGGTATTATTATGCTCATCAGTTTCTAAATCAATTGCGCCGGGTTACCGGGTAGGTTGGTGCATACCGGGCAGGTTTAAAGACCAGGTTATCAATATCAAAATGATGCATACCATCAGTTCGGCTACGCCAACGCAGGCAGCCATTGGCCATTTTTTTGAAACCGGCAGGTATGACCTGCATATGCGCAACCTGCGTAAGGCTTTGTACACCCAAAGTTTGCGTTATACCCAAGCCATTGTTACCTATTTTCCGGCAAATACCAAAATAAGCAGTCCGCAGGGAGGTTATGCCCTATGGGTTGAGCTTGATAAAAATATTGATGCTTTTGAGCTTTACCAGCTTGCCATAGCCCAAAACATCAGCATTGCTCCAGGGCAAATTTTTAGTACCGATGCAAGGTTTACCAATTTTATCCGCATCAGTTTTGGTTTAACTTTTAATGACGTGGTGGAACGGAGCTTTAAGGTTTTGGGGGAGCTGATAAGGCAATTGGAATAGCGGTATTTTTTTAGAGACGCATATCTTTTTTATTCTAAAAACCAGGTGTCATTTCGAAACGAGGTACGAGTAAGAAATCTTCGGCAACTTGCTATTCCAAGCATCCAGATCAAACCTTGTACAGTAAACTTTGCATATCGCATAAGATTTCTCACTCGTACCTCGTTTCGAAATGACAACGTTATATATATAGTTCACACGGGAATTTGCAACTGTCTTCAAAAGATCATAATAATGGTAAGTTTATAATCGCGTCCCTAAACCGGGTATCTTTGCGACTTGTTTAATAATTGACCGGAAAAAGAGCAATAAAACAGCTGTTTTTAGTCCGGTCAGCAAATTTAACCGATATGTTCTCAACGCTTTCTGTGCCAAAGCCCATTAAGGAGCGGCACCAGGGCATTGCCAATTTATTGGCTTTTGCACTAATACCCCTTTCAGGTTTCGCAACGGATATTTACATACCATCGTTACCAACCATGGCTGCCGAAATGCATGTAAGCAGCATACAGGTACAGCTCACACTATCGTTATTTTTAATAAGCTATGGCGTTACCCAACTATTCATCGGCAGTGTGCTTGATAGCTTTGGCCGGTACAATATCAGCCTGATATGCCTGTCTGTTTTTGCTTTGGCCAGTATTGTTATCGCCAACTCAGCTAATATTTATGTGATATACCTCATGCGGATATTGCATGGCATTACGGTGGGGGGCATAGTGGTATCTAAACGCGCTTATTTTATCGATCTTTTTTCGGGCGAAAAGCTGAAGCATTACCTGAGCCTGTTTTCTATCATATGGTCTACCGGGCCAATTGTAGCGCCTTTTTTAGGTGGATACCTGCAAACTGGTTACGGGTGGAAATCAAACTTCTACTTCCTGGCCCTGTTTGCTATTGTGCTTGCGGTTTTGGAGTTGATTTTCAGTGGAGAAACTTTAAAAAATTTCTCGGCATTCCATATTAAAAAGATAGGCGGCATTTATGTAAGCATGATAAAAACCACCAGTTTTACCCTGGGCCTTATTATGTTGGGACTTGCATACTGTATGGTAATGATATACAACATGACGGGGCCTTTTATTATTGAGCATACCCTGCATTTAACACCTGTAGTTGCCGGTTACAGCTCACTGGTGCTGGGCATAGCCTGGCTAATAGGCGGTCTTATTGGTAAAGCGACTATCAACAAACCGTTTTTTAACCGTATGGTAGTTAACCTTAGCCTGCAGGTTATATTTGTAATTGTGATGATAATTAGCATGAGGTATATCGCCAATTTATATTCCATGATATTTTTCGCGTTTATTATCCACATAGCCGCGGGCTTTACCTTCAATAATTTTTTCACCTATTGCTTAAGTCGTTTTCCTCAAAATGCAGGCATAGCAAGCGGACTTTCGGGCGGCATTAATTATGTTATTGTATCGTTTTTTAGTTATGGCATTGTTTCTCTGCTGCCTGCTAAAGATGAACACAATCTGGGTTATAGTTACTTTGTGCTTATCGCGCTATCAGTTATAGTAATGCTAATTTTAAAAATGAAGAAGGAGTTGTTAAGCGAGGGAGTTAAGTAAAAATGTTGTTTGTTCTGCTACCGCGAGGTTTTAACTCGTGGTTCCTATGGTTTCAGTTTTTAGCTGAACCAGGTAAGCTAAAAGCTTACAACATGCATCCCACGGGTTACGCTGCGCTAACCCCGCGGGAGTTAATGGCCTGTTATTCTACTCAAATATCCTCAGATACCGCTCTACAGAAAACGCCATAGCCCGCATCGCGTCTTTTAAAATATAGCGCCCAAAAGCGCCATACATGGCCTGGTATTCTTTACCGCTTATAGATTTTTGAATCTGTAATATATCCTTTTTGGGTAATGGAATAAGGTTAGGATAGCTGTACATAAACGAAACTGTTTTTAGATCAGGGCTTACCTGTATCACATCCCCAACTAATAATAAACCATCATTTTGCGGACTATACAAAACGCTTCCGCCGGGGAAATGTCCGCCGCAGCAAATAAGTTGGATGTTATCCCATAAAGTAATTTCGTCCCCTTGCCAGAGGTGGATAGGAGCGTCCCTTCGGGCAAGCCATTCTTCATCCAGGGCGTTCACATATATCGCGGCATCGCCAAAAAACTTGCTCCACTCCGCTATGGTCGAAAAATAATGTGGGTGCGATAGGGCGATAGCTTTGATGCCGCCCAGTTTGTTAACCTCCGCTATGGTTTCCTCATCAATATTGCTGATGCAATCCCATAAAATATTGCCGCCGGGTGTTATCAGCAAATGGGCTCGTTGGTTGATGCCAAAAGCAGGTTCAGTATAAATAGCGTATAGATTTGGAGCCACCTGCTCTATGATGTTTTTATGCTGATGGTTTAAATCGGCGAGTGTGGTCCAGCTTTGGCCTTTAGGGTTTACATACTGGCGGTCATCTTCGCAAATTTTGCATTGCGATGGTGGGGTTGTCGTGGGGGCATATTGCACGCCGCAGGTGGTACAGATATACGGGGTTAGTGGCATAGTAAACTTGTGAATTGTTTAAAAATAGATATTAGATGGTACCTCCCAATGACGTATTAAAAAACTTTTTGTCATTCTGGACGCAGTGAAGGATCTAATCGCAGACTGTACAGGGCGAAGAAGTATGGCGAATAACAGATCCTTCACTGCGTTCAGGATGACAAACTTATCTTAGGCATCAATAAATAAAGTTAAAACAGTTTCATATAACCCACAAAAATAAAAACCGCCTCAAATTAAATTTGGGGCGGTTTTTACAAGCAATAAAATGAAGATTAATTTAGCTGTAAAATATTCGGGCCAAATTCTTCAAAAAAGATATTATCGGTATTTATCCCTGATTCTTTCAGGTCATTAAATTGTTTCTGAATAAAAAATGATGGTCCGCAGATATAGTAACGGGTTTTGGGATGGTGTTGCAAATCGTCGATCTTGCTTATGTTTAAATGCCCGTCGTATATGTTTTCGGCGGTGTTTTGTGGCGATGTTACATCGTAAAAAACATGCTGGTTGAAGTTGGCATGGTTTGTTGCCAGCTCATTAATATTTTGTTTAAAGGCATGTACAGATTCATTGCGGCAACCATGAAGCCAGGTAATGGGTTGTTTGGTACCCTTTTGAGCTAAGTGATCTACCATGCTCATAAAAGGAGTTATGCCAACACCGCCGCTAATAAACATGAGTGGTACATCTAAATTATCGGGCAGTGTAAAATTGCCTGCCGGCGAAGTAAGCTCTACCTGTTTGCCTTCTGTAATGGCGTCATGCAGCTGGTTACTTATCATGCCGTTAATATCAACGCTTGCGCCTGTTTCCCGTTTAACAGAGATGCGGTAATAATCATCATTGGGTGCGCTGGAGATGCTATATTGGCGTATTTGGGCCATGTTTAATTGCGGAAGAAAGAGTTTGATACTGATGTACTGCCCCGGTTTGTGATGAGGCACTTTTCCACCATCGGCGGGGTATAAATAAAATGAACATATTTCGGCCGATTCCATTGTCTTCTGCCCCACGTTGAATAAGCGCCAGCCTGTCCACCCGTTTGGTTTTAAAACCTGGTCCATATATAGAGTTGCTTCATGGCCACTCATCAGTGCGGCCAGTTGGTTATAAGCTGTTTTCCAGGCGTCTAAAATTTGAGGTGTAGCAGCATCGCCTAAAACTTCGCCTATGGATGCCAGCAGGTGGTTACCAACTATGGCATAATGCTCGGGGCGAATATCTAAACTGGTATGTTTTTGGCCAATCCTGTCAACCACGGGTAATAGTACAGATGGATCGGCAATGTTTTCTGCATATGCAAGTACTGCCATGGCCAGGGCGGTTTGTTGCTTACCTGTTTGCTGGTTTGCCATGTTAAACATGTTTTTTAGTTCGGGATTGTGTTTAAACATCCTGCTATAAAAATGGGTGGTTAACAATACGCCATGTTCTTTCAAAATTGGGACTGTGGCAAGAATGAGTGCTTTTTGATCATTTGTCATAATAATATATTAATATCCTTTTATCTTAATATGAATTACACGTTTAAGACATCCGGCTGTTCAACGGAACAAATCTACGGTTTAATTAATAAAAGACAAAAATATCTTTTATTAATTTGTTATCTTTGTTTTACAGATGGCAATTTTTTCAAAAACATGCGAGTATGCGATAAGGGCTGTATTTTATATAGCTCATAAAACAGTTGCCGGCGGCAGGGTAGGCATTAAGGATATTGCCACCGGTATCGATTCGCCCGAGTTATACCTGGCTAAAATATTGCAGGATTTAAGCAGAAAGGGGCTCATTAGTTCAGTTAAAGGTCCTCATGGTGGGTTTTTTATTGAGCCGCCATCGTTAAGCAGGCCCTTAAGTGATATTGTAGAAGCGGTTGATGGCGACAGTTTATTTTATGGCTGTGGTTTGGGCCTTAAACAATGCTCTGAAGTGAACCCTTGCCCTTTGCACAACGAGTTTAAAGATATCAGGGACCGGATACACAAATTACTAAATACAACCACTATAGGCGAGTTTAACAGCGAACTGATTGATGGTTTATTATCGTTGAAAAAATAGGGGAAATACTAAACCGTAGCTACTAAATCTATGCTTTAACGTCCCCTCAGGGTCTCCTTGTAAAGGGAGCCTGAGGGCGCTTGATAAGTACAAAACTATGCAAATTTGATCTGCATGGTGCCTCAGGGTCCTCCTTTGGAGAGAGCCTCAATGCTATTAAGTTAATGAGTTTCTCCCCAGCGGGGGGAATAGCTTTGTAGCAAAAAAGCAAAAATGAAGCTCCGTGCCAGAGGTACGGAACCTTAGGTAGCGTACCTCTGGCACGCAAAAGACAATTTATTTATGTTTTTCTACAAAGCTTTTGCTCCTCTGGAGCAACCCATCACTCTCCTAACTTAATAACATTGGAGAGACCCTGGGGGGACGAAATTGGCTAAGCACATCAAAGATTAGATAAATCTGTGACTATGTTTTAAGCGTTTTTTGCTTATTGCGCAGCATGATCATGGCTTTATCAGCCCTTACTTTGCGGGTATCTTCCTGCTTTGCCGAACCTACCCAATCGCAATAGCCTTGTTTGTATGATTTTGACAGGCTTTCAAAAAAATCCATCGCCTCTGGTTCCTGGTCAAGTAATACCTGTAGTTCGGTTGGGGTGCCTTCAATGTGTTCGCCTTTTTTTAGCATTTGTTATTTTATGTTTTTAGTTTGATAATAAATGGTATTGATAGCCAGTGTTTTAGATTTATGCTTTTTGCCTTCGGCTTTTAGCTTAAATATGACCCTATTTTTCTTCCTTTACAAATTCCAGTGGGGGTAAGATCGACAATTTGTTCATAGGCCATAAAGCCTTGTTATTTGGGCGAGGGGGTATTGTATATTAACTAAAAGGAAATTCTCTTCAATATTAAGCTAATTAAAAGTATTTTACGGGGGTGTTTATACTGCTGTTATACAGGTAAAAATACCTGTTTTTCATTCATGTATAGGACGGTTATTTTTTTAACTATACATTTATCTATAATTATAAACCATCTGCCTGATACTAAAACCAAACCCTGAATTTATCACGCATCTGAACTTAATAATACCATTTTACCTAAATTTTAAACACACATGAAAAAAGCATTAACTTTTTCTGCTACGCTAACTTTACTGGTTATAGTAGCTTTTATTGGCTACAGTTGCGCAGGCAACAACAAATCTAAAGACGGTGTAGCAACAACCGCTTTAACAGATACCACCAAGCAAAGCGGCGCGTTCTTAAACCACCGCGACTCCGTACCCTCGCCACAGCAATACAGCGATTCACTTTTTACGCTTAGTCATGATTATCCTACAACGTTTAAACCGGTTGTTGATCCTTCGTGGCAAAAGGCATTGAACGGGCAACCCATATCCGATAAAAATTATATCGCTTACATGGATTCATTGAAAAGCTATGTGGCACCTAATGTATTGCCATTTTTTAAGGATAATAAAAACTGGACATCGGCAAAGTATGGCTGGTTTAATGAACCTTGGGTTGGTTCACAACGGGAAGCTATTTTGGGCACTTACTTAGGTAACGGAAACCCGGCCAATATGTTTAAAACCCTTAAGGAGGACGAAGCCGGATATGCCCTGGTTTTATATGATTCTGTAGCGGCCTATACGGTGGGACAAATTTGGGGTAAAACCGGTCAAAAAGTTAACCTTGCCAATGATGCCGCTCAATTTAAAGAAGGCAGTGTTATTGTAAAGTTTGCTTTTTCTAACGTTAACTACCCGCAATGGCCGGTAATGAAGGGCGCGCAAACCTTTAGCGTTTATGATACCATACCCACCAAAGAAAACCCTAAAAGAGGCTACCAGGTAAGAAAAGTTAGCTTTTTTCAAATGGATGTTATTGTAAAGGACAGTAAAACATCGCCCAAAACAGGTTGGGTTTACTCTACCTTTGTGTATGATATGGATGCCCCTGGATCTGGCTGGGATAAAATGGTACCGCTGGGTGCCATGTGGGGCGATGACCCGGGTGTAAATAGCCCGCTTACGCCACCTTACCCTAAACTATCCGAAACCGTAGTTAACCCTAAGGCACCGGCTTATAGCACAGAAACCTTAGGCTGGGGCGGCCGGTTGAGCGGCCCTAATGATGGTGCCGTTGCACAGGTGGCCTATAATATTAACACTGGCCAAAAGTATACCAACCTTGCACTGTCATCATGTATGAGTTGCCATAGCCCGGCGCAGGATTCATTTAACTCGTTCCTGTTGCCTGGTCCGTTCCCTACCTCGGATAGTTTGAAGGTTTATACACCCGGTAGCCCCGACTGGAATTTATGGTTCCAGGATAGGGCTGGCAATGTGCCTTTTGATAAAGGCCAGGTAGCCATGGATTACGATATGGTGATGGCATTTAAATCGGTATTGGCTTACCAAGCCGCGCACCCAACCGGAGCAACCAAGCTACTGTTAACCAAAAAAGCAGCTGTTGACAGGTTTAGAAGACATAATACCAACAGCAGGTTCTGGCATTAATAAATTACCTGGTTACCATAACATAAAGTCGCCCCTATATCAATTGGAGGCGGCTTTTTTATTTGCCAGTTTACAAGAGATCCCGGTGGAGTATATACGTCAATAGGAGTGCATCGCGCTCCCAGGGTAGTCTCGTCCTTGCTCCTTTATCTTCCCATCCTTACTCCATCGAAGCTGTCTTGATGCTATTTTAAACGTACCACCAATCCACCCATTTCCTCCGTAACCCGCATCTGGCAGGCCAGGTAACTGTGGATTCTTCGACGTGCGCTGGGAAAAATTAGGCTACGATATTATTTTCTGGTTTTCCATATTGCCAGCTTGTTCCAAAATGATTTCTTAACCCGGTACCGGGAAATAACATCGGCATAGTACAATTTGGAGTTATACTCTAAATCTTGCAGCACGGTGCCAAGCAATCTGTTCGTTTTTTCGTCGCAAAAAAGCGGAAAGTCCGGTTTTATGATCGCCGGCTTACAGAATAATTCTTTTACCGAATCATATTCGTTTGTTATAAATTCATTTGAGGCCCATGCAAAGTTATCTACGCAGGCTACTTCCACAGCACCATTGGCATAAAAATAATGCGATTTGGGCACCCAGGCTATCAAAAAGCCCGGGTTAATATCGTAACCTGAGTTATAAAAACACATACGGTTTAATTGTGCGCCAAGTGCCAGCCAGGTATCCCACGGTGGGGTATCACCAATGTCGATATAACAAGCACTTTCCGCTTCGGGCGCACCGTCGGTTACCGTTGAATCCGGATCAAATATCATGATGCGGCCATAATGGTGCAGCTCAGAAATGGGAATCAAATCTACCCCAGATTCATTTAACAAGGCAGATCGTGTTGATACAATCTTGTTGATAACGTCAGGTTTTTCAGCATCCCGAATTTGGTAGTAATAGTAATGAGGGGATAATTCCTCTGTGCGGAACAGGTTGGTGTTAAAGTCATTATTAACTTTTTCTATCCAGGTGGCGGTTTCCTGGATCACCTTGATTATATCCATAGATAAGGTTTGTATTGGAATGTATTAATAACGTGGATTTTCTGTCTTGATACTTGATACTAACTACTTGATACTATTTTAAACGTACCACCAAACCATCCATTTCTTCGGTAACCCGCATCTGGCAGGCTAAACGACTGTGTTCATCTGCATTAGGCAGGGTATCCAGCATATCAAGTTCATTGTCGGTAGCGTGGAAATATTGTTCGGGACCTTCCAGTACTTGTATATGGCAGGTGGCACAAAGGGCCATGCCGCCGCAGGTAGCCAGTACATCATATTCGGATGCTTTTAAAACCTCCATCAGGCTCAGGTTTATACCTTCGGGAATTTCAACCGGTTGGCGGATGCCCTCGCGGTCTTCAATAATTAAATTGATCATGATTAAAAGGCGGTTACGCCGTAAACGGTGGTGTATTTAAAACTCAGTTTTTGTTCGGGATAAACATATTTAAAAGCGCTTTGGGCCATCAGCGCGGCTTCATGAAAACCGCACAGGATCAGCTTTAATTTGCCCGGATAGGTGTTGATATCACCTATGGCATAAATACGTTCAACGTTGGTGCTGTAGTCAACGGTGTTTACCACGATGGCAGATCGGTCTATATTTAAACCCCAGTCGGCAATTGGTCCAAGCTTTGGGCTGAGACCAAACAGCGGAATCAGGTGATCGGCAGCAATGTGACTTACCTCGTTGTGTCTATCTAACAAAGTAACCTCCTGTAAATGGCCTTCGCCAGTTAAGGCAACCACGTTTGATTTGAGGATGAGGTCTATCTTGCCTTCCTTAGCCAGTTCAAAAACCTTTTCGGCAGAGTCTGGAACTCCCCGGAAGGTATCGCCCCGGTGAACCAGTGTAACTCTTTCAGCAACATTAGCCAGGAAAATGGCCCAGTCTAAGGCAGAATCTCCGCCACCGGCCAAAACCACTTTACGGTTACGGAACAGTTCGGGGTTTTTAACCATATAGGCAACGCCCCTGCCTTCAAAGTCGGTAAGGCGGTCAATCTCTGGTTTGCGCGGTTCAAAGCAGCCAAGCCCCCCCGCAATTACCACCACTTGGCAATGTACGGTAGTGTTATCGTTGGTTTGGATAATGTATGATCCATCGTTATTGCGGGTAAGAGTTTCTACCCTTTCGCCCAAACTAAAAGTAGGGTGGAAGGGGGCAATCTGTTCTATCAGTTTATCCACCAGTTGCTGGGCGGTAACCTCTGGGTATCCCGGAATATCATAGATGGGTTTATGCGGATAGATCTCGGAAAGCTGGCCGCCAACCTGGGGCAGCACATCAATAAGGTGGCAGCGCATTTTTAAAAGCCCTGCCTCAAAAACTGCAAATAAACCAACCGGGCCTGCACCAATAATGCAAATATCCGTGTTAATATCGTTCGTAATTGTACTTTTATCGCTCATGATTGTGTTTTATCGTACACAAATCTGTCGGTAAAAAAGGTGGGGAACAAATGATATAAAGTAATACTTGATTACTTTAAGTTATAATTGGCAAGGCAAAAGCGTTTAAAAAGCTCAATCAGTTTGCTGTTTTTACCATGGAGTTGTATGAATTGAAACGTGCGGAAGATCTCCAGTCCTTTAATGTCAATAATACAAAGTTCATTATATTTTAATTCGCTCACTACCGATTGGATGGATAGAAAAGTAGCTGTATCTGAGTATAAAAGGTATTGTTTTATGGCGATGCTGCTCTCCAGCTGAATCTCGATATTGAGATCTTTCGGGCTGATCTGTACACCCGCCAGTGCATCATAAATCACATCAAGCGTACCCGAACCGGCCTCGCGCAGCACCAATGGGATATCCAATAGCTGTTTCGGGCTGATCTCTGCTTTTTTTGATAACTTATTGTTTGCCTTGGTCACCAACACAATTTCGTCCTTTGCAAAGGGCGAATAGGCGAGTTGGGGCGAGTGAGATGAACCTTCGATAATTGCTATATCAAGTTTTTCATCAAGGATCATTTGAGAGATATGATCAGTATTAGCCTGGATAAAATTGAAGGTAACCTCGGGATATGTTTTCTTAAACAGGGCCAGTATTTTGGGCAAAATTGTTTGCGCTACTGTGGTGCTTGCGCCAATATGCAGTGTGCCGGCTTCCAGGTTATTTAATTGGGCCAGTTCGGTTTCAAGGGCGGTATAGGTCTGGAAGATCTTATCAGCATATTGTAACAGTATCTTGCCTGCTGTAGTAAGGGCAATGTTGTTGCCATTACGTTTAAATAGCTGTACGTTAAGTTGTTGTTCCAGTTCCTTAATATGTTTGGTAACCGCCGGTTGGGTGATAAACAACTCATTAGCCGCCTTGGTAAAGCTTAGCCGTTGCGCAACCGTATAAAATACCTTTAACCTGAAATCGAATATCATCGGGTTAAATTTAAGGGTTTAAATTCATAGATTAATAAAATCCTCTACTTGGAGCTAGTGTGTGTACACATCTTTTAGAATCGGTTGATATAATAAATTAACAAGCATTTGTGGTAAAATGCTGATTATTTAGGCTAAAGCCATGCTTGTATATGCTTTTTATCCGTTGGTTGAAACCAACGGCAATGAAGAATTGAAGGTAAACAACGCTTTAATTCATTGCCGTCCCATTTATGGGACGAATAAATAAAGAGTATGGGTGGCTTTAGCCAAATCAGAGCCACGCTAACAAACTTTTATACACCCAGTAGCCCGTGGGGAGGGAACTGAAAAGTTTTCCGAACACTTAGGCAAATAACTCAAACAAAGCGCGAGCAGGAAGTTTTGGTAACCAACTCACTGTCTTAATTCTTAACTCTTGATTCTTGACTCTTCCCTTCCCCTAACTTGCTGATTCTTGCTATATTTGCAATATGACAGGAAAATCGCCCAAAGAATCATATACCATCATGAATGAACTGGTATTGCCCAACGATACCAATACATTAAACAACCTGATGGGTGGGCGCCTGCTGCACTGGATGGATATTGCCGCCGCTATATCGGCACAAAAACATAGCAACCGTATTGTGGTTACAGCTTCTGTGGATAATGTATCATTTCAATCGCCTATAAAATTGGGCGATGTAATTAGCATTGAAGCAAAGGTTACGCGGGCGTTTACCACCTCGGTTGAGGTAAGGATGGATGTATGGGCGCAAAATATCCCATCGGGTACCAAAGTAAAAAGCAACGAGGCTTATTACACCTTTGTAGCATTGGATGGCGATGGACAAAAAACCCGGGTGCCTGAATTACTGCCCCAAACGGATGATGAGATAGCATTATATGAAGGTGCCCTGCGCCGCCGCCAGCTGCGTTTAATACTGGGCGGAAAAATGCACCCTAATGATGCTACCGAACTTAAAGCTCTTTTTTTTGGCGAGCAACTGCCCTTAAACCTCAAAGATTAATTTCGTAACAAAAGGTAATGGGTATGGTCTAAATAATAATTAGTTTAAAAATCATAGCCATGAGATACTTTTTATGTTTTTTTATGCCACCTCTGGCCATATTAACCACCGGCAGAATAGGGGCATTTATCCTCAATATATTTTTGACGTTATTTTTCTGGATCCCCGGAGTTATTCATTCCATATTGGTAACCAGCGATTATTATGAGGCCAGGAGGCACAGGCAACTCATACGTGCAACGCGCCGCGCAAGGTGGTAAAATATCTGAACTCCGATTAAGCAGATTTATCAGATTTTTTTGATTTTGATTTTTCAGAGCGACAGACATCCTGAAAATCCTTTAATCGTAAAAATCGCGGTTCAGACAAATTCCAACCAAAATCCTCATATTTGCCTCGATGCAAAAAGGTAAGCTTTTAATTATCGACGACGAAGAACGGCTGCGTAATCTCATGGCCCGCATTCTACAATTGGAAGGACACGAGGTAATTACCGCGGCAACTGGTAAAGAAGGTTTGCGTAAACTGCAACAGGAACTGATACACGTTGTACTAAGCGATGTTAAGCTGCCCGATATTGATGGCATTACCCTTACCGAAACCATAAAAAAAACATATCCCGCAACAGAAATTATTGTGCTTACCGCTTATGGCACTATTAACGATGGCGTTAAGGCCATCAAAGCGGGCGCTTTTGATTACATAACCAAAGGTGATGATAACGAAAAAATCATCCCGCTGGTAAGCAAGGCCATGGATAAGGCCCTGTTGCAGCAAACAGTTATAGAGCTGCAAAGTAAGCTGAATGATAAATTTGGTTTCGACAGGCTGATAGGCAGATCCACCGCTATTGGCGATGTAATTAAATTAGCCCAAAAGGTAGCATTAACAGATACTACCGTTCTGTTATTAGGTGAAACTGGTACCGGTAAAGAAATATTTGCCGAAGCCATTCACCAGGCAAGTAACCGCAATACAAAATCATTTGTGGCGGTAAATTGTAGTGCTTTTACAAAAGAATTATTAGAAAGTGAACTTTTTGGCCATAAAGCCGGCTCATTTACCGGGGCGTTAAAAGATAAAAAAGGTCTGTTTGAAGAGGCCAACGGCGGCACCATATTTTTAGATGAGATAGGCGAGCTTGATCACGACCTGCAGGCCAAACTGCTCCGGGTGCTGGAATCGCAGCAGTTTTTAAAAATAGGTGATACCAAACCAACACAGGTTAACGTACGCATATTAGCAGCCACCAATCGTAACCTGCAGACTGAGATTGCTGAAGGCCATTTCCGGTCGGATTTATTTTACCGTTTATCTGTTTTCCAGATCACATTACCTCCCTTGCGCGAGCGTAAAAAGGATATCAAGCTGCTGGCAGAATACTTTATGCAGTACTTTGCCCTTAAAGTAAAAAAGCAGATCAACGTGTTAAGCGATGAGTTTGTAAGCAAACTGGAAGCCTACCACTGGCCCGGTAACATCCGCGAGCTGAAAAATATAATTGAAAGGGCGGTAATACTTACCGATAACAATACCCTTGATGAAAGCCTGCTTCCTTATGAAATTCAACAAAACCAGGTAAAGGCGGGTAGTCCAATATCAGCGTTTGATCTTTCGTCTGTAGAGAAACTTCACATACAGCGGGTACTTAACCACACGCACGGTAACCGTGCCGAAGCGGCTAATCTGTTGAATATTGGGGTGGCTACTTTGTATAGGAAGTTGAAGGAATACGGGTTGGAATGATTGGGGAATGGAACATGTCTCAATTAAGATTGCAAGATTAATTGAATTTTATGAAATGCATTTTTGAAGTTAACAGCAGACCTATATTATCGGAATCGGCAGAAAGCAAACACGACAACTTAATTAAATTATTAAAAGAAATCGGTTTACCGTGGGGCCTACACCCGGATATTGACGTGCCATTTCCCGGATTTAAAGGGGAGTTTACGGCTACATCTACCTTAACTAAATTTTTGGGAAATGGAATAAAGATGTCGGTGTTTTACAGGTTTAGAAACAATCTTCAAGACGAACAAACAAACGATGATCGGATTTATATCGAATTTAACTCAAAAAGAGTTGATTACGAGCACTTATTGACAAAGGTTTTTCCCGAAGTTATAAAGGGTTTTAACGCTTATACAGCAGATATTTTTGATCAGCAGTTAATATTCAAAGATCACGAGGAAAAACGATTTGCAAATAGAGGGAAAGTTATCAATAGGGTATATCCTGTAAGTTATTACGATACTGAACTTTGTAAGGTTTTTTTTAAACGGTACCCAAAAGAACTTGTAAAATCATTACAAGAGCATCATTACAAAGCTGAAGTATTTAACGATGGCCTTTTGATTATTGCGGGTACCTTGCCTTATTCAATGGAGACTTCAATTGAATTTGAAAATCAGATTAAAAAAATACTAAAATATTAAAACTCGATATTCAGTTTACTATTAGGTTTTGATTTGTATGAGAAGTGAAGGGAATATGGGTTGGAGTGAGGCAATGAATTTTCTGTGTAAAACCATTTCATTGCGAGGCACGAAGCAGTCGCTAACTGTGCTTACGTTTGTTTGGCTAATTAAAGTGAAGTTGTAACTGACAACATTGGCCCGCTCAATCGCCGCGGGAAGGGCTGTTACTTTTGAAGCCCCAAAAGTAACCAAAATGGCTGTCAGCAGAAATGCTTCTTTGCGCACAAGGCCTCTGCCCTGCAAAACGCGCAAAACCTGGGCTGGAATTATTTTGCCCCGGCGCGCTTTACCCTCCTCACGTGCAAAAACTTCCTATGCCCTGCCGCCGCACAATCCCCGCATTGTTTTGCCCGTTTTCGCCCGAAGCTGTTCTGCTGACGGGAAAGGGAGAGCTTTCGTAAAACGAGAATAACAAGCCTTAATATACTAACCATAAGGGTTACTCATCTCCACCACGTCATTGCGAAGCAATCTCCGGGCTATACAGGGTGGAGAGGCACGGCGCATACTCAGCATGCGAACCACAAGGGTGGACCCTTGCGGGAGCGGAGCATGGCGCACACTTAACACGTAGTCCACAAGGGTGGAACTTTGCAGGAGGACGGGCTGAGTCCGAACTATTCTTCTAAAGGCAAAATCTTTGCAAAAACAAATTTATATCCTGGTGGTATTTTAGTACCATGTGGTAAATCCACAAAAACTGAATCTGGATATTTTTTTTGAATATCATCTGTTGCTATACATAAAGGCCTTTTTTCTGCTGAATTATTTGATAAATAGTCAGGAACCTGCTGACAAGGTTCAAAAACCAACAAAGTATCCTTTGAATTATCGTTTTTACAGATATAAAGATTCACGAATCTATGATCACCGTTACACTCATGGTATGTTGGAAATATTTGTAACAATGATATATTTATCAGTGAAGAGCTATCTACTAAGTTGCGTTTTAAATTCTTCAATACAAAAGTTGTAGTTATCACTGCCTTCACTTGTTTGCTTTGTCTTGATTGGATGCACCCCATATTAAAACATGCAACAAAAACTACGAGATAAATTACAGATAACTTCATTATTTTTAATCTTTACCAAGTTCAGCATTTCGTGCTTTCCGAAGTCACCCCAGCTGTTCGCTTCCAGGCTTATGTGCCCGCATGCAAGTTGTTGAATATACGAAATCCCGGATGTTTATTTGATCCGGATTTTTTACTTTTAGAGGCTATTGGTACATGTTATTAAATTGTAGCCGATTGTCATCGGAACACGGCACATACTCAGCAAGCGACCACAGGGTGGCGCTTTGCGGGAGCTGTGTGGATCCTTGTGGGAGCGGCGAAAGGGAATGTTTTTAGTAAGAAAGAGAATAACAAGTCCTCCCTACTCTGTCCTTTACACAAGAACTGCGCTAACTTGTGGGTTGATGGATAACTCTGTTACCGAATATTATTGACCGGAAAACCCTTGGCAAAAAGGGTAGTTTTACCCTGTCATTTTATTCGCTTTTGGTAAACCCTTTGGGTAATATTGTGCATAGTTATCATCTAAACCAAATAAACCATCACAACTTATGACAACATCAAACACACAAATGCTCAGGGAGCAGATTGGACAATCAAAACCCCAGGATTTCGTACTGCAATCATTCAATGTTTTTAATCCCATCATTGCTCAGAATCCCGATTTATTGCTGAGCCAGCTCAACAGTTATCTAAAAACACCACTAACTGACGATGATGTAAACACCCAAACCGTTAAGCAAACCTTTTCATCTACCTTCAAAGAATTTCAATCTTCTCAATCTTCTGATACAGAGTTCGCCGCCTCTGTGGGTATCGAGGGCAGTTATGGATTTTACAGCGGTTCAGTAAAAGCAAGTTACAGTTCTGAAACCTACCAGGCTTCCACAGCTTTCAGTAGCAGTTTTAATGCCGTTATTAATTGCGGTACGGTAACTTTTAAAAGGCAAAGCGATAACGATGCTATAAGAGCATGTCTAACAACCGAATTTTGCGAAAGCCTTGACAGCATTACTACACTTAAAGCCGCCTGCGCTTTTGTAAACACTTACGGCACACACCTTGTGCTTGGTTTAAACCTGGGTGGCTTCATTCAGTTAAAATCAAAATCGCAAACAAGTAATTACAAAAATAAACAAGACATGTCGCTTGCGGTAACAGCAGCCTATGAAGGTGCCGGCAGCATTAGCGCAGCTGCAAGTGCAACTCAAAAATTATCGCAGGAAAGTTTTTCTTCCAGTCTTGAGCAAACTGTTGATACCTCCGGAGGGCAGAGCAGCCTTGCGGCCGAGATCGACCCAAAAGACCCGAAAACAGTTACCGCCTGGGCCAACAGCTGTACCAGCGATACTTCTTATGGTATAACAAGTTCTACCGAGATATGGCAGCTGGCTGCAAATGATACTGCAAAAAAAACCTTGCAACAATATATCAACCTGGTAATATTGAAGCAAAGTATCAATAACCCCACCATATTTGCAGCAGAAGCAGCCTTGCAGCCATACACTGTAGTTAGTGTTAATGCAGTAGCAACCGATGCGCGCTTCCGGATTATTGGGGGAGGGGCGCTTGTAGAAAAAAACAACAGCAGCTTCCTGGTAAACTCTTACCCTCAAACAGATAGTCGTGGCCATATCAATGGATGGACGGCGGCATCGCATGATATTGAGGTTCCTGCAACTGCCAATGAATATATAACTGCCTTTGCTATGGCCATATATGACCCCAGTTATACCGTTGACAGTACAGATAGTCTGCTACAGGTTCAATTAAAAATAGCATCGGGCAGTAATCCGGATGCCGGCGGCGATGCCGCTTCAAGTAGTGTAGATGCTGATTACTTACTTTCAGGTGGCGGTATTCAGTCTTTTACCACTGGCAATACGGTTAAATACCTTTTGGGTAGCTACCCGTCAAGTGATAATACATGGACTGCCACCAACCATGATTATGAGCATTCGGCATCCGGGGTTGTGCTTACGGCTTCTGCAATTGGCATCAAAAGCAACCACGCTTCGCTTACTATTACGCCATCTTTGGTTAGTACACCCGAATCCGAATCTGAATATGGCAGCCAAACCGCAACACTGGGCGATGGCATATCTATTGCCTGCGGTGGTGTATCAGTAGCAAACGCCAGTGATGCTGGTAATCTTGTGCAGCAAAGCTTTCCATCATCATCCAATAGCTGGACGGAATATCATAAAGACGATGACAGCCATGTGTCACAAGCCGACTGCATGACTTATGCAATTGGATTTACGGCAGGGCTTGATTTTGACAAATAAAAAAACCGGTAATGGCAAAAGCGCCCCCGAACGAAAGGTTTGGGAGCGCTTTTTTAATATCATGGGTTTTTATGGCGGATGCTTTATAACTATCCATAAAGTGTTTGGTTTTACGCAAACATTCGCATGAACGCTGGCTGCGACTCACCCGGTCTACGCTTCGCTGGAACCACCCTCTCTCCGACTGCGTCGCAAAGAGGGTTTGAAAAAACAAGAAGCTTTTACTCCTCTATGCGACGCAGTCGGAGAGAGGGGCAGACGTCCGCCGGCTGGCGGATCGTCGGGGTGAGTCGTCTGCGCCTTGTTTTCGTCATGCTTTCTCCCTTCTCCCACATTGATAATCACCTATCAAAATGATAGCCCGTTTTTAAGCTATTCGCGTATCATAAATATACAGAAATCTATTAAGTTTCTGTAATTCAGTTGCTTGTAATGCTTTGGTATTTATTGGCATCCGCTTGGTAAAGCCTTCTGCAAAAACTAATAATATGGATGTTTTACAGATTGTTATTTACGTGGTGACTTTCATAGCCATCTTCTGGATCTTCTTCAAATCAGTTAATTACTTCGAAAAAATTTAATCACCATGATCGCATTATTCATTGTGGCCATTGCCGTGTTTATATACATGGTGTACGTGCTGCTTAAACCCGAAAAATTTTAATTACTTAAAACCATGAACACTGAAATTTCAGGTGTAGTATTTACCTACCTGCTCACGCTTGCCATCGCCATTCCATTGGGCCGTTACATCGCCCGTATTTTTAAAGGCGAAAAAACATGGCTTGATTTTATGGCCCCTGTTGAACGCTTCATTTTCCGTTTCAGCGGTATTGATACCAAAAGGGAAATGAACTGGAAACAGCATTTATTTGCCCTGCTTACTATCAACAGCGTTTGGCTTATTTATGCATTTATTTGTTTAATGGCCCAGGGGCATCTTCCACTTAACCCCGATGGTAACCCCGGTCAATCGCCGGATACTGCTTTTAATACAGCCATCAGCTTTTTAGTGAACTGTAACCTGCAGCATTACTCGGGCGAAAGTGGCGCTACCTACTTTACACAACATTTTGTGTTTATGTTTCTGCACTTTGTATCAGCCGCCACAGGTATTGCCGCGCTGATTGTATTATTCAGGGCATTAAAAGATAAGGTGACAGATAAGCTGGGTAACTTTTGGGATTATTTTGTAAAATCCATTACCCGTATATTATTGCCTATATCATTTGTTATAGCTGTTGTTTTTGCCTTTAACGGCATGACCACCAGCTATGCCGGTAAAGATACATTTATCAGTATGCAAGGCGATACCGTACACGTATCGCGCGGACCAGTTGCTGCCTTAGTAGCTATAAAACACCTGGGTACAAATGGCGGCGGTTGGTTTGGTGCCAACTCGGCTCACCCTATTGAAAATCCTAACTATTTAACCAATACTACTGAGCTGGTAGCACAATGTATAATCCCCATCGCCCTGGTATTTGCCTTAGGTTTTTATCTCAATAAGAAAAAATTCTCGTACGTAATTTTTGGTGTAATGACCCTCGGGATGCTATTACTGCTTATCCCAACTATGAATGCAGAACTGAATGGTAACCCGGCTATTGCACATATGGGCGTTAGTCAGCCAACCGGTGCCATGGAGGGTAAAGAAGTAAGGTTTGGTCCGGCTAACTCTGCTTACTGGAGTATCATGACCACCATTATATCAACAGGTTCTGTAAACTCCATGCACGATAGTGCTATGCCGGTATCAGGTGTAATGATGATGATGGGCATGATGGTGAACTGTTTTTATGGTGGTTGTGGTGTAGGAATTTTAAACTTTTACATCTTCATCATCATCGCCGTATTTATTTCGGGCTTGATGGTGGGGCGAACACCGGAGTTTTTGGGCCGAAAGATAGAGGCCCGCGAAATGAAGATCGCTTCATTAATCGCGTTATTACACCCGTTCATTATACTTGTTGGCCTGGCCATATCATCCTACGTAATTGTTCACATGCCCGGCGCAGATTGGGCTGTAAAACCATCCGCCTGGTTAAACAATCCCGGTAACCATGGTTTTTCTGAAATGTTGTATGAGTACACTTCATCAGCAGCTAACAATGGTTCTGGCTTTGAAGGTTTGGGCGATGGTAACATTTTTTGGAACGTTACTACTGGTATAGTAATGGTGTTGGGTAGGTTTTTGCCAATCATCGGTCCGCTGGCCATTGCAGGGTTGTTAGCCAACAAGAAATTCATCCCGGAATCTGCCGGAACGCTTAAGAGTGATACTTCAACTTTTGGTGTGATGATCTTCGCGGTGATTATTATTATCGCTGCACTATCATTCTTCCCTTCACTTGCTTTAGGCCCAATTGCCGAACACTTTTCACTAAAATAAAACAACAACAGCCCCACCTAAATCCTCCCCTGAAGGGGAGGGCTTTAAAAAAAGATACAAATCAAAAGTCTCACCCTTTAGGGGGAGATTTAGAGGGGGCTACAATTTAAATAATCATGAAATCTGATAAAAATACATTATTCCAGGGCGATCAAATGAAAGAAGCTTTTAAGCAATCTTTCATCAAGCTGGATCCACGCATCCTGTTCCGTAACCCGGTGATGTTCACCGTGGAGATAGGTACAATGGTAATGCTCATTGTAACTATATTTTCCTTTGCTAATAAAGGTCAGGGCAGTTTTGCCTATAACTTTACTGTATTTATTGTACTGTTATTAACTGTATTGTTTGCCAACTTTGCCGAAGCTATTGCCGAAGCTCGCGGCAAGGCCCAGGCCGAAAGTCTGCGTAAAACCCGCGAGGAAACGCCTGCCCGCCTGCTGGTTAACGGCAAGGAAGAAAGGGTAATGTCGAGCCAGTTAAAAAAAGGCGATGTGTTTATCTGCGAAACAGGCGATAACATCCCTACCGATGGTGAGATCATTGAAGGTATTGCTACTATTGATGAATCGGCTATTACCGGTGAATCTGCCCCGGTGATTCGCGAATCGGGCGGTGATAAATCCTCTGTAACAGGTGGTACCAAAGTATTATCCGACAGGATTAAGGTAATGGTAACCACCCAGCCCGGAGAAAGCTTTTTGGATAAGATGATTGCCTTAGTTGAAGGTGCATCGCGCCAGAAAACACCAAACGAGATAGCCTTAACCATACTATTGGCTGGTTTCACGCTCATTTTCGTTATAGTATGCGTTACACTGAAACCTTTTGGCGATTATTCAAATACCCCTATAACTATTGCTGCTTTTATTTCGCTGTTTGTTTGTTTAATCCCTACTACTATCGGTGGTCTGTTATCTGCCATCGGTATTGCCGGGATGGACAGGGCTCTGCGTGCCAATGTGATCACAAAATCGGGCAAGGCTGTTGAAACTGCCGGCGATTTGGATACCTTACTGTTGGATAAAACAGGTACTATCACCATTGGTAACCGTAAGGCCACCAATTTTTACCCGGCAAATGGCATAAAACCTGCAGATTTTGTTACAGCCTGTGTGCTTAGTTCGCTCGCTGATGAAACTCCCGAAGGTAAATCAATTGTTGAACTGGCCAGCCAGGATAAAACAGTACCATCGGTAAATGCGCCTAAAAACTCGGTGTTCATCAAATTCACTGCCGAAACCCGCTCAAGCGGATTGGATACGCCAGAGGGCTTACGCATCCGTAAAGGGGCTTTTGACTCTATCCGTAACATCGCGCTTAAAGCTGGGCATCAATTCCCGGTTGAGGTGGAGGATAATGTTAAAAAGATCTCTTCAAACGGTGGTACCCCGCTGGTAGTATCGCAAAACGAGCAGATAATGGGTGTAATTGAATTGCAGGACATTATAAAACCAGGCATTGCCGAACGTTTTGACCGCTTACGTAAAATGGGTGTTAAAACAGTGATGGTTACGGGTGATAACCCGCTTACAGCCAAATTTATTGCCGAAAAAGCTGGGGTAGATGATTTTATTGCTGAGGCTAAGCCCGAGGATAAAATGAACTACATTAAGAAAGAGCAACAGGGCGGCAAGCTGGTAGCCATGATGGGCGATGGTACAAATGATGCCCCTGCATTGGCTCAGGCCGATGTTGGTGTGGCCATGAACAGCGGTACCCAGGCAGCTAAAGAAGCCGGAAATATGGTTGATTTAGATAACGACCCAACCAAGCTGATTGAAATTGTGGAGATAGGCAAGCAATTGCTGATGACACGCGGTACGCTTACCACCTTCTCTATCGCTAATGATGTGGCTAAGTACTTTGCTATTGTTCCTGCTTTGTTTATGGTATCTATACCGGCTTTAAAAGCATTGAACATCATGGATCTGCACAGCCCGGAATCAGCCATCTTATCGGCGGTGATCTTTAACGCCATCATCATCCCCTTGCTGATACCATTGGCTTTAAGAGGCGTTGAGTATAAGCCGATAGGTGCCAGCGCTTTATTGCGCCGTAACTTATTGATCTATGGGCTTGGTGGTGTACTGATACCATTCATCGGTATAAAACTGATTGACCTTGCTGTAGGAATTTTTATTTAGATGTGAGAATTGAGATATGAGATTTGAGGCAAAAAGAAGGTCGGCAATTTCATATCTCCAATTAACAATCTCATATCTAAAATCTCATATCAAAAAAGAAAATAAAATGAAAACATATTTGTTGCCATCCATCAAGTTAACTATCATACTTATAGTAATTACAGCCGGAATTTATCCATTAGCGATAGCAGGCATAGGCAAATTTACTCCCGGTCATGGTGATGGGGAGACCATAACATATAAAGGCCGTGTAGTTGGTTATGCTGGTATCGGCCAAAAATTTACTAAGGACGAATATTTCTGGAGTCGCCCATCGGCAGTTGATTATAATGCAGCTGGTTCTGGTGGTTCAAACAAAGGTCCGTCAAATCCTGATTATTTGAAACAGGTTGAGGGCCGTATCCAGGATTTCCTGAAACATAACCCGGGCGTAACCCGCGCCCAGATTCCTGCCGAACTGGTTACCGCATCAGGTAGTGGGTTAGATCCTGATCTTTCACCCGCAGGTGCACAGGTACAGGTAGCACGTATAGCAAAAATACGCGGTTTATCTGCCGATGCATTAGCCAAACTGGTTGATGCCCATACAGAAAAACCAATGTGGGGTGTGTTTGGTCCGTCTAAAGTAAATGTGCTTAAACTAAATGTTGCTCTTGACGAGCTGAAGAAATAGTATGGATTGTTTTATAATTAATTTTGGTTGTTAATTATAAGTTTGGTTTGATGAACATTCATACGCTAAAAGGGGGTTTTTCGGAATCTCCTTTTATTAGGTTAAAAGAAATGGAAAAACTACTTCATGTATAGTTTGTAAACAGCAAGATGAGTTAGTTAAGAATCACAATGGAAGAAAGTAAAGAACAATCGGTTGAGCATTTCCTGGAGCTTATTAAACGATCCCGTCGTGGCAAGTTCAAGGTTTATATAGGCATGAGTGCGGGCGTGGGTAAAACCTACCGCATGCTACAGGAAGCTCAGGCCTTGTTGCGCAACGGTATTGATGTTAAAATAGGTTATGTTGAAACTCATAACCGGAGGGAAACGGTAGCCCTGCTGGAAGGTTTGCCGGTAATCCCGCGTCGTAAGCTTTTTTACAAAGGCAAGGAATTGGAAGAGATGGACTTGAAAGCCATTATCAGTCTTAGGCCAGAAGTGGTTTTGGTTGATGAGCTGGCGCATACTAATATTGAGGGCAGCAGCAACGAAAAACGCTGGCAGGATGTGATGGAGATATTGAACGCCGGTATCAACGTAATTAGCGCGGTAAATATCCAGCATATGGAAAGCCTTAATGAGGAGGTAGAGCGAATAACCGGTACGGCCATTAATGAGCGCATCCCTGATAAGGTTTTGCAGATGGCTGATGAAGTGGTGAACATTGACCTTACAGCCGACGAACTCATAGATAGATTAAAAGACGGTAAAATATACGATGAAAAAAAGGTGCCAACAGCGCTTAATAACTTTTTCCAGGCCGATAGGATTCTTCAACTGCGTGAACTGGCACTGCGTGAAGTAGCCCACCAGGTTGAGCGTAAAATTGATATTGAAATACCTAAAACCATAAAATTGCGGTCCGAGCTTTTTTTAGCCTGCATCAGTACAAATGATGCATCTGCAAAAATAATAATACGTAAAACCGCAAGGCTATCATCTTACTATCGTTCCAAATGGTTTGTTTTGTATGTGCAGACTTCAAAAGAAAGTAGTGATAAGATAAACCTGGCCTCGCAAAGGCATCTTATTAATAATATGAAGCTGGCTACCCAGTTGGGTGCCGAAGTGCTTAAAGTAAAAAGCGACCGCATAGCCCAAACCATTTGGGAAACAGCCGAAAAATATGACATTACTACCATTTGTATAGGTAAACCACGGTTTAAGTTTTACCAGCTGATCATGAAAACAGCGGTATTTACCCAGCTATTGAATAAAATGTCAAAAACTGATATTGACCTTGTAATACTTTCATAACATGACTATTAAAAATAAACTCCGTACCGGCATCGGCTTTTTGTTTATACTGGCACTTATCTGCTGCGGATTATCGGTATATTTTCTCAACCGCCTCTCGGCCGATGCCGGGTTGATCCTGAAGGATAATTATAAAACGCTCCAATACACTCAAAACATACTGGATGAGATAGATGCCAATGATGGCCCGCTCTCGGCTAAGCAAATTGCGGTGATGGATGATAACCTTAACAATCAAATGCATAATGTTACTGAGAAAGGCGAACGTGAATTAACAGATTCTTTAAGTGTTGCTTACCAGGATATTAAACTACACCAAAATACAGCCACGCAAGCCCAGGTGCGTGCGCAGGTTCGGCGACTCATATATGGCATTATGCATTTAAATATGGATGCCATTGCCCATAAAAATGATGTGGCGGCCGGTACCGCTAAAAGAGCAAATATACTGGTTGCCTTTTGCGCGGTGCTTTTATTCACCATCGCGTTTACTTTTGCTGTTAATTTCCCCGGGTATATAGCTAACCCATTAAAAGAGTTAACGGAGAAAATAAAGGAGATATCCAATCGAAATTATCATCAGCAGATAGATTTCCGGTCGGATGATGAATTTGGTGAGTTGGGGCAGGCCTTTAACAATATGACCAAAAAGCTGGATGAGTATGAGAATAGTAACCTGGCCAGTATTTTGTTCGAGAAAAAACGGATCGAGACCATCATCAATACCATGCAGGATGCCATTGTGGGTTTGGATGAAAAGATGATCATCATATTTGCCAATGAGATAGCGTGCTCATTAATAGGCATGAGTGCGGAACAACTTACCGGGCGCTATGCTCCCGATGTAGCTTTGGAAAATGACCTGTTAAGAAATCTTTTGGTTAACGAGCAGCCCAAACTAAAAATATTTGCCGATAACCGGGAAAGCTTTTACTCGCGCGAATCACTATCAGTAAGTAGTAAAGGCAAGGTAATTGGTAAGGTGATCATCCTTAAAAACATTACCGAGTACCAGCAACTGGATGAAGCCAAAACTAACTTTATAGCTACCATATCGCATGAGTTAAAAACGCCGATATCATCCATAAAAATGAGCTTAAAATTGCTGGAGGATGATCGTATTGGTAACGTGAATACCGAGCAAAGGCAGCTGTTGGAAAACATTGACGATGACGCCCGCCGCCTGCTGCAGATAACCGGCGAACTGTTGGATATGGCGCAGGTAGAAACAGGTAAACTGCAGCTTAATTTTGGTAGTACCCATCCTAAAAATATTGTGGATTATGCAGTCAAGGCTATCAAATTCACAGCCGATCAAAGGCAGGTAACCATAAAAGTTAAATGCGATGACTCCCTCCCCGAAGTACATGCCGATTTGGATAAAACTACCTGGGTACTTATCAACCTGTTATCAAACGCTATAAAATACAGCCATGAAAAATCGGTAGTAGAGCTGGTTGTTAAAAAGCATAAGAACGATGAAATAGAATTTTCTGTAACGGATCATGGTAAAGGCATAGAGGCTCAATATTTATCGCGCCTTTTTGAACGCTATTTTAAGGTTCCAAATGCCACCGCGGATCAAACCGGAACCGGCCTTGGGCTTGCCATAGCTAAGGATTTTATAGAAGCACAATCTGGCCACATCGGGGTTGATAGCGAGATAGGAGCAGGCAGCAGGTTCGCGTTTACGTTGAAAAGGGCAGTATAAGAAATTTAGAAAAGGCACTCTGTAAGTGTCATTGCTTCGTACCTATGACAAGTTGTTGAATCCCAGACTTACGAAGTTTTTAAAACTTCGTAAGTCTTTCGCCGCTTGTCATTTCTCTTTCAATAATGTTTTAAAAAGTTTGTCATCCTGAGGCACGAAGGATCTATTCGCAGACTATACAGGGCGAAAAAGCATAGTGGAGAGTAGATCCTTCGTGCCTCAGGATGACATTTTTTTTGTAAACCGCGTCATTGCGAGGTGCGAAGCAATCCCAAAACATACAGAGCGTATTTGTATAGCTACTCTGTAGGTCGGGGATTGCTTCGTACCTTATAATGACGATTTATAGGACTATGTGAAAAAAATCACACTGATAATCAATAGCTTAAAACCGTGTTATCGGCGTGACAACCTTTTGTAACGTAATTTTTCCTCCCCAGGATCCCCGGATTTTCCAATTTACAATTAAATTTTTTTAATTGATTCGTCTTTTAAACTATTAATCGTAATATTGCAATATATAATTCAATGCTTGTATTATGAAAAATCAGGAAGCTATAAATTGGATGGAATTTAAGGAGCAATTGCTTGCTCATCCGCAACTGGATCTGCAATTTCAGTATGCAGAAAATAAATGGGTAGATGCTTCATACCACATCACCGAAATTAAACAGGCACCCATCACATCAGTTGATTGCGGTGGCAAAATGAACAGCTGGACAGAGATCATCGTTCAACTGTGGGAGCCTGTTGGGCAACAGCAGGAAAGGGCAATGCAGGTTGACAAGGCTTTATCTATCATTGGGCTTGTTGAAAAAACATTGCCTTTAAATCCATTGGCAACGGTTAAAATTGAGTTTGGTAATTCGGACTTTGATACCCGCCAAATGTATCCTAACAAGGTAATAGCCGAGGGGAATAATCTGATTGTTGATCTTAGGCCAGATACCGTGCAATGCAAAGCCATTGAACGTGGCGGCAGTTGTGGTACTACTGATACCGGCGAAGAGTGCTGCGCTCCGGCTACAGTAAAGCCCAAAATTGAATTAAAGAATCTTGCTGTTGCTACAGAATGCTGTACCCCAGGTGGGGGATGCTGCTAAAATAAAAAAGTATGTTAATAGAAAAAGCTGAAAATTATAGGGATAGCATTGTTCAACTGCTGAGTGCAGCAAAACTACCGGTTGAAGATCTGCCATTATCGCTGGATAATTTTTCTATTGCATTAAATGATAACAACGATGTAATAGGCGTAGTTGGGCTGGAAATTTATGGGGATTATGCTTTGCTCCGTTCATTGGCCGTTGAGCCCGGGTATCGCGGCCAGGGGGTAGCAAACAAATTGCTTGGCATTGCCGAGGGATCGGCATTGTTAAACAATGTAAAGGCAATTTACCTTATCACAGAAACAGCATCGGTGTATTTTGGCCAAAAGGGATATATGACTGTTGCACGTATTGAGGTACCTGATGAAATAAAGGTTTCTTCGGAGTTTAGTTATGTGTGCCCTGCGTCCGCCATTGTAATGAAAAAAGAACTGAATTAATAATGAAAAAAATATTAGTGTTATGTACCGGCAATAGTTGCCGCAGCCAGATAGCCCACGGCTATTTACAACATTTTGCCGGTGATAAAGCCGAAATTTATAGTGCCGGTGTCGAGATTCATGGCGTAAACCCTAAGGCGATTAAAATAATGGCCGAAGATCATATCGATATCTCGCATCATACATCAAATAATGTTGATGAGTATATGGAGATCCCTTTTGATTACATTATTACAGTTTGTGATAATGCCAAAGAGAACTGCCCATACTTTCCATCCAAAGCTGAGCGTTTTCACCAAAACTTTCCCGATCCGGCTAAAGCCACTGGAACAGAAGATGAGGTGATGAATGAATTTAGGCGGGTAAGGGAAATGATCAAAGTATTCTCGGCCAGTTTTATACAGCAGCACGTTTAAAACCGTAGTTTGATTATTAATCACTTTATTGTAATATTGCTTGTAATGGGTTTAACTAAAACAGAAAACTTTACCGAGGCTCAAAACGAGCTGGCCAAAATGCTTAAGGCATTGGCGCATCCCGCGCGCATTGCTATTATTGAGCATTTGATAAAGGCCAATGCCTGCATCGGGAACGATTTGGTTGATATATTGGGCTTGGCCCAGCCCACCACCTCGCAGCACCTGCGCGAACTTAAAGACGCAGGCATAATTAAAGGCACCATCGAAGGCACATCCATGAACTATTGTATTGACCAGGTGAAATGGAAACAATACGCTGATAAGCTGAACGCCTTTTTTGTTACAGTGAATGTTTCTGACGGTTGCTGTTGATCTTTTTGATCGAATTGTTTTATCGTAATAAAATTTTACGGCCTGCATCCAAAAAAAATCTTTTTGTCATCCTTGAGCGTAGCGAAGGATCCATTCTTCGCCATGCTTTTTCGCTCTGTAAGTCTGCGAATAGATCCTTCACTACGCTTCTTATGACGTGTTTGGTATTTATTAACGTATCTACATCCTAAAAAGGCCTGTCACCCTGAGCTTGTCGAAGGGTCGCGCGCAGAGGCCTTTGCCCACATGCTTCGACAGGCTCAGCAGGACAGCCCTTTTTAAAACGTCAATTCACCTCCACAATTTTAATCCCCCACGGTTCCAGCTGCATAGCCGAATTTGCGCTTACGCCTGCTCCCGATAACAACTCTTTTCCATTCCCGTAAGGATAAGTAAAACTGCTTTCCTTGTCAGAATAGTTGAAATAATAATGCACTGTTTTACCTTTTTGATTAGTGCCATATTTGGTAATTATTGGGAAGGCCAACTGTTGATCGGTACCCCATAAGCCAACTTTTTTCACCGCATCGGCCAGTATTTTATCGGTTACAGCATTACTGGTTAGGCAACCTATATAGGTTGCCAGGCCTTTGCCGTAAGCATTTTCGGTGATGGCGGCATATTTACCCCAAACCGGGTGATCATAATAGGCCAGTACTTTGGCTGTGGTTGGAGTGATAAGCTCCATCCAGGTATTGAGTTTTTTATCTTCGGGTTTCAGGTTAAAATCATCGCCTTTTAAACCAACATTTTCGGGTACTGTAAATTGGCTGTAGTAAATTCCACAAGCCTCATTGATGATCCCTGGCTGATGGGTTGTTCTCACTTTTACATTTTCATCACTAAATCCACTTTTAACTGTGTAAATGATGTGGCCGCCATTTTTTACGTAACGGTTTAAACGCTGCAATAAACTATCAGGTGCTGCATACAAAACGGGTACTATCAGCAGTTTATAATTTTCGATGTTCTGGCTGGTAGGGTCAACAAAATCGCAGCCTACATTCATGTGGTATAAACCATCGTACAGTTGGCGTAATATATCATTGTAGCTGGTTCGTACACCCCACCCAAATCCAAAGGACTTAAACCCGGTAAGGGCCTCATTACTGAATAATATGGCTACATCGTTTTTCTTTTTCAGGTTGATGAGGTTAGGGCTCAACCGGTCAAAATCTTTACCTATGGTTTTTGCTTCGTTGTAAACCGGGTTTGGTTCAAAATCATGACTTAACAAGCCTTTCCAATAAGTTTCTGCAGAGTTATGGATAGAATGCCATGGCCAGTAACCCACCATGTTGGCACCCGATGCCAGGTGACTAAAGGCCTGTAATCTTAACTGCCCCGGATAAGGTGTCCATTGCGCGAAACCCTGAGCTTCGGTTTCTATTGTCAAATAATTTTTACCGCCCTTCATTGATCGGGTTACATCACCGCCAAAAGAAATTTCGGAGCCTGTGAGGTTATCCTGGCTGGGGTGGTAAATATCAATGCCCGCAATATCCATTGATTTGGCTGCCGCAAAGTGGTCAACATCCGGTTGGATCCCGAATGAATAGCCTCGCCATTCCAAATCGAAATTTTGAGTAATAAACTGGTCTGGTCGTTTGTATTCGCGCACAATAGCGGCCTGCCAGCCTAAATACTGGGTAACCTGCTGCCTTTGAAATTTGGCAAATTCAGAGGATAAACTGGCGTTGATGGTGCCATTCATCGAAGGAAAATCATCCCAGTTATTGATGCGGTTGCTCCAGTAATCCAGGCCAAAAATGTGGTTAATATTATCAAGCGTGTGGTATTTTGCCTGCATGTATTTTACAAACAAGGCCTGTACATTTGGTCCGGATGTGCCGTAAGCTTTGGTCTCATTATCTACCTGGTAGCCAATTACAGCAGGATTATCCTTCACATGTTCCATTATTTTCCTGATCACCCGCTCGGCATAAGTCCTGAAATCCGTATTGGTAATATCCATATTTTGCCTTGCCCCATATTGGTTTTGGCCCGATGGAGTTATAGCTAATATTTCGGGATGTTTTTTAGCCATCCAGGTAGGTATAGCGTAAGTAGGGGTACCAACAATCACTTTTATTCCACCTTTTTGCATGGCGGCTAATACCCGGTCGATATGGGTAAAATCAAATACGCCATCTTGCGGCTCAACGGTGCTCCAGGTTGATTCGGCAATGCGTACCACGTTAATGCCACAATCTTTCATCATCTGCACATCCTTATCCAGCCTTTCATAAGGCATGTATTCATCGTAATAAGCAACACCGTAAAGCAGTTTATCCATTTTAGGATATTGTGCAAAAACAGATAAACTCAACAACAATTGCAGGGCTAAAAGCAGCAGGTATTTCTTCTTCATAAAAATGAAATTTAGGATGATTGGGTTATGAGGATGAAAGTACAAATTAATTGTGTCTTTAACACACATTAATAAAATATTGGAGAGTAAAATTGAATGAGGTAACCGGTTTTTGGTATGCACAAAGCTTAGGTGAATGCTTTTGAGCAGTAAATGTAGTAGTATATGTGGTTTTTGTTAATGTTTTAAAACAGATATTAGCTTTCTGTTATTTACTACATAAGCCTATATAATTTATGAAATTAACTGCCCGTATTTTACCAATACTGCTGTTTTGTTTTTGTTTACAAGAGTTAAGCGCACAAACCAAAAAGCTTACTTACTGTAACCCGCTTAACCTTGATTACGGTTACACACCCTTTGCCGATTTTTCCAGCTGGGGCAGGCACCGTGCCACCGCCGACCCTACCATGACTCTTTTTAAGGGGAAATATTACCTTTTCAGCACCAACCAGTTTGGCTATTGGTGGAGCAATGATATGCTTAACTGGAACTTTGTTTACCGCAAATTTGTACGGCCTTACAACCAAAATCTCGGCGATGAACTTTGCGCCCCTGCTACCCTGGTTTTGGGAGATACGCTGTTGGTAATAGGTTCAACCTATAATAAAGACTTTACACTGTGGATGAGCACCAATCCCACTAAAGATGACTGGAAGGCCGCCAAAGATTATTTTAAGGTAGGCGCCTGGGATCCGGGTATGTTTGCCGACGACGATGGGAGAGTGTACATCTACCATGGTTCCAGCAATACGCTGCCACTTTATGGGCAGGAGATAGACCGGAAAACATTTGAGCCCATCGGCCCCAAAAAAGAAATGGTAAAACTCGACCCGGAAAAGCACGGATGGGAGCGTTTTGGCGAGCATAATGATAATGTGTTCCTGCTGCCATTTATTGAAGGCTCATGGATGAATAAACATAACGGAAAATACTACCTGCAATTTGGCGCACCCGGCACCGAACAAAGTGGCTATGGCGATGGCGTTTTTGTAGGTTATAAGCCCTTGGGGCCTTTTACTTACCAAAAACACAATCCATTCTCCTACAAACCCGGAGGCTTTGCAAAAGGGGCAGGGCATGGCGCTACCTGGGCAGATAAGTATGGCAATTTTTGGCATATCAGCACCATGGGCATCGCGGTAAAAAATAATTTTGAGCGTCGTATCGGCTTCTGGCCTGCCGGCTTTGATCAGGACGGCACCTTGTATTGTAATACTGCATATGGCGACTATCCACAATATTTAGCCGCCGGTCCCGAAGATCACCTGAAAAGTAATTTTACCGGCTGGATGATATTGAATTATAATAAACCGGTTGAGGTATCATCAACATTGGGGGCCTATGGTGCAAACAATGCCGTTGATGAGGATATCAAAACCTATTGGAGCGCTAAAACGGCCAACAAAGGGGAGTGGTTTAAAACCGATCTGGGCGAGGTAAGCACTATAAATGCAATTCAGATCAACTATGCCGATCAGGATGCGGAGTTCCTGGGCAAATCGTTGAGGGTTTTTCATCAGTACATGGTTTATTCATCGTTGGATGGAAAAGCGTGGAAGCCTTTGATTGACAAAAGCAAAAACAAAACCGATGTTCCGCATGACTATATCGAACTAAAAAGTCCTGCAAAAGCACGTTATCTTAAGATGGTTAACCTGCATATGCCAACTGGTAAGTTCGCATTATCTGGCTTCAGGGTGTTTGGTAAAGGTGCAGGTGCCCGGCCCGATACTGTGCAAAATCTGATTGCGTTACGTGGTGATAGTGAGCGCCGTAATTCCTGGCTTAAATGGAAACCAAATGATCAGGCTACCGGTTACACTATTTACTTTGGCATAGCGCCCGATAAACTGTACAATAACATGATGGTGTATAGCAAAAATGAATTTTATTTTAGTGGAATGGACAGGGACTTGCCTTATTATTTCCAGATAGAGGCCTTTAATGAAAATGGGATTTCGCAACGCACAAAAATAATTAAGGTTGACTGATGTACCGGGGACAGTATTTATTAATGCAAATGGCCCAATAGTTGCGGTTTTTTTGTAAACTGCAATCTATGCTGAAAACAATACCCTTATTTATGATGCTTCTGTTTTTTTATGGTGAAAATAAAGCACAAACTATTGATAGCACTTTAAAAAAATCGCCGGTTAAAACCTTAAGTGATGCACAGTATAATGCATTATTAAAGGGCGATGATATTTTTAACATGCCCCCTGTTGCTGTTGTAAATCATTACCCGATGCCCGATAAGGCTATTGCGTTTAAAAAAGAGGTGGGGCTTAGTCCGGTACAAATAACCCAAATTACAGTAATTGCCAACGAGCTGAAGCGTAAAAAGATGGAGATGGGTAAGTTCATCATCACCAATGAACAGGCATTGGATAATTTATTGCGAAGGGGCACCGATGAAGGGAGTATTATTTTTTATGGCAACCGATCGGGATTATACTACGGTGAGCTCAGAAATGCCATATTATTGGCCTGTTATAACACCTGGAAACTACTGGCGCCGGCTCAAATTAAAAAGCTGGAAACTTTGCAAAATCATAATTGATAAATTTGCCGTTTGATTTGCTTAATTTAGCGGCCCCAAATAAAGTGTATGAAAATAACTTTTGATTTTGAAAAACCACTGGCTGAGCTGATGCAGCAGATTGAAAAGGTGAAGCAGGTTGAGGATAAAAATAAGCTCGACATGTCTGCAACAGTGGCAGAACTTGAAGCTAAGCTTGAAACTACCAAAAAAGAAATATATGCTAACCTTAACGGCTGGCAAAAAGTGCAGATCTCCCGGCACCCCGAGCGGCCGTACACCCTGCAATATATTGAGCTGATGTGCGATGATTTTATTGAGTTGCACGGCGACCGTACAGTTGGCGATGATAAAGCCATCATAGGCGGTTTCGGGACCCTAAACGGTCAAACTGTAATGTTTATTGGTCAGCAAAAGGGGCGTAATACAAAAGAGCGTCAGTACCGTAATTTTGGTATGGCTAACCCAGAGGGTTATCGTAAGGCGCTGCGGTTAATGAAAATGGCCGAAAAATTCAACAAACCGGTTGTTACTTTGATTGATACGCCGGGTGCATTCCCTGGTTTAGAAGCGGAAGAACGCGGACAAGGCGAAGCTATAGCCCGTAACCTGCTCGAAATGTCGATACTTAAAGTTCCTATCATCTGCGTTATTATTGGCGAAGGTGCATCAGGAGGCGCCTTAGGTATAGGTATAGGCGATAGGGTTTTGATGCTTGATAATTCATGGTATTCTGTAATATCTCCTGAAAACTGTTCAACCATTCTTTGGAAAACCTGGGAAAATAAAGAACGTGCTGCCGAAGTATTAAAATTGACTTCGACAGAAATGTTAAAGAACAGACTGATAGATGGGGTGATTAAAGAACCACTTGGTGGCGCTCACCAGGATCCGGTTGCTATGGCAGCCACCCTAAAAAAACAATTGCTTAAGGATCTTAAGATGCTTAAAGAAAAAGATGTTACTGAACTGGTTAACGAACGCATCGAAAAATTCTGTTCGATGGGTGTGGTGAACGAAGGGTAATCTTTGGAGCAAGGAGCAAGGACTTCGGACAAAGGATTTTCAGACGAAGGACAAGAACTTTATAATCAACAAAAAAGCGGCATTTGCCGCTTTTTTGTTTTCATCCCTTTTGTCATGCCATTGACAAGTGCAGAACCCCTGACTTACGAAGTTTTTAAAACTTCGTAAGTCTTTCGCCGATTTGCCATAAAAAAAGGCAAGAGTCTTAATTCCTGACTCTTGCCTCTTGATTCTCAACGGCCGTTACTATTTAGATCCCATTCCCAGCTTTTTCTCATAATCCCTAAGCTGTGCGCTGAATTTGGTATTAAGATCTGTTTGTTTATAGTTTTTGGTATACTCGGTTAAACCATTTAACATAGACATGGAGTATTGAATATCCCGGCTGTCAATACTTACTTCGCCACTTTGCAAAAGCGTGTAATTATAAGCTAACAGGTTGGTTACGTAATCATCAACCAGGTTTGCCAGTTTATTTCCCAGCTGTACTTCGCCAACGCGATAAGCTGTCTCTATCAAATAATACTTACGTATTGCTATCTCAGTATTAGGAATGTTATCAGGCATAACCTCGTCATATTTTTTGAAGACATTTCTTGCCATATCAGGATGTCCCTCTTTAAGCAGGTTATCGGCCAGGGTTGAATAAAGTCTTGAAATTAAAGGGTAAAACATGGTGTTTGACTCATGGTCAAGATAGCTGGCATTTTTCATGTTACCCCATTTATATTGCGTCATCATGTTATGATACATTACCGGTGTATTGGTAACTTCGGCCTGGCCAGCGGTGGTATCCGGCTTTAATGGAAGCAAACGATTAGCAAAGCCTTCGCTGTATAAATATTTACCAAGTCCAATCAGGTTTTCGTCAGGTACGGTTGTGGCAAAATAGATTGGTCTTTTCCAGTTATTGTGGGCCAGTATATCCATCATCGCTAAAACATCCTTAGTAACATATTTACCGCTAAAAGTCCAATCCATTTCTGGTGTAATTTTGTCCTTTTGGCTGGCAGATACAGTTTGGGTTTTTACCACGTCATCAGCATTAACCGTTAACTTAAAGTTTTTGGTTGGCAGGTAATTACCCATATCGCCATTGCCATACTCTGTCATCGCAGCTTTATTATCCGATGTGATGAAATCAAATACTTCTTTCAGTTCTACAGAGCCGGGTAATTTTTGGTCGTTAAAATAAATTACATCACGTACGCCCGGTTTAAATTTATCATAAGGCATGCTGATAGGCAATGGCTCAGACTGGTTCATTTTGTTTTTCATCCCGCGGATGTACCAATCGGTACCCAGCAGGCTTAAGTTTACAATACGTACATCGGGCCTTACATTTTCAACCTCCTGGATGTACCATAGGGGGTAGGTATCATTATCGGCATAGGTAAACAAAATGGCATTAGGCGCACATGAGTTAAGGTAATTATAAGCCATATCATGCGGCGTAAGCTTGGTTGAGCGGTTATGATCATCCCATTCCTGGTTGGCCATTAACACTGGGGCTCCCAATAAACATACCACGGTGGCAATAATGCCGCTGGTTTTCGCATTCAATTTTTTACTAAGCAAGTCGGCAATTCCCATAACACCAAGCCCAATCCAAATGGCAAACGCGTAAAACGAGCCCGCATAGGCATAGTCCCGCTCGCGTGGCTGCAACGGGTCCTGGTTTAGATATAAAACAATGGCTAAGCCGGTAAAAAAGAATAGTACACCTACAACGCCCGCATTTTTCTGGTCGCGTTTAAAATGAAAGAACAAGCCTGCCAGGCCTATGATAAGGGGCAGAAAGAATAAGCGGTTATAACTTTTGCTTTTGGTAACCGCATCGGGCAATTGTTTGTTAAAGTTCCAGCCGCTTATCCAGTTACCATCGGCAGCACTGTTGCTGGTTTGGCCATCCAGGTCATTGGTACGACCAACAAAGTTCCAAAGGAAATAACGGGTATACATTTGGTTAACCTGCCAGGTGCCAAAAAAGCCCAGGTTGGTTGCAAAAGTGGGCTTTTCGCCATCAGCTAATTTACTCCAGGCGCGATAAAACTGTGGATGCCCGGCCTTATCGCTAAACATTCGCGGAAATATGGTGTTGCGATCATAAATGGTGGTTAGCTTTTTACCGGCAATTTCATATTTGGTTTTACCTCTACGGTAAATTGTTGCGCCCTCGGTTTGGTCTGTTGGGGTTGAGTCAAAAAACTGGCCGTAAAGCAATGGCGTATCGCCGTACTGATCGCGGTTTAAATAGCCGTTAAGCGCAAAGGCATCCTGTGGGTCGCTGTTATTTAAGTTGGGATCGGCTTTTGCCCTTACCACAATCATTACAAATGAGCTATAACCAAACAGGATAAAGAGCAGGCAAACAAAAAAGCTATTAAGGGCGAAACGTTTTTCGCGTATTTTAACCACATACTCCAGCAGTAGTAAAACTAAGATGCCCACTATAGCGCCCAAATAACTGGCGCTAATTCCAAGTGCCAGGATAAAGCAAATGGCAGAAGCTATGATTGCTGTATTTGATTGTTTAATGGTATAATATATTCCCGATACAATGGTTGCTACAAGCAAAACAAAAAATAGAACAGCACCGCTGCCGAAGCTCATTCCCAGGGTGTTTACAAAAAATAGATCGGAGAAGGCCGCTCCCTTTACAGTAAACTGTATAACTCCCCATAACACAAAAGCTACGGATACAATACCTGCAAAAAACGATAGTAAAGTACCTTGTGTGGTAATGTTTTTTGCCTTACGGAAATAAATTACCAATGCTATAGCAGGTATTACCAATAGGTTTAAAAGGTGAATACCAATTGATAAGCCCATGATATAAGCAATAAATACAATCCATCTGTTAGCATGAGGTTCATCGGCGTGGGCTTCCCATTTTAATATGGCCCAGAAAACAATGGCTGTACACAAAGATGACTGTGCATAAACTTCAGACTCAACTGCCGAAAACCAGAAGGTATCAGACCAGGCATAAGCTAAAGCGCCAACCAGTCCCGAGCCTATTATAATGATCAAATGGGTGGGGTTAATATCTTCGGCTTTTTTAACCAGCATCTTTTTGGCAAGGGAGGTTACCGTCCAAAACAAGAACATAATAGTTGCCCCGCTGGCAATTGCCGATGCCATATTAGCCCAGTAGGCTACTTTGGTATTATCGCCCATAGATAGCAGCGTAAACACTTTGCCTATCATGGTGAACAATGGTGCTCCGGGCTGGTGGGCTACCTGCAAACGAAAGATACAGGCAATAAATTCGCCGCAATCCCAAAAGCTGGATGATGGTTCAAGCGTTAAAATGTAGGTTAAAGTAGCGATAACAAAGGCTATCCAGCCAAAAATATTGTTGATCTTATTGTAGTTCATGTCAGGATATTTTCGATAGAAAAAGGTTTTATATAGCCGAAAGTAAGAAAAACTATCACGATGCTGAAACCAAAACCGCCTTATTAACACTTTTTAACGCATTTTGCGCTGTAAAACAGCGATATACATACTTTTTTAAAATTCTATTTTGAGAGTTAAAAAATCGTCTTATATTTGCATTCCTTTTCGGAGAGTAAAAACAAACCAAAGGAGATTGCCTGATAGTATAATGGTAGTACGACGGTTTTTGGTACCGTTTGTCTAGGTTCGAATCCTGGTCGGGCAACATTAAGATTTCGGATTTCGATTTTTTAATTTCGGATTTACTCCGGTTTAGAAAATTGAAATCCGAATTGTGTTTTAGGAGGTTACTAACGAAGTAGTTAAGGCTTACCATAATGGTAAGGAATTGAAATTAACTAAATCCGAAATCAAACATCCGAAATTCAAAATCAAGAAGAAATGCCCTTACAATTTAATCCGGTTAAATTATTTGCAGGTTCAGGCTCAAAAGAGTTGGCGCAAAAAATTGCTGAAGCTTACGGCCGCGATCTTGGCGATGTAGTGCTCTCGCGTTTTAGTGATGGTGAATTTCAACCACATTTTAATGAATCTGTTAGGGGATGCGATGTGTTCCTTATCCAATCTACCCACCAACCTACTGATAACCTGATGGAATTACTGATGATGATTGATGCCGCCCGTCGTGCATCGGCTCATTATGTAAACGCCGTTATTCCTTATTTTGGTTTGGCAAGGCAGGATAGGAAAGATAAACCCCGCGTTGCCATAAGTGCAAAGCTGGTTGCCAATTTATTGGTTGCCGCAGGGATTGATCGCATTATGACGATGGATTTGCACGCGGCACAGATACAGGGCTTTTTTGATATCCCTGTTGATCACCTTGATGCATCAATCATTTTTGTACCGTATATAAAAAGCCTGGGCTTAGGTAATTTAACCATTGCTTCGCCGGATATGGGTGGCTCATACAGGGCGCGCAGTTTCGCAAAGTTTTTTAATGCCGAAGTGGTTATTTGTGATAAACGCCGTAAACGCGCCAATGAAATTGAGTCCATGACACTGATAGGTGATGTAACCGATCAGGATATTGTGCTTATAGATGATATTTGCGATACTGCCGGTACATTGGCTAAAGCAGCAGGCCTGATCATGGAGCGTGGTGCACGTAGCGTGCGCGCGGTTTGTACACACCCGGTATTATCAGGTAAAGCATATGAAACTATTGAAAATTCGGCTTTAACCGAATTGATAGTGACCGATACTATACCATTGAAACACCAAAGCCCTAAAATAAGGGTATTATCAACTGCCGAGCTTTTTGCGAAGGCAATAATCAACGTAAACGAACATGGCTCAATAAGCCAGCTGTTTAAGGTAGATTAAGATAGGCTTATGGTTCATTGTTGATGGTTCATAGAAGCGCCATCTACGCTGAACATTTAAAAACGAAAAAGAACTTATGGGGAAAAGGCCATGAACAATGATCTATGAACCATGAACTAACAATAAATAATAAAATAAAAAACAATGAAATCAATTGCTATTAGCGGTTCTCCAAGAGAGAACGTAGGGAAAAGAGACGCTAAAGAACTGCGTTACCAGGGCTTAGTGCCTGCAGTACTTTACGGTGGGCCAACTCAAACCCACTTTTCAGTGTCCGCAGCTGATTTGAGAGCCGTAGTTTACACTCCGGTTGTTCATTTCATCGATCTTGATGTTGCTGGTGTTAAATCACAGGCTATTATTAAAGATATGCAGTTTCACCCTTTAACTGAACAACTTATCCACATAGACTTTTTATTGCTTGACGAGAAAAAGCCTATCACTATCGAGATCCCTGTTAAATTAACCGGAACTTCTCCAGGTGTTAAAGTGGGTGGTAAATTAGTTCAAAAACTAAGGAAACTGCGCATCAAAGCATTGCCTAAAGATCATTTAGATGCTATTGAAGTAAGCATCGAAAGCCTTGAAGTTGGTAAATCAGTTAAGGTTTCAGATTTGAAACTGGAAACATTGATTATCACCAATGCTGTAGAGGATACTATCGTATCAGTTACTACTTCACGTGCATTACGTCAGGCTGAGCAGGAAGCTGCTTCAGGTAAAAAATAATTTACCCTGATTAAAAAAAACGCGATAGGCTTATGCCCATCGCGTTTTTTTTTGACAAAAGATTTTCGGATTTTCGGACAAAGGACTCTTTAGGATAAATTAGTGACGCCATGTTAAAACATAACTTTAGACAGTTGAGGATTTGGATCGATTCGGTGGAATTGACAAAGGATATTTATCAGCTTACCCAAAAGTTTTCTAATGACCATCGTTTTGGCATTTCAAGTCAGCTTTACAGAGCGGCTGTTTCTATTCCATCAAACATTGCGGAAGGCTCTGCACGTAAATCTGAAAAGGATTTCGGCCATTTCTTATCAATTAGCTTAGGTTCGGCATTTGAACTGGAAACGCAATTAATCATTGCCGAACAATGTAATTTGTGCAATGATACAGATTACCCAAAGTTGCTCAACAAAGTTCACACGCTTCAAAAGCAGATTATCGCATTTAAAAACACGATAGCAACATAACACCAAAGTCTTTTCTTAGAGGGTTCTTTTTTATCGGCGAAAACTAAAAGTCTCTCTTCTGAAAATTTGAAAGGCGCCGTCCCAAAGTCCGAATATCTGATAGTCCTTTGTCCGAACGTCCAAAAGATAGTCCTTTCTCCGAACATCTGATAGTCCTTCGTCCGAACATCCAAAAGTCCGAACGTCCTTTGTCCGAACATCCGAAAGTCTTCTTATCTTTGCTCCGCAAAAAATGAAATATCTAATTGTTGGTTTAGGAAATATAGGGCCGGAGTATGCTGATACCCGGCATAACATAGGGTTTATGGTGTTGGATGAATTAGCTAAACAGGAAGGGGCTAAATTTTACCACATGCGCCTGGCGTATTATAGTGAGGTATCATTCAAAGGCCGTACGCTGCATTTAATAAAACCAACAACCTATATGAACCTGAGTGGCAAGGCAATGAACCACTGGATGCAGGATCTGAAGATTCCCTTGGAGAATGTTTTGGTAATCGTGGATGATATTGCTTTACCATTAGGTACTTTGCGTTTAAAACCCAAAGGCAGCGCTGCCGGTCACAATGGGTTGAAGCATATTGAAGCTACCGTTGGGCACAATAATTATGCGCGCTTACGCTTTGGCGTTGGCGATAATTACCCTAAAGGCCGCCAGGTTGATTACGTATTGAGTGGCTTTGATGATGATGAAAAGCCAGAACTGCCCGCTTTAATAGACCGGTCCATAGAAATGATTAAAAGTTTCGCAACTATTGGTACCGAATTAACCATGACCAGGTTCAATAAGTAATTCTTTTCCGCTGTAAACTAAGTGATTAGTTAAAAAATGTTAAATACTTTCCGGTTTTTGCAACGACGGCGTATCTTGTAGCGTCTTATTACCTAAATGCCTTATGAATGAAACATTTTTTACTAACCTTAATTTGCTGTTACATCTCTATACTGGCAATTGCACAAGCACCAAATACAGCCAACGTAACTATTAAAGGCGTAGTTATCGACTCTGCCGTTAATAAGCCATTAGGTTATGTTACCGTTATGTTGCAGGATGCCGGTACAAAGGCATCAGTAAAAAGCACACTTACCAAAAATGATGGCAGCTTTGAGCTGAATGCACCTGATGGCAAAACCTACCAGTTAGCTGTTGCTTCTATAGGCCTTGCTTCAAAAGTTTTGCCTGTAAAACATGGAGGAACTGTATTTGATGCAGGTAAAATTTACATGTCGGCTTCCAGCAAGCAACTGAACGAGGTAAGCATTACTGCCGTACGGCCCGTGATGAAACAGGAGGTTGATCGCCTGAGCTATGATGTACAGGCCGATCCGGAGAGTAAGGCGATATCAGCTTTGGATATGATGCGTAAGGTTCCTTTGCTCTCTGTTGATGGTGATGATAAGATCAAACTAAAGGGAAGCGGGAATTATAAAATATTGATCAACGGAAAGGAATCGGCTTTGATGGCCAAAAATCCTTCGGATGTGTTAAAATCTATGCCGGCCACCAATATCGAAAAGATTGAGGTGATCACCACGCCACCCGCCAAGTACGATGCCGAAGGCTTATCAGGTATCATTAATATCATCACCAAAAAAAATGTCGACCAGGGTTATAACGGCAGCATCAATTCGCGCTATAACAGCATCTGGGGACCCGGTTTTAATCTTAACGGAACAGTAAAACAGGGTAAGTTTGGCCTGGCAGGTTATGCAGGTTTTGGTCATCAAAACTTAAATAATAATTACTTTACCAACACGCAGAATCAGTTTGCTCAAAATACCACCATATTACAAAAAGGTACAGGTACCTTTGGCGGCAATTATCGTTACGGCGATTTTGAGCTAAGCTACGAGATAGATTCCCTTAACCTGCTCACTGGCTCGGTTGAAATTTTCCAGGGAGAGTTTATACAGGACAATGACCTCATATCGGCTCAAACTAACCGCAACGGTTTAACACAGGGCTACCACCAGTTAACCGATGGTTATAACCATGATCGGGGATTTGATGCGGCCCTTAATTACCAGATAGGTTTTAAAAAGCATAAAGACGAATTGCTTACCCTGTCTTATAAATATAGTTATTCACCAGGCACCCAGTTTGCCGATAACGTATTTGCAGACAGGGTTAATTATAGCCAGCAAATACAGCCCGATTTTAGGCAGTATAACAAAGCCGGTAATAAAGAGCATACCCTTCAGTTAGATTATGCTTACCCGCTTAAAACTATCAGCATTGAAACCGGTGCAAAAGCCATCTTCCGCAAAAACTTCAGCGATTTCAGGCGCGAGGACCGCGACTCGCTTACTAATAATTATTTAGTTAATACCGGTCAGACTAACGTATTTGATTATCAGCAAAATGTTTACAGCGTATATAATTCGTACCAATTAAAATTCAGCAAGTGGACTGGTAAAGGCGGCTTAAGATTGGAGCATACACAGGTGAGCGCCGATTTTTCGGGAACACCTCTTGATAAAGGATACAATAACCTGATTCCTTCAGTTTCAATTCAAAGGAGCTTAAAAAGCAGTAGCATCAGTTTGGGGTTTACACAGCGTATTCAACGCCCTGGCATATACCAGCTGAATCCGTTTATAGATAGATCGAACCCTAAATTTCTTAATACCGGTAATCCCGACCTAAGTCCGGAGCTTAATAATACGTTTGAGCTTACGTATAGTAATTTTTCAAAAGGTTCCATTAATGCGAGCTTAAGCTATGCGTTTTCAAACAATGCCATACAAAATGTAACCAGCATAAGTATTGATAGTACGGCAAATGGCAAGCGCGATACGGTTACTACCACTACTTATCAAAACTTAGGCAGTAACCGCAGCCTGGGTTTAAATATCAACACTAATTATTCTATCACAAAAAGGTTCACCATCAACTTAAATGCCCGTTTAACACATGTTTGGTTAAAGGGAACTTATAACGGGCAGTTTTATAAAAATGATGGATATACAGGTAATGCGTTTGCCAACCTTGCTTATAAGTTTGATAGCGGCTACCGTTTTGGTATTGATGCCGGGTATTTTAGCGGCGATGTAACCCTGCAGGGTAAAAACGGGCATGGCATATTTTCATCATATGTAGTAGGCAAAGAGTTTCTTAAAAAAACACTTACCATATCATTGGTAGCAAACAATCCCTACAGTAAATACCGCATATATAAATCATACACCAATACGCCCGCTTTTTCACAATCATCGGTTTACCAAAACCCTTATCGCAATTTTGCTATCAGGGTTAACTACAAATTTGGTAAGCTTAGCAGCGATATTAAAAAGAACCAGCGCGGCATAAATAACGATGACACCAAAGGTGGGGGTAAAAGTAGTTCCACAAATCAGTAGATTTGCGGCATGAAAGTTTACGGAATTACCAATTGCAATACAGTAAAAAAGGCGCTCGACTGGCTGAAAGCTAATCATGTTGATTACGATTTCCAGGATTTTAAAAAGCTGGGCGTAAGCACAGAAAAGTTGCAGGAATGGGATAGCAAAGCGGGCTACGAAAAATTTATGAACAAACAGGGCCTCACCTGGAAACAGCTTGATCCTGAAGTAAAAGAAAGCGTGAAAACCAATACCGATGCTTTAAAATTACTGCAACAAAAAACCAGCATGATTAAAAGACCGGTTATTGAAGACAATGGCTTCCTGTTTTTTGGCTTTGATGAAAAGGTGTATGAAGAACACTTTTTGAAGAAATGATAAATTATTCAAAATCAATTAAATCTACCTGATTAATAGTGTTTTATAACTTTACTCGTTAAAGCGGCGAATCGGTAACTCAATCCTTAATATTCGCGTAACAATCATTTTACTAGGGTAGTAAAAACGGTTTTTTTAGTATACTTGCTTTGTATTCTAAAAAATTGACTGAAATGAAATTAAAACTGATGGCCGGTTTAAGCATGGCCTGTGTGCTTGCATTTACGGCAGGTAACGCGCAGCAAACCGCAACTCCAGCACCAACAACCTCCCCGGCTTCTGATTACAATTATCACGAAACTTTCGGCCCCCCTTTCTACACTAAAAATGGAACAGAGTTCCGCGCGGCCGATGGCCAGCCGGGCCCTAAATACTGGCAAAACCGTGCTGATTATACTTTAGCCGCTACCTTGAATGATCAAAGTAATGAAATTACCGGATCGGAAGTTTTAACTTATACCAATAACAGTCCGCAAAACCTGGGCTTTTTATGGATGCAGCTTGATCAAAACCTGTTTAAGTTAGATTCACGCGGTACCGCGATAGTACCACCTACAGGTAGCCGTAACTGGGGCCGTGGTGAAGCGTTTGAGGCAGGTTATAAAATTAAATCTGTAAAATACGTAGATGCCAAAGGTATTTCAACCGATATCAAATTTTTGATTAGCGATACGCGTATGCAGGTTTTTTTACCTAAACAGGTAACTGCTAACGGAGGCGTTGCAAAACTAAAAATTGAGTACTCATTTGTATCTCCAAATTACGGATCAGACCGTATGGGTTACCTTGATGATAAAGCATCTAAAAATGGAAAGATCTATACCGTTGCACAATGGTACCCACGCATGTGTGTGTATGACGAGATATTAGGATGGAATACCCAGCCATATACCGGTCCGGGTGAATTTTACCTGGAGTATGGTGATTTTGACTTAAGCATCACTGCACCGTCAAACCATATTGTAGTGGCATCTGGCGAGTTACTGAATCCAACAGAAGTATATACTCCACAACAACAAAAACGTTGGGCACAGGCCGCGCAAAGCGAAAAAACAGTAGTGATCCGCTCTGCATCTGAGGTTACCGAAGCTTCATCGCGCCCGGCAGGTAAATCAACCCTTACCTGGCACTTTAAAATTAAAAATGCAAGGGACGCTTCCTGGGCTTCATCTGCAGCATTTATTGTTGATGCAGCCAAGATGGATTTACCAAGCGGTAAAAAATCAATCGCTATTTCTGCTTACCCTATTGAAAGTGACGGTACTGATGCCTGGGCACGTTCAACCGAGTATGTTAAAAAATCAATTGAATACAATTCATCAAAATGGTTTGAGTTTCCTTACCCTGCCGCTACAGCCGTTGCCGGTATAGTTGGTGGTATGGAATACCCTGGTATTGTTTTTTGCGGGTACAAAGCAAAAAAAGGTGGTTTGTGGGGTGTTAACGACCATGAGTTTGGTCATACCTGGTTCCCGATGATCGTAGGATCAAATGAGCGTTTATATGGCTGGATGGATGAAGGTTTTAATACTTTTATCAATACACTTTCAACAGCTGATTTTAACAACGGAGAGTACAACCGTAAACCCGGTGATATGCACAAAATTGGCGCTAATTTTACAAGACCTGATCTTGAGCCAATGATGAGCCAGCCAGCTAATCTTAAAGAAAAAAATACAGGTACTTTATTATATTCAAAACCAAGTGCTGGTCTTGTTTTGTTGCGCGAGCAGATCTTAGGCCCTGAGCGTTTTGATTTTGCTTTTAAAACTTACATCAACCGTTGGGCATTTAAACATCCAACACCAGATGATTTCTTCCGTACTATTGAAAATGCCTCAGGCGAAAGTTTACAATGGTTTTGGAGGGGATGGTTCCAGAATGACTGGCGTTTGGATGTGGCTGTAAGTGATGTTAAATATGTTGATAACGACGCTTCAAAAGGCGCTATGATCACTATTGATAACCTTGGAAAAATGGCAATGCCGGTTATATTGGAAATAAATACCAAAAGCGGTAAAACAGACAGGATGAAATTACCTGTTGAAGTTTGGGAACGTAATGCTACCTGGACATTCAAATATCCATCAACAGAAGAAATTGAATCTGTTACCTATGACCCGGATAAAGTATTACCGGATTACAACCCCGACAATAACGTTTGGACAAAGAAATAATGAAATACAAAAACCCGGTGAACGCCGGGTTTTTTGTTGAAAACAAAAAGATTGATTTTCTTAAAGAACAGCACATTTGAATAGTGTCCTGTGGGATGCCGAAATAAGTTGGCGTGTTTTGAAAAAAAACTTTTTGTCATCCTGAACGATAGTGAAGGATCTATTCGGAGACTTTACAGGGCGAAGAAGCATGGCGAATAATAGATCCTTCACTGCGTTCAGGATGACAAACTTTTAAAATGTCATTTTTCCTTCGGCGTTTCGCGAAATTTCATCGCTCGGAACGACTTTAAATGAAATTATTTTTCTGTGAGCACTGTAAACTCAAAATCAAGTGGCTCAAAGTGACGGATCAGTTCATCAATGAATAATTGTCCCCATTTTACATACATCAATCCAAAATTTTCGGTACGTTCCTGCAGACTATCTTTGGGGAATAGCTCGGCCTTTACTGCTGATAATTGCTCCAGCCTAACCTCGTAATTACGTTTCTCGGCTTTTATTAATTTCTTTTCCAGGTTATCAACAGCGTGCTTTAGTCTTGCCTGTACAGCTGATGCAGATGGCGATAGGGTAGGGTCTATTTTATATGACCTAAGCTTGATCTTTTCAAAAATTGAAGCCATTTCACGCCATTCACCTTCCAAACTCAGGTTATGGTTGCTGTGTTTTTTTATCCAGTCGGTTTTAAGCTCATCATCTTGTTTAAACAATGCTGCCGTATCCAGATCCATACGCTCAATTTTGGCGGCTTGTTCTTTACGAACCACCAATGCGGAGTTACGCAGGATCAGTATTGGGAAATCTACCTTATAAAAATCAAAGTTTGATTTTAATTCCAGCCAGTAAACCACTTCGGCACCGCCACCTATGTAAGCAATGTTTGGTAAAATGCATTCCTGGTAAAGAGGGCGCATCACTACATTTGGGCTAAAGCGCTCCGGGTAACTGGCAATTTCTTCTTTCAGTTCTGCTTCGGTAAAGCTAATTTCGGTATTCATTACCTGGTAGCTTTCCTGTTCAAACACTACACGTTCGCGCAGGTTATCTTTCAGGTAAAAAAAGTTAATCTCGCGCGGATTAACCTGGATATGTACCCCCAGCTTTTGCAATTGCTCATTGGTGGCAGTTATATTTTTAAAGCTGTTTTGGTTAATGATATCCTGCTCCATAATAGGCGCAAACTGCTTCTTAAACTCGTGATCGTCGGCATCAATAATGACCAAGCCATATTGGCCAAATAGGGCATTTACCAAATAACGGGTGGCATCGGCCAGCTTATCAAATTTTGTATATGCGGTTTCTACAATTTCTGCGACTTCTGTGGCATGGCCCTCCATGCCCAATACTCCTTTGTACTGGTTAAGAGCCTGGCGCATGGTATCGGGGTTTATGCGCCCTGTAGCGCCCGAGGCCTCGTACCACCAATGCACTTTTTTGCCGCCAATGTTGGTATAGTTGATCTCGGCAAAATCATGGTCTTCACTGGCCATCCAGTAAACGGGTACAAAATTTTTATCGGGATGGGCGGCTTTTAACTGCTGCGCCAATTTAATAGCGGTAGCAATTTTGTAAAGGAAATAAAGCGGACCTGCAAAAATATTAAGCTGGTGCCCGGTGGTGATAGTATAAGTACTATCCTCTTTAAGCAGATCAAGGTTGTGTTTTACTACCGATGGATACGGTTCATTATGCGCGTACTGTTTTGATAGCACGCGAAACAATATCTCACGATCGGCAATTGCTTTTTTGTTTTTCAACAGTTCGGCAAAGCCGGCCATATCAGGCCGGTAGCCATAAAACGGTTGAAGATCGGCCCGGTTCCCGATATAATCAATAACTGTGGGCGAAAAAAATCCGGTTTCTTTATAACTTATACAGGAGGCTTCCATTAATCCAAATGTAAAATCATTACTGGTAATGCGCCGCAAATTAACATTATTTTACAATTTGTCCATAAAGGTCAAAGTCTTCGGCGCTGTCAATCTTCACGTTAACAAAGCCACCTACTGTAGCATAGTCAATGCTGGCATCAATTAAAACCTCGTTATCAACTTCTGGCGAATCAAATTCTGTACGACCAACAAAATAATCCCCGTCTTTTTTATCGATCAATACTTTAAATGTTTGGCCAATTTTTTCCTGATTCTTATCAAATGAAATGCCCTGCTGAATTTCCATGATGGCATCTGCACGCTCCTGTTTTACTTCATCGGGCACATCGTCAACCAAAGAGTGGGCATGTGTTTTTTCTTCGTGCGAGTAAGTGAAACAGCCTAAACGATCAAACTTGGTATCCTCAACCCATTGAGCCATTTCTTCAAAATGCTCTTGAGTTTCGCCAGGATAACCGGTGATTAAGGTGGTACGCATAGCAATGCCCGGCACCTTATCGCGAATCTGGTTCACCAGATCAATAGTTTTTTGTTTGGTGATACCACGGCGCATTGATTTCAGCATATCATCACTGATGTGCTGTAAAGGCATATCCATGTACTTGCAAATATTATCACGCTCATTCATCACATCCAGTACTTCCATCGGGAAGCCGGAAGGGTAGGCGTATTGCAACCTGATCCATTCAACACCATTAACATCACTCAGGCGGCGAAGTAACTCATCCAGGTTACGTTTGCCATACAGGTCAAGCCCATAATAGGTTAAGTCCTGTGCAATTAATATCAGTTCTTTTGTGCCATTTTTAACCAGGTTCTGCGCATCCTTAACCAATTGGTCAATAGGAGTGCTCAGGTGTTTTCCACGCATCAATGGGATAGCGCAAAAAGAGCATGGACGGTTACAGCCTTCGGCAATTTTAAAATATGCAAAGTGAGATGGTGTGGTAAGCAGGCGCTCGCCAATAAGCTCATGTTTATAGTCGGCGCCTACAGATGCTAATAAATTCTGCAGGTCATTGGTACCGAAGTAGGCATCAACATTGGTGATCTCGGCTTCCAGCTCAGGTTTGTAACGTTCACTAAGACAGCCGGTAACTATCACTTTGCCAACCTTGCCTTGTTGTTTTAGTTCGCTGTATTGTAATATGGTATCTATTGATTCCTGCTTGGCATTATCAATAAAACCGCAGGTATTAATAACGATGATATCATTTTTGCCCACTTTCTCGGCCTCATGCACTACATCAAATTGATTGCCTTTTAACTGACCCATCAGGATCTCGGAATCATATATATTTTTTGAGCAGCCCAAAGTAACCACGTTAACGCGTTGTTTAACTGGTTTTGCTATCGGGCGGGAAATTTCTTTTGTCTTCATAACACACTAATCATTGCAATGAGAAAATTGTCATTGCGAGGAACGAAGCAATCGCGAACTATACAGAATTGAATTGCAAGAGAGGAGATTGCTTCGTCGTTCCTCCCCGCAATAAGATAATTTTATTGCTTAAATAAGCTATCTACGAAAGCTTGCCTGTCAAATAACTGCAAGTGTTCAACACCTTCGCCAACGCCGATATATTTTACAGGGATCTTAAACTGATCCGAGATACCTATTACTACACCACCTTTTGCTGTACCATCAAGCTTGGTTAGGGCCAGGGCATTAACATTGGTGGCTTCGGTAAACTGTTTGCATTGTTCAATGGCATTTTGCCCGGTTGATGCATCCAGTACCAATAGTATTTCATGAGGTGCACCAGGGATCACCTTTTGCATCACATTTTTTATTTTAGTAAGCTCATTCATCAGGCCTACTTTATTATGTAACCTGCCGGCAGTATCAATAATAGCTACGTCATCGCCATTGGCAACTGCCGAGCGTAAGGTATCATAGGCAACCGAAGCCGGATCTGATCCCATTGGCTGGGCTACAACTTTTACATCAACACGTTTACCCCAAAGCTGCAACTGATCAACCGCTGCTGCACGGAAGGTATCGGCAGCACCAAGTACTACCTTGTTACCGGCTTGTTTAAGCTTATGGGCCAGTTTACCAATAGTGGTAGTTTTACCCACACCATTAACGCCCACAACCATGATTACATAGGGCTTATGATCGCCATACTCAAAATTGCGAAAATCGTTGCTGTTATTTTCGGCCAGTAATTTTTGGATCTCATCTTTCAACAGCACATTAAGTTCGCTGGTGCCAACGTATTTATCGCGGGCAACACGTTCCTGGATACGGCCGATGATCTTGAGGGTGGTGCTAACACCAACATCAGAGGTAACCAGTACTTCTTCCAGCTCATCCAGCACATCATCATCAACGGTTGATTTACCGGCAATAACCTTGGTGATCTTTGAAAAAAAGTTATCCTTGGTTTTTTCTAAACTGGTATCAAGGGCTTGTTGCTCCTGCTGTGTATTTTCCTTTTTCTTAAAAAAATCAAATAATCCCATAGTTAGATGTGCAGATTTTAGATGTGCAGAAGTGCAGATTTATAATGTGCGTATTTTTTGATGTTAAATTTAGCAATGCAAATATGCCTAAATGATAGTTAACAGATGTCAGATCAATATAATTACTTTAATCTGCGTATCTGATGCATACACATCAACAAAAAAAGCCCTCTCGTAAAAACAAGACGGCTTCAATATTTTAATCAAAAGGTATTATATAGTTTTACCTGCAATTGCATCCTTAACAAAATCGTTAGGGACAATTTGGGTTCTGAATGAATAAGCACCAGTTTTTGGTGATTTGTTCATTGTAATAACTTTTGAATATTCTTTGCCTTTACCTGCTACTTTTAGCGTTGCAACTACTTTCTTTGCCATTTCTTTTAATTATTGAATTAGTGAATCATTGAATTAGTGAGTTAACCGTTGGGGGAGATCTAAACCTATTCAACCATTAACTTAATCAACCAATTACTTAATTTCTTTATGAACTGTTACTTTCCTTAAAACCGGGTTGAATTTTTTCATTTCCAGTCTTTCAGTTGTATTTTTCTTGTTCTTAGTGGTAATATAGCGAGACATGCCTGGCATACCGCTTGTTTTGTGTTCAGTACACTCTAGAATTACCTGAACCCTGTTGCCTTTTTTTGCCATTTTCTTTTTATGTTGTACGCATCACCATCCCGGCTTACGTAATTTTTTAAATTATATATTGCGTTTAATACCTATGTTAAACATGAGGCGTTAACGTAATACCTACTAAATGTATCCCTTTTTAACAAATTTATTGATACAGGCAGTAATGCCGTTTTTGCTGATAGTTTTAACAGCAGATGTAGATACCTTTAAGGTAATCCATTTATCTTCTTCAGGGATATAAAACTTCTTAAGTTTTAAGTTTGGATGAAATCTACGTTTTGTTTTAACGTTTGAGTTTGAAACGTTATTACCTACAATAGATCCTTTTCCTGTTAGATCACAAATTCTTGACATGACAAATATTTTTAATTATCAACCCTTTATTCAAAAGAGTTTGCAAATATCAGACTTTTTAATCGAATATTCAATAGCGTTTTCAAAAATTGTTAAATAATTTTTAAAAGCCAACATTTGCCTTTATTTCAGGCTGTTTGTTATTGGATATTGGTTCTTTTTAAAATTATTTAATAAGTGGTGTTTTTAATATGTACATAACACAGAAATTGCTAATTTACGCCCACCATTATAAATGCTATGAAGATTACATCATTTGAAGAGTATAAGCAGGTTTACCAACAAAGTGTTGAACAGCCTGAACAGTTCTGGGCCGGTATTGCCGAAAATTTTTTATGGCAAAAGAAATGGGATAAGGTGCTTGACTGGAACTTTAAAGACCCAAAGATTAAATGGTTCCAGGGGGCAAAACTCAATATAACCGAAAATTGCCTGGATCGTCACCTAGACACTATTGGAGATAAACCTGCCATTATATGGGAGCCAAATGACCCGCAGGAAGATCACCGCATATTAACTTATCGCCAGCTGCATGATAAGGTTTGCCAGTTTGCCACTGTATTAAAAAACAACGGGGCAAAAAAGGGCGATCGTATTTGTATATATATGCCTATGATACCTGAACTGGCCATCGCCGTTTTAGCGTGTGCCCGTATCGGCGCAATTCATTCGGTTGTATTTGGCGGCTTTTCGGCGCAGTCAATTGCCGATAGAATAAATGATGCAGAATGTAATATTGTAATAACTGCTGATGGAGGTTTTAGGGCAAATAAACCTATTCCTTTAAAAACGGTGATAGATGATGCACTGGTTCAGTGTAAATCTGTTAAGCGGGTAATTGTTTTAACCAGGAGCCGTACACCGGTTTCTATGATAAAGGGGCGCGATGTATGGTGGGAAGATGAAGTTAAAAAAGTTGAAACACAAGGTAATCCCGAGTGTCCTGCCGAGCAAATGGACGCGGAGGATATGTTATTCATATTATATACATCAGGTTCAACAGGTAAGCCTAAGGGCGTAGTGCATACCACCGGTGGCTACATGGTTTATACCGGCTATACTTTTGCTAATGTTTTTCAGTACAACCAGGGCGAGGTATATTTTTGTACTGCCGATATTGGATGGATCACCGGGCACTCGTATATTGTATATGGTCCGCTATCGCAGGGAGCAACTACATTAATGTTTGAAGGAGTACCCACCTATCCGGATGCAGGCAGATTTTGGGATATTGTAGATAAGTACAAGGTAAATATATTATATACGGCGCCAACAGCTATTCGCTCGTTGATGAGCTTTGGCGATGAGCCATTAAAAGGTAAGGACCTTAGTTCGCTTACCAAGCTGGGTTCTGTAGGGGAGCCTATTAATGAAGAGGCCTGGCATTGGTACGATGAAAAAATAGGTCATGGCAAATGCCCTATTGCTGATACCTGGTGGCAAACGGAAAATGGCGGTTTAATGATATCGCCTATTTGTAATGTTACACCAACTAAACCCGGTTATGCCACTTTGCCTTTACCGGGTGTACAGCCTGTATTGGTTGATGAAAATGGAAAAGTAATTGAGGGTAATGGCGTAAGCGGAAACCTTTGTATCAAGTTTCCGTGGCCGGGTATGCTGCGCACCACTTATGGCGATCATGAACGCTGCCGCACTACCTATTTTGCCACTTATGAAAATTTATATTTCACTGGCGATGGCTGCCTGCGTGATGAAGATGGTTATTACCGCATCACCGGTCGTGTTGATGATGTGCTCAATGTATCTGGTCACCGTATTGGAACTGCAGAGGTGGAGAACGCTATCAACATGCACAGCAGTGTGGTTGAATCGGCAGTTGTTGGTTACCCGCATGATATAAAAGGGCAGGGTGTATATGCCTTTGTGGTATGCCCAAATCAGCACGGCGACGCAGAGCTTGCCCGTAAAGATATTATCATGACAGTTGCCAGGATAATAGGTGCAATTGCCAAGCCGGATAAGATTCAGTTTGTAAGCGGACTGCCCAAAACACGATCGGGCAAAATCATGCGCCGCATTTTACGTAAGATAGCCGAGGGCGAAACCAGTAACCTTGGTGATACCAGTACACTGCTTGATCCGGCTGTTGTTGAAGAGATCAAGGCAGGAGCTTTGTAGGAATAAAGATATTTGGATAAAGGAGCAAAGATCAATTGTTGAATAATAAAACAGATGCAGAAAATGAGGAGCAAGGACATCGTAAAAATAGGTTCCTTGCCTTTTTTCTCTGTTTTTTTTATCCTTGTTCTTTGCTCCAGCTTTCTTTTTTCCTTTAAAAATAGGCCATCTGCGAGATACAAGCTCGACTTTTTTACCTCAGAAAATCAATTTTACCTCTGCGATTCTGCCTTTACTGGCGAAACGGGCGATGCCAGTTTTTGGACTCCCTTAGCTTATGCCGACAGATTGGCGACAGCAAAGGATAAAGATATTGTTGGAATTAGTATTGAAAGCTTTGGCCACGTAAAGGCCGAGCTTAATGTATTAGATGCTGCGAGCGGGGAAAAGGATTTTAAAAAGTATGATCATGTGGTGGAGGCCGGTGTCAGAATTAGTTCGGGGATATTGGAGGTGCTTGATTTTCCAGATCATAAAATTCAATTAAAAGCTATAGTTACTCCAGGATATTATCGTGTAAGGGTCTATTCCTATGATCTCAAAAACATCAATTCCGAAGCAGATGAAGGGACAGATCACTATAAAATAGAGCTTTGGCCGTCCAATAATTTTGAGCGTAAGGTATTGAAGCAGTTTGTGAAAGACTAATTTAGGAGAGCAGAGAATGGATTCTATTTATTGCCCAGTTCCAATTAATAAGTCTTAACTCTTGATTCTAATCTCTTGACTCTTTCAACAAACCATATCATTTCCCAGATGTTATAACAATACATCTAAATAAAAAACATTATGGATAAGCTACAAATAAAAGGCGGCTGGAATGAGTTAAAGGGCAAGATTAAACAGGCTTACGGCGACCTTACCGATGATGACCTTACCTACGAAGAGGGTAAAGACGATGAAACATTAGGAAAACTTCAGCAAAAAACGGGTAAAACCCGGGATGAACTGGTGAAGTGGATTAACAGTTTATAAGATTTAGAAAAGGCTCCTGCAACGGGGCCTTTTTATTTGAAAAGCTTTGAAAGTTCAAGGCCGAATCCCGGTAACGGTGTATTTCTTTTTCTTATCACCGGTCAGCATAAATCAAATATAACTAATTTCGCACAATGAAAACAGCGAAACCCAATATTCTTGTTGTAAATGACGACGGCATAACTGCTCCTGGTATTAAGGTATTGATAGAAGCGATGAGCGAGATTGGCAGGGTAGTAGTGGTAGCGCCGGATAGCCCGCAATCGGGCATGGGGCATGCCATTACTATTGGCAAACCACTGCGCCTGGATAAGGTTGACATTTATGAGGGCATTGAAATGTACCGTTGCTCGGGCACTCCTGTTGATTGTGTGAAGCTGGCAGTTAATAAGATATTTAAGGGGCAGAAGCCCGATCTGTGCGTATCAGGCATTAATCATGGTTTAAATAATTCCATCAACGTTTTGTATTCAGGCACCATGTCGGCCGCTGTGGAAGGTGCAATTGAGAGTATTCCGTCGATAGGTTTTTCTTTGGATGATTATAACCTTGATGCAGACTTTAGCCACTGCGTTAAATACATTAAAGAACTTGCACTGCAGGTTTTAGCCAATAGCCTGCCGGCCAATACCCTGCTTAATGTAAATTTCCCCAATACGCCCGATATTAAAGGTATTAGGATCTGCAGGCAGGCCAACGCAAAATGGGCCGAGGAGTTTGATGAGAGAGTTGATCCGCATAAACGGCCATATTACTGGCTTACCGGCGTTTTTCAGCTTAATGACGGTGGCGAGGATACCGATGTTTGGGCCCTTGATCATAATTATGTATCGGTTGTGCCTGTACAGTTTGATATGACAGCCCACCACGCCATACCATTTTTAAACAACTGGAAGTTTAATGTATAAAATGGAGTTCAAAAAAATACTTAAAACCGACAGTATAGCGGCGGGTATAATTGGTGGTTTAATACTGCCGGGCATTAGCCTGTTCATTTTTTTGTATCTGTTAAAAGGTAACTTTTTAATATTTAATAAACCGGGTATCCCATACCTGGTAGCTATTGCGTTGAATTTATTTATGATCAGGTATTGTTTTAAACAGGGGCAGGATAACACCGGAACAGGTATGATACTGGTGACGTTTATATTTACGGCGGCAGTTTTTTTACTTAAATTACAACCCATCAGATGAAGTATTACCTGGTAGCCGGCGAAGCTTCGGGCGATTTACATGGCGCTAATTTGATGAAGGCGCTAAAAGAGTTAGACCCCGTGGCGGAATTTCGGTTTTTTGGTGGCGATCTCATGCAAGCCGAAGGCGGTACGCTGGTAAAGCATTATGCCGATATGGCTTTTATGGGTTTTGTGGAGGTGGTAGCTAACCTGCGCGCCATTATGAAAAATTTAAAAGCCTGTAAACAAGACATCGCTGCTTATCAGCCGGATGTGTTGGTGCTGATAGATTTCCCTGGTTTCAATTTGAAGATAGCCGGTTTTGCAAAATCTATTGGACTACCTGTTTACTATTACATATCCCCTAAAGTATGGGCCTGGAATCAGAAACGGGTTTTAAAGATCAAAAAAATTGTTGATCACCTGTTTTGTATCCTCCCTTTTGAGGTTGACTTTTACAAAACATGGGGCATGGATGTCGATTATGTGGGTAACCCCCTGTTGGATGCTAAAACTGCATTTAAACCCGAACCGGAGTTTCTGCAGAAATACCATTTAACCGGGAAAAAGATCATCGCATTATTGCCAGGTAGCCGCAAGCAGGAGATCACCTATTTACTGCCCGAAATGATCGCGGTAGCAGAACGGTTTCCGGGCTATCAATTTGTTATAGCCGGTGCGCCATCCTTTAAGCTGGATTTTTATAGTGAGTTTGTAAAGGATAAAAATATCACCGTTATATTTAATGCTACTTATGATCTGTTAAGCCATGCCCATGCCGCTGTTGTAGCATCAGGTACCGCAACGTTGGAAACCGCTTTGTTTAATGTACCGCAGGTGGTGGTTTACAAGGGAAATGCCTTAACCATAGCCATAGCCCGGATGCTGGTGAAAATCAAATTTATATCATTGGTTAATCTTATTGTAAATAAGGGGATAGTAAAGGAACTTATTCAGGAGGATTGCAACGAATTGCAAATAGCTGCCGAGCTTGAAGCAATCACGGGCGATAGCGCGTACCGGGAAAACATGCTGCTCAATTATGATGAGCTTGATAACAGAATGGGCCAGCCAGGAGCCTCGGCCAAAACCGCGGCCTTGATTATCAAATACGCTTCAAAAAAATAAAACCCTGTTTTTGGCAGGGTTTTATCGTTTTCATAGGTGTTGTACTATTTTTAGATAGATAGATGTAGGTATATATGATGATCAGGCAGCTTTGCGTGTTTGTTGCGCGGCAACCTGCTTGTTGTTAATAAATTGATGTCTCAATTTGAAGTTTCTCAGATCCTCTAATAAAATGTTTAATAATTCATCGTCAAATCTGGCAACTAATTTACTTGTTGATGGTGTAATTTTAAAGGCTTTCATAGGTAGATGTTTTATAGGTAAGTAAGTTGGTTTTATTAAGCTGCGCTTGGTATTAACTGTGGTGATTTAGCTTTAATAGCTTTCAAATCATTCATTAGTATTATTTTCAATTCGTTATCAAAACGTGCTACTAATTTGCTGGTTGATGGTTTTCTATTAGTTTTCATAGTTTAGTTTTTTATGCTTTTAATTTCTTTTATCTAAATCTTTCTTTTCAGTTTCCTGATTCTCGGTAAGGTTGTTTTTGCGGCGCTTTGCTTCGTTGTATTGCCTCAAAATTTGCTCCTCATCGCGTGGGTCTGTTGTTTTTGCGGGCTCTACCGGGTTTTCCCATTCTTTCTCTTCTTCCTTAACCGTTTTCTTAGTAGTTTCCATAACAGTTGCATTTGATAGGTTGTATTCCAATCCTGTGCCAAAAAAATAACCTGGATCAAAAAAAGTCATTGCAGCCTCAGTATTTTTTTACAATACCGTGTAAATAGTTGTTTTTAAGCGGTTTTTATCACCAAAAAAAAATTTAGTTTTTTTGGTGAAATGATATTTGTGGGCGGCTAAATGTGTTTACCTGGTCTTCAATAACCGAACACTTGTTTTAATTTCGTACGTTTTTTTGATAGCTGAACAGGTGTGCTGCCAGGGCAACAATGGCCAAAGCTGCGCCAATTGCACATACGCCACTCCACTGGTAGCTTTTCCATACCTGGCTGGCCAAAAACGTACCCGACGCTCCGCCTATAAAATAAGACACCATGTACACCGTATTTAGTCGGTTGCGTGCCTCTGGTATCAAAGAAAAAATTATTGATTGGTTGGATATATGCGTAGCCTGCACACCCATATCCAACACAATAACCCCGATAATTAAACCTATTATGCTATGGCTGGAAAAATAAAAGATGATGAAAGAAATCAATACCAGTGACAAAGTATAGCCGGATAGTTTATAGGAATTCATTTTATCGCTCAGTCTGCCCATTAAGCCCGCAGCTAATGCACCAAAGGCCCCAACCAGGCCAAAAGCACCAGCTACCGAGCTGCCTTCGTTAAACTGTGGTTGTTTTAGTAAAAAAACAAGCGTGGTCCAAAAAGCGCTGAAACCCGCAAAGCACAAAGCGCCACGGAAGGCTGCCATCCTTAATTTGGGTTGAGTTTTAACCAAATGAACAAGCGATTTCATCAGATTTTTATAATTTCCTTTATAATCGGGCTCAACCTCGGGTAAAAAGAAAAATATCATGAGCCACATAGCCAGCATAAGTCCGGTGGCAATATAGTACATGGCCCTCCATCCAAAATGTTCGCCTACAAAACCGCTTAACGTACGCGAGAGTAATATGCCTATCAACAGGCCACCCATTATAACCCCTAATTTTTTACCGCGCTCATGAGGCTTGGCCAGGTGGGCGGCCATGGGTATCAATAATTGTGGTATTACAGATGATACACCAACCAGGAACCCGGCTATAGTTAATATGGTTACAGTAGGGGCCAGCGCGCTTATTAATAATGATATTATTACCAATATAAAATCAATCAATATTAATCGCTTCCGCTTAAGCATATCTGCAAGTGGGATTATGAATAGTAAACCCGTTGCATAACCTATTTGCGTAAAGAAGGATACCTGCTGCGCTTTTTTATCGGTGATGTTAAAAGTGTGTGCTATATCGGCCAGTAGTGGCTGATTGTAGTAAATATTAGCCACCACCAACCCCGTAGCGATGGTCATGATCCATAAAGTGAACGGCGTTAAATGAGGATGCGTTTTGAGCTGCTGGGTAGCTGTCATTGTATAAAAAAATATAAAATTCGCTGCAAAAATGCGCAAGCGTTTTTTAAACTATGCTTATTTAAAGTAATTTTTATACGCGATGATACAATATCTTAAAACGTTATGAGTTTTAAATATTGATAAAAAGAGATTTTTTTTGGCAGATATTTCGTAAAAAAAGTATTTTATCTCTATTTTTTATCAATGTTGTTTGATTTTGGAATAAAATTTGATTTTAAATCATTGAAAATATTTTTTTAACGATTTTTTCATCATTTGTGTCTTGTAAAATGATCTATTTTAAATTTTTATTGAAAATAATTTAATAAAGTGAAATAATTTGACGCTTATTTTGGCCTTTAAATGAATCGATATTAAAAAGATAAAAAATTAACACTTTAATAATGATTTATTTGTATTTTTGAGAATCAAACAGGGTAATAGAGTGGTTGTGATAAATGTTACAATAAAATTACAAAGTATTTTAAAATAATATAAAAACTTAGTGTTACTTTTACACAGTAATACAAACACAAAAAAGTCTTCTCATAATTTAGGTTTATAATTGGTTAGTAAAGGCCCCTGCCCATCAGGGGCTTTACTTGTTTTAAAGGGTTTGGTATTTAGACGGCAAACAAGAAGCCCCCCATTGTTTTAATGGCTTAATTATAATAATCGCATACGCCTTTCCAACACGTATATTTATTGCTTCCTATTAAAATTCGACAGGAATGGCTTTGAAGCCAACAACTAAATCCATAATGATTCAGATTATTTTTTCTGCAATATCCCTGGCAGTTTTTATAGGCCAGGCATTACCGTGTACTTTATTGGTTATTAAGGCACCATCAAAAAGCATATAAAGTTCATCGGCCAATCTCTCTTTTTTAACAGGTTTTAAAATGTCGGCAAAAATTGCCCTTACATCGTTTTTTTGTTTCTTGATTATTTCCCTGATCCTGGCGTTATCTACAGGTAATTCAGAAACTATGTTTAAAAAATTACATCCGTAATAATCAGGTTTAGATGATAATTCTACCAGGAAATCAAATAATGCCAGCGCTTTCTCTTTAGGAGTGGTGAATTTTTCCACTTCGTTTTTTAAAGCATTATTTGTTTCAATACTTCTCGCCGTTAAATACTCTGCCAACAGGTCCTCTTTGGAATGAAAATGCTGATAGAGTGAAGCCTTTGCCACGCCAGCCTCCTGAATTATCTGGTTGATGCCCGTTGCATTATAACCCTGCTTATAAAACAACCTCGAAGCGGTTTCAATTATTTGATTGCGGACAAAACTTGTTTTCATACCTCAAAGGTAAAAATGTTTTTTATATACAGACAGGTCGGTATATTTATCTGATTGCCGAGATAAACCTTTTACTACGTTAAAAAGGCAATTTCACAAGCGATAACCCCATGATAGGAGTGTGAAAAAAACGAGGCAGCACCCTCAAACGCTATAATTTTTTTATGCGGGACACTCGCGTTATCCGCGACTTTATAGGTAAAATGCAGCTTAAAAAGTTACTTTTAAACGAATTTGAAATACTTTGGGAATTTTCACCGAAAGATATATATTTGCACTCCCGCAATGGGGGATTAGCTCAGCTGGCTAGAGCGCTTGCATGGCATGCAAGAGGTCATCGGTTCGACTCCGATATTCTCCACATTGATAAAAAGGCTTTACGAATTTCGTGAGGCCTTTTTTTATTCCAGGTAACCCGTAATGTGCTTTGAAAATCCCATTTAGCGGCGGCGTCACTCAAAAACCAAACGTATCTTGCTTATAAATACGCCGATCCCCGGTTGTCAATAATATTCCTATTTCGCGTTGTAAACATTTGCCAAAGCTGGTCCTGCCAGGGTTCAACGATAGTTTTTGCCTGTTCACCGAATATCCTGCGTAGCTATATCAGGTGCCCCATAATTTTATGCCAACAAACACAATTGCTAAACAATAAATGTAAAATATCATGAAAACATTAGAATTAGCGCCCGCACCAGAAATTGCTAAAAAACGGAAATCGGCTCAGTTTAAAACTACGGAACAAACGTCAATTGCTGCTCCTTTAACAAAAGAAAATGATGTTGCACCAGTCAAAACAAAAAGCGGATGGTTTTTAAAGGATAGCAGAGAAAACCTGACAAACACCGAGGCTATTATCCTGGGTGCATTTATTATAACGATGCCAATGCTATCTGCTATTGACTGGGATTATGGAACTCATACCATGTTCTTTATCGCGCCGGTTATATTTTATCTCGAGGTAACTGCCTTTACCATGTACTGCCCCATTAAAGCATTATTCAGCAATTACATTCATCCATCGCATTTCGAATAAATCTAACAACTTGTTTGCATCTCTTTTAAACAATAATAAATCATGACCATATTAACATTCACATTAATTTTATTGGCAGGTGCCTACCTGGCCGGGCTGGTTGGTTCGCTGACCGGACTTGGCGGCGGGGTAGTTATTATTCCCTTGTTAACCCTCGTGTTTCATGTGGATATCCGCTACGCTATAGGTGCAGCTTTACTGGCCTCCATTGCTACTTCTTCGGGAGCAGCAAGCGCCTACGTAAAGGAGGGGATCACTAACATCCGTTTAGGTATGTTTTTAGAGATTGCCACCACGATTGGGGCTGTAATTGGTGCATTCATAGCCGTGTATATGCCTACAAATGCCATTGCCGTTATTTTCGGTATTGTGCTGATCTTCTCGGCGGCAATGTCCCTAAGAAAAAAGAACCAGCTGGCATTGCCGGTGGGCAGTAAATTTTCTCATTTGCTTAAGCTTAATGGGAGCTATCCCACCAAAGATGGTGATGTAACTTATGAGCTGAACAACGTGGGTGGTGGGTTTTCAATCATGGCCGCGGCTGGTGTTTTATCCGGTCTGCTGGGGATAGGCTCAGGCGCATTAAAGGTATTGGCGATGGATACGGTTATGCACGTCCCTTTCAAGGTGAGCACAACCACCAGTAATTTTATGATTGGGGTTACTGCTGCTGCAAGTGCGGTTATTTACCTGCAGCGGGGCTATATGGACCCTGGTATTGCTTTACCGGTTATGCTGGGAGTGTTGGGCGGGGCGTTTACCGGCTCCAAGCTGCTTAGTCGCATGGATCCCAAGGTGTTAAGATTGATCTTTTGTGTTGCCATCACCTTTGTCGCCCTGGAAATGATTTATAACGGTTATCAACATAGATTTTAAAAGCATATTAAAATATTTAACATGAAAAAGGTATTATCAAAAAGCTATTGGGCCGATCAGGACGTTGAAAAGATGATAGGTGAATTATTAAGATACGGTGTCATTATTTCAAGTGCTATTGTGTTTATCGGTGGTCTTGGCTACCTATATCATCATAGTGAAGCCGGCCTGCCGCAATATCATGTATTTGGTGGAGAAAGCGTTAAATACACCACTTTTGGAGGGATTTTCAAAAGCGTATTGAGCTTAAATACCAAAGGCATCATTCAGTTAGGAGTGATTGCTTTAATAGCGACCCCCATTTTGCGCATCGCCTTCTCACTTGTCGCATTTTTTGTCGAAAAAGATAAGCTGTATATCGTAATCACCTTTATTGTTTTGAGTGTGATGCTGCTGAGCCTGTTTGGAGGTTTAAAAGCCTAAACAGCGCAATTTATTTTAAATGAATAGTAAATAAAATTAAAGTGAAAAAGAAACTGCATAACGTATTAAAGCTGTTGCTTGTCTTCCTGATTTTTACAGGATTACAGGGGAGGGTTATTATACGGTATGCAGAGTGTCTGAATAAAAACCTCAAAAGCGAACTCAGCTCTACTAAAGGAATTCATGTTAGGGCTGCCATTATTCATTGTAAGCTACAATGTTATACGCAGAAATTCCAGCCAATTGCCGTTCCACCGGCGGTAGCTCTTCTTTCTTTTGTCCTGATCTTTATTGTTATTATCAGGGTTTATGTTCCATTCCGGGAACATCTTGTATTGGTTAATCCTGTCCCTTTACTTCCGCTCCGGGCCCCACCGGTGTCTCTGTTTTAGTTTAAGCAACCGCCGGTATTGACCGCGTCTGCTATCGTGTTTTCTATCTCCTGCCGGGTTTTTCCGGATAACACATAAGACTTATAGGTGAGCCATTGATGGCTCATAACACAGACATTTTAATATTTTTTATTATGAAAGCGAATAAAAAGCTGCTCCTGCTCAGCCTTTTGGCGACCTTTTGCCTCAATTTGGTAGCCCGGTCGGCCAGGGCACAGGACACCAGCGGTATCTTAACCATGAAAGATGCGCTGAATATTGCCATAAATCAGCAACAATTATTAAAGGCTAAAGATAATTATGCCAAAGCATCTGCCGAAGGCATAACCGCTGCAAAGCGTGACGGTTTACCCGATTTTATTTTATCGGCACAGCAGGCTTACGGAACGGTTAACGGCTTAAGCGGTTTACCCTCTGGCCTCAACGGATTAATTTCCACAACATCGGGACCTGTGTCCGCAACCCAGAATTGGAATTCTGCTTTTGCCTCCCTTTATTCTTCAGAAATTAACTGGAACATTTTTTCCTTTGGTCTTCAAAAGGCACATGTTGCAGAAGCCCGCGGAATTTATGACCGCGACGCTGCCGATCTGGAACAGGAAAAGTTTCAACAGCAGGTTAAAGCCGCGGGGGCTTACCTTAACCTGCTTGCGGCGCAGCGGCTGCACTATTCAATGGATGTTAATCTTTCACGTGTTCAACAGCTAAGGAATGTTATCCTGCTTAGAACTGTAAATGGTTTAAACGCCGGCGTTGACAGCTCAATAGCTAATGCCGAGCTTGCCAAAGCAAAAATAGCCGTAACCGATGCCGTTAGCTATGAGCAAAAACAAGCCGCTAACCTGGCCATGCAATTGGGGATAAGCCAGCAGAATTTTACTTTAGATAGTGTATATATCAATCAGCTGCCCGCCCGCTTACCACAACATCCGCTTGATGACATAGCCAATCATCCCGAGCTGCTTTTTTTAGCGGCAAGAGTAAAAAGCAGCGACCTTGCAGCCACTTACCTTTCTAAAACAAGCTTGCCAAAAGTATCTTTATTTGGCGCTTTACAGGGCAGGGGATCTGGCTTTGGCACGGGTTATAATCCTGGCGAACCGGGTAGCTATAGTCAAAATTATTTTAACGGCGTTGAACCGATAAGAGGGAATTACCTTATAGGAGTAGGTGTTACCTGGAATCTGAGCAACCTGGGCAGGATATCTTCAAGAGTAAAAAGTCAGCACTTTCAATCAAACGGGTTGCTTAACGAATATCACTACCAGGAAAATAACCTCACCAATCAATTGGAAGAAGGGAATAAGCAATTGATCAATGCCTTACAAAAATATCATGAAGCTCCTATCCAGCTCAAGGCAGCCAGCGATGCTTATGAACAGAAAAAAACACTCTACAGCAACGGACTGGCAACTATAGTAGATGTTACCCAAACACTTTACGATTTAAACAGGGCAGAGACAGATAAAGATATTGCAAGCAACGCCGTATGGCAGTCGCTGCTCTACATCTCAGGCTCATCGGGCGATTTAAATCTATTCACCAACCAATTTTAAAGCAACAGTTATGAACATGATTCAACTTTCATTAAGAAAACCTATAACGGTTATTGTCTTAATCATTGGTGTAGTATTGGCTGGCATTGTTGCCGCTACAGAAATCAACATTGATATTTTTCCTAATATCAATTTACCAACAATTTATGTTTCGCAGCCCTATGGCGGTATGTCGCCCCAGCAAATGGAGGGTTTTGTATCAACCAATTACCAAAACTTGTTTTTATACGTTAGCGGGATAAAATCTATTGAAACCAATAACATTGAGGGGCTAAGCCTTTTAAAACTAAGTTTTTACGATGGTACCAATATGGCGCAGGCCGCAGCAGAAGTAACCTCATTAACCAACAGGGCCTTTGCAGAAATGCCACCGGGAACGCCGCCGCCAATCATTATCCGTTTTGATGCGTCCACTTTGCCTGTTGGGCAGCTAACCATTAGTAGTTCTAAACGCAGCAATAACGAATTGCAGGATTTAGCAAGCTTATATGTAAGGCCAAATTTCTCAAAGATTCCCGGCTTAACATCACCGCCTCCTATTGGTGGTAACGCCAGAACGGTGGTTATTAAGGTAGATCCTGATCTGATGCGCAGCCACAACGTAACTGCCGACCAGATAACTGCCGCAGTAAAGGATAATAACCATATCTCTCCGGCCGGGACTGTTAATATTGGCCGTACTGCTTATCTAACGCCTTCCAACACAGTACTTAAAAATATTAAAGACTTTGAAAATATTCCCCTGCTTTACCAAAATGGCGCTACAATTTATTTAAAAGATGTAGCCAAAGTAGTGGATGGCGCGGATATTACCAGCGGATTCGCTTACATTAATGGCAAGCGGGCTATTTATATCCCGGTAATCAAAGCTTCCAGCGCCTCTACCTGGACGGTTGTACAGGATTTGAAAAAGGCTATCCCAAACATGCAAAGCCTTTTACCGGCAGATGTGAATTTAAAATTTGAGTTTGATGAATCTGTTTACGTGATCAACGCGGTAAAAAGTCTTGTCAGCGAGGGAGTAACCGGGGCTATTCTGGCCGGTTTAATGGTGCTTATCTTTTTGGGTGATCGCAGAAGCGCCTTTATCGTGATCGTCAATATCCCGCTTTCGGTTATTATCGGGACACTTGCGCTGAAATTATTTGGGCAGACGCTTAATATAATGACACTGAGCGGCCTGGCCCTGGCGATAGGGATTTTGGTGGATGAGTCTACCGTTACTATTGAAAATATACACCGGCACATGGAAATGGGCAAAAACAAGGCCCGCGCCATTGCCGATGCCTGTGAAGAAATCGCTTTGCCAAAACTGCTGATCTTGTTAAGCATCCTGGCGGTATTTGTGCCGGCTTTGTTCATGACCGGTGTACCCCAGGGAATGTTTTTGCCGCTATCAATGGCTGTCGGTTTTTCTATGATTGCCGCGTTCTTGCTATCCCAAACGCTTGTTCCGGTGTTATCTAACTGGATATTAAAAACACCCGATCATAAAATAGAGTTACCTGCCAGGGAGCAAAAGCCAACCAAATTTGACCGCTTCAAATCAGCTTGTGTGCGTATTGTGCAGTGGATGATGAAGCGAAACAAGTTGAGCGTTGCACTATATGTAGCTATTTCTGTTTTCATTATTGGCTTAAGCGTATCAATAATTGGTAAAGATATTTTGCCTAAGCTGGATAGCGGCCAGTTCCAGATCCGCATACGTGCACCGCAGGGTGCCCGGCTGGAGGAAACAGAAAAAACAATGCTGGAAGCACAGCAGGTATTATATCAAACGGTAGGCCGCAACAATGTGGCCATCATATCCGCTTTTGCAGGGCAACACCCGTCATCTTTCCCTACGCTGCCGGTTATCCTTTTTATGAGCGCCTCCAACGAAATTGTGATGCAGGTTAACCTCAGCGATAATTACAAGGTTAATATAAAAGATGTAAAGGAAAACCTGCGCAATGCACTCCACAAGGCAATGCCGCAAGTAACATTATCATTTGAGCCAATTGACCTGACAAGTAAAATCATGAGCCAGGGTTCATCTACCCCAGTAGAAATTGCCGTAATGGGCAAGGACATTGCCCAGGGCCAGCAATTTGCCGATTCGCTGATTGCTCAATTGAAACAGGTTCCTTTTTTAAGGGATGTTCAGCTCAAGCAACAACTAAACAGCCCCTCGATCCAAATCAATATTGATCGCGATAAAGTTAAGCAAATGGGCCTTGCGATGACAGATGTTAGCAATTGTATCACTGAGGCCACTTCATCAAGCCGGTTTACCGATAAAAATTTGTGGTTGGATCAAAAAAATGCTAACTCTTATGAAGTGCAGGTAGAAATACCTCAGGCAGATATAGGCAGCATGGATCAGCTGGCCGCGATTCCCATATTTAAAGGCAGGGCCAGGCCGGTGCTTGGCGATGTGTGCACCCTGAACCTGGCTCCAATTGTTGGCGAATATGATCGTAAGGGCGCTACAAGGTTCCTATCAATTGTGGCCAATATTTATAATAAAGATCTTGGTTCCGCTTCTGCAGCAGTAAATAAAATACTAAAGAACGCTGGTGCACCGCCACGCGGGATATCTGTAGAAGTAAGGGGATTGACTATCCTTCTTGATCAAACACTTGGTAGCCTGCAATCTGGCTTGCTTATCACCATCATTATTTTAATGTTGATGTTATCGGCCAATTACCAATCCTTCCCATTGGGTTTCACTGTAATAACTACCATCCCCGGCGTTTTGGTAGGTGCCTTGCTTATGTTGCTGGCTACGGGTTCAAGCCTTAACCTGCAATCCTATATGGGCATTATCATGTCTGTAGGGGTGTCAGTTTCAAATGCCATTTTATTGATCACCAATGCAGAGCAAATCAGGAAATCAGGCAAGGATGCGATGGAATCTGCCATCGAGGCCATGGAGTTGCGCCTGAGGCCTATTCTGATGACTACCATCGCCATGATTGCCGGAATGATCCCAATGGCTTCGGGCCTGGGCGAGGCCGGAGGGCAAACCGCACCGCTTGGCCGGGCTGTTATAGGAGGCCTTATCGCTTCCACCTTTGTATCCTTATTCATTTTGCCGGTAATCTTCTATTTAATCAGGCGTAACGCTCCGGTTCACCCGGTGTCATTGGATCCTGATGATCAGCAAAGTATTTACTATGATCCTAAAAAAGAATTGTCAAATAATTAAACAAACAAAACTCATGAAACCATATAATTTTATCATATGTGCATTGGCCGCCAGTATGTTGGCCGCCTGCCAAAGCAAACAAGCTCCTGTTACTCCTCCTGCAAATAAGCTACCCGTTTTTAGTTTGCAAAAGGGAACACTTCATACCACCATGAGCATACCCGGAGTGCTCCAACCTTATCAAACGGTTGATCTTTATGCCAAGGTAAATGGCTTTATAAAAACCATGACTGTAGATGTTGGCAGCGAGGTACACCAGGGCCAGTTACTGATGGTGCTTGATGCCCCGGAAATGACCGCCGCGCTTAAACAAACGCAAGAGGATCTGCACACGAAAGAAGCAATTTACCGTGGAAGCAAGGCCAATTATGACCGTTTGCTAAAAACTAGCAGAACCCCTGGAACTATATCACCAAACGACCTGGATATGGCGCATGCTAAAATGAGTGCCGATAGTTCATCACTGCTTGCCGCGAAATCGGCGTATCAATTGTCGGGAGATTTGAGGGGCTACCTTGAAGTAAGAGCACCCTTTGATGGGGTGATCAGTTCACGAAATGTTTATCCCGGCGCCTATGTTTCCCCATCAGATAAAAGCTCCAACAAGCCAATGCTTACTTTACAGCAGCAAACAAAACTGCGGCTGGTTGTTGATGTGCCCGAGGCTGCTACCAGCTATTTCTCTGATAAGGATACCGTTCATTTCACTGTTAAAACTTTACCGGGTAAGCAATTTGCAGCTGTTGTAAACCGTATGGCAGGAAGCATGAGCGACGAATTGAGGTCTGAGCAAATGCAGATGGATATCATCAATAAAGATAAGCTGTTGTTGCCCGGCATGTTTGCCCAGGTAACCCTGCAGCTAAGCAATGCACAAAAAACCTTCATTGTTCCGCAAAGTGCAGTGGCCGAAAATTCCCAGCGTGTATTTGTGATTAAGGTGGTTAACCACAAGGCCCAATGGGTGAATGTGCAAAAGGGGAGAGAAACTACCGATAGCCTGGAAGTTTACGGTAATTTAAAAATTGGGGATATACTTATTCATGATGCCACAGACGAAATAAGAAGCGGACAGGTAGTTAACGCAGATAACAACAGGTAAGGATAATAAAGCAAATCGCGGTTAAACAACAATATTATAATGTGGTCCCATGAATGAACGTCAAAACAGCAAGTCGCCCCATATTTTAAACGCATCGTCCAATCTTTTAGGTTTGTGTTTTGTAGTATTGACCTCGTTGAAATACCTGAAAGCTGCACAAAGAACCGTTATTGACGAAATAGTGATGGTTGCCATCATTTCTTTTATGCTCAGTTGCGTGCTTTCATTTCTTTCCATCAGGGGCAATATCAGGGAGGGAGGCAAATGGGAGAAAATGGCAGATGTTTTGTTTTTGGTTGGTATCCTGGTTGTTTTTGTCACAACCATACTGATCCTGTTTAATTTGATTGAGTAAGTTACAGATCAGTTTTATTAAAACGGCGCCCGGCGCGGATGGAAAAACTCTTTCCACCTGCGCCGGGCAATGCCGTTTATAGCATTATTATTCGCTCCAGGGAGAGTGCAGGATACAATCGCAGAAATTTTTACGATGAAAATTAGGGATCATGTAAGCGCAAACGTCCGCTTTAATATTTCCGAAGGTGGTATCCGTTTTGTGTTCAAAACCACCAAAAAAGGTGGGGATGATCCTGTTTTTAAAGTCGTCACGTGGGAAAATACTTATAATTTCTTCGCGGTTTTCCTTGCTCAGGTTTTCATAACCTTCGCCCATAACATCCAGGCCTACTCCCGAATACATAAGCGCTACTTCGGGCTCTTTGTATTCGGCAATGCCGATAGTAGTATGCAGCGCTATAGTATCCCATACCAGCTGTAATGCTTCTTTAGGTACGTTATGACTTTTCAGGAAATCCCGGGCTGCGTTAGCGCCATCTACTTCAAAACGTTTATCGGGGCTGCTGTAATGAGGCGTTAATCCCAGGTCATGAAATACCGAGCTGATATAAAGCAACTCCGCATCATACTTTAAATTGCGGCGCTTTCCGTTCAGGGATGAAAAAAGAAATACCCGCATGGAATGATTATAGATGAACGATGTGCCATGCTCCAGCAGTAACTCAGTGGCTTGTGTAGCCAGGGCACTATCAGGGATATTAATGCCGGCTATCGATGTAAATTTATTGACAGACATAATTTGTTGTATTTGTTTCAACAAATGTATTTCCTGGGATGCACCTGTGGAATGTCAGAACCGGTTAATCACATGCCAATATTTATGTGCCTTTTCCGGTAATCAGCAGGCGATGCCGAAACGTATTTTTTGAAGAAGTGGCTGAATTGCTCGGGCGTGGAAAAATTAAGCTGAAAGGCGATTTCTTTGATGGGGCTTGATGAAAATTGGAGAGATCGTTTTGCCTCCGCCAGTATCTGCCCATTTATCAGATCCTTGGCTCCGCTGCCACTGCAACGCTTGGAAAGTTCAGATAGTTTTCTTGCCGGGATCCCCAGCTGGCTGGCGTATTCACTTACCTCATGCGTTTTCTGGTATTGCGTGCTGATGAGCTCAATAAACTTACGGTAGAGCATCTTTTCCTGGTTATCATAGCCCTTGATGAGGGAAGCGTTGATGTTGGCAATTTTAATCATGATGATCTTGAGATAGGCCGCCAGTGCATCCGTTTTATTGATATAATTGCTTTTTAAGTATTCATGGCGCAAGGTTTTAAACAATGCGCAGATTTCTTTTTTATCCGGCCGGTTAAGCGGTAGTACCTGGTTTACTGCAGTATTATTAAACAGAACAGATTTACAGTTGTTGGCGCTGGCCGGAGATCTTTCCCAGAAATAGTCGCCAAAGCAAATTTCGTATCCGGTTATTTTACAATCCGGTTTAAAATAAATGACCTGGCCTTTTGATAATAAAAACAATTCATTGCCCAAAACAGGATAAGTCATTTCATCAATCTGCAACTCACCCTCACCATCCTCAACCAGGATTATACGGTTATAGATCAATCGGGATGCGGGCAATTGCGCATCAATTTTGCCCTGTAAATAATTGATTGCAAAAGCATCCGGCAGTTCTTCCTCTACAATTGCATTGGTTAAGTTTAGCATGGTACCGGTACAATTAAACATTTAAATCAATGCGTAAATTTAAAAGTTAATTATCCGGATACATCCAGTTAGCAAACAATTTACATTTTGCACACGCTTGCAAATAACCAATCAGCATATTTTTATAGATTGAATTACCAGGCTTCAATCCCTGTAACATTAAAAAATTGAATTATCTTAGCTATAAAATAGCTCCTGCCCATGACTTGTTTAATCATCGATGATAATCCGATAGCGCGCGCCACACTTAGCCAGCTGGCAAGCCAGATTGCCGATCTTGACGTAATTGCTGAGTATAGTAATGCTATAGAAGCCTATAATCATTTACAGGAAGATGATGTTGACTTTTTATTCCTGGATATTGAAATGCCCGAAATGACCGGCATCGAGCTAACAAGAAATCTTAAAAACAAAGATTTGCTGATCATTTTTACAACATCCAAAAAAGACTACGCTGTAGAGGCTTTTGAATTGAATGTAGCTGATTATCTTATTAAACCGGTTACCCCGGGCAGGTTTTTGCAAGCCGTGGATAAAGCCAGGGAAATACTGGAAAGTAAAAAAGAAGAGGTTAGGGTATCGGTAGATGAATTTATTTTTGTGCGGGATTCTACCACAATTCGCAGGTTAAAGCTGGAAGATATCTTATACGCAGAAGCCATGGGAGACTATGTGAAATTTTACACCCCGCAAAAAATGTACGCCATTCATGGTACCATGAAATCGGCCGAAGAGAAATTGCCTCCTTCAAAATTTGTGAGGGTACATCGGTCATATATCGTTGCCATAGGCAAAATTGATACATTGCAAGACGGCGGATTGGTAATAGACGGTAAATTTCTGCCGATTGCCGATGCCTACCGCAAGGCATTAACCAACCGGATGAACATATTTTAACAACGATGAATTTGGCCAATTTAACGATGCAATAACCTTGTTAAACGAATGGTATGGTTAAAATTGATTTCATGCATTGATATTTGTCCATCAATAACGTTCAGCATCTTTTGTAATGGCTAACAAAAATTTTATATATCTTATTCTCGGCTCTTTTTTAATAGGTACAGTTTTATTAATTGTACTCCATTTTAATTTTCTCCAGAGCATGAGATCCATGCGGGATGGTAACCGGCATTTGCTTAAAGAGCTGCGGTTAAGTAACCACCTGCGTGAAGTTGACCGCGATATTTTAGGTGTGGAGAGCAGGATAAGAGCAGCCATCGCTACCGGCGATACCTCGCACCTGCAAGGAATAGATGCCAAAATTAATGCCGTAAAAGTATTTCTCGATTCCCTCAAGTCAAATGATCGTGACGCCGCGGCACAAAAACGTTTTAACAGGCTTAACACGCTGGCGCAGGAAAAGATAAAAATAAAAGACCGGTTGCTGAGCCGGTATTTTAAAACGGGGAATATGCAGGATACCAGTTTTATCGCTAACCCCCGCGCCAGGCGAATATCTGACGAGATTACCACCATTGTAGGTAAAGTTTATGATGACCGGCAAACACTGATGGTAAACCTGAGCAATAAAATTGCCAGCGAATCGCGCAAGGCCCGTATTTATGGTAATCTGCTGATGGCTTTTATGTTAATTAGCGGTGGCTTGTTAACCTGGTTTATTATAGCACAATTTCGTTTGCAGGCCCGGTTAATTTTTAAACTGGATAAATCCGAAAAAACCGCGCTGGAGGCACTTCAGATAAAGGAAAATTTCCTGGCTAATATGAGTCACGAGATTCGTACACCTTTAAATTCGATACTTGGTTTTACCAATTTATTAAAAAGGCGTAACCTGGATGCAGACTCCGGCGAATTTGTAGGGTCAATTCAAAGTGCAGGTGAAAATTTGCTCACAATCATTAATGATATTCTCGATTTATCGAAAATTGAAGCAGGAATGATGCGTATTGTTAATGCGCCCTTTAGCGTCAGCGGCCTTTTACAATCTTTAGAAACCTTATTCCAGGAAAAAATAAAACAAAAGGGACTGATTTTTAATAGCGAAATTGACAGTAAAGTTCCGGATACGCTTGTTGGCGATGCCACAAGGTTGACCCAGATCCTGGTCAACCTGATCGGGAACGCGCTTAAATTTAGTGACAAAGGAAAAATCAAGGTGTATGTTTACTGTAAAGAGGTTGATGGCAAAAATTTGAAGTTAGGCTTCCAGGTTTCTGATAACGGAATTGGCATTGACAAAGAAAAATTAGTCACCATCTTTGAACGTTTTAACCAGGCCGAAGATTCCATTACAAGGAATTACGGCGGTACGGGGTTAGGGCTCTCCATTGTAAAAACGCTGGTGCTATTACAACACGGAAATATCAGTGTAAGCAGTATCCCAGGCAACGGAACTACGTTTGATTTTTATATTCCTTACACTTTTGCCGATGAACAGCTAACCGATATAAATCACCACGCAGACAATTTAATAGCAAAAACCAATCAGCCATTAAAAATACTGGTGGTTGATGATAATGCTATGAATCAAAGCCTGATGAAGCATTTGTTAACCGAATGGAAAACATCTTTTGATATTGTCGGCAACGGTATTGAAGCAATCAACCGCTTAAAAGTAGATACTTATGATCTGGTACTGATGGATATACAGATGCCTCAAATGGATGGCTATACGGCAACCCGCCACATTCGCTCCGATTTGAAGTTAACTGTTCCTATCATTGCGATGACGGCACATGCTATGGCCGGCGAGCGTGAAAAATGCATTAGCAATGGCATGAACGAGTATATTCCAAAACCCATTCATGAAGAGGATCTCTTTAAACTTATAGCGAAGCTTTTACCTTCCAAAATTTCAAATGAGGATCATAGTACGCAAACAGGCCCGGCGGAATATAAGTTTATTGATCTTACTTATATGAGATCAATAAGCAAAGGTAATTTAGCGTATGAAAAAATAGTTACCTCGCAATTTATTGAAACTATCCCGGGTGACTTGTCTTGCTTAAAGGATGCGTTGGATCAACTTGATTATTCGCGTATTAACCATATTGCACATAACATGAAAACCAGCGTTGCTATCATGGGGCTTTTGCCCCGGTTAGAAAACCTGCTGGATAGTTTAGAAGCCGCGAATGCCGAAACCTCCAATATCGTTTCGCTTATTAATGAATTAACTGAGGTTTGTAAACCAGCACTCAGTGAGGCTGCTGATCACCTTTTATCAGTCAGTTAAAAGTTTAAAGGCACGGAAAATTAGTCGGTTTTTTAACTCAGCCGGGCTAATAGAATGTATGATTTTTCACCGTAAAGCAGCCCAATCCCCGGCTGCTTTCTTATTTTTTTTCGCCCCCTGTAATTAGTTATCTGCCAGATTTTGCTGATTCAATTAGCCGCATGATCGTAGCAAAAGCTTTCAAATACTTTATAAAGCACTTTAACGACTGGATTTGCCTGTTCATCGAATTGAACATGGGTACGGCCTTAAACGGAGCTAATTTTATATCATAAAAAAACAACCGGCATGCAACAGCATGTGGTTTAGGCACAAACTCAAAACGCTATAGATCATGAAAACATTAATCAAACTTAAATGGGCTTTCATAGCCATCTTTACACTCGCAACATTAAGTGTACAGGCTCAAACTACAACTATAAAAAACATTGTACTGGTGCATGGTGCATTTGTAGATGGATCTGGGTGGAAACCTGTTTATGATATCCTGGTGAAAAAGGGATATCATGTGAGTGTTGTTCAGCAGCCTTTAACTTCTTTTGAAGGAGATGTGGCGGCAGTAAAACGGGTATTGGATATGCAAAATGGTCCGGCTATTTTAGTAGGCCACAGTTATGGCGGTGCCATCATTACCGAAGCAGGCAATGATACACATGTTGCGGGCCTGGTGTATATAGCCGCACATGCGCCGGATAAAGGAGAAAGCGAAGGCGGAAACGGTAAACTCTTTCCTTCTGCCTATAAATCATTGCAGAAAGGCACAGATGGGTTTGATTATATAGATCCTTCCAAATTTCATGCAGACTTCGCAGCTGATCTTCCTGCAGCTATAGCAAATTTTGAAGGTAATGCACAAATGCCGACTGCAGATATAGTATTCCACGCCATTATTCAAAATCCCGCCTGGAAAACTAAACCAAGCTGGTATATGGTAGCACAATCTGACCGTATCATTAATCCCGATTTGGAACGCATGTATGCAAAACGGGCAAACAGCCATAAGGTAGAAATAGCGGGCGCCAGCCATTCTGTTTATGAATCGCACCCTAAAGAAGTTGCAAAACTGATTATAGCCGCAGCTACAAACGCTAAGAATTAATTCCTGATTCGAAAATTGGAAATATTTAAAAGCCAGAATAAAACTACCGAAATGAAATCAATCTATTCAATCAAAGCCACATCCACGGGAGGGAGAAACGGACATGTACACTCAGATTATAATTTAATTGATGCGGATGTGCGTTTACCCAAAGCGCTCGGCGGCAGCGACGATGAACATTTAACGCCCGAATTATTTTTTGCGGCCGGCTATGCTGCCTGTTTTGATAATGCCGTAATGCATATTCTCAGGCTGGAAAAAGTAAGGTCGGCCACACCGGTCGTAACGGCCAAAGTTGACCTGTTGCAGCTTGAATCTGGCTTCCTTGGGTTGGCTGTTGAATTGTAGGTGGAGATACCCGGTATGGAACATCAGTTTGTTGAGGGAATTGTAAATAAGGCGCACCAGATCTGCCCGTATTCGAATGCTACGCGCGGCAATATTGAAGTAAAGCTAATCGTAAAATAAAACCATTTTTAATAATCAGAACATGAAACGTTTATCAATAATAGTTATCCTGTTTATTTTGCCCGTTGCCTTTTTGGCAAGCTGTGAACAACCGGCCGGTGGTAATAAGGCATTGCAGGCCCGGGTAGATAGTCTTCAAAGCAAGCTGGATTCTGCCTATGTACCGGGTACCGGTGAAATTATGAATGGCATTGTGCAGCCGCACCATTATAAGCTGTGGCTTGCGGGACAGCAACAAAACTGGAAACTGGCAGAATATGAAAGACACCAATTATCGGGCGGTTTTAAAAGAATCCGGAAATACCACAAAAATACGCCGGAAGCTGCTGCGCTGGCGATGATCTACCCGGAAATGGACGCCCTTGAAAAAGCGATAAAGCAGAAAGATGCGGCGGCTTTTAAAAATCATTTTGCCTTGCTTACCAATACCTGTAATACCTGTCACCAGGCAACCAAATATGAATTCAATGTTATCACGGTTCCATCTGCCCCGAATTTTGATAATCAGCGTTTTTAACAATACCCCAAATTGAATAATACCCCCAATTGAATAATGTAATATGGAGGGGCCCGGATTTTTATGCCGGGCCCCCTTTTTATATTTTTTTACTTTCCCCAATTTAAAAGCATCACGCAAACGTTTGATAGCTGCCTCTTTTTAATCATTTATATTAATGATGTAAAGAAGAGCGCTGTTAACAACGTAAGATTGACCTCATCATCATTGCAATTAAGGCTTTCCTTACCTTTAAACTTTCCGCTTTAGCCTGGTTTAATGAAAATTAATCAAACGTTTGTGCTATCCCCAACCGGGGAATATTAAAGCCGAATATCTAATTTCAGAAACCGGTACTTACCAGGCTCCGCATATACCTGGAAGTGCATAATGAAATTAGATGAACATGATAAAAAAAAATAAAAAATTATGGCTGCTGGGAGTTTTATTGCTCCCCATTACTGCCTTTGGGCAAAGCAAATCGCTTTACGATCCTCTGCAGGTTTTTGATCACGGATTTTTTACCCACAACGGTAACGATATCCGTAACGCCAATGGCGCTCCCGGACCTAAATATTGGCAAAACCGTGCAGATTATGTTATTCACGCGGCGTTGATAGAAAAAGATACATCCATATCGGGCGATGTAAACATCACCTATACCAATAACAGTACAGATACACTGAATTATTTATGGCTGCAGCTTGATCAGAATTTGTTCAGATCAGACTCCAGGGGAGTAGCAACCACGTCTGTTAAGGGCGATAGATTTGATTCAAATGGTTTTAAAGGCGGATACCAGGTAACCACTACCACAGTTACCTATATGGGTAAAAGCTATACTATAAAGCCATCTATTACAGATACCCGCATGCAATTGCGTTTGCCTTTTGTGGTAAAACCTCATGGCGATAAAATAGGCATAAAGATAAATTATTCCTTTGCCATACCAGAACATGGTGCCGATAGAATGGGCAGGCAGCCTACCAAAAATGGCATTATTTATCAATTGGCGCAATGGTTCCCCCGGATGTGCGTTTACGATGATGTGATGGGATGGAACACCCTGCCTTATATGGGCACCGGCGAGTTTTATTGCGAGTATGGCAACGTTGATTATTTTATTACCACACCCGCCGATATGATTGTTGCCGCATCCGGAGATTTGCAAAACCCGCAACAGGTTTTAACCGCCGTTCAAATCAAACGTTTGGCCGATGCAGCAAAGAGCGATAGCACCATAAGTATCATCAAACAACAGGAATTGCTTACACCGGGTATAAGACCAAAGCAAACCGGCACACTAACCTGGCATTACAAAATGCAAAACACCCGCGATGTAGCCTGGTCTGTATCCAGGGCGTTTATATGGGATGCCGCAAGGGTTAATTATCCATCCGGGAAAAAAGGCTTAGCCATGGCTGTTTATCCTGCCGAAAGTGTAGGCGCTAATAAATACAACCGGGCAGCCCAGTATTTAAAACATAGCATGGAGTTTTACTCGCAAACTTATTTTGAATATCCATGGCATTCGGCAGTAGTGGTTGCTGGTGTGGCATTGGGTATGGAGTATCCCGGCATTGTATTTTGCAGCTATAGTATCAAAGATGATGACCTGTTTAGGGATGTTACCCACGAGATGGGTCACAATTGGTTCCCGATGATAGTAGGTAGCAACGAAAGGCGCTTTGCCTGGATGGATGAAGGCTTTGATACTTTTATCAATGGCTATGCGTGGTCGCATTTTAATAATGGCGAATATGCCGATAAGAGTAACCCGGCATTAGGCATTACTCCGCAAATGTTAAAAGGAAAAGATCCCTTGATGGTGGCTCCCGAAGTAAATAATGAAGGAGGGATGTACTATTACAAAACCGCGTTTGCCTTAAATTTATTACGCAATGTGGTTTTGGGCGCCGATAGATTTGACTATGCCTTTAACATCTACATTAAAAGATGGGCCTATAAACATCCTCAACCAGATGACTTTTTCAGAACGATGAATGACGCGGCCGGCGAAGATCTCGGATGGTTTTGGAAAGAATGGTTTTACACCAGCTGGAACCTTGACCAGGCCGTTACCGATATTAAGTACGATAAAAGTGGAGCGGCATCAGGAGCAATCATCACTATTGAAAACCTCAGGGAAATGGCCATGCCTGTTACTGTAAAGATCATTGAGCAAAACGGGCAAACGCAGGTAATTAAACTGCCTGTTGAAGTTTGGCAACGCGGCCCTAAATGGAGCTTTAAATGCAATACTACTTCAAAAATAGCAAAGGTTATTGTAGATCCTGATAACCTGCTGCCTGATGTGGACAGGAGTAATAACACTTTACGCGATTAAGATCTTTAAAATATCAACAAAATGCTGAGCCTCCAAAAATATTGGGGGCTTAGTTTTTTTATAACAAGTGGTTACGATAATCTCAAAAAATCACCATCAATAATCAACAGCTTTACACCCTTGTTTGATAAAGAGCGGTGCGAGCTCAACTCGTCGGATACTAAATAGGTCATTCCTTTTGTAAGTATTATTTTTTCGCCGTTTTCCTGTTCTGTGGTAAATTCTCCCTCCAGGCAGTGCACAATATGCCCTTTCCGGCACCAATGGTCGGCAAGGTATATGTCTGAATATTCCACTATCCTGATCCTTAAACCGGGCAATTGCAGCGTTTGCCAAAAAGCCATGCCCGTTTCTCCGTCATGCGCTATTTTATCAATTGTTGTCCAATCAATTGTAGTAAATGGTATATTGCTCATACCGTGGTGTTATATTTTGAACTTCAGTAAAATTATGATTTTGTTTTATGAATGCCAGCTTGTTAGCCCTCCATAAAATATTAACCTTTAATAAAAAGAAACGTATAAAACGTAACTCATGCTGCTGAGCGCTGCAATTGCTTTTAACTATTGTTGATCTATATCTTCAAAAAATGAATGGCTTAAAATATTTACTAATAATTTTTTTTACTGCCATATCTGCATCGTTATTTTCTCAAAACAGGCAGCTTCATTTTGAGCACCTGGAATCTGCAAACGGTCTTTCTGAAATTAACCCTAACTGCATTTTTCAGGATAGCCGGGGCTTTATCTGGATAGGCACAGGCGATGGACTTAATCGTTATGATGGCTATAAATTTAAGATCTACCGTAATGATCCAACCGACCCAACAACTATTACCAATAATTATATTGCTGATATTGCCGAGGATGATAACGGCAATCTTTGGATAGCAACATCCGAGGGCTTAAACAAATTAGATCGTAAAACAGATCGTTTTAAACGTTATGCGCACAATGGTAAGAACAACAAAAGCATATCTGAAGACAACGTAAGCAGGATAATTTATGCAGGTAATAATAAATTATGGCTCGGCACCTCAACTCAGGGCCTAAATTTATTTGATATCAAAACCGGAGAATCAATACATTTCAAAAATAAAAAAGGCAACCACAACAGCTTAAGCAGCAACCGGATAACCACCCTGTATAAAGATCGCCAAAATAACTTATGGATTGGCACTTTTGACCAGGGCCTTAATCTTTACCGACCTAAAAGCAACGATTTTATAAGTTTTAAACATAGCGACAGGGATGTAACTTCCATATCGGCAAACCGGGTAACCAGTATTTTGCGCGACCGGGATAATCATCTTTGGGTAGGCACTTTTGAGCATGGCCTAAATTTGTTTAATGATACCACCAGTACCTTTCGCCATTTTGTTAATGACCCTGCAAATGATAACTCGCTGGCAAATAATAGTATTCAAAGTATTGCCGAAGGTATTAGTCAAAGCATTTGGATAGGAACCGAAAATGGAGGTATCAGCATTTTTAATTACAGCAAGCAGCATTTTGCAACTTACAGGCATGATGATGTTGACAACAGCAGTATAACCAACAACTCTGCAGATGTAATTACTAAGGATAACATGGGCAATATGTGGATTGGGATGTTTGGCGGGGGAGTAAATTTTTTAAAAAGAAGTACTGCCAGCTTTGCTCATTTTAAACATACCTCTTCGGGCAGAAGCCTGTCAAATGATTTTGTGTTGTGTTTACTTGAAGATAAAAACCAGGACATTTGGATAGGCACCGATGGCGGGGGATTAAATATCCTTGATCGTAAAACAGGGTTATTTACATCATATCAACACAAAAATGCCGATAAAGCAAGCATATCCGGCAACTATGTGCTTGATGTGAAGCAGGATGACAGACAAAATCTATGGGTTGCCACCTGGGGAGATGGGTTGAATTATATGGACTTAAAAACCAGGAAATTTAAATCCTACAAACATAACCCGGCCGATGCATCAAGTATAGGTGCAAATGATGTTTATGAGGTTGCTATTGATAAAGAAAAAAAAGTATGGGCCGGTACTTTTGGCGGTGGTGTAAGTGTGTATCAGCCAGCCACCAATAATTTCATTACCTATAAAAATAACCCAAAAGATACAACGAGTTTAAGCAGTAACATCATCAATTCTATTTTTTGTGATAAAGCCGGGAATATCTGGATAGGTACCAATGATGCAGGGTTAAACCTGTATGATAAAAAAACAAATTCCTTTATCCGCTTCATGCACCAAAAAAGCGGGAATAGCATCAGCAATAATACGGTAGTTGATATTTATGAGGATCATGCCGGTAATTTATGGTTGTGTACTTTTGGTGGTTTAAACATGCTCAATCCTAAAACCAGGCGGTTTAAAGCCTTTACCACAAAGGATGGCATGTCAACAAATTTTACTTCCGCCACCCAGGAGGATAGTAAAAATGACTTATGGATTAGTACCAGCAAGGGGCTGGTGCTTTATGATCCTTATCATAAAACTTTTAAAAACTTTACTATTGAAGATGGCCTGCAGGGCGATGTATTTAAACCGCATGCAGCATTAAAAGATCATTTGGGTAACATTTACTTTGGAGGATTGAATGGCTTTAACAGGTTTAACCCCGATATGATAAAGGGGGGAACCAATGAACCCATATTAAGATTAACCGATTTTGAATTATTTAACAAATCGGTACCGGTAAGCAAAGGGGGCAATGATCCTTCGCCATTAAAGCAGGAAATTTCAGAAACAAAATCCATCACACTCAAATATAACCAGTCCATCATATCATTTGAGTTTGTATCCTTAAGTTTTATATCGGCCAATAAGCAGGATTATGCTTACATATTAGAAAACTTTGATAAAACCTGGAACTATGTGGGCAGCAAAAACACGGCTGTTTACACCAACGTGCCGCCCGGTAATTATGTGTTTAAAGTTAAATGCAAAGATAATTCTGGTAATTGGTCGGCCAAACAGCTAAGTCTTGAATTAATAATCGTTCCGCCATTTTGGGATACCTGGTGGTTTAAAACAATAGCCGGGTTAGCTATTGCAGGAATAGCCTGGGGAATATATCGCTATAGGATAAGCAGCATCATTAAACAAAAGCGAAAGCTGGAGAAGGAAGTAGAAGAGCGTACCCACGAAGTGCTGCAACAATCAGAAGAGTTAAAATCGCAATCAGAAAATCTGCAGGCTTTGAATGAGGAATTGCAGGCCCAATCAGAAGAACTGATGGATCAGCGGGAGCAGGAGCAGCAAGCCAGGCAGGAGGCCGACCGTGCCAACCAGGCCAAAAGTGTTTTCCTGGCCATCATGAGCCATGAGATCCGTACCCCTATGAACGGGGTTATAGGTATGGCTTCGCTGCTGATGGAAACCGAATTGAACGAAGAGCAAAAGGAGTTTGCAGAAACCATTGTAACCTGTGGCGATAACCTTGTTAATGTAATCAATGATATCCTGGATTTTTCCAAAATAGAATCGGGCAGTATGGATCTGGAGCATGATGATTTTGATCTGAGGCAGAGTGTTGAGGAGGTGATGGATCTTTTCTCCAAACGAAGCTCCGAGCGGAATCTTGACTTGATATACCAGATAGATTATGCGCTGCCTGTACAAATTGTAGGTGATAGTCTGCGTGTTAAACAGGTATTGATCAACCTGGTTAATAACGCCATAAAGTTTACCCAACAGGGTGAGGTGTTTGTTGATATTTTCCTGATGAAGGATCTTGGCCATGACGAGATTGAGATCGGGTTTAGTGTTAGGGACACCGGCATTGGCATTCCCGAAAATAAGATTCAGAATCTTTTCCAGGCATTTTCGCAGGTTGATTCATCAACAACGCGCAAATATGGCGGTACTGGTTTAGGGCTCATCATAAGCGAGCGCCTTGTAAAACTAATGGGAGGCGAAATTGGAGTGGAAAGCATTTATGGACAAGGCTCTGTTTTCAAGTTCAGCATTAAAGCAAACCGGAGTAAGATACCATCAACATACCATTTATATCCCTCAAACCTGGCCCAGGTTGAAGGCAAAAAAGTACTGCTGGTTGATGATAATGATACTAATTTACTCATCCTCAAAAATCAGTTGCAGCAATGGAAACTGGAACCAATACTTGCCACATCTGTAAAACAGGCGCTTGGGATTTTAAAACAGGATAAAAGTATATCACTTGTTATAACCGATATGCAAATGCCGAATGATGATGGTGTGAGCATGGCTAAAGCCATTAATAAAAGTGCAAAACCATTGCCGGTAATTATGCTAAGCTCCATTGGGGATGAAACCAGGAAAAAGTTCCCGAAACTTTTTTCGGCTATCCTCACTAAGCCCGTTAAGCAAAATAATTTGTGGAAGAGCATAAACGCCGCCCTGACAAACCAGAAGGACGAATCGCCGGTTAAAGATGAGCAAAAGGTTTTACTGCAAAATGGTTTCGCTTTGCAGCACCCCTTGCAAATATTGGTAGCCGAGGATAACCTTATTAACCAAAAGTTAGTTGAGCGCGTGCTGAATAAATTGGGTTACACCATAGATATGGTGAACAATGGCTACGAGGTACTTGAAAAAATAACCGAAAAGCAGTACGATGTGGTGTTAATGGATGTACAGATGCCCGAACTCGATGGCCTTGAAGCAACTAAATTTATCCGTAACCAGGCTGGTTTGAAACAACCCTACATAGCCGCTATGACAGCCAATGCCTTATCTGAAGATAAAGAAGCCTGCCTAAGTGTAGGCATGAACGATTATATATCAAAACCCATGCGGATTGATGAGCTGATAGAGCTGTTGAAACGGGCAGATGCGGCGAAGGTGGAGAGTGACAAAGGCATAAGGGTAAAGGATTAGAGCCTGGAAACGGGAAGCATTCGATAAGGGTTTATCTTTTTTACCCCAATTGTTCAATGTCTTTAACGATCCTGTTTTTTTCGCTGGCGGTTTTGGTAAGTTTTAGTGCGGTTTGCAAATGGTTTAGAGCTATTTGTTTATTCACATCTGTATAAAGGTGCCCCAGTAAAACATGATATAAATGATTATCGGTGAGCTTTAGCTTCTCGGCTTCAATAATGGCCTCTTGTTTGCCACGGGCCTTATATAAGGCATAGGTACGGTTTAAGGCTGCAGCAGGTGAGTAGGTAATTTGTAGCAGGCGGTTATAAAGTTGTAAAATGCCTTCCCATTTTTGGGTAGTATCATCCTTAACTGTATGCCAGTAAGCTATTGCGGCTTCTAAATGGTATTTGTTTATTTGGTCGCCTTTTGATGCAAGGTTGAGGTAGTGTTTGCCTTTTTCAATCAGTTCTTCATTCCAAAGATTGGTATCCTGGTCATCATAGCGGATCATTTCGCCCTGCTCATCTGTTCGGGCGTCAAAGCGCGATGAGTGGAAACACATGAGCGCCATCAAAGCGTTTGCTTCGGGCAGGTTGGTAGCCTCGTTTTCTATAAGTAAATAGGTAAGGCGCATAGCTTCCAGGCAAAGATCCTTGCGTAGCGTGGTATCCTGGCTGGTGGAATAGTACCCTTCGTTAAACAATAAATACAAGGTTGTTAAAACACTTTGTATTCTTGCACCTATCCCGGCCAAGGCTGGAAATTCAATTTTAACCTTTTGTTCCCGCAGTTTTTCCTTCGCTCTAAATAAACGCTTGTTAATAGTTGCCCTGTTTGATAAAAATGCATCGGCAATTTCATCTATCCCAAAACCGCAAAGGATGCGTAAGGCTAGGCCAATCTGTGCTTCGGGAGGCAATACGGGCTGGCAAATGGCAAACATCAGCTGCAGCTGGCTGTCCCTGATGTGCTTATCAGAAAGATCAATTTCAAAATCTATATAATCCTCCTGCTCGGATTGAAGTATAGGGGTGATTTTTTGGTTAAAGATCTTGTTTCGCCGTAAATGGTCCTTGGCCCTGTTGCGGGCTACGGCATAAAGCCAGCCTACCGGGTTATCGGGTAAGCCCTTGAGTCCCCAGGTTTCGGCGGCACTCAAAAAAGTTTCGCTGGCAATATCCTCGGCTATCTCCGGGTATTCAAAACCAAAATGCTTGTACAGCACCGATACTATTTTTCGGTATTCGGTGCGGAATAGATGGGGCAGCAGCTCTGTTTTGTTCATCACAATAAAAATGCCACCTCCTGCAACAGAAGGTGGCTCAATTATTTTACATATTCATCGGTACAATCTGGCGTACTTCTACATTGCCACCAACGCGCAGAATTGGGCAGCCTTTTGATATTTCTGTAGCCTCTTCCAAGGAATCAGCCCTGATGATGGAATAACCGCCTATCAATTCCTTAATTTCAACATAAGGGCCATTGGTAACTACTTCGCCCGGCCTTACAACAGAACCGGTACCACCATACAGGCGGTTTCCATTGCTAACCAGTTTGTTTTGCGCTGCAATGCCGCCCAGCCAGTCCATCCATTGTTTCATGGTATTTTGCATTTGCTCTGGCGAAGGCGCTTCTGCACCTGGTGTTTCAACTTGTCTGAAAATCAATAAGAACTCGTTCATGATGTGTTAAATTTAGTGATTAAAACCATAAGACGATTGGTTTTTGCCGAATAGGACAATGCCTGTAAAAAAATATTAAAGCATGCAATTGCCGGTTCAAGTTACATCAAATTTGCAATTGATAAATCTTTTGATTTAAATGTAGCATTTTAAAAAAGCCTGTATCTAAACGGGCATAAGCAACAGTGTATGTCGTTCGAGGAAATCTACGATACTTATTATAATAAAATATTCCGTGTATGTATGGGGTACATGAACGATCATGAGCGGGCCCGGGATGTTACGCAGGAAACTTTTATTGTGGTATGGCAAAAGCTGGGGCAGTTTCGTAACGAATCGGCTATTGGTACCTGGATCTTCCGGATTGCATCAAACTATTGCCTCCGCCAACTGGAAAAACAAAACCGGATGCCCTTTAGCGAAATGCCTGTTGACCTGGAAGATAAACCACCACCTGATACCGAAAGCCAGGTACAGCTGCTGTACAAATGCATAGCCGAACTGCCAGAGATCGACCGCATTATTATTTCGCTGGAGCTGGAAGATATCAAGCAAGCCGAAATAGCCAGCATTACGGGGCTCTCAGAAACCAATATCAGGGTAAAAGTTTACAGAATTAAGGAAAAACTATCTCAAAAATTCAAAAAATATGAGCAGCAATATTGATTTTAAGGCCCTTTGGCAGCAGCAGCCCTACGCTGCAAAGCCCGATATAAATTCGGTGATCAGCAAAGCGATGGATTTGAAGCGCAAAACCAGGAGTAAATTAATATGGAGTAACCTTACGTTGGCGGTAATCAGTATTATCGTAATTATGGTTGGCATTAATTTAAATACCCATGTACTTACCACCAAAGCAGGTATCATCCTGATCATTTTTCCCATTATTTCTTTTGCTTTAATAAATAGTGGTTTGTACCTCAATATGTTTAAAAGTCACCCGGATGCTGATACATTCACTTATTTGGCCGAATTGGTTGCTATACAAAAGAAGCAACGTTTTATTCAAACCAAGGTGCTGGACCTATACTTTTTGTTTTTGGGTGCAGGGCTGTTATTGTATATGATAGAATTTGTTAAAAAGATAGGTGTTTTATGGGGAAGCGTGGCTTACATATGTCCGTTTGCAGCATTAGTATTTGTTTATTTTTATATAAGCCCAAAGGAATTTAGAAGGCAACAAGTCGAAATGAATGCGACTATAGAAAAATTACAGGCTATTAATGATCAGTTGGTGACAACTAAGGGAATGGAATAGTTTTAAACATGATAATCGATATAGATGCTAATTGTGGGCATGGGTTTGAAACAAATTCAATAGCTTTACATCTAAATACCATGGAAGGTCAAAAAATAACTCAGGCAATAGCAACTTTATTTAAAGGGATTGATGACCGTGATTGGCCGTTGGGGTTAAGCGTATTGGCAAAAGATGTTTTTCTGGATTATTCGTCAATGAACAATACAGAGCCATCTGTATATAATCATGAACAGGTAATTCATGCCTGGGAATCCTTTTTGACTGGATTTGACAGAACCGAACACCAGCTTTCGGAATTTAAAGTGCAGCTTCATGACAAGGAGGCCGATGTGTTTTATGTTGGCAAAGCCGATCATTTTATTGGCGATGAAGTTTGGACAACCATTGGCACCTACAACACCAAACTGGAGAAACAAAACGGTAAATGGTTAATTGTTTATCATCAAATAAACCATGACAGGCAAAGTGGTAATACCAGCCTGGCAAAGCTGGCTCATCAAAATATATTAGCAAGGCGTAATAAGTAGTAATTTATCAGCTGTGATCTGTTAAAATGCCCTGATACTGGTCAGCATTACGCCGCGGTATCTTTTAAAATGACCAACCTTTTAGTTTACCGGTTTAATTGAAATATCAGCCCATGAAACATCATCACTATAAAGCTACTATCAACTGGACGGGTAACACGGGTGAAGGAACAAAAGATTATCGCTCTTACGAGCGTAGTCATACCATTAGCAGCACGGGTAAGAAGGATATTTTAGGCTCATCAGACCCTGCTTTCAGGGGAGATAAATCCCGCTATAGCCCCGAGGATCTGTTGCTTTCATCCGTATCTGCCTGCCATATGTTGTGGTACCTGCATCTTTGCACTACAGCCGGTATAGTAGTTACAGCTTATGAAGATAGGGCAGAAGGCACCATGGCAGAAACCAACGATGGCGGCGGTTATTTTACCCGGGTAATACTAAAGCCCTTGATTACGCTGAAGGATGCTGCTATGCAAGCCAAAGCGGATGAGCTGCATCATGAGGCTAATAAACTGTGCTTTATTGCCAACTCGGTAAAGTTTGAGATTTTGCATGAGGCAGAGTATAGGGTGGAAGATGACTTGTCCTGACGTAGTTTAACTCAATGAAAGATATTCCTGTACATCTGCTAAAAGAACGTGCCACATCTGGCCTGGAGATTGCGCGTTTCCTGGAAGGAGATATGCCTAAGGATGATGAGCCGATTGGTGCGCACAGGGACGATCACTATATATTTTTTGTTTTAGAGGGTGGTTCAGCATCATTGATGATCGATTTTCATGAAATTGAATTTCAGTCCGCTAATCTTTATTATGTATTGCCGGGGCAGGTGCATCACCGTATCAAAAATGATGGTGCTTTTGGTTGGTTTATAGCCATAGATACCATGCTGATATCGACCGACTACCGAACTATTTTCGAAAACCAGTTATTATTACAGCAACCATTTAGCTTAAACGATACACAGGCGCGTCATTGCAAAAGCCTGTTAAGCCTTCTTTATGAAAAGTATCGGGAAGATGATCAGGGCACATTTTACCTGTCTGTAGTCCACTCGTTACTGCAATCTTTTTTGGGGATTGCTGCCGCCTGTTATAGCCAAACGGGTAATGAACGCTTAGCACTTTCGCGCCCGGCGCAATTGGCCCAACAATTTAAAAAGCTCTTGGTTGAGCATGTTCGCGAGTTGAAAAGTCCATCAGCTTATGCCGTAAAACTGCATGTATCAGAAAGCTACCTGAACGAAGCGTTAAAAAAAGCGACGGGCTTTTCTGTAAGCTATTGGATCCGGCAGGAAATTATATTGGAGGCCAAACGTTTGCTGTACTATAGCCAGTTGAACGTTAAAGAAATTGCCCATGTGCTGGGATATGAAGATCATGCCTATTTTTCGAGGTTTTTTAAAAAGGCGGAAGGGATCACGCCTTTGGCTTTCAGGGCCGATTACCGTAAATAGTCCAATCATTACCGGAGGTATGCCATTTTATTTAGTATAAATACCCCCTTTCTTTGTGTTAATAAAATTAACACACCATGGAAACATCTACTCTTAACAAAATTAAACAACGAGCCGGTAAACTGTTTGAAAGCAGATTGCAAACCGGAAACGTGCTTGAGGTTAGGTATTGGGAACCCTGTACTATGATAGAAATAGACCTGCACCTGCCACAAATAGATATGGCCGAATGGAGCGAGATTCCCTACATAAAATTTAAAGTGGATATGCTCACCTTTAGAGACTACACGCCATCTGGCTGGGATGCAGAAACCCATACCTGCACCATTTATGTTGATGCCGCGCATAATGGGCCGGGAAGTAACTGGGCCAGGCAATTAAAAAAGGATGATACGGTAAGTTATCTTAAAGCGGGAACAACAAATCAAAGCCCGGTTGGCACATCGGCCATCGTTGCCTTAGGCGACGAAAGCAGTATGGGGCATTTATTGGCCCTACAAAAAATGGTACTGCCCCATACGCGTTTTTCGGGTGGGGTAGTGATCGGCAACGAGCATCACCGCAAATTGTTTAATGAATATTTTTGGACACCTATTGAGCCTGTGCCCCGCCGTGATGTTTACGGCCACCACAGCCTGATAGAGTGGGTGCTTGATCAGCGTTACAGTCTTGATAATACCGTTTTTTATGTGGCGGGTAACAATACCATGGTAGCCCAGTTGCGCAAAATGCTCAAAAGTCAGGGCTATCCTTCGGGCCAAATTAAGGTACAGGGTTTCTGGGGTTAAGTTAAAAAAAACTACCGGTAAAGACTTGTAAAGTAATTTGCAATCAGTAGGCCTACAGGTTACCTAAGGGATTCCACATATTGGGATTGCCTCTTATGAAGGTTAGGTACTCAATAACTTCCTCAATTTCGGTTACACTTAGGGTGTTTTCGCCTGCTGTATATGAAAATACGTTGGCGGGCTGTTCAAAAGCAACGAAGCCTAAGTAATCAGGATCGGTAATTTTATCCATGTGCAAAATATCCTCCTTGCTGAAGCTTTGTTTCACGTCGCCTTTAGCCCGGTCAATAAATAAACTATAGGTATAGCTTATTACCGGGTGTCCATTCAGGTGTGCTTCGGTATCAGGAATAGCCATTAAATGACGGTGGCTTTTCAGCGTAAAGAAGAGCGGTTTCATAATTGGATAATGAAAGTTAACAATTTATTTTCTAATAGCCTGATCTATATCGACTTTTATTTTAGTGTTGCGTGATTAATAGGGCAACTGTCGCAATTGCACCCTCAAAATGTCTGGTATTACCATTGTAGTTTGAGGTAATCATTCCTAAATTCGGTTACTAAAAAGAAATTAAATATGGAAAGGTCAAGTAATCAGGATGATACCAATGCCGAACGCATCAATATTATTGAAACTACAAAAATGATTTATGCCAGGCACGCGCACCTTGAGGGTTCAAAATTTGTAATGTTAAAAATGAGTAAGTCGAGTTTTAACGACGTTGATTTGAGTAATTTGAAAATTGTAAACGCCAATTTAAGCGACCTTGAAATTGAAGGAGCACAATTGGGCGGGGCCTATTTACATAACATTGGTATGCCACCTAAAGGGCACCCCGCTTATGATGAAAATGCAAAACAGCGACCCCTGCGCTTTGAGGATTGCGACCTGGAAGCCAGCGCGATTAATAATTGTAATCTTAAAAATGTAGCTATAGCTGATTGTAATACTCAAGGCATGACCATTAATGGTATTTTGGTTGATGATATGTTGAAAAATTACCGCTAATAAAATTATTAATAATAAATATGGTACTATGTATTGTATAGTACTGTGTTTTATATTAGCTTTGTGATGACATTGATTACCAACAATTAGCATCATGAAAAAAATACATCTTTTAATTGCTTTGGCGGGCTTAATAACCCTGGCAACAGCCTGCCGCTTTGGCGGAAGACATACCACCATTGTAGAGAACAGCAATGGCACAAGCGTGAAAATTGAATACCGTGGGCAAACCTATTTTACCGAAGATGGAAAGGGTATCAAAAGTATTTCGCCACATGGTTCGGTAAAATTTAGTCATAATAGTGACGATTTGGTAGCAGAAAACGATAACGGCCGGATCATTTATGAAATAAACGGTGGCGGTAAAAAAACTCACCTTGATGATGATGATAAGGCTTTTTTAGCCAGGGCTGTTAAAGAAATGATTAAAAGGGGGCATAATACCGATGGGAGGTAACGCTCAATTGAATTGATCCCTGGATCCAAATAAAAAGCCAGTGATTGATAAAAATAGATCGTCATTGCTTATCCATGGCGTTTTTTTACAAAAAACTTTTTGTCATCCTGAACGCAGCGAAGGATCTATTATTCGCCATGCTTTTCGCCCTGTAAATCTGCGAATAGATCCTTCACTGCGTTCACTGTTGTCCGGTAAAATCTCGTTTGATATATAAAAACATCTCTTAAGGCCTAGAAAAGGCCTTTTTTTGTGCATTTCCAAAACCAAGCCCCCTAAAAACTCAATAATTCATTTCTTTTTTAAGAACCGGCTGTCCGGTAAAAAAAGCACCAATCCTCGATATTTTTGCCATTTAACTTGTTGTGAATGCGCTATAGCTTCAAAAAAAAGTTTTCACTGAAAATATCGCAGCCATTTCTCAACCGGCTGTCCGGTAAAGTTTTATTCAAATCTTTTACCGGACAACAGTGCACTGCGTTCAGGATGACAAATCTTTTAAACGTCAATTCTTTTTCAGAGTTCACGGATTTTGCCACTCGCAATGACGCGCAAATATGTGTTAATGAATCAAATTTAAACAACCTCTTAAGTTAATGGCTATTTGCAAATCCTGCAGTCGGGTATTTGCAAGGCCAAAACAACCACCCTCCGCTGCAACCAGGGGGAGATTAAAAAGTAATAAATTCTATTACAAGTGGTATAAATCAGCCTATGTAGGTGTATTTAATACACTTCTGTAGCTTACCGTATCAGAACAATATTTCGATGTGATTTATAATTGCACAACTAACTGATTATGAGTGTGTTTTTTGTGCAGTTTACTTGGTATTAAACCGTATTATTTAACTAACAAGTAATTATAAATCAATTATTTATATCTTTTTTTATTGCTTTATTCAAATTAACTTTCTTAATTTGGGATATCGGAACCGCCCTCCTGATTGGCGACGTTGCACCGGTGAACCAATTAAAATACACCATGAATAAAAAAGCAATATTTACCTGTTTTATAGCGGGTGGTTTACTGCCTGCTCAGCTGGTAAATGCCCAGGTAAAAGCGCCATTCTCTACTAAAAATAAGAATATAAAAGTTATTGTTTCTGATAATGAAGCTGGTGTTAAATTTAAAAATACCGAAACATTAAAGTTTACAGATAGCCCTCAGCCCGGCGAAACAGAGGTTTCTGTGTTTGTTGATCCGGCAAAATCATTTCAAACCATGCTTGGTATTGGTGGCGCGTTAACTGATGCATCTGCCGAAACTTTTTACAAACTACCTAAAGACAAGCAAAAAGAGCTTTTAACGGCCTATTACGATAAAGAAAAAGGTATTGGCTATACCTTGGCCCGTACCAATATCCAGAGCTGCGATTTTTCGAGCGAGAGCTATAGCTATATAAAGGAGGGCGATGCCGCGCTGAAAACCTTTAACATCGGGCATGACAGGGCTTACCGAATTCCTTTTATAAAAGCCGTGATGGCCGCTGCAGACGGTAAACTTACTTTATTTGTTTCGCCCTGGAGCCCGCCCGCGTTTATGAAAGATAATAACAGTCTTTTACACGGCGGTAAGCTTTTGCCAAAGTACTATCAAAGCTGGGCCAATTTTTATGGCAAATTTATAAGGGCTTATGAAAATGAAGGTATCCCGGTATGGGGGCTTTCGGTACAAAACGAGCCTATGGCTTCACAAACCTGGGAATCATGTAAATATACCGCCGAAGAGGAACGTGATTTTGTGAAGAATTTTTTAGGCCCAACATTGCAAAAACAAGGGCTGGCCAGCAAAAAGTTAATTGTTTGGGATCATAACCGTGATTTACTTTACCAGCGCGCAAGCACTATCCTGGAAGACCCAGCCGCTGCAAAATACATCTGGGGTATAGGTTTTCACTGGTACGAAACATGGACAGGAGCAGGGCAGCAGTTTGATGCTGTAAGGCGAACACACGAAGCATTTCCTGCCAAAAACCTAATTTTTACTGAAGGCTGCATCGAAAAATTTGATTTTAATAAAATTAACGATTGGTCGCTTGGTGAAACATATGGCCTGGCCATGATCAATGATTTTAATGGCGGTACAGTAGCCTGGACAGATTGGAACATCCTGCTGGATGAAAAGGGCGGCCCCAACCACGTAGGCAACTTTTGTTTTGCACCCGTACATGCCGATTTACGTAATGGCAGCCTGATTTACACCAGCTCATACTATTACCTGGGCCATTTCAGCAAGTATATTCAATCCGGCGCGAGGCGTGTAGCAGCTGTAGCCAGCAGAGATAAACTTTTAACTACAGCTTACCTAAACCCTAATGGCAAATTGGCCGTAATAGTAATGAATAAAACCGACGAGAAAATTGAATACAGTTTATGGATAAAAGGTAAAGCTGCTAAAACAACCAGCATGCCACACTCCATTGCTACCCTCATAGTAGAATAAAGACCTTTTTATAAATCAACTAAATCTCAGATGTATGGTGGATCATTTATGGTCCACCATTATCATTACCGGGTAATGGTCTGATGGTAATTTGGCCTCATACTTTTTAGTTGTATTGTTTAAAGCGCAGTAGGTATCTGTCAATATCCCATGCCTTTTATCCGGAGGTGCAGACTCATGTCCCAGAATTACTCAAACACCACAGTTTTGTTTTTAGAAACAAACACCCGGTCTTCAAATATTAATTTTAGGGCTTTAGCTAATACCGATGTTTCAATTTCCTGCCCGGCCTTTACCATGGTTGCCGCGGTAAAGGAATGATTTACGGGGATAATCTGTTGGGCAATGATGGGGCCTTCGTCCAACTCGTTTGATACAAAATGGGCTGTAGCGCCTATCAGCTTAACGCCGCGTTCAAAAGCCTTTCGGTAGGGATTAGCGCCAATAAAGGCAGGTAAAAAGGAGTGGTGAATATTGATTATCCGCATAGGGAATTTTGCCACAAAGGCAGGCGATAAAATGCGCATGTATTTGGCCAGTATCACATAATCCGGCGCATGTTGTTCAATGGTATCGCTTATTTTTTGTTCAAACTCTTCCTTGCTTGTTTGCTCATGCGAGATATGGTAAAAAGGCATATCGAAGCGTTCGCAAATGTTTTGCAGGGTGGCATGGTTGCCAATTACGCATTGAACGGTTGCCCCAAGCGTTTTAAAATGATTACGGATTAGTATATCGGCAAGGCAATGGTACTCCTTGGTTACCAGCACAACCACTTTTTTATAGGGGATAGGGTTAACCGAAATAATAGCGCCGGCGGGTAAAATTTCTTTAAGTTTTTGCTCAAGATTTTCATTGTTACCATCTTCAACTTCCAGGCGCATAAAAAATATGTCCTCGCTTTTATCAACATGTTCACGCATCGAAACGATGTTCAATTGGTATTTTGCTAATATGGCCGATATGGAAGCAACAAGGCCCACCTGGTCTTTACACTGGATAACAATAATCATGCTTTAATGATACAAAGAATTTTGTTGAAATTAATGATTAAGTAAATATTTCAAATATTTATAACCCCTTGTAGCATAGTGATAAGTGCCTCCGTAATGTTCTATATAACCTGATATGATGAAATACTTTACCCTTGTAATTGTCGCGCTTTTATTGTGCGGTGTGAGTTCATGTCATAAAAATGGCTCGCCGGGCCCTGCATCTATATCAATAGTTGGCAGGTGGCGTTGGGTAAAATCGGTTGGTGGCATAGCCGGAATGACTGCAACACCTGCAAGTGATGGCTATAACTTAACCCAGGTTTACGACGCAAATAGCACTTTTAAATTGTACAAAAATGACTCGCTTGAATTGCAAAGCAAGTATTCAATAATCAGGAATTTTAAATATCAAACGCAAACCATTGATCTGTTGAAGATTGGTGATGATGAATCAAACAGGACGGACTTTACGATCAGGAATGATACATTATATGCATCAAATATGTTGTTTATAAGCGATGGTTTTAGCTCCGTATACGTGAGGGTTAAATAAAATTTAATAAGCCGTTTTAAAAGTCATCCCGTAAGGCTTTTAGCTTAGTTCGGGTCCTGCAGGCAAGGTGAAAGATTGCCTTGCAAGCGGGATGCAGGGTTGGCAGAAATGCCAACCCTGCATGGCTTTATTTTTTATCCCCATCCGGCACAAAGTTTACTTCCTGCCCGGCATCAAACACTACATATGCCCGTCGCCAGGGTTCATCGTCTATCAGCTTCCATTGATGGGCTGTACCGGTTGTATCGGTGGCTATCAGTATTTCACCCGGTCGTAAAATGAAAGTTTCGCCGTGGCGGGTTTCAAATTGCAATGTGCCCGATAGATTAATCACATATTGGTTGGCAGGAGCGTTGTGCCAGTCATAAAACGAATGCGGCGGCGATTCCTGGAACCTGATGGTTGAAGCCTGGTTAAAAATCATTTCGGTTACTGTTCCTGCTTGCACATGGGAGTGCCCGTCATCACCGGTATATAGTTTATAAGCTTTTATCATTTTTATTTACTTATTGCAATGGTTGCTAAGCTAATATATTTATGATTTTTAACTATGGCGTTTGCATAATGCGTTTGTAATAATTTAAGCTAAAACTTATTGCTATTTTATTGGTTTCATAAAACTATGACCCCGCCTGTAACCAGAAAATTCCAGTTTTTTCCATTCCTGGTCAGTTTAATAATTACACTGGCAATAGGTATAGTTGCTGCATTGTTTACCCGGCCCCAAATTGCCGGCTGGTACAGTGTGCTTAAAAAGCCATCATTTAACCCGCCACCCTGGCTTTTTGCCCCGGTATGGATAGTGATTTATTTTATGATAGCCACAGCCGCCTACCTGGTTTGGAAACACCGGAGCCGCAAACCTGCCTTTAAAATAACCCGTACTATTTACTTTGCACAGTTGAGCCTTAACTTTTTATGGTCGATAGTGTTTTTTGGCTTGCACCAGGTATTTGGAGCCCTGATCATCATTATATTGCTGTGGATAAGTATTGTCTTAAATATTAACTGGTTTAATAAATACAATAAGGTTGCAGGGAAGCTACTTTGGCCCTATTTGCTGTGGGTTAGTTTTGCCGGTGTACTTAACGCGAGTATTTATTTACTAAACAGATAGTACAAAAAAACACTATTTTTATTGCGAACATTTTAACACTTGGTTTATTAACAGATGAAAAAAATATTGCTTTTATTGTGCCTTGTTGCTGCTTCACACAGCTTTGTTTTTGCGGATGCGATAGCCATAAATCATTTTGTAGTTAAAGAAAACCCTTTCGGGACAGACCAGGTGGCTATTATAGCTACAGATACAGCCGGGGTAACGCAGGAGAACGTAAACGGCCGGTTCACCTTTATCATGAACGGCTTTGAGTACCAGTTAAAGTTTGAAAAGGGAGTTGCCTTTTACAGGCAAAAGATAGATCGCTCCACCTTTTTATATGCCAAGCATGTTAACGAAAGCGGTACCCATGGCATACTGTATTATATTTACAAGCACGATAGTAAATTAAGCCCTATTCATATCAGTATCATGTTCCTGATCGCTATCCCGTTAATTTTGGTACTACTGGCCTATATGTTTAAGCGGTTCATCATTATAGCGGTTATCATATTCTGCATATTCCTGTATTTTAATTACCATAATGGCTTAAGCATGCACACCTTTTTTGAAAGCGCTGTTGATGGTTTAAAGGGGCTGTTTTAGCCGGGAGAGCTTAACGCAAAGGGCTCAAAGTCCCTAACTCTCAAAGTCACCAATTAAAAAGGCAATCCTATGCCAAAATTTAGCTGCATAAAATTATAGGTATCGCCTGCATTGTTGTTTGAATAAGCCGTTTTAAATGCCCCTGTATGGAAAAGTTCGTTCGGGTGCTTGAGCAGTACCCATTGGTCGGTTCCGTTAAACTGGGGGTCTTTAAATTTAAATGCGGCATCAAGCCTGAAAATAAAGAATCCAAGGTCGAACCGTAAACCTGTGCCAATACCAACCGCTGTTGATTGTAAAACGTTATCAAGCCTGAATTCGCCATTCGGGCTTTCGGCTTTTTTGCCCAGTCTCCACACGTTGCCGGCATCCACAAAAACAGCCCCTTTTAGTTTTGCACCAAAAAAGTTATCTGCCAGCTTATATCGATATTCGGCATTGGCTACTATCTTTATTTCGCCAAACTGATCAAGGTATTTTAAGCGGGCAAATGATGTTGGGTCATCCTTGTAAGCAGTGGCCCTGTTAAACTGCCCGGGGCCAAGCGTGCGGGGCAGCCACGCGCGCATATCATTAGCGCCACCGGTGTAAAAGTTTTTTTCAAATATTAACTCATTGCTATTACCATAGGGCACACCAATGCCCGGGTTAATGCGAAACACAAACTGCCGTTCGCCGCCCAGTGTTCGGTAAATGCGAAAGTCGATTTCAGTTTTGGTGTATTGAGAAAATGTATATCCTAAAATTTTACGCTGACCAAGTGTATCTCTCGGTGTGTTAAAGGTATTGCCCAACAGGCTCAGGAAGTTACCTCCTATATCCAGGCTTCCACGGAAATAATTAAAATTACTATAGGAGTTTAATTCAATGGCATTATATTGAAATGTATATTGGCTACCAGTTGTAAACACCGTGCGGCCAATTAGTTTTACATAGGCAAACCTATCATGCGCCAACAAGGTATCACGCGCGGCCGGGTCAATTACCCCTTTTGAAAATTCGATATTTATAGGCGTAACCGTATGCAGCTTGCGGCCGGTTTCGTAAAAATCGTAACTAATGGAGTTAACAAAACTTTGGCGGGTTACCAGTCCCTTTTGGTAAAACAGGGAGTAGTTGGTAGAAAACGTGGTATGTGGTACACCATATTTACCCAGTAGTGCAAAATTGAAAGGGGATATGATGCGTGGAAATATCAAATTTGCACCTGCCCTAAATTCCTGGTTCTGAATATTGGCACTGCTGGCGGTATTTGTGCCATTATCAAACAAAATACTCCAGTTAAGTTTTAGCTGTAATATAGCGGCCTGCATAAACAGGTTACGGTTTGTAAACGTATTGCCTATATTGTATCCATAGCGGCCGTTTGCAAACAGAAACTCGCCTTCTACCCGGTCCGAGTAGTGTTTAAGTGGTATAATATCAATTTTTGTATTTAAGCGGTGGGTACTATCGGGAAGTTTTTCATAAGTAGGGTTAGGTACATTTCTGAAAACATTTAACTCCGATAGGCGGGTGGTAGTTAGGGTTTGTTTATCAATATCGAATAGCTGCCCCTTTTTTTGATAAGTGTAATCAACAACTACACGTGGCTTAAAACGATGTGAAAAATCAACAAACCTGAATTGAGAATCAACCTGTATTGTATCGGCCTTACCAACTGTTCTGCCATTACTTGCTGATATGGTTACCAGCGTATTATTAATTTTATAAACAGGGTGTTCTGTTTTACCTGCGGGGTTATCTATCATCATTTTAATATCAACTACGCTGCTGTTAAAAGTGGAGTCGTAATTAAAATTGATGTATTGCCTGTAAAAATCAAAATAACCATTGCGTTTCATGAGCAGGTAAAGCTCATCACGGTCATGTGCTAAGCTATCGGTATCAAACCGGGCACCAGGTTGTATGTGTGATATTTTATTGCGGTTTGCAAAGTAAATATTTTTGATATTTTTATCAGGAATGCTGTCTTCAATCTTACGGATATGAAACATTGGGCCTTCGTGCACGGCAAAAATCAGCTCGGCGCGCCGTTTTTTAATCACAATAGTATCAGTTACCCTTGCTTTCAAATAGCCGCGATTCTGGATATATTTTTCTATCTGGAAGCGCGAATATTCAACTAAGTTACTATCAAGTATGGCTGGAGCCTCGCCAATATTGCGTTTTCCGTTGTTACTAAACCAATAATAAAATTGAAGATTGAGTTTATTGTTGGGTTGTTGCTCTTTATCAACGTAATTTAAAGCTACTTCTTCAAATTCTTCATCGATGCCTTTTATGGTGATTTTACGCACCAGTGCCTGATCTTTTTTTATTCCGCGGGTAACACTGCAGCCCGACCAAATAATGAGCAGCAAAATACTTAATATTGTAAGGCGGTAACCAGCAGGTTTTATATATGCTTTCAAAATCACAAATCAGTTTATTAACATCCTTACAACATAAAAAATTTAGAAGGGAACATGGCTTTTTCCTGGTTGAGGGTTATAAATCAGTAATTGAATTTATAAGCTCAGGCTACCAGGTGGATAGCATATACCATACCCCCGCAATTGCTCCAAAAATGCTGAATTTATCCCGAAAAATAAACTTTCAGGAGATTTCAATGAAGGATATCGAAAAAATCAGCACATTGAAAACCCCGCAAGATGTAATTGGTTTGATTAAAATACCAATATGGGCAACATTAAATTATAACAGCCTGAAGCAAAAGTTTTCCCTGGTGCTTGATAGCATCCAGGATCCGGGTAATATGGGTACCATTATACGTACTGCCGATTGGTTTGGCATTACTGATATTATATGCAGCGAGGATACAGTGGATGTGTACAATCCTAAGGTGGTACAGGCTACCATGGGCTCATTGGCGCGCGTGAATGTGCATTACGCCAACCTGGAAGAGGTTTTACCGCAAGCAGGTTTGCCTATATTTGGGGCAATGCTTGATGGTGAAAATATTTATAACAGTAATTTTGGCACCGAGGGATTGCTAATTATGGGTAACGAAGGTAACGGAATAAGCCCGGCTATTGAACGGTTGATTACTACTAAAATAACCATCCCACGGGCTGGAAAGGCCGAATCATTGAACGTGGCAATAGCGACAGCCATACTGTGTTCTGAAATAAAAAGAAATTCAATGAAATAAATATTGGCTGGCATTAAATTAATTACTATTTTTGCAATCCTTAAAAAGAAGGTCGGGTGGCCGAGTGGCTAGGCAGAGGTCTGCAAAACCTTTTACAGCGGTTCGAATCCGCTCCCGACCTCAAGGGTATTAAAAACATTTAAAATAACAACACCATGGGCGTTACACGTTTAAAAAGAAAAGATAGAAAAAATAAAACTACTTCACGTTTAGAAGTACAGTTTTTGAAGTTGGCTACTAACCTTGAGTACGGAAGCCGTTCTGCTGAGTCAAAACACAGCCAGATAGCAAAAAACAATGCAGTTTTAGCTATTGCCTTAGGTAAGTAATTTGTTTTAGGGCGTTAAATCGCTTCAGAAAAATCTTATAAGTCCTGCTGGTTTCAGAAATCGGTGGGATTTTTTTGTTTGCGTTTTTCTATAAGTAATGATATTGCTACGTTTTTATATTTATTAATGGAAAATTGAAGAACAAGGAATAAAGCATTGGTTACGATAGGAGCTATACTGTTCGGTGGCTTGTTTGCGGCATTAGCTTTTACTCAACACCTGTTAGGTCCAGCTATCAGCACCTTAATGTTTTGTTTAGGCGATGTAATCGTCTTAGTAGGTATTGTATATTTGATTGTGTTATTTGTTCAGAAGGTAAAAGAGTCATAATCTTTCCCGCTGGTTGTTTCTTCAACATCTGTGTTTGTAAGATAATAAAAGTAAGGCTATGTGCGATTCCTTCCTCGGGGAAGGAGGAGGTAGGGGTTAAATCAGGCGTTCAAGTACCGCTGTAGAGGCCATGCCGGCGAAACCCCTCCCTGCCATTGCGCGCATTGCAGCCGCACCCCTCCCGTTGGGAGGGAATAAAAAAAACTTGTTAAACACTTTTTCCCGCCGTTTGTGTCCCCACAAACGGCTACTGCAGGTTTTATTATGGACAGGCGTTCGTGTAAAATCGTATAAACTATTATTTAGCCAGTATTGCCTTATTTATCCTCCCAATCAACCCAGGGCCTTCATAAATAAACCCGGTGTAAAGCTGCACCAGTGATGCGCCGGCGTTTAGTTTCTCAATAGCGTCGTCTGCAGAATGAATACCGCCTACTCCTATTATTGGGAATGATCCGTTTGATTTTTTATGGATGTAGCTGATTACTTCGGTTGAGCGTTTGGTAAGTGGTTTACCGCTCAGTCCACCCATTTCTGATTTTAAATTATCGGCAGAAGTTAGATTTTCACGGCTGATGGTGGTATTGGTGGCTATAATGCCCGCTATGCCGGTTTGTTGGACAATGTCAACAATGTCATCCAGTTGGGAATCGGTTAGGTCTGGCGCTATTTTTAACAGGATGGGGCGGCTGATGCCATTTTTTGAATTACGTTTTTGCAGTGTGTTCAACAATTGCATCAACGGTTCTTTTTCCTGTAGTTCGCGCAGGCCGGGTGTATTTGGCGAGCTCACGTTCACCACAAAATAATCAACCACATCAAACAGCCGGTCAAAGCATTTGATATAATCGCTTACCGCTTCTTCGTTTGGAGTTACCTTGTTTTTGCCAATGTTGCCACCAATGATCAGGTTTTTTTGTGCTCCTTTAGCGTTTTTGCGAAAAGTGGCTATTCTTTCGGCAGCTACATCAACACCAAAGTTGTTAAAGCCCATCCGGTTAATAAGGGCGCCATCTGCTGGCAGCCGGAACATCCGTGGTTGTGGATTGCCGGGCTGGGGCAGGGGGGTAACCGTCCCTATTTCTACAAATCCGAAACCAAGGTTGGTCATTTCGCCCATGAGCTCGGCATTTTTATCAAAGCCGGCAGCAAGGCCAACCGGATTTTTAAATTTCAGGCCGAAGACTTCTTTTTCCAGTCGCGGGTTATTTACATCCCATATAGCCCTGCTTAAAGCGGCGCCACCCGGAAAACGGTTAAAGCGCTTTAAGTTGCGGGTTACAAAATAATGTACTTTTTCTGGATCGAACTGGAAAAGGATGGGTTTTAATAAAAAATACATGGTGCGAAGTTAGCACTTTACTCATGCTGTGTAAACCAGAATTTTATGAAAATTAATCTATGGGTGATATTAATCATCCAAAAACTTGTACAAATTTTAAGAAAGTTAAAAAAAGCCGTGTAAATCTGTAAATTCGGAAATCAATATCGATCTGTTAAAACCATTTATGAATAATATATTTAAACGTAACCGACGTGATTTTTTAAAAACGGCATCAGTAGGTACTATTGCTGCTATGGGCCTACCTCAGATAGTTTCGGCCGCACTGGCTACAGAGAAACCATCGAAGAAAATAAGCTTCAATGCTGGTGATGTGATCCTTTTCCAGGGCGATTCTATTACCGACTGGGGGCGCGACCATAATAGCACCGAATTTAATACCACCAGCGCCTTAGGTTCGGGTTACGCGCTGATCACCGCATCGCAGCTATTGCTTAACCACGCTGATAAAAACCTGAAAATTTATAACAAAGGCATCAGTGGTAACAAAGTGTACCAGCTGGCCGAACGCTGGGATACCGATTGCCTGGCGCTTAAACCCAACGTGTTGAGTATTCACATTGGTGTAAATGATTTTTGGCATACACTTACCAATGGTTATACAGGTACTATTGATAATTATATTGCCGACTATAAAAAACTGATTGATCGTACTAAAGCGGCCCTGCCGGATATTAAACTGGTAATTTGCGAACCCTTTGCACAAAAAGGAGTAAAGGCGGTTGATGATAAATGGTATCCAACGTTTGACCTGTTCCGGAAAGCAGCCAAAGACATTGCCGAGCAATACGATGCGGTTTTTGTGCCCTATCAATCGGCATTTGATAAAGCGGAGAAAATTGCGCCGGCCACCTACTGGAACCGCGACGGCGTACACCCCAGCGTAGCCGGCGAAGCCCTAATGGCGCAAACATGGCTTAAAGCGGTGGGAGCATAATCATGAAAACGATTGTAATGTTATTGCTGTTAATCGGTTTGCAGGATAGCACGCCACCAAAAGACATCACCGGGAAATGGCAGGTTGACCATGTTGATATATCTGGCCGTCATATGAAAATGAGCGAACAAGAAAAGGTTATGATGATAAAATCGCTTAAAGCTATCTTTTTAAACACTGTATTTGATTTTAATTCCAACCATCATTTATATTTAAAACCTGGAGTAAAAGCGATACCTAACGGTATTTGGGAATATCATGCCGGCGAGGGGATTATACATATCAAGGAAGTGGATAATACAGGCACGATCATGCTGATAAACGTTGTGGAAAAAGACGGCAATACGCTATTTGAAATGATAGAAAGCGATGTTGTTTTAAAAGTTCGTCGAAAAGCGTGATTAATAAATTTAAATATTGAACATCAATTTCGAATGATGAAATAAAAAACACGATGTCACTTCGTCATTCGAAATTAATGTTCTATATTACCTTTACCCTTTCACCTCAAACTCATCTAAAATTCAGCTCAAAAAGCGTATCTTTGCGCCCAAATGATTGCGATAAATAACCTTACGTTTGAGATTGGTGCGCGGGCCCTTTACGATGAAGCCAACTGGCATATAAAACCCGGTGAAAAAATTGGCTTAATAGGTGCCAATGGAACTGGTAAAACTACCCTCTTAAAAATTATTGTAGGCGACTATAAACCTACATCGGGCACCATATCAATGGCTAAGGACCTTACTATGGGTTACCTTAACCAGGATTTGCTGTCATACTCATCTGATAAAAGTATTGTGCATGTGGCTATGGAGGCTTTTGAGCGCCAAAACCAACTGCATGATGAAATAGAAGTACTGCTTCAAAAACTGGAAACCGACTATACAGAAGATCTTTTGCACAAGCTTAGCGATAAGCAGCATGAGTTTGAACTGCTTGATGGTTACAATATTGAATACAAGGCACACGAAATTTTAGCGGGTTTAGGTTTTAGCGAGGCAGATTGTCAACGCAAACTAAGCACTTTCTCCGGAGGGTGGCGTATGCGTGTGATGCTGGCCAAGATCTTATTACAGGCGCCTGATATCCTGTTACTGGATGAGCCCACCAATCACCTTGACTTACCTTCCATCCAATGGCTGGAAGATTATTTGAAGGCATTTAACGGAGCTATTATCATTGTATCGCACGATAGGTGGTTTTTGGACAAGGTAATTAACCGTACAGTTGAATCCCGTAAAGGCAAACTGAACGTGTATGCGGGTAACTATACTTTTTACCTGGAAGAAAAAGCATTACGTGCCGAAATTCAGCGTGGCGAGTTTAAAAACCAGCAGTCAAAAATAAAACAGGAAGAGCGTTTAATTGAACGTTTCCGTGCTAAGGCATCTAAAGCAAAAATGGCGCAGTCACGTATCAAAATGCTTGATAAAATGGAGCGCGTTGATGATGTGGATGATGATAACCCAGAGGTTAACTTCAGCTTCAAATTTAGCAGGCAATCTGGTCGCCACGTAACTACTTTGGAGCATATCACCAAAAAATACCCGGCTATTGATATTTTAGATGATGCCGAAGCAATTATTGAAAAAGGTGATAAAATTGCGCTGATAGGAGCCAACGGTAAAGGTAAATCTACCTTGTTGCGTATTGTGGCAGGTGCTGATAAAGAATTTGAAGGTACAGCTGTAACAGGCCATAACGTTACCCAAACCTTTTTTGCACAGCATCAGTTAGAGAGCCTGCACCTGGAACACCAGATATTACAGGAACTACAATCATTTGCCCCAAAACATACAGATACCGAGCTGCGCTCAATATTAGGTTCCTTTTTGTTTACCGGGGATGATGTGTTTAAAAAGATCAAAGTACTATCAGGTGGTGAAAAATCGCGCGTGGCGCTGGCAAAGGCCCTTACTGCCGATGCTAACTTTTTAGTACTGGATGAGCCCACCAACCACTTGGATATGGCATCTGTTAACATATTGATACAGGCATTGCAACAGTATGAAGGTACTGTTATTGTAGTATCTCACGATAGGTACTTCCTTGATAATGTGGCTAATAAGATTTGGTTCATTGAAGACCAGAAAATTAAACAATACCCTGGCACTTACGCCGAGTATGATGAGTGGAATGCTAAACGCAAATTAGAGCCTAAAGCCGCCGCGCCTGCTCCTCAACCTAAAAAGGAAGAGAAAAAGCCGGAGCCGGTTAAGCAGCCACAAGGCGAAAACAAGCACCAGCAATTAAAAAAACTAAACCAGGACCTGGCCAAAATGGAAGAGCAAATTGCCGGGCTTGATAAAACAGTAAAGGAACTGGAAGCCAAACTGGCTGACACAAAAATTTATAACGACAGCCAAAAGCTGAAGGAAACCAATGCCGCCTATAACCAAAAGCAAGCCGAGCTGAAGCAGATCCAACAAAAATGGGAAACTTTGGCCGAGCAGATTTTGGAATTGGAAGCGTAAAAAACGATACCCAAAGACATGTCATTGCGAGGCACGAAGCAATCGCGAACTGTGCATATTCGATTTGTAAAGTTCGCGATTGCCACGCTGCGCTCGCAATGACATAGTTTTAAAGTAAAACATATCTATGAAACCCGTCATTGCGAGGCACGAAGCAATCCCCAATTTTACAGGGCAACCTTGCAAGGCCGCTTTGCATATTGAGGATTGCTTCGTGCCTCGCAATGACGGGCGGTGGGATGTCATGGTGAGCCCGTCGAACCATAGCGGGCAAAGGCCTCTCCGCGCGAGTCTTCGACAGGCTCAGACTGACAGGCCTTTTTGGGGCTGTGTATCATGCCAACATCGCTTTCACTTTAACGTTTCGCGAAATTTTACAACTCGCAATGACGCATGGTTTTCTAAATCAATAATCCTATTCCTGCTTGTCCTTTTCTCCCAAAAATCCTTCGCCCAAACCCCTTACGATAACAACATTTACAACCCCGCCATTAAAAGCGTGGAGTTTAACGGTACCGGTAAGCAGCCATTCCCAGTAATTAACCTGGGCTCCGATGAAAAGGTGTTGCTGGCATTTGATGATCTGCGTGGTGGCAGTCGTAATTACTACTATACCATTGAGCACTGCGATGCCAAATGGAACTCATCCAACTTATCACCTGCCGAATACCTGCAAAGTTTCCAGGACGATCGCTTGTATAACTACAGCTACTCGACCGGTACCTTTCAAAAATATACCCATTACGAACAATTAATCCCGAATGATAACATCGCCCCCAAAATAAGCGGTAATTATATATTGAAAGTTTATGAGGATGGCGACCAATCAAAAATGGTGCTTACCCGCCGCTTATATGTTGTTGGCAAAAAGGTATCTATTGCTGCCAATACTATTGCATCACCTAATACACAAACGCGGCAAACCAACCAAAAGTTAAATTTTACGGTTGATTACGGAAGTTTGCAAATTCAAAACCCAACCCGCGAGATTCGTACACTGGTTATGCAGAATGCGCGTACCTCCACCGGTATTTTAAATATCCAGCCAACCAATATCCGGGGTTCCTCATTGATCTATAATGATGTTGCCATTAATGATTTTCCCGGCCGTAATGAGTTCAGGTTGTTTGATATGCGTACGTTAAAGCTTAATTCGCAGCGTGTAGCCAAAATATATAAGGATACGGCAAACATCGTAGTATTATTGGGCGACCCCATTCGCGATAGTCCTGATTATGTTTTATATTATGATAACAACGGCAAATTCTTTATCCTGAACCAGGATGGCCGGGACCCGCGTACCGATGCAGATTACGCGCATGTGTATTTCAGTCTTGCTGCCAATAAACTGGCAGGTGAGGGTACGCCATACATTGTAGGCATGTTTAACGATTATAAACTGGACGAACATAGCAGACTTACCCGCGATGAAAACGGCAGGTACTACATCAACCTGCTGTTAAAGCAGGGAGTTTACGATTACGAATATGTTTGGGTTGATAAAAATAACAACGCCGACGATGTGCCTTTGGAAGGCAGCCATTTTGAAACCGAGAACGATTATCAGCTATTGGTATATTACCGTCCGCCCGCGGCCCGCTGGGATGAGTTGGTTGGCTTTAGTATGATTAATACGGTGAAGAAGTAAAATAAAGATCAATTTCCCTGTTGTTCAATAATCATGTCATCATAGTAATTCTACCATTGTCAATAATCATGTCATTGCGAGGTACGAAGCAATCGCGAACTGTGCAGATTTCCTATGCAATGGTTTCTTTTTATATTTTAGTATAAAATAACCTGAGCATTAACACACATGAAAATACATCAATACTATGTTTACATTTTAACCAATAAGGCAAATTCAGTGTTATACGTTGGTGTTACAAATGATTTGGTAAGCCGGGTATCTCAGCATAAACAAAAATTATTCAAAGGCTTTTCAGCTACATACAACTGCAATAAATTGGTTCATTACGAGGAGTTTCAGTGGATAGACGATGCTATTGCAAGAGAAAAGCAATTGAAAGCAGGCTCAAGACAGAAGAAAATTGATATAATAACCGTTAACAATCTGTCATGGAGTGATTTGAGTAATGGCTGGTACGATTAAAATGTCGGTGTGTGATCTTATGGTATTTTGAGGCTATAACGAAATAAACATAATAAGCACGGCGGATTTGTAAAGTTCACCCTGTACAGTTCGCGATTGCCACGCTGCGCTCGCAATGACATAGGATTGTCCTTTTTGAAAGTTCACCCTGTACAGTTCGCGGTTGCCACGCTGCGCTCGCAATGACATAAGGTTAATCCTTTTTGAAAGTTTACTCTATACAGTTCGCGATTGCCACGCTTCGCTCGTAATGACATGGGGTTAATCCTTACATGTATCATCCCTAAATAAATTCGGCATCACATTGGGTTCGTACTATATTATTTATAATTTAGTGTCGTAAATACAATTAATCCTAAATTCATTTATGATTTCTCTAAAACTCACTGCAAAGGCTGTAAAATCATACGGTCTGTTGCTTATTACGCTGTTTTTTTGTGCCGGTAGTTTTGCCCAGCAAGGTCGCCAAACTGTTGATTTTGATAAGGGCTGGCGCTTTAATTTGGGCGATGTGCCCCATGCCGAAAATCCAGCTACAAGCGATATCAAGTGGCGCTCGCTTAGTCTGCCGCATGATTGGAGCGTAGAAGGTAAATTTAGCAAAGATAACCCTGCCACGCCCGAAGGTGGTGCATTACCGGGTGGTATAGGCTGGTACCGCAAAACATTTACAGTTCCTGCATCATCAAAGGGTAAACTGGTTTATATTGATTTTGATGGCGTTTATCAGAAAAGTGATGTTTGGGTAAACGGACACCACCTTGGTTTCAGGCCTAATGGCTATATCTCGTTCAGGTATGAGCTAACTCCATATTTAAACTTTGGCGGTAATAACGTGATAGCCGTTAAGGTTGATAACTCTGTTCAGCCAAATTCGCGCTGGTATTCAGGCTCTGGTATTTACCGGAATGTGTGGCTAGTTACTACCAGCAAGGTTGCTATTAACCATTGGGGAACTTATGTTACCACAACAGATGTAAGTGAAGCATCGGCAAAAGTAAATTTAAAGGTGCAGGTTAAAAATGTTTCCGCATCTTCATCAGTAACAGTGAAAACGACGCTATATGATGCTGCGGGTAAAGTGATTGCTGCAGGTCGGTCTATTCCGTCAAAAGAGCAATTAAAGGATACTGTATTTGAAACGGAAGCTACGCTGACGGTTAAAAATCCACAATTATGGAGTGTTGATAAGCCATATTTATACAAAGCAGTTACGCAAGTATTATCAGGCAAAGCCGTTATTGATACATATACTACTCCTGTAGGTATCCGCTATTTCAACTTCGATGTTGATAAAGGTTTTAGCCTGAACGGCAAAGCGATGAAGATTTTAGGCGTATGTGATCACCACGATCTGGGTAGCCTTGGCGCTGCTATCAATACCCGCGCGTTGGAGCGTCAGCTGCAAATTTTAAAAGCGATGGGCTGTAATGGTATCCGTACCTCGCACAACCCTCCGGCTCCTGAGTTGCTTGATCTGTGCGATAAAATGGGTTTTATTGTGATGGATGAGGCTTTTGATACCTGGGAATGGGCAAAAGCGAAATATGATTATCACCTGTTTTTTAAGGAATGGCACAAACGCGATCTGGAAGACCAGATCCTGCGCGATCGTAACCATCCCAGTGTAATGATCTGGAGTATCGGTAATGAAATAGGGCAGCAAAGCGATACTTCTGCTTTAAGGATAGCGCCGCAACTTACAGCAATTGTACATAGCCTTGATAAAACCCGCCCTATTACCAGTGCCAATAATAACCCCGATAAAAATAACAAGATCATTGCATCAGGTGCTATAGATTTGGTAGGTTACAATTATCACGAGGGGGAATATGCCGGTTTTCATGACAGGTACCCCGGTAAAAAATTCATCGCTACAGAAACAACTTCGGGCTTAGAAACCCGCGGTTATTATGAAATGCCATCGGATAGCATCCGTGTTTGGCCCGAGAGCTGGGATAGACCTTTTGTAAGGGAAGGCAACAATGTATCGGCCTATGATAACGTGCGACCACCATGGGGGTCAACCCACGAAATGACCTGGAAGGTGATGAAGAAATACGATTTCCTATCAGGTATGTTCATCTGGACCGGATTTGACTATTTAGGCGAACCAACCCCATACAGCTGGCCATCGCGCAGCTCATATTTTGGTATTGTTGACCTGGCTGGTTTTCCTAAGGATGTGTACTATATGTACCAAAGCGAGTGGACAAATAAAGATGTACTGCACATTTTTCCGCATTGGAACTGGACACCAGGCAAAATGATTGATATCTGGGCCTATTACAACAATGCCGATGAGGTTGAACTTTTCCTGAATGATAAATCATTAGGCATTAAAAAGAAAACCGGCGACGACCTGCACATTATGTGGCGTGTAAAATATGAGCCGGGCACATTGAAAGCGGTATCGCGTAAGAATGGCAAAGTGGTTTTAACCCGCCTTATCCATACCGCCGGCGAACCAGCCAAAATTGAGCTATCGGCAGATCGTAAACTGATCAAAGCTGGCGGCAAAGATATGTCATTCATCACCGTGAGGATTTTGGATAAGGATGGCAATGTGGTGCCTGATGCTGATAACCTGGTTAACTTCAAGATCAACGGCGAAGCCTTTATAGCCAGCGTTGATAACGGCGACCCGGTTAGTCACGATTCATTTAAGGTATCGTACCGTAAAGCGTTCCATGGCCTGGCGTTGGCTATAGTACAAACAAAGGAAAAAGCAGGGAGCATTACATTTACTGCAACTTCCAAAGGCTTGCAAAACGCATCACTTGTTTTAACAAGCAAGTAAACCGTTCTTTCTCCTCAGGGTCGCTCAATAGGGCCCTGAGGTTTTAAATCTCCGTCGCAATTACCAAAGCATCGTTTTTTTAGTCGAAATGATCCTGCACCGTCAGGGTCATTTTTTTTAGAGAGCCTGAGGCCACAAAAGCTTAACGCCTTGTATCGCACAACATTGCTGTTTATCATCCCTTTGTTACAATTGATTAAAAAGTAAAAAAAGATAAACGACAAAATGTAGATTAGTATAATTAATGTTTTGCAATGATACAAATCCCTAAAGACCTGCTCGATCATCATGTCCATATCAGGTTACGTCTGTCGGACATGTATGCTATTATCATTGATAAAAAGCGACCATTCCGTTGCGACGATACCCTGCAAACCGCGCATTGCCTGGAGGTAATTTTAACAGGCGCTATTGACGTACGGTATGGCAGCCATGTGCAGCACCTGGAGGCCGACGATGTACAATTCAGGCGGCGGGGCAATTATCAGCTGTTTCCGTCTGATGATTATACCAGTCTGCTTATTTTTATGGAGAATGAGTTTGTAGATTACTTTTTAGACAGCCATGTGCCCGAGTTCAGGCACGAAAAACAGGGTGCCGATTTGCCGCCCTTCACCTTCAAAACATCCGAATTTATACAGGCCAATATCACCCAGGTGATGCAGCATATTTTACACCCGCAAGATTACTCGCGCTGCATCGTTAAATTCGCGGCCCACCAGGTACTGCTGCAGATCTTGTCCGGCGACCGGTCGAAAACTTTTGTATCGTTTTTAAAAGACCTGGTAAGCAACAAAAAGGTTGACCTGGCTTACTTTATGGAAACCAACTTTAATCGCCAGCTATCTATACAGGACATGGCTAAGCTTACCGGGCGCAGCGTGAGCGCGTTTAAAAAGGAATTTACCGATAGTTTTAACACCACGCCCGTAAAATGGCAGTTAAACCGAAGGCTGGAGTATGCCGAGTACCAGTTAAAGCACTCGCACGACCCGGTTTCGCTGGTGGCTTATAGCAGTGGGTTCGAAAATATCTCGCATTTTTCAAAAGTGTATAAGCAAAGGTTTGGCGCCTCGCCCAAAAGCGCGCGGAACGAACCTGTGTTATAAAAACAAACAAATATGGCCTCACAACAAAATTGCGCCCTCTCAAAAGCCGCAATTTTGAGCTATGAAAACACTCAGCAACAGTAACCCCGCCTTAATACTAATTGATATACAGCAGGGTTTTGATAACATACCCTACTGGGGCGGCGAACGCAATAACCCCGGTGCCGAAGCAAATGCCCGTAAACTGCTTGATCACTGGCGGGCAAGCAACCTGCCGCTTTTTCATATTCAGCATTGCTCGGTCAACCCCAACTCCCCGCTGGCCGAAGGTAATCCAGGCAACGCGCACAAACAAATTGTACAGCCTTTGTCTGGCGAACCGGTGATCAAAAAATCGGTAAACAGCTCTTTTATCGGTACTAACCTGCAGGAGCAGCTGGATGCCGCCGGTATTGATACCATAGTTATTGTTGGCCTTACCACCGAACATTGCGTATCAACCACCGCCCGCATGGCCGGTAATTTTGGTTACCATACCTACGTAGTTGCCGATGCCACCGCCGCCTTTGCCAAAACTGGTATCAAAGGCGAACATTACAATGCCGAAACCGTCCACCTAACCGCGCTGGCCCAACTAAATAACGAGTTTGCCACCGTACTAAACACCGAAGAGGTACTTAGCGCTTTAAAAAAAAACGATGATTTTCTTTAGCAACTTTTTCAGAAAACTTGCGGCAGCTTATGCACCGGTTTCGCAGGTGCTGGCGGTGATGAAGTGATAGGTATGACTTGTGAATTTTTCACTATTTATGTCCCCTCGGGGTCTCTCACAGAGGACCCTGAGGTTCCACGATCACTACGCATAAACGCGGCCTTCGTAAATGATACAGGCTTAGTACAACCGCAGGGTCCTCTGCGAGAGGCCCTGCGGGGACGGAACGCGGCCTTCGTAAATGATACAGGCTTAGTACAACCGCAGGGTCCTCTGCGAGAGACCCTGCGGGGACGGAATTATTTATCTAAATCAAGATAAAACAATTGTGTCATTTACTCCTTGATTTGGGTATACCTTATTTTCTGCCTGTATGCCTGTAAAAGAATACCCTTTTTATCTCAAGAGTACCGTTATATTGTTTGGTCTCATTTTATTGGTTTATGTTTTCGCTCAGCTTGCCGATGTAATGGTCCCGTTGGCATTCTCGGCTTTTATTGCCATTTTACTTAACCCGCTTTGTAACCGGTTTGAGGATAAAAAGATTCCCAAGATAATCTCTATCGCGATTACCATGTTAATTGCAGCTATTGTAATAGCAGGGTTGTTTTATTTCTTATCCACCCAGATTATTCAGTTTGGTGACTCGTTGCCGATGCTGAAGCAAAAATTTGCCTCCTTAACCGTATCGGCAAAGGAATGGGTAGCTACAACATTTGGCCTGGCGGTGCAGAAGCAAAACCAGATGATCAAAGATGCTTTGGATAACAGCCAGTCGATGGTTGGTAAAACCCTTGGGTCGGTTTTGGATACCCTGGGTTTGGTATTTGTGGTGCCGGTGTATGTTTTTTTAATGCTGTACTATAAAACGCTGTTACTTAATTTCTTTTTCGAAGTATTTTCAGAAGAGAACTCCAAACGTGTGGCAGATGTGCTTAAAGAAACCAAGCTGGCTATCCAGAGTTACATCATCGGTTTACTTATCGAAATGGCTATTGTTGCCGTACTAAACTCTACGGCGTTGATGTTGCTTGGTGTAAAATACGGGATCCTGATAGGGGTTATCGGCGCTATCTTAAACCTGCTACCTTACATAGGTGGTATTATTGCTATCGCTTTGCCAGTACTAATGGCTACAGTAACCAAGGATGGATATTCTACGCAATTAGGTGCAGTTATTGCTTACCTGGTAATTCAGTTTATTGATAATAACATCCTGGTGCCGCGCATCGTATCGTCCAAAGTACAAATCAATGCGCTGATATCTATTATCGTGGTATTGTTGGGCAATATGCTTTGGGGATTATCGGGCATGTTTCTTTCCATACCGTTTATAGCGGTACTCAAAATTATTTTCGACCGTATAGATGGTCTCAAGCCATGGGGCAAATTACTTGGCGATACCGTACCCACCCGCCACAAAGGGCAAATATGGGGCAGAAGGAAAAAGGCTGTGCTTCCTGCGGAGTAACTCAAATTCAAACTTGAAACCGGGCAATGGGCAATTTGCTTATCTACCCCTATAAAAGCCAAAAGTCAAAACCGCTATGCAATTTTGACTTTTGACTTTTTAATTTTGACTTCAATTAATGGCTGACGCCGTTTTCGCCTTTGTTTAAAGTTCCGTTGATATATAATACCTGGTTTACTTTTTTAGGATCGCCCTGGTATACCCAAACAATATTGTTGATATAGGTTTTAAATGCATTGTTAACCTGATCGGTTGTTAGTTTTTTAACATCATCAACCAGGGTTAAAGAGCGTTTCCAGTTGTTGAACAGCACTTCGTTTGATGCAATTGATGATGCCTGCGCGCTGTTGGTTTCATTTTTATAATAGAAACCGGTAAGGTAGGTTACCTTCATATTGGCTACCTCTTCTGGTTTGAAACCATCGGTTTTTACCTTATCAACCAGTTTATCAAATACCGCTATATATTTATCGGGCTGGGTGGTTGCTACCGCAAACCTGGCGGTAGATGTTTGTCCAACGCTAAACCACGCTTGTGGCGAATAGGATAAGCCATTGTTGGTACGTACATCTAAAAAATGACGGTTGGCAAATATTCGCATGGCTACGTTAAAGGCATCAAAATCCTCGCTGCCGGGGATAGGGCCACTGGTAACACCTTCTACATAGTTGGTAGCCAGATCACGCGACTCAACATTGATACTGTTTTTATAAACCCTGAACGATGCTTTTTTAAACTCAAATGCACCGCCTTTTTTTACGCCATCAAGCATAGCCTTAACTTTGGCTTCAATTGTAGCCTGGTCAAGATCGGCCACTACCACAATCAGCAAACGCGATTTGGTGAATATGGATGAGTAAAAAGCTTTTGTTTCTTCCGGGGTTAATTTAGATATGATATCAACCGTTCCGGCCGGGTCTTTAGCATAGTCGCGGTTTACAAAAGCTATCTTATCAGCAAGTTTATCAATAGCCGCATCAGGCTGCGAGTCGGTGCTTTTTATTTGGTTGATAGCATCCTGTTTAATACGGGTAAATTCCTTGGCATCAAAACGGGGCTGAGTCATGGCCTCCACATATAGCGGCCAAACTACATCCAGGTCGCTTTTAATACAGTTCATGCGCACTACCGAGTAGTTTTTGTTACTGTAACCGTAAACGGTGGCGCTTACTTTATCCAAAATGTTTTTAAAGCTATTTTTATCGTGGTTAACAGTTCCGCATTCGGTAAGGGCGCTCATCGCCATTGATTCAATCCCCATTTTATCGGCTCTGTAATTTTGTACACCGCCTTTAATAATGGTTTGTATCTCCACAATATCGTTACCGCTGGGCTGTACTATTACTTTTACGCCATCAACAGTGGTTTCATAAGCAGCCTTTTGCGCCTGCGCTGTTTTTATACTTCCTATCGCCGTTGCAATTAACAGGGTGATTATATATTTCTTCATCATGATAAGATTTAAAATTACTTAGCTACAAAAAATGAAGCTGCATTTAATTGTTTACTTAACTCAGGTGCTATGATCAGGCCTGCAGCGTATGGTTTACCTGTTATGTAAGTGCTTACAAACTTTTGTATATCGGCACGGGTTACTTTTTGGTAATTGCTATCCAAATCGGTTGCAAAATCAAGCGAGGTACTGCACCACTGATAGCTAAGCTGGCTGGCTAATGATGAAGGTTTTTCTTTACGGTGAACGCTGTTTCTTAAAAGAATAGCTTTGGCATCTTTTAACTGCTCATCTGTATAATAATCTGCTTTGCCCCATTGGCTTATCTGGTTTATGACCTCATCATAGCATTCTTTAAGTTTGGTAGGGTTAGGTTCAATCCCCATATCTACCGGGCCAACATACTTGCTGGTAGTATAATTTAAATACACACTGCTTGCCAGTCCCTTATCAACCAAAGCCTGCTGTAATTTCGAGGAGTTTAATCCCAAAATAGTACTAAATACATCAGCGGCAACAGTTGATGCCGAATCAGTTAAATAGGATGGACCCTGCCATGAGATCTGCATAGACGGGGTTTGCGCTATGGTAGTTTCTTTTATAAAATACTCGCTTTTGGTTAATGGCTTAAACGGCGGGATAGGGTATTTTTCATGTGGATTGAAACCACTGCTGGCCCAATCGCCAAATATCTTTTCGGCCATGGCAAAGGCTGCATCATGTTTTACATCGCCGCAAATGGTAAGCAAGCTATTGTTGGGGAAATAGTATTTGTTTTTGATGACCATCATCTTTTCGGGAGTGGCGGTGTTGATCACTTCATGTATCCCTATGGCATTTTTACGGGTGATGAGATCGCCCCAAAGCTTTTGCTGAATACCAAACCACAGCTGGAAACCCGGATCGCTTTCGGCACGTTGAAATTCGCCGTCAACAACAGGGCGCTCCTTTTTCATATCTTCCTCGCGGTAAATAGGGAAACGGATAGCGGCGTTCATAAACTTTAAACCCGCGTTAAGGCTGTCCCTGTCAAAAGTAAAGAAGTAATTTACACGCTCAACATCGGTGGTACCATTAAAAATAGCGCCAAGTTCCTGTATACGTTTTAAAAAGGCTTCCTGGTTTGGATAATCCTTATTAGCCTTAAAAAACATGTGTTCAAAAAGGTGACTTAAGCCACTAAATTCCGGGCCCTCGGTATAGGCACCATTTTTTACGGCAATTTCTATGGTAGCCAAAGGCACCTTGCTGTTTTCAATAACAACCACTTCCAGTCCGTTTGGAAGTTTTTTCCAGAAATAGCCTTCGGGCAGGCGGGGTTGGGCAATCGCTATGCAAAAGCTGAATACCCCAATAACACTAAGTGTTAATTTTTTAATAAGATTTTGGGTCATATATTAATAATGTTTTAAACACTATAAATATATTGGTATAAATTATGAAAAGGAAAATTTTAGTCCTTTTTAACTTAATTGTTAGTTATATGTAATGGGTGCCACCAGGAGTTGCATATTACATGTTGGATTTAATACTATTATAAGGCAGACCCATATCATCAATGGAGTATTGGGTAAGTACACTATCTTTTATAGTAATGTAGTCGCCACGATCAGTCACCATCCATTTTTCAACGCCATCTTTATGAATTACAGTTGGGATAGTTGCCGAAACTACTTTGCCCGTGGTATCCAGTTCCAGTATATAATATTCTTTCTTCGGATCGGTTAAATCTCTGAATGGGATGATAACCGTATGGTTATTATCATCAATAAAGTGCCCGAAAAAATTTTGATCCTTTAATTCTTTAGGATGAAAACCGATGAGCTTTTTAGCAGTTTGAGCAGATACGCCTATGATTTTTAACCTTACAATATTGCCATCAGCATCTTTTAAAGTATCCTGCATGGTTGCTATTTGGGCATTAGGGTATTTAGCAATGGCATAAAAATTATTCACACCCGTGTTTTTATCACTATGGCCGGGCAGCAAATAACAAAGTTGCAGGTTGGGTAATGCAGCGCTATCAGCTTTTATTTTGCCGGCGATGCTAAGCAACTGACCCTCGGTTAAACGGCCATTGATATTAACAATTACCTTACTGGCGGTATCTGATTTGGTAACTCTTGATATGGTGTAATGAGGTACATCTTTTTTAGTGCAGCTAAATGCTGAAAGGATAATTAAACAAAGCAGTAGGTATGGTGTGTTTTTCATAGCGTACAAAGATAACACGATTTAAGGACTTGGTGTGATGGACAGGATTTTTGACTGCTGATTTCTGTTTAATTAGGTTGATGCCTCAAGTCGTCCTGAACTTGTTTTATGTTCCCACAGCACAGGAGCCCGCATGATATTGCCCTTGCATGTGGGGTGCTGATCCGCTGGCCAGCGGACAGCATGACTTTGGGGATAATTTATCCTTGCTCCTTTGTCCGAAAATCCTTTATCTGAAAGTCCGAACGTCCAAAAGTCCTTTATCCGAAAATCCTTGCTCCCCAAAATCCTAAATAATCCCATAAAGCGCTCCGCCTTTTTCGCCCATTTTATCAATTAGCTTTTCAACTTCGGGTACCCGTTCCAGTACGGGTGCATGGTGTGGTTTAATGCGGGCATCAATAATAAGCGGACCGGTGCAGCCCCAGTGTTTGTGATCGGTAAAGCTGCCTATACCGTAAATATCGTGCGAGGGATTGCTCCTGGTAAAGGTTACCCAAACAAAGTTGTTGATGTTTTGGGCAGCAAAGGCGGCATCATCACATAGTACAATTAATGGCAATCCGCTTAGTTCTTCCTCCTCTTCTTTAAGGCGGTATTCAATAATGCTAATGATGTTATCTATATCCTTGTGATTTACGTGCTTTGGTACCTCAACCATCAGAACGCCGGGCATAGCCATTTTAAAGTTGTTAACCGGCCTGGGTAAATCAAACCATGATGGCAGTTCCGTCCACAGTTCATGTTTAATTTCTCCGGCTACAGTAATGGCAACTTTACTGCCCGTATTGAGCCCGTCGCCGCTATAGTCAAGGGTATCAATGGTTGTCCGGGTATAAAAGTGAAGGTCGCGGGTAAGGTCAACGCGTTGCAGCATGTGCCGCAGAAAAGCTTCGATGTTGTTTACATCTAATGTAACATCATCTTCCTGTGCAGCAATCAGCAGGTATTTAGCCAAACTCAGCTGGCTTTTGCCTAAAATATGATTGGCAATGGTTAGTATCTCCTGTGGTTTGCGCTCTTTGATGTAGGGGGTATAACGCTCGCTGCCTATTGCAAATAACAGCGGGTGTACACCTGCCGCGTCTACCGCGTTAACGGCGTGCAGGCCGGGGATCTCCTTAGGGATGGCGGCACCGCTGATCTCATGGATCAGCGCGCCAAAGCTGGTATCCTCCTGTGGCGGGCGACCAACCACCGTGAACGACCAGATGGCATCTTTACGGTGATATACGTTATGGACCTTAAGCAGCGGGAAAGGGTGCTTTAAACTATAATAACCTAAATGATCGCCGAACGGACCCTCGGGTTTATTCTCCAGCGGCATAACCGTTCCGGTGATCACAAAATCCGCATCCGAAGAAATACAGAATCCCTCGTCATCATAAAAATACCGGAACCGGCGGTTACCCAAAGCCCCGGCAAAGGTCATTTCAGATAAACCTTCGGGCAGCGGCATTACCGCGGCAACGGGGTGGGAGGGTGGTCCGCCAACAAATATGCTCACTTTTAAAGGCTGCCCTTTTGCGTTTGCTTTGGTTTGGTGCACGCCAATGCCGCGGTGCAGCTGGTAATGCAAGCCAATTTCTTCATTCAAAATATAATCGTTACCCGCCAGCTGAATCCGGTACATGCCCAAATTGGCATTCATGATGCCCGGTTTATCGGCATCCTCAGTATATACCTGTGGCATGGTGACAAAGGGGCCGCCATCCATGGGCCAGTTCACTATCTGCGGAATATCACTTATCTTACATTTACCCCAATTTACCGGGGCGTTGCTACTGCCTTTCATCGGCAGGGCAGATAGGGCGGTAAGCGCTACGTTGGCGTATTTAAAGGGATGCTTTATGGCCTTTAACGGATCGTTTTTTAGTTCGACAAGAGTTTTGATCTTATCGAGTGTATCTCTGAAAATAAACTTAGATCGCTCCAGCGTACCAAACAAATTAGATACCGCGGGGAATTTGCTTCCTTTTACATTTTCGAAAAGTATGGCCGGACCCTGGTTTTCAAACACCCGGAGGTGAATGGCCGCCATTTGCAGATACGGGTCAACTTCTTCTTTAATACGTACCAGGTGACCATGCTTTTCCAAGTCGGCAATACAAGCCTGTAAACTTTTATAACCCATGCGCGAAATTACTCATTACTGGTTAGTGATTGATCATCGAAGTTATTTTTTTGCCGATGAATTCAATGGTTGCCATTGGTCATCGAAGTTGTTTTTTTTGCCGATAAATTTTATGTAAGCATTAAGTTTTAGGTGGATTAGCTTTAATTTTTTTATTAGCAGGTGATAGGTATCTTCCTCAATGTCCAAATCTTCTAAACGATTACTCATAATTTCGAGTTAACTTAATGACTAATTGTTATATATTAAAATACTTGCCGAAACCCGGGTGGCTATCTAAAAAAGTTATTACTATTTTCGCAGATAAATATTGCTGCAAATTATGTCGGTAATTGTACTAACGCTTATTATTCTTATCGGCTCGTATTTTGCGGGATTACTGGGTTCGCTAACCGGTTTGGGTGGTGGGGTGGTTATTATACCCCTGCTTACGCTGTTGTTAAAGGTTGATATTCATTATGCCATCGGCGCATCGTTGGTATCGGTAATTGCAACTTCTTCAGGTTCGGCGGCGGCTTACGTTAAAGAGGGCATCACCAATATCAGGCTGGGTATGTTTTTGGAAATAGCCACTACTGCCGGGGCTATGGTAGGCGCGTTGATAGCCATTTATATTCCTACTCATTATATCGCGGTTTTATTTGGGTTGATATTAATCCTGTCGGCCATCATGTCTTTAAAGAAAAAGGCCGAGATCATTAATCAGGAGCCAAGCAAACTGGCCGAAAAATTAAAGTTGAACAGTACATACCCATCGGGTAATGGCCCTGTGGCCTATAAGGTTAAAAATGTAAGTGGCGGCTTTTTTATGATGCTGTTTGCAGGGGCCATATCGGGTTTACTGGGGATAGGCTCTGGCGCGTTAAAGGTGCTGGCGATGGATACCATTATGCGTATTCCCTTTAAAGTATCCACCACAACAAGTAACTTTATGATAGGTGTTACGGCGGCAGCAAGCGCGGTTGTATACCTGCAACGTGGATACATTGACCCGGGATTATCCATGCCCGTTGCTATTGGAGTTTTACTGGGCGCACTTAGCGGCTCAAAAATACTGGTACACACCAGTTCATCAGGCTGGTTGCGCTGGGTTTTTGCCGTAGTAGTTACCTTTTTGGCTTCGCAAATGATATATAACGGATTTACAGGGAAAATATAGTTAATACTAATGGCAAATAAGCGATTCAAAGATGCCGACATGCAATCCATAATAGGATGGATACTGCGCGCAGGGGTTATTATATCCATGAGTGTGGTGTTTATTGGTGGTTTGTTGTACCTGTACAGGCATGGGCAAAGCCATGTTGATTATAGCACCTTTAAGGGGGTGCCAGATTTTGTACATAGTGCAAGCGGTATCATTAACGGTATTTTTACGTTACGCGGGAGGGCCATTATACAGGCCGGCGTTATATTGTTGATTGCCACACCCATAGTAAGGGTTGTATTCTCGGCCATCGGTTTTGTATTGGAGAAAGATTACCTGTACCTGTGCATTACATTGTTGGTTTTACTTATCATTTTGGCAAGCATGCTGAGCGGCCACGCCGGTTAAATATTTTTTAAAACCTTTTTGTCCATATAAATATTATATATAATAATATTAAAATTGGGACTATGCAAAGGCAACCTGTACAGTCATCGGCACTAAATAGCGCAGGCTATGATCCTGCCTCCAGGATATTGGAACTGGAGTTTAGGGATAGTGGAGGTGTTTGGCAGTATTTTGGCTTTTCGAAGGCATCTTTTAAGAAATTCATACACGCCGAATCATTAGGTAATTTTTTTGTAACCCGCATAAAAGGCAAATACCCAGAGTTAAGGATCAAATAAGCATATTAGTTGCCTGTGCGCCTTTGTTCATCATCGCTCCCGGTGTTGTGTTTGGTAGCCGATTTAACGGTTGCTTTTCCAAAACGGTATGAAAAGCCTATTCTCCACACACGGGTTTCTTTTTTATTAATTTCTGATAAATCGACGTTTTGGTAAGCGGCATGGTTGAGGTCACGGTCGGTATTGAAAACATCATTCAGATTTATTTTTATACTTCCGCGTTTATTAAATAGCTGCTTGCTGATGCCGGCATTAACAGTATAGCTTTGTTTAAGCTGATTAACACCATATAAAGTAGGCGATTCATACCTGCCCGAAATCTCGGCAGAAATAGTGCTGCTGAGCACAAAAGTTTGTGTACTGTTAAAAATAATATCCTGCGATGCTTTGTTGAAATTGCCATTAGCCGCGTATGCTTTATAACGCAGGTATGATGCATCCAAATTGAAATTAGCAGACCACCAGCTGGTAAATTGTACAGGTGCATAAAACGATATTCCGTAGGAGAATATGCGGCCAAAGTTTTTACGCTCTGTTATGTTAACCTTGGTGGTATCATTTTGCCGGTATACCGGAAAATCATAGGCGTCATCAGTTTGACTGTAATATAATGAGGTTATAAACTCACCGTTATAAGTGTGTGATAGCTGGATGGTAGTAGTAAACTCAGGCTTTAGGTTTGGGTTGCCAGAGCGGTAATCATAAGGATCGGTATAGTATAAAAACGGATTAATATCCTGGTAATCGGGGCGGTGGATACCACTGTTATAGCTTACGGTGTAAACATTTTTATCATTATAGGTATATGACGCCTGTGCCTGCGGAAAAAGGTTAAAATAGTTATTACTGTTTGTAACCCCATTGTTTTGGTTCAACGCGAGCGAGCTGCCTCTTGAAGCAGTATTTTCGGCACGAAGACCAGCGGTGATATCCCATTTGCCAATTTTGTTGATGTAATTAACATAGCCCGAGCTTACAACCTCGGTATACAAAAAGCGGTTACTGAAATTGGGGTCGGCCTGGTAGATATTGATTCCGGGTAGTTTGGGGCCAAACAGGAGGGTGTTATCACTCTTGGCATGGTTATATTTTGCGCCAACCTCAAATTTCGCGGTTTTTGATAGCGGGTTAATGAAATCTATCTTCGATGTCCAGATGTGGATGCTTGATGGCGAAATGTTTTCCAGCATCATATCATCGCGATAAGTATTACCATTGGGCAGATAAAACGTATTGGTAATATATTCATCGGAGTGGCGCACGTAGGTAGAGTAATTTACATCAGCTGCAAGGCTCCTGCCGCTTTTATCCAGCACACCATTATAATTAATATTATAATTTAAAAAACTACTGGTCCTTAACAGATCTGATTTTGCTGTAATTAACGAATCGAGCTTGTTTTGGTTAGATATTTTTAAGTCATTATTTTTTACAAAGGCATCCTTCTTTACAATGCCGCTAACCAAAAAACCGATGGTTTGCTTTGATGAAAGGGCATAATCGGCACCTAACCTGAAGTTATGATTTTGTGTTTTTTGGATATTATTATAGGCAACATTATAATTGCTTAACGTATCACTATATTTAATGTTACGATTGGTGTTAATGCTGCGGTGGGTTTTCCCGTCATCAAATGTATAGCTGCCAAATATATTAAGGTTTGCTGTGCGGTTATTGAAAACTATCCCGGCTCTGCCTTTGGCATATTTACCCATGCCGGCACCTGCAGTAAAGGTGCCGTTTGTACCTATGTTTTTGCCTTTTTTAAGCACAATATTAATAATGCCACCACCCGATGCATCGTATTTGGCTGATGTGCTGCTGATGACTTCAATCTGATCAACGGTGCTGCTTTGCATGCCGCGCAACATGTTATTAAGGTCATCGCCGGTGAGGTTGGTTGGCCTGCCATCAATGGTGATTAAGGCCGGCTGCCGGCCAATTACACTCAGGGATTCCTTATCGCCCCCAACATGCACCCCCGGCGATTGGCGCAATACATCATAGGCCGAATTACCATCGGCCAAAACACTATTTTGAACGTTTAGTATAATTTTACCCGGCTTTACTTCAATATAAGGTTTGCGGGCCACAATGGTAACATCTTTTAGCTGGGTGCTTACCTGTTTAAGGATAATGTTAGGGGCAATAAAAGTTTGGCCCGCGGATAATTTGTAGGGGCCAGAGTAAACTTTGCCACTGCCTATCTGGGTTACTAAAAGTAAATAATTTCCTGATTTTAAGTTGTTTAACTGGTATTTTCCGAGTTTGTCAACCAAGCCGGAACTAATTATGGTTGAATCTGCATATTGCATCAGTACAACGGTAGCCGCCTCGGCGGGGCTATTGGTATCCATCAAAACTTTACCTTGAATGGCAGAAGATTTTGTTTGCGCAAGAGAAATAGAGCACACTCCAATTAGGAATGCAAAAAAAATGCTTCCGAATAAAACCCTCATTAACAGTAGATGTAGAAATTCCCGATATTTTTCAGTTTAGAAAATGTAACGCAATATAACACAAAATATTAAATTGATAATATTTTAACAGTTTGTTTTTTACAATATATTAATACTAAAGTTTTGCCGCTATTTGTTGTTTTTTTACGAATAATGCATTTTATAAACAAACCCCGCGTTTAGAATTAAATATGTAAATCAATTAAAATGAAACCCATACGTTTTTTATTAATTTCGCATCAAACAGGCATATGCCGGTTGGAAGATTATAACCATGAAGAAAGTTAGTTTTTTAGTACTTATCATATGTTTTGCAACCAAGCTTTTTGCACAAACAGAGCCGGTTAATTATAAGGCTGCATTGAGCAGGTTTAAACAGTTTTACAACAACAGCAAGCCCGATAGTATTTTCAATTATTTTAGCCCCGAAATGAAGGCGGCCCTGCCATTGGAGAGCTTTAAAACCACCACCCTTCAACTAAAAACGCAGATGGGCGACCTGGTGGATGCCGATTTTGTGAAACTTGCAAGCTCGGTAGCTTCTTACAAGGCAACATTTAAAAAAGGAACATTTCTGTTAAATATAGCCTTAAACACTAAAGACCAATACACCGGTTTGTTTTTAAAACCATATGAGGACGATGCTGCAACTGCTATCAAACCCGCAGCGCCAACATTTACAATGGATCCATCCATTACCGAAACGCCTGTATCTGTAAAAAACCTTGCAGGCTCAATATCCGGCACACTGGCAATGCCTAAAAATGTAACAGGTAAAGTACCGGTAGTATTGATTATTGCCGGATCTGGCCCTACTGACAGAGATGGTAACAGTCCTAAGTTAGGTTTATCGGCCAATATTTATAAAATGCTTGCAAACGAATTGGGCAAAAGCGGTATTGCATCGTTACGTTATGATAAGCGTTTGGTTGGTCAAAGTGTAAGCTCGACTACTGAAAATCAAATAAGGTTTGAGGATTATGTGGAAGATGCAGTTAACCTGATAAATTTCCTGAATGATGATGAGCGTTTTTCGAGGGTGATTGTATTGGGCCATAGCGAAGGATCATTGGTAGGTATGCTTTCATCTATTGATGAGCCGGTAAAAGGGTTCGTTTCCGTAGCAGGCGCCGGCGATTCGGCAGATATTATCCTTACCGAGCAAATGAAATCGCAGCCAACACATATTTCTGAAGGATTTAAACGGATGCTTGACAGCTTGAAAAAAGGAAAAACAACCGATAATATCGATCCTTCGTTATATTTCGTAGCAAGACCCGGTATTCAAAAATACCTGATGTCCTGGTTCAGGTATAATCCTGCCCGTGAGATAAGGAAATTGAAAATCCCTATCCTGATTGTTCAGGGTACTACCGATCTGCAGGTAAAAGTTACCGATGCCGAAAAATTAAAAAAGGCCAAATCGGATGCTATACTTGATATTATCCCGGAAATGAACCACGTTTTAAAAGAAGCGCCCGCAGATAAGGATAAAAATATAGCCACCTATAATCAACCCGATCTGCCCCTCAAACCCGAATTTGTAAAGGCAGTTATTAGTTTTGTGAAGAAGGTAAGGTAGTTTTTTTTACTATCGAGGCAAGGAATAAAAACCGGGCACTCTGAATAATGAAATAACGTTAAAAATGGGTTGTCATGCTGAGCTTGTCGAAGCATGTGGGCAAAGGCCTCTGCGCGCGCCCCTTCGACAGGCTCAGGGTGACAGGCTTTTTTAGAAAGCGTTTATTTAAAATCCCCCCCCCCCCTTTACGGCGTTAGGGGGGCCTATTCCCAAACCCCCAATAATCTCCTGATTACGATGATCTCTGCTACATGGTAGGCCATATGGTCTGCCACCTGCAATGCTTCACGCAAAATATTCTGGCCTTCCCCATGAGGGATTCTGGTAAATATATCGGCGGTTTTCACCAGGTTTATGAGTTCATCAAGGTCTTTATTTATTTGTTTAACAGATTGATCCCAGGCTTCATCGCTCCCTGGGGTAGTTTCTTTTGGCCAGTAGTCATCGGGCCATTTAGGCGATTGATGGTTGCTATCCTTACAAAACTCCAGCATATCCCACTGTGCAATGCGGATATGCTCAACTAATTGCCAAATGCTGTAAGGTAATTTATCGGGCTTTGCGCCACACTGGTTTTTAGGTAATCCGTCTAAAGCTTTTTTGATATCAGCATGCGCATTACCACCCTGCAGCAGATGCACTACTTCTTCAATTAAAATTTCATGTTGGCTATTCGTCATGTTCAAAGTAACAAATTAAGCACCGGTTTGATTTATATGCCTTAAATGTTTTAAGTTTATGCGGCATTATAATTCAATTACCCCGTGATAAAAAATATTCTATTTAAAATAACGCTGGCTGTTGTGCTTTTCATGATAGCTTTAACCGGCTGCAAAAAGGAAGGCGCAAGCAGCTATCCCAACTTTAGTAAAGATGATGAAGCTTTCACCATTTATGAAAACTCTTTCCTGGATGGTTTATGGAAACAGAACCCTGACTGGGCTACCTCTGTTGGTTACCATAAATATGATAGTTTGCTATTTATCCCTAATCAGCAAAGCCGCGATAAAATGCTGGATTTTGCCAAGGTGCAGAAAGATTCATTAAGCAGATTTGATGTAAACACACTTAATGAAAGCAATAAGGTAGATTATAAAATGATGGAAAATCAACTGGATTATGCCCAATGGCAGATAAAACAGTTGAAAAGTTATGAGTGGGATCCGTCATCATACAACGTAGTTGGCACTTTTGCCTATATATTAAATGAGCATTATGCCCCGCTGCCTAAACGTTTGCGCAATTTTTATCAACGCATGGTTAATGTGCCGCTTTTTTATAAAGAAGCCCAAAAACAGATAAAAAATCCGGTTGCAGAATTGACCAGCCTTGCTATTGAGCAAAACCTGGGTGGTGTGGATGTAATTGAAAAAGACTTTGCCGATTCGCTGCAGAAAACCAATATCCCCAAGGCCGAACAAAAATTAATGACCGATAGGGCCGCCATTACTGTTAAAGCTATAAAGGAGTATGCCGCATGGTTAAAGAATTTAAAGAACGATCATCCACGCAGTTTCAGACTGGGTAAGGATCTGTATGAAGATAAATTTAAATACGAAGTGGTAGCGGAAAATACTGCTCAGCAAGTTTACAATGCCGCTGTAATGCGTAAAAAATATGTTCATCAGCAAATGGCTAAAATTAGCAGGCAGTTGTGGCCAAAATATTTTGCTAATAAAGCGATGCCTGTTGATTCATTGCAGATGATTGCCCAGATGATTGATACCCTGTCGGCAAATCACGTAAAGCCTGATGAGTTTCAGTCGGCCATTGTGCAGTTGATCCCTAAGCTTAATAATTTTGTACGAACCAAGGATCTGGTAACGCTTGATCCTACCAAACCGCTCATTGTTCGTAAAGAGCCGGGTTATATGGCAGGTGTTGCTGGTGCATCTATGAGCGGCCCCGGCCCTTATGATAAAAACGGAAATTCCTATTATAATGTAGGTAGTTTATCAGGTTGGCCAAAAGAGAAGGCAGAAAGTTACCTGCGCGAATACAATCAATACATCATCCAGATTTTGAGCATCCATGAGGCTGTTCCCGGCCATTATGTACAAGGTGTTTATGCCAATAAGGCGCCGAGTATCATTAAAGCAGTATTTGGTAATGGCGCCATGGCCGAAGGCTGGGCTGTATATAGTGAGCAGATGATGCTGGATGCTGGCTATGGCAATAATGAACCCGAAATGTTGCTGATGTGGTACAAATGGAACCTGCGTTCGGTATGTAATGCTATATTGGATTACAGTGTACACAGTAACAACATGACCAAAGAGCAGGCTATTAAAATGCTTACTACCGAGGCTTTTCAACAACAGGCAGAAGCTGACGGTAAATGGAAAAGGGTGAGTGTTAGCAGTGTTCAGCTAACCAGCTACTACACCGGTTTTAAAGAGATCATGGATCTGCGCGATGCCTGGAAAGATAAAATGGGAGATAAATATAAGCTTAAGGATTTTAACGAAAAATTCCTGAGCTATGGCAGCGCCCCGGTTAAATTTATTAAAGAAGCCATGCTGGCAAAACCGGTGGTGAAAAAGTAGCGGAGCTTTAATCGAAGGAAAAAAAGTTTTAGAAGTTTTTGTCATCCTGAACGTAGTGAAGGATCTATTAGCAGACTGTACAGGGCGAAGAAGCATAGCGAATATGGATCCTTCACTGCGTTCAGGATGACAAAATGTTTTTTGAAAATAACATGTCTGATCAGCACAAAAAAAGATAGCCCATGAATAATAAATTCCCATGGACTATGAACCATGAGCCATTATCCATGAACTATCAAATTCTTTGTTACCTGGTTTATTAAGAAGCGTAATGACTTTTTATATGGAATGCAAGTTGGGCCATGATGTTATCTTCCAGTTTACCCTGACAGCAAACAACGCTGCGGTTTTCATCAAAATTAACTTCAGCGATAATTTTACCCTGGTCAACCACGCGGAACTTTCCTGCTTCGTTGGGTAAAATAGCTACTACACGTTCATCATTTTTAAAATTGATCAACACGTGGAACTGACGCTGTGGTAAAAATGCTATTTGTTGTAACATAAAAACCCTCCTTTCGGTTAATAAAACGCTTAAAACTGTAAAGAGCCAATACTTAAATAAAGTTAATAAAATTAGTTTTAATTATTCGTTAAAATAATTACATTTTTTTTGATAAAATAATGTAATATCTTAGCCTTATAAGCTGGTATCTATATGAAATTTCTATTCAGCCTGTTTTTACTGTTAATTACAACCGTGGCCTGCCAGGGGCAAAAGTTAAAACTCGTTTTGCATTTAACAAAAGGTAATACTTACAATATGATTACCACTACAACATCTGCCATAAAGCAAACCATAAACGGGCAGGTGAATAATATTGATGTTACTATATCAGGAACTACATCATTTAAAGTGCTTAATGCCGATGATTCCCTCTATTATATGGAGGTTACCTACAAAGGCCTGACTATGAGAATGCAGCTACCCAACGGGCCGGTTAGTTTCGATTCACAGAAAAAAGACCCTGCAGATATCATGTCATCTATTTTGGGCGGCCTTATAGATAAACCCTTTACGTCCACCTTTACCAAAAGCGGTAAAATTCATTCGGTTGAAAATGTGGAAAGCATGATATCCTCGGTTTTGGATGGTTTTCCGCAGTTGCAGGGAGCACAAAAAGATCAGCTAAAGGCAAAGTTCATACAATCATTTGGCGGTGGTGCTATTAAAGGAAGTATTGAGATGTCAACAGCTGTTTTCCCGGAAATAGCGGTGGCGAAAAATGATAAATGGACTATACACACCAGGCTGCAAAGTACCATGAAGGCCAACGTAACAACAGTTTATCAGCTAACTGATGTTACCCCCTCCAGCTACGTGATACATGGCGAGGGGGCCATAATAACCATCGTAGATCCGGTGGAAGGCATGCCGATGAAATATGACATGAAGGGTACCATGATATCAGATGTTAAGGCTGATAAAGTAACCGGCTGGATTACCGAATCAAAAATTAAACAAAGTATCAGCGGTACCGTATCCATAAAAGATAACCCGGATACCCCCGGCGGTATCACCTTCCCCATGAGCATGATTGGTGAAACGGTTATTACCGATAAGTAAAAATTTATAGTAGGTGGATCATAGTTTGTTCATCAAAAAAGAAATGAACTATGATTTATGAACCATCAACCAATTGACTAATTTCTTAACTTCGTCCCATGTCACCCGCCGAAGCTAAAACCCAGATCCAGGCATTAACCACCGAGTTAAAGCAGCACAATTACAACTACTATGTGCTGGCTATGCCTACTATTGCCGATTTTGATTTCGATAAAAAGTTAGAGCAACTCAACAAGCTGGAGAAGGAATTTCCGGAGTTTGCTGATCCGGATTCGCCTACGCAAAGGGTAGGCGGTGATGTCACCAAAGAGTTTGTAACGGTAAAACACCGCTGGCCAATGCTATCATTAGGTAACACGTATAATGCGCAGGAGCTTGTGGAGTTTGATCAGCGTATCCGTAAAGCTATTGGTGATAGTTTTGAATACGTTTGTGAGCTTAAGTTTGATGGCCTTAGCATGAGCCTGACTTACGAGGCTGGTAAACTGGTACGTGCCGTAACCCGCGGCGATGGTACACAGGGCGATGAGGTAACAACCAATGTACGCACTATTCACAGCATCCCTAAAAAGTTAGATAAGGGTGAGTTCCCCGAACTGTTTGAGATACGCGGCGAGGTATTTATGCACCTGAAAGCATTTGAGCGGTTAAACAAAGAGCGTACAGACAATGGTGAAGTGGCTTATGCCAATCCACGTAATTTTGCATCGGGCACTATGAAACTGCAGGATTCGGCCGAAGTGGCCAGGCGCCCGCTGGATTGTTTCCTGTATGGACTATATACCGAAAAAACTTTGTTTAAAACCCATTGGGAAAGTCTGGAAGCTGTAAAAAGCTGGGGTTTTCACGTAGATAACCACAGTGCCTTATGCAGCGACATCAATGACGTGCTGGAATTTATAAACAAATGGGATAAAGACCGTTTTGGTTTGAGTTATGATATCGACGGCATAGTTATTAAAATAAATAATTACTCGCAGCAGCAGGAGCTGGGCTTTACCTCCAAATCACCCCGCTGGGCCATATCCTATAAGTTTAAAGCCGAGCGAGTGGAAACCGAACTGTTGCAGGTAACTTACCAGGTTGGCCGTACTGGTGCGGTTACGCCGGTAGCCAACTTAAAGCCGGTGCTGCTGGCCGGCACTACGGTAAAACGGGCCACCCTGCACAATGCGGATGAAATTACCGAACGCCTGAAACTACACGAGCACGATACCGTTTTTGTTGAAAAAGGGGGAGAGATTATCCCGAAAATCATCAGTGTAAATTTAGATAAGCGCAAGCCCGATGCAAAAGCTATAGCTTATATAACCCATTGCCCGGCATGCAACACAGCTTTGTTACGTACCGAAGGTGAAGCTGCCTGGTACTGCTCTAATGATGAAGGCTGCCCGCCACAGATAGTGGGTAAAATGCAGCACTTTACTGGTCGAAAGGCGATGGATATTGATGGCCTGGGTGATGAAACAATTGAAACCTTATTTAAACAAGGATTTATTAAGCGGATCAGCGATCTGTATAACCTGCATGAGCATAGCGCTGAATTAAAGAAGTTGGGCCGTTTTGGTGAAAAATCCATCAACAATATGCTGGAAGGTATCGAAAAATCAAAACAGATGCCGTTTGAAAAAGTATTGTTTGGCCTGGGTATCCGTTATATTGGCGAAACAGTTGCCAAAAAACTGGCTTTTCATTTTAAAACAATAGATAAGCTGATGGCTGCAAGTTTAGAAGAACTGGTAGCTGCAGAAGAAATAGGCGAACGTATTGCCCAAAGCATTATTGAATATTTTGGCAACGAAACACATCAGCAGGAAATAGAAAAATTAAAGGTACAGGGCTTGCAGTTTGTTGTTGTTGAAAATGAAGTAAAACTGGCCAGCGAGAAGTTAACCGGGCAAAGTTTTATTATATCGGGTGTTTTTGAAAAATTCTCGCGCGACGAATTGAAAGATATTATTGAGCAAAATGGTGGTAAAATATTGAGTAGTATTTCGGCTAAATTGAGTTATGTTGTGGCGGGTGATAACATGGGGCCTGCCAAGCTTGAAAAAGCACAAAAATTAAATATCCCAATCATAAGTGATCAGGAATTAATAGATAAGATAAGCTGAAATTAGGGTGTTTTTTTTATTTTAGATAATTTATTTCCTATTGAGAAACAATACATACTAATAAGTCTTTTTTGAAATAAATTAAAAAATTCGACAGTAATATTTACGTAGATTGTAATAGGTATTTCAATCACATATTTTCTAAACCGGGTTTACTTCCAATTTGATCTGAACATGAAAAATTTTGTACAAATTCAGGAGAGCATATTTTGTGAACCCTGTAAGGATTGTGGCGCCAGGCCTGTAATTGAACAACAGAAAAGTAAATTTATTGTAAGGTGCCCCACCGACAAAAATCACTATCAAACTAAAGCCGGATTAATAGATATTGACGATTGGAATCTGAAAAATAAAGTGCATCCTTCTTTGGGTGCAAAAAGCGCCCATCCCTCAAAAGAAGCTTCCTGATCAATTACCAAACGGCATTTCACATAATTTAACAATTTTCTGGCTTAACATTCAGTAAATAAGCTACATATTAGCATAAACTATGCTAAATGAAATTAACCGCGCTGTTTCTGCTGTTTTGGGGTTTAACTATCCGCGTGTTTTCGCAGCAGTTGAGTATCAGCGGCAAAATTACCGACGAAAATAACAAGCCCGTACCTTTTGCATCGGTTTATATAAAAAACACAACCAAAGGCGTATCTGCCAATAGCGAAGGAGCCTACCAGTTGCTGCTAAAGCCAGGTACTTATGAACTGCAGTTTAAGGCGGTAGGATTTGGGCAACAAAGCAAACAGGTATCACTCGCGCAAAACCAAGTGATAAACATCAGCCTGAAGACAGAGACCTATCAATTAAAAGATATAGCTATACATGCCGGGGGCGAAGATCCCGCTTATGCAATTATCCGCAAGGCCATAAAAAAGCGAAAGTTTTATTTAAATGAAGTAAATGCCTACACCTGCGATATTTATATAAAAGGGTTGCAAAAACTATTAGCTGCCCCAAAATCATTCATGGGTTTTGATGTGCAGAAAGCTACCAGCGAGGCCGGCCTCGACTCCAATCGTAAGGGAATTGTTTACCTTTCAGAGTCCGAATCAAAATACAGTTTTATGCGGCCCAACCTGGTACATGAGGTACAGGTATCATCAAAGGTATCGGGCTACAACCGGGCCTTTAGCTTTAACAGATCATCAGATATGCTGGTTAACTTTTACCAGAATTTCCAGAATTTGAAAAGCCTCAGCAACCGCCCACTGGTATCGCCCATTGCCGATAATGCCTTATTTTACTACAACTATAAACTAATAGGGATAACCGTTGAAAATGGCGAAACCATCAACAAGATACAGGTAACTGCAAAACGCGGTTATGACCCTTGTTTTGAGGGATATGTATATATACTGGATGATAGTTGGCGGCTTTCGGCATTGCAGCTTTTTATCACCAAAAAGGCCAATATTAATTTCGTAGATACACTGAAAATAAACCAGCAGTTTTACCCGGTAAATGACAAGATATGGATGCCGGCCTCTATTAAGTTTGAGTTTACCGGAGGGGTTTTCGGCTTTAAGCTGGGTGGGTATTTTATCAGCGTTTATAAAAATTATGATTTAAACCCGGTACTTAATAAAAAGGATTTTGTGGAGCGGATCAATATCAGTAAAGGTCATGATAAGGATTCTGTTTACTGGGCGCAGGAACGCCCCATACCGCTCACTGAGGAAGAAAAGACTGATTATGAGGTTAAAGGGAAGCTGGCCATTAAGCGCGAATCAAAACCTTACCTCGACTCGCTTGATAAAGCCAATAACACTTTTAAACTAAGCAATTTGCTGCTTACCGGCATTGATACCCGCAACCGGTACAAAAAGGCATATTTTCACTACGGGAGTGTGTTGAGCTCGGTTTTGTACAATACGGTTGAAGGGTTTGCTATAAACTACGGGGTGACTTATAGTAAGCTCATAGATACTATTGACAACAGCTTTATAACTGTAAATGCAAGGGCACGCTATGGGTTCAGTAATCATTTATTTAATGGTGTGGCCGGAATTGCTATCCCGGTAAAGCGGATGACGTTGAGTTTTAATGCCGGGTCTGATATTACTGATATGAACAATAATCAGCCCGAATCTCAACTTTTAAATTCGGTGTATAGCCTGTTCTATAGGCAGAATTATCAAAAGCTTTATCAAAAACAATTTGCGTCGGCATCCTTTTCCGGGCGGATCAGTGGCGGATGGCAGGCCAGTGCCTATGTGGAGTGGGCTAACCGTAAATGGCTGCCAAACAGCACAAACTATAGCTTTTTCCATCGTGATGACAGGCAGTTTACTTCAAATAATCCTTTGGTGCCTGCACAGGATGTTCCTTTGTTTCCCGAAAATCAGTCGTTTAAAATAAGCGCGCGCACCAGCTATGATTTTAGCAACCGGTATGAAACCTATCCGTTCGGTCGCAGATACCTGCCATCCAGCTATCCAACTATCGGTATAAATTATACCAAAGGAATAAAGGGAGTACTTGGAAGCGATGCGGATTACGACCAGCTGAGCGCCGATATTGCCAAATCAAATATCGACCTGGGTTTTTATGGGCAAACGTCTTTTTTTATTGGAGCAGGTAAATTCCTTAATGCAAGCAAGGTTTATTACCCCGATTACAAACATTTTGACGGTAACCAGCTGGTAATTTATAAGCCAGCTTTTAATCGCTTCCTGCTTTTGGATTATTATAATTTTAGCACGCCAGATAAATACATTGAAGGGCACCTGGAGCACAACTTCTCGGGATTTATTACCAATAAGATACCCTTTATCCGCAATTTAAAATTGAAGGAAATCATTGATGTAAATTACCTGTATGCGCCAACCCTTAAAAATTATACCGAGCTGGGTTTCGGCCTGCAATACCGCGCTATAAGGGTATTGTACGGTGTGAGTTATAACAGTGGGAGTAATATGAGAAACAATGTAGTGATAGGGATAGCTCTTTAGTACCAAGTTTTAGTATCAAGTATCAAGAACTTTTCTGTTAGTTTGATAGAGCACTCGCTGCTGATCTCACAAAATCTTGATATTTGATACTAATTACTTGATACTATCAGTAGTTTTCTGTTGCGATATCAGTGGTTTACTGCCGGTGAGAGCTGACCAAAATCTTGCTGTTCGATACAGCCTCATGCTACTAAACACACAAAATCTTGATACTTGATACTAACTACTTGATACTATCTCACTATATTAGCATCCTTTAAAATTACACATGAATATATTTTACGGAACGGGGGTAGCTATGGTGACCCCTTTTCATGCGGATGGTCAGATCGACTACGAAGGGTTGAAAAACCTTATTGAACATTTGATTGATGGCGGGGTGGAATACCTGGTATCATTAGGCACAACCGGCGAGAGCGCCACATTGAGCGAGGCTGAACGAAAACAGGTTTGGGCCTTTACTGCGGAAGTAGTGAATAAGCGCGTTGGCCTGGTTGCCGGTATAGGTGGTAATAATACTCATGAGGTTGTTGAACAGGTAAAAGCATTTGATACTACGGGTTATGATGCTATACTGTCAGCAAGTCCACATTATAATAAACCAACGCAGGAGGGTATTTATCAGCATTACAAGGCTATTGCCGGTGTTGCTAAGCTCCCTGTTATTTTATACAACGTACCCAGCCGCACCGGTAGCACTATCAGTGCCGAAACCACTGTGCGCCTGGCCAATGATTTTAATAACATCATCGGTATAAAGGAAGCCTCGGGTAATTTCGATTTATTTAACCACCTGATGCGTGACAAGCCCGAAGGATTTTTATTCATATCGGGCGATGATCCGGTTACGTTGCCTATGATGGCATTGGGGGCAGTAGGAGTAATATCAGTAATTGGTAATGCATTGCCACGGCAGCTATCAGATATGGTGCGTTTATTGTTAAATAATGATTACAAGGGCGCTCATGCCGCGCACTATAGCTTAATAGAATTTACCCGCCTGATGTTTGCCGATGGCAGTCCGGCTGGTGTTAAAACCGCTTTAAAGCATTTGGGCGTTTGTGGCGATACCGTGCGGTTACCACTGGTACAAGTGGGTAATACTACTGCAGAGGCCATTATTAAGGAAACACAAAAGTTTATTTAATAACGGTAAGCCGGATAGATTTAAAAAGAGGCCTCATCTTAATTGATGTGGCCTTTTTGCGTTTGTATTGGTGCTCAATTATCCGGTGCGGGATTTAATTCAATAAAAAACCCGGTTATTGATTGTAACCGGGTTTTTATCTGGAATAAGATAATTAAAAATCTTCCTTAGCTTTCTTTGTTTTTGGCTTCCTGAACCTCAAGGCGAATAGCCTGTGCCAGGTTTTTAAGATCTTGCATACCTTTGCGAACACGAGTTCCGGCAGCGCTGTTTCCTTTGTTGTAGAATTTGTCGGCGTCAGCCTCTAAAGATGCTACAAGCTCTTTTACTTCAGTAAATTTTTTCATTTAATTACTCCTTTTAAATTATGAGGTCTATTGTTTTTAATTAAAGCTAATCTATAAGGTTTTTTTTTAATTTAAAATTTTTGAAGACGAAAAATAATGCCTTTAAAGTGGTTTTTTTCAACATTTTTAACAATAGGAGGGTATTTATGTTTTTATTGAATACTATGAATATGGCAATATGCTATAGTATATTTTATTCATATTTAAATGATATGGATAATAATTAAAATATGGTGATATTAAATAGTATTTAATGATTTTTAGCTTAAATAAGCCTTATTTGATTGGTGTATTTAATTCGCAGATAATAAGTTTGTCGACACGGCGGATTTTTTGATCTTTTTAACCCCCGCGAGCTTGTCGGTCGCAGGGGGTTAGGTTGTATAGGAATAGGCGAAACAAAAACTTCCTGACGATCTGTTGGTATATTTTTTAAGAGCCTCTAATTGATCTTTTGATTCGCGTTACCAGCCCGCTTTGCACCTCATTATGAATATTCAATGTATATTTGATACAATGCTTTTAAGGCAGATTGCCCTTTACAGCAACTTTACTATGTACGAAGTTATTACCCAATCCTTACGTAAACTCGTTGACTTTACCGACGAAGAGCTTTTTATGTTTATGCAAAAGCTTAAGGTGGTAGCCTTAAAAAATTATGGCTTTTACTTAAAGGAAGGCCAGACTTGCAAAGGTATGGTCATTGTACAAAAAGGTTGTTTGCGCTATTTTTCGCGGGACGAGAAAGGCGATCATACCATAGGTTTTGCTTTTGAAGGCGAATGGATTGGTGATTATGAAAGCTTTTTATTGCAAGCTCCGTCACCCGATTTTATTGAAGCCATTGAAGATACTGAGCTTTTTATACTGAGTTATGCCGACATGCAGGCACTTTACAATCATAGCCAGCGTTTTGAAAGATTTGGCCGCATCATAGCCGAAAGATTATTTATCGATACGGCAAGAAACAATCGCAATTTAAAAGTGCAATCGGCCGAAAACCGCTATCGGGAATTGCTAAATACCCAACCCCGCATTTTTGAGCGGCTGCCTCAGCACATGATTGCCTCGTATCTGGGTATTCAACCTCAAAGCCTTAGCCGCATCAGGGCTAAGCTATCTAATTCTAAAAATTAACTTAGGTTAATAAATTTGTTGCTCTTTTTAACCCCATGTCATTTTTAAGCTAAGCCATTAGTCCCAGTTTTGTAGTGTGCATTTATTTATGCTGTACACATCAACTTAAATTAAAAATAATATGAATCCAGATCAGGTATTTTCGGCAGTAGGGGCAATTGCCGCTTTGCAATGGCTGCTGCTCATCGTACTCCCCAAATGGAAGGTTACAACGTGGCTAATTGATCATGCAGTTGTCCCCTTGCTGTTATCTGTTATCTATTGCATTTACATTATGGGCTTTTTTAATACGTCGGGTGGTGGCTTTAACTCGCTGCAGCAGGTACATGTGCTTTTTAATAATGATAACCTGTTGCTTGCCGGTTGGGTACATTACCTGGCTTTTGATTTGCTGATAGGGTTCTCTATCCTCAAATCGGCGCAGGCAAAATCAATTTCGCATTGGCTGTTGATCCCATGCCTGGCACTTACATTTATGTTTGGCCCATGCGGTTTCCTGCTTTATCAAATTATACAAAAAGTAAAAACAAGTAAATGAAAACGTTATTCAACTTTATTAAAACCAAAAGCCCGGTATTTTACTATTGTGGGTTGGGGCATCTGGCCTTGTTTATACTGATGGTTATCGTAGCGCAGTTTGATCATCGGCAACTTATGGGCATCAACCTATGGATAAAACCTATCAAGTTTGCTATCTCCATAGCCATTTACTGTTTAACGTGGCCTTTGCTGTTGCAGTACCTGCCGTTTGAGCAGATCAAAAAACGCTTTGTAAACTTCAGCGTATTTGCTTTGACGTTTGAAATGCTGGCCATTGCCAGCCAGGCTGCCAGGGGGCAGCTATCGCACTACAATACATCCAGCCTTTATAACGCCATTTTGTTTAGTTTAATGGGGGGAGTTATTGTTTTGCAAACGCTGTTTGCCCTTTATATGGGGTATATGTTTTTTAAAGTAAGCGCGGTGCAAATAAGCCCGGCTTTATTATGGGCAATTAGGCTCGGTATTATCATGGCAGGTGTATTTGCCCTTGAGGGTGGCGTAATGGCCTCACAATTGGCACATACGGTTGGCGCTGCTGATGGTGGCCCCGGTTTGCCGCTTTTTAACTGGAGCCGCAGTGCCGGCGATTTGCGGATAGCACATTTTATGGGGTTGCATGCGCTGCAAATTGTACCGCTTTTTGTTGTACTCGTCAAAACTAAAAAAGCAAAGCCGGCAATTGTTTTTGCCGGCCTGTATTTTGTAATTGTGTCCTTGTTGTTTTATAATGCCATGTTGGGTAGGCCGCTGTTTTAAAACAGTCATTATAACATCTTCTGCAAAATATCCGGGTGATGCGCATGCACCTTAATGATGAGTTCGCCAAATAAGGTATTTGCCCAGGCAAACCATTTACGGGTAAAATTGCTGGCATTATCTTTATGGAAACCTTCGTGCATAAAGCCCGTACCTGCATGGGTGTTTTTTAACATGTGCAAACAGCGGGTTATTTCGAGCTTATTGGTTGATGTTAAGGCGCGCATGGTAATTGCCATTGGCCATATAAAATCTATCCCTACGTGCGGGCCGCCAATGCCTTCGGCAACCTTGCCTTTAAAAAAGTATGGGTTATCTAAACTAAGTACAAAGCGGCGGGTGTTTTGGTATAATGGGTCGGTAACGGGCAATGAGTCAAGGTAGGGCAGGGCCAGCAGGCTGGGAACATTGCTGTCATCCATCAATAATTGATTACCATAACCATCAACCTCAAAAGCTAAAATTTTGCCGTATACAGGGTGATTAACTACAGCGTATTTTTTAATAGCGGCTTCCACTTCGGCGGCAAGGGCTTTGCACTCGGCCGCTGTTTTGGCGTCTTTACCTATCACACTAAACATTTCTGCCATCTGCCTTAAGCTGGTAACCGCAAAATAGTTTGAGGGGATGAGGAAAGGGTAAATAGTAGCATCATCCGACGGGCGGAAGATAGAGCAGATTAAGCCAACAGGTTTTACCGGGTTGCCATAGCCACGGTTTGGCGCCGTATCACTGGCGGTTTCGGTTTTACGCTGAAAATGGTATGGGCCTTTGCCGTTTTTACGTTGCTGTACTTTAAAAGTATCTAATATGGTTTTGCCTGCTTTTTGCCAGTTATCGTCAAAAAAGCTGCTGTCGCCGCTAATTTTCCAATAGTTGTAAGCTAAACGCACCGGGTAACAAAGTGAGTCAATTTCCCATTTGCGTTCATGCAGCTCGGGCTTCATGTCGGTAACGTCGGTATCCCATTCGCTGCCGGTTGGGCCTTCGTTAAAGGCATTGGCATAAGGGTCTATTAACACACATTTTGCTTGTCGGCTCAATACCCCTTGTATAACCTTTTTAAGTTCGGGGTCTGTTTTTATAAGGGGTAAGTATGGCCAAACCTGTGCCGATGAATCGCGCATCCACATGGCAAAAATATCGCCGGTGATTACAAATGTGTCAGGTTTGCCGTCCTTTTCGGAGTAATTAACGGTGGTATCCAGCGTGTTTGGATAGCAGTTTTCAAAAAGCCAGGCTACTTCAGGATCTTTGATGTCGGCTTTAACTTTTTGTATGATACTTTCAACCGCTTTGCTGGTGAATTTGCGGTCTGCAAGTTTTGGGCGGCGGCTTTCAAATACAGGTGCAGTATTGCCAAGCCAGGCGGGTACAGGCACAGCGCTAAGGCCTAAACCGGCAGTTGCTACGCTGTTAATTTTAATGAAATGTCTTCTGGTAATCATAAGTAGTTTAAATGGTAGAGTGTAAAATTATAAAAGCGTTTTATAATCCAAAAAAAATCGTGCTAAATTAATTTACCTGTTTTATAACGCAGATAGACTGGTGTATTTACAGGGGTTAATTTAACACAAATTTTAATTCTATTTTACAGGTCAAAGACGGTTTCAAGCTGATAAAAGGAATACTTTTGCAGAATGAAAAACTATATGTTAATATTATCTGCAGCAATGATGGTGATTTCTGCCTGCAGCGTTAATACATCCAAAAACACCAGTCATAAGCCAGATTCCGCAACACAACAAAATGCTGATAAACCTGTAGAAAAAGGCCTCGTTGCCGAAATGCAGATCAGGGATACCATTAAAGTTGGCGATTCGGTATTGTTGAAATTTACGGTTTTTAACCATGCCGATAGTGCGCAGCATTTTTGTAAATGGCATACCCCTTTTGAGCCCTTGATGAGCAAATACCTGGAAGTTAAAGACGAGAATGGGGAGGAAGTTGACTACAGGGGGGCCATGGCCAAAAGGATAATGCCGCCACCGGCAAGTAGTTATATAAAAGTTAATCAGAAAGGCAGCATTTTATCCATGGTTGATGTGTTGAAAGGGTTCGCTATTGATAAACCGGGCAAATATACCATCACTTATGTAGGCCAAAACATGAGCGGCCTGGTAGTGAATAAAAGCGTTGCTTTTGTTTATATAAAGTAGTATTGGCTTGATCTCTTTGAAACTTGTAAATAAAAATATAGCGATGGATTAAAAGCCAGAAGTGTTCGAAAGCTTTTTTATTCCCTCCCAACGGGAGGGGTGCGGTTGGGAATGCGCGCAAAAGCAGGGAGGGATTTCTAAAAGCGACGAGAAATGCGGCAGTGAATGGCTGGTCAAACCCCTACCTCCTCCTTCCCCGAGGAAGGAATCGCACATCCTCCTGCTCCTTTTAACCTTTCGAACACTCAAGGTTTAAAGCTCATCGCTATATTTTATATTCACTTTACGGCAGTTTTTTCTAAACCGCGGTTATTTGTTTAAAATCAATCGGTTTATTTGGGTATAAAATTTTAGGCCATTTCCCTGTTTTTTATCCTTCATCCTTTGTGCAAATATTACTATTTTAACCCCATGTTGCATCCCGAAGATAACCCCTGGAAAATAACCTCCGAAAAAGTAATATATGACAACCCCTGGATAAATTTAACCGAGTACCAGGTAATAAACCCATCCGGTAATCCCGGCATTTACGGCAAGGTGCATTATAAAAACCTGGCCATAGGTATTTTACCGCTTGATGATGAGCTAAATACCTACCTGGTAGGGCAGTATCGTTTTGCGCTGAACCAATATAGTTGGGAAATGCCCGAAGGCGGTGGCCTTGATCATACCGATCCGCTGGATGCTGCAAAGCGCGAACTGCTGGAAGAAACAGGCCTGAAAGCCAACCGGTGGACCGAAATTCAACGCCTGCATCTCAGTAACTCGGTAAGTGATGAGCTGAGCATTATATATGTAGCCCGCGACCTGGCCCAGTTTGAAGCCGAGCCGGAAGATACCGAACAGCTGATAATTAAAAAACTACCGTTTGCCAGCGTATACCAAATGGTTTGCGATGGTGAAATCACTGATGCGATGACGGTTGCCGCAGTGTTAAAAGTGCAATTGCTGATTATAGAAAACCGGATATAGACCATCGGTTTCTACAAAATAAACCTAAATTTGCCAGTCGAATGAAAAAATTTTTAGGCTATTTTCTTACTCCGATAGCAACAGGAGTGTTTTTATTGATACTTATTATATTTCAACCTATCCAGTGGGTGTGCCTTCGTTTTTTCGGTTATTCGGCACATAAAAGGTCGGTGGATATTTTAAACCTGTTCCTTTTACGCTCGGTATACGTGTTAGGTAACACGGTTACCTTCATCAACAAACAAAATCTGCCGGTTGGGCGACCTATTATTTTCCTGGCCAATCACCAGGGGCTGCTTGATATACCACCGCTCATCTGGTATCTGCGTAAATATCACGCTAAATTTATTTCAAAAATTGAGCTTACCAAAGGCATTCCGTCCATCTCCTTTAACCTGAAACATGGTGGTGGCGCCAATATTGATCGTAAAGATGGCAGGCAATCAATTAGCGAAATTGTAAAGCTTGCCCAGCGAATGAAAGAGAATAAATGGTCGGCGGTGATATTCCCAGAGGGTACCCGTTCAACAGACGGTACAGTAAAAACCTTCCAGGTTGGCGGCATTGCTACGATTCTTAAAAAATGTCCCGAGGCTTTGCTGGTACCTATCGCCATAAAAGATTCCTGGAAAATGATCCAATACGGACAGTATCCGCTCAATACTTTTACGCCGATGACCTGGGAGGTGCTTTCACCAATTGAACCTGCCGGCCGCCCCATGGAAGACCTGGTGCTGGAAGCCGAAAACGCTATCAGGGCAGCGTTGAATTAAACACGATTTAAGGATCGCGCAGGATTTACAGGATTTTTTTTGATGGGTCTGTTTTAATGTGTCTGTAATATGCGGTGGTTAAAGAGCTTACCGTTTTTATTCCAGATGTTTGCGCCTGATTTGTAAGCCGGTTTTTTAATTCCCTCCCAACGGGAGGGGTGCGGCTGAAATGCGCGCAATGGCAGGGAGGGGTTTTGCCGATATTCATCTGCGACATACTTGAACGCCTGATTTAACCCCTACCTTCCCTTCCCCGAGGAAGGAATCGCACATTGCCCCTGCCCTTGCTTCCGCAGGTATATCTACACAATCATCCTCCGTCTGCACACCTGTAATCTGCATATTAGTCCTCCATCCGCACATCTGTAATCTGCATATCTGCACATCTTTGTTCTGCACATCGGAAAAATTCCACTCAATCCTCAAATTGTCATGAAAAAACGCGATCTTGTTGATATTCAGCTAAATGTTAACAAATAAATCATATGTAGTTTACGTTTATATGAAACCTTATCGCTTATTTTTATAGACCTATAAAATGGGTCAGCTAAAATTAACTAAAATCAATTTTTATGACCTGGAGAAAATTCAGCGGTGAGGTAATCCAATCGCCCATTATGGAAGAGGTAGAAAGGGCGATTGAACGCGAAGCCAACCTCGGCAACAAACTTAAAGTATGTATCGGAACCGATTCGCAGGTTAAAGGCACCGTAACTGATTTTGCTACAGTTATTGTTTTTGTACGGGAGCAGCGTGGTGCATTTATGTTTATTCACCAGGAGCGTACATCACAAAAAATGAGCATCAAGGAGCGTATGCTTAGCGAGGTGCAAAAATCAATTGACATTGCCTACAAGCTTTGCGATTTGCTTGACCTGTACGATGTGGAACTGGAAGTACACGCCGACATTAATACCAACCCAATGTTTAAATCAAACCAGGCTTTGCACGAGGCTATGGGGTACATTTTAAGTATGGGTTTTGTATTTAAGGCTAAACCGGAGGCTTTTGCCAGCTCATACTGCGCCAATAAAATAGTGCAGTAAAAAGCTCAAAAGTAAAAGCGGTGTATTTATATTTGATCTTTACTACAGATCGAAATAACTATGTCGCCACTAATTGAAATTAACGATCCGGCTATGGCCGGCCCGAATACCATACTTATCGACGCCCGCGCCGGTAAAGATACCCATGACCGCTACCTTGCCGGTCACCTCAAAAATGCTGCCTATGTTGATCTGGACAGGGATTTGGCAGCTCCTGTTACCAATGCCGCAATAGGGGGTAGGCACCCATTACCCAATATTAATGATTTTGCAGCCCTTCTGGGTAAATTGGGGATAAGCCCCGATAGCCATGTGATTGTTTATGATGATAAAGCTGCGGCCTTTGGAGGTGCCCGTTTCTGGTGGATGCTGAAAGCCATTGGGCATCAAAATGTACAGGTATTAAACGGCGGATTGCAGGCTGCTACAGATGCGGGTATTGAGTTAAGCACCGAAGAGTACACGCCAAACGCGGTGGCGCCTTACCCGGTACTTGCCGGTTATACAGGCACTGTTGTTATTGAGGAAGTAGGTACAGCTGCGCATAACCCGGAAAGGATTGTGATAGATGTGCGGGAAGCCCCAAGATACTTAGGACAAACCGAGCCGCTTGATTTGATAGCCGGCCATATCCCCGGTGCGTATAACCTGCCTTATATTACCAACCTGGATGTTGACGGTAAATACCTGCCGGCCGAGGCGCTGCGTAAAATTTATGATGAAACCATTGGCGATGTAGCCCATGAGGATATCATTGTTCACTGCGGATCGGGCGTTACGGCATGCCACACCCTTTTGGGTATGGAGTACGCCGGCATTACCGGCCCCAAATTATATGTTGGCTCCTGGAGTGAGTGGTCAAGGCGTGATCTGCCAATTGGTACAACTACAAGATAAAAATGTATATTTACAACAATATTGTATTAATTGATATTGGCTTGTGAAAACATACGTTTTAAAAACCGAACAAAAAATCCCTATTTCCCTGGAGGAGGCCTGGGATTTTTTTTCATCGCCACTTAACCTGGCTAAGATCACTCCGCCCGAAATGAGCTTTGTGGTAACATCTGATTATACCGCGGATACAAAAATGTACCCCGGCATGATCATTACCTACAAAATATCGCCTCTGCTGGGCATCAAAATGAACTGGATGACAGAAATTACGCATGTTGCCGATAAGCAATACTTTGTGGATGAACAACGCTTTGGGCCCTACGCGTTATGGCATCACCAGCATCATTTTAAAGAGATAAAAGGTGGTGTGCAAATGAATGATATATTACACTACGCCATACCCTATGGCTTTATAGGTACCATCACCAACAAGGTTTTTGTTGGTAAAGAGGTGAACAAAATTTTTGCGTTTAGGGAAAAAGCTATTGAGGAGATGTTTGGGAAGTATAAGGGGTAGGCGTATTAAAAAAAGGCATTGCCTCGTTTCCATGACGTGTTAGCAAAAAAACTTTTGTCATCCTGAACGTAGTGAAGGATCTATTCTCCACCATGCTTCTTCGCCCTGCACAGTCTGCGAATAGATCCTTCGTTCCTACCTATGACAAGTTGTTGAATCCCAGACTTACGAAGTTTTAAAAACTTCGTAAGTCTTTCACCGCTTGTCATTTCCACCTTCAGAGTTCCTGGATTTCACAACTCAGGATGACAAACTTTTCAAAACGTCATTTCCCCTTCATTATCCCCTGAGATGTTCCGCAATGACAAAGCTTTTAATATATATTACACCAACTCCATCAAGGCCTCTTTACTAAAGCCTTTCAATTCATCTGTACGTTCTTCGCGGATTTTTTGTGTCCAATGAGGATCGGCCAATAAGGGGCGACCAACTGCTACCAGGTCAAAATCGCCACGGTCCATACGGTGCAATAATTCATCTAATGAGCTTGGGTTTGAGCTGGCACCTGCAAAGGCGGCTAAGAACTCTCCGTCCAACCCAACCGAACCAACTGTGATAGTAGCCTTACCGGTTACCTTTTTTGCCCAGCCGGCAAAGTTCAGATCCGATCCCTCGTATTGGGTTTCCCAGAAACGGCGTTGCGAGCAATGAAAAATATCCACTCCAGCATCGGCCATCGGGTTTAACCAGCTTTCCAGATCTTGCGGTGTTTTAGCCAGCACGTTATCATAGTCAGCAGGTTTCCATTGCGATAAACGTATAATCACCGCAAAATCGTCACCAACCTGTTTTCTTACCTCTTTAATAACTTCAATTGCAAAGCGGCTGCGTTCTGCTAATGTTTTACCGCCATAAATATCTGTGCGCTGGTTGGTGGCATCCCAAAAAAACTGGTCGATAAGGTAGCCATGGGCTCCATGTATCTCCACGCAATCAAAACCTAACCTTTTGGCGTCGGCTGCTGCACGGCCAAACGCGGCAATGGTATCGGCAATATCAGCATCGGTCATGGTATTACCATTGTTAAACCCCGGTCTGTTTAGGCCCGATGGTCCTTCAAAAGGCTGTGATGGAACCCAGCCCGAACGGTGGTTATCCATGATACCCATATGCCAGATCTGCGGCCCCATAGCACCACCGGCTGTATGTACATCGTTAATTACATTTTGCCAGCCGGCCAAAGCCTTATCGCCATAAAAATGCGGAATGTTGGCATCGTTTGATGATGATACACGATCGATAACGGTGCCCTCAGACAAAATTAAACCAACTTCACCTTCGGCACGTTTGCGGTAATAAGCGGCAACATCGGCGGTAGGCACTCCGTTTGGCGAAAATGAACGGGTCATAGGCGCCATCACGATACGGTTTTTGATATTTAATGATTTCAGGCTAAACGGCCTGAACAAGGTGTTATTAATGCTCATGGTATATGTTTATTGTTAAGTGTTTGTTTTATAGTTCAGACTCAATCAGTTTACTCAGCGCGGCAAATGCTTCTTCATTACGCTTGTAATAGGTCCACTGGCCAACACGGGTAGCGGTAACCAGCCCGGTACGCTGCATAAGCGAAAGATATTCCGAAACGGTAGATTGGGTAAGCCCGGCCTTTTGTTGAATTAGACCAACGCAAACCCCGTTCCCGAAACCAGATTCCTGTTTTGGGAAATTCTTTTCAGGTTCCTTAAGCCACTGTAAAATCTGCAGCCGGGTTTTGTTTGATAGTGCTTTAAAAATCTCTAACTGATTCATGGCACAAAGATATATCGACTTTTCCCGATATGTCAATTTGTAGCGCAGAGATGACATTGGGTTGATAAAGAGGGGAGTCGGGATAATGGAATCAGTAATTAAGAAGGATGTTGGATTTGCATATTTGTTATGCTACGTGCGGACCAAAAGCCGTGCGGCTATTTGCAGGGGGAGTGCTGAAGAGAAACCATCTCTTCAGCTACAAATCTTATGCAACAGGTAGTCAGCAATACATAGTTTAGAACAAGGTGTAGGAGATTTCTCCCCACCCCGGCGCTCAACTCCCAGCTGGCTCGTCGGAAAGGACAATCGGGTTGAATTATTGATAAAATTTAAAAGATAGGTACACTCCGTGATCAAATCGCCCCGGTTAGCAACCAATACCTGAACCGCTAATTACCAGATAAACAAAGGCACCAACCATATTGGTGATATGTAATAAGGATCGTAATAGGGTTGGTAATATTCTATTGTTTCTTCTTCAACAACGGTTGTAGTAGTGGTAGTGCCTCCGCCGCCGTTATTTGAATTATTGTTTTGTTTTTGTTCTTCCTCCATCAGCCTGATCATCAGCTCCGATCCCTGGTTTATCATATCTACCATGGCGTCTTTGCCAATATCGTCGGGTTTTATGGCGGTGTTGCAGATTTCTTCTATCTCGTTCCAGGCGTCATCAGCAACAAGGGCATTTTGCCAGCCGGCTACGGTAGTATCAAACCTGTTTTCGTTGATGAACGACATAAAAACAATTTCTGCCGGGTCTGCCTTTTTAAACATGGCCACGGCAATGCGCAGGTCGTCAAAGCGGTCGTCGTTGGTAAAATCAAACCAGGCATCATCGGTATCAAAATCAAAATAACTGTCGAAAGCGAACTCGCCCTTTTCAAGATCTACAAAGGAGAAAACGTCATAAACCTTCAAATATTCGGTATAACGTTTCATAAAGGTATCAAACACTCCGCGGCCCTTTGAGCTAACTTTATAGTTTGAACCCGAGCTAATGATGTAACCATTAGCAACCAGATCGGCAAATAAAGGTTGCAGTACAGCATCATCACCAGAAGCACCGTTACTAAACTGGTGGCTGCCGTTGATCATTTCGTTTAAAATAACGATTGCCTTAAATGTTTTTCTATTATCGTTTGATAAAACTGTGTTTTTTCTTAATTGAATAGCCATAACTATTGTTTAGAACGAATTTGAGGAAATCCGTGACTTTTAAAATTTATGAAAATTTCGCGTTGATATCTTATCGCCTGCGACCAAAGCCACCACGACTACGGCCAAAGCCCGACCTGCTGCCTGAACTTCTGCCGCTACCAAAGCTACTGCCAGAACTCCTGCTTCCAAAACCGCCGCTTCTTACCGTACCCGAATTGCTGCGTGTACCGAATGATCTTTGCGACCTTACCGGCTGACTTAAACTGCTCCTGCTGCTGCTTGTTCTTGATGACATGTGCGACGAAGTAGTTGGCCTGAAAGTGGTATAAGTACGGGTGCGGGTATAGTATGATGGATAATATCCGTAATGATACATCGGCACATAATAGCTATGCGGGCGCAAAAAGTAACTCAATATTAAAAAGTCGGTTAAGCCAAATGAGGAGTGGTAATAGTTATTATACCCTGCATAGCTTGGATTGCCCTGTATATCAAGGTTGGCCGAGTTATTATTGCCGGTAGGTTGCACATTTATGCTGGCCACTGTTACCGCCTGCGAGTTGCTCACATCGTCTATTACATTAAGCTTGTTGTTATCGGCTTCCTGCACTTTCAGGTAATCAATATTACCGTCCTTATCAAGGTCGAGGTTGTTGATCTGATTGGCGGGGTTGTTAATGGCTTTCTCCAGTGTTTGTGGGTCGGTACTGGTTTTTACGAACTGCGCCAGCTTATTTACATCAAAACCGGCAGTGGTGTTGTTTTCAATAGTTACATTGTTTTGCTGTGGCGGGTTTTGGTTACATGCAGAAACCAGCAATACCAAACCTGTAAGCGCTATAAATATTTTTTTCATGATATTTTTTGATGATTTGCCGGCATGGCAGTTTTATTGGTCATTGTTTGCGCCGGCTGACTTTTGTGTTTTAACTTTTTTATTTAGATGCAGAGATACTATGCGATGTTACAAAAAATATTGAATAACGTCAAGGAATAAGAATTAAGAGTTAAGAATCAAGAGTTAAGAATTAAGAATCAAGAATTAAGAATCAAGAGTTAAGACAAACCTAACCCCGCGATCTGTGTCTTCACAGATCGGTGCTCCAATTGCTGTACGAATAACCGCATAGTATAGAGTTGCTTCGTGCTTGTGACGGTTTTGTTTAGACAGGACGCACGGCTCTGCATAGCGGCTACGACTCACCCCGACGTCGCTGCGCTTGTCTGCCCCTCTCTTCACCTGCGGTGGAAATAGGGGGCGAAAAATTTTGTTGTTTTTCCATAGGTAACTTATTAAATCCCCTCTTTCCAGCGAAGCTGAAGAGAGGGTGACGAGCGCAGCGATGTCGGGTGAGACGTAACCTTGGTTAGTTTACGTCATTTCCACTTCAGAGTTTTGTCAACTTTTAGCTAACACCCCAAAGCCCTCATTGTCCCCAAAACCGCCAGCAGAATGGCTTCGGGCGAAAACGGACGAAACAGTGCGGGATTGTGCGGCAGCAGGGCATAGGAAGTTTTTGCACGTGCGTGGGACCAAGCGCTCGGGGGCAAAATAATTCCAGCCCAGGTTTTGTCCGTTTTGCAGGGCAGAGGCCGCGAGCGCAAAGAAGCATTTCTGCTGACAGCCCTTTTGGTTACTTTTGTGGCGACAAAAGTAACAGCCCTCCCGCGGCAACTGAGCGGGCCAATGTTGTCCATTACAACTAAACATTACCGTTACCCAAATAGCCGTAAATAGTTCGGAGATTGCTTCGTGACCTACAGCAATGAAGATAGTTGAGATTGAAAGTTCATTATAAACTTCAAAATATCAATCTGTAACCCTATTTTAGGGCTTATTAATAAACATCCCGACCTAAACACATCAACCATGATCAAAAACTACTTTAAAACTACGTTAAGATACCTGTGGAAGAACAAAATCTTTTCTTTGATCAATATCATTGGCCTGGCTACCGGGATCTGCGTTTGTTTTTTTGCACTGCTATATGTTCATTTCGAATTAAACCACGATACCTATAATCAAAAAGCCGACAATATTTACCGCCTGGTAACCGACATAAAAACATCAACGGACATCAAGTACGAAAGCACATCAACCCCCATGGGGCCCGAAATAAAGGCGGTTTTCCCCGAAGTAAAAGATATGGCCAGGATTATGATGGATGATATGATTTTGCAGAGCAACCCCAACAATGCCATAAAGGAAGAGGTAGCCTATGCAGATTCATCCGCCTTTAAAATATTTTCATGGCCGCTGCTGCGAGGCGATATCAAGCACTTATTTAACGCCCCCTGCGATGTGGTACTTTCCGAAACCGCGGCAAAAAAATACTTTGGCAATGCCGACCCAATGGGGCAAACCATGCTGATCAACGGAAAGGCCAAATGCAGGGTAACCGGCATCATGAAGGATATCCCTTATAATTCGCACCTGCGGGTCGATGTTATTTTCTCGGTAGCTACTTTAATAGATCAGGATTGGGAGGGCCACTGGACCCGCTTTGGCTTTTATACCTATCTGTTATTGAAGCCCGGCGCGTCTGCGGCAGCCCTGCAGGCCAAGTTTCCGGCTTTGATAAATGATAATATAAATCAAACCGACTTTAAGTATAAATTGGCATTGGAGCCATTAAAAAAAGTTTATTTATATGGCAAACCACGCGGGCACCGTACAGGCGCATCGGCCAGCGGCAGCATTACCAATGTAAGGCGAAAAGCAACAGCAACGACCCGACGTTTATTTTATCGACGATGTGTTTCTGAAGCAGTATCATATAGATCTTATTGCCGGGCGTAATTTTCAAAAAAATACAGCGCTCGATTCCATGAAGGCCATGCTCATTAACCAGGCCATGTTAAAAAGCCTGGGCTTTAAAAGGCCCGAAGATGCCATTGGCAAACACTTTAAACAGCTCAACCACACCGGCGAGATTGTGGGTGTGATCAGGGATTTTCATAACCATTCTTTTTTAGAAACCGTTCAGCCCTTAACGGTAAGGGTTGATTCCAGTCATTTAACCAATATTACTGTTGATATCACATCAACTGATGTAAGGTCGACCGTCAATAAACTGGAATCCACCTGGCGAAAAATACTCCCGGACGTTCCCTTAGTGTATTTTTTTGCTGATGATGCCTACAACCAGCAATATATAGCCCAGGAACGTTTTGGCAAATTGTTTATCTGCTTCGCCATTGTGGCTATCGTGATCTCATGCCTTGGGTTATTAGGTCTGTCGGCTTATAACATTGCCCAGCGCAAAAAGGAGATCAGCGTACGTAAAATCCTGGGCGCATCGGTAATTAATATCAGCCTCCTGCTATCTAAAGATTTTATCAAACTCATCCTCATTGCCCTGCTCATTACGTCGCCGGCGTCCTGGTGGCTCATGCACAACTGGCTGCAAAACTTTGCCTACCGCATCAACATCCCCGCATGGATCTTTATCTCCTCGGGCATGGCTGCTATGTTTATTGCGTTGGTTACCATCAGTTTCCAATCTGTTAAAGCTGCAATTGCTAATCCGGTGAGGAATTTGAAAGCGGAGTAATTATGGCGTAACCCTCCTTGGGTCGGGTCGGGCTATTCACTTATACGGCTTCAGGCATTAGGCGCGAAGGCCGGTATTCGTTGCTATCCCTTACGCGGGGGGGATTTCATCCATTGTTCGTGAGGGGGACGGAATTGACTATTACGATAATAATAATCATCACTTAATTAAATTATCTTTATAATTGTTAAAAGATTGATACTAACCTAAACCATGGAGCTAAAATATAAAAACCTGATTGATAGCCAATACCTCGCAATTACATGCCCTCCAAATAATTGTAAAGTTAATGATAGACTTGAAGCGGTAAGATGGGTAGTTCAGCCTGTAGAAAACGACTTGAATTTCCTGCCAAATCACTTATACAATCAGAGAAGAGGAGCTCAGTCAAGGGCAATGAATGAATATGTTAAATGTGGAAACTGTAGTCTATCGTTCCATACATCAATTCAAGCTTCAGAAAATGCTTTCTATTCCTTATCTCCCAACCTTCAACAAAAATTAGGATATACTCACATTGCTCAAGGCACTATCGATGCGGGATGTGGATTAATAACAGATACAAATCCAATAACTCAACATTTCGAGTTTTTCGAATCTCCTAATTTAAATTGGATAAATAACTTTACAATATATAGTCAACTATAAGATGATTAAACCGGCAGGTTATAAAATTGAGTCACTTCCTTACAAAGATTTAGTGAAGGTTCAAGATATATTATATGTTGATGGTCCTTTATTATCTCATTTTAAAGACGAACATGATAATGATTACTTATATTATTGGGTAGATTATGATTCAAAACTAAACCGATCATTGATTGTCAAAAGCACTAAAAAGGACCTTTATAATTACTTATCCGGAGGCATATCATTAAGAAAATTAATAACTCAACTTGATTCGTCTTTTGTTTTTTTAGTAGATCAGGATGCTAATGAAGTAAACGTAAATGTTTTAATGCTTAATGCCTATAGTTTACCTGAAGAGTATTTACCTGATGAAAGAAGCTTTTACACGCTTGGGCTGCCATTATTTTATGATCATTATTTAAAGGACTATAGCTATATAGAAAAACTTAGGGAGAGATCATATGTATTTAAGCTCGAGCCAACGGATAAGGTTCATGATCATACAGTCTCAACAAAGGAAGCGGGTAGTTTCCTTATTGCTATTACCAAATCGATAGATAGTTATATTGATTATACGGCGACCTCAAAACTTAAAGATGTTATAATAGATAGGGCGAGGTTAAATAAAACAATTAATCAACTTAAACAAAAAGCATCTCCCAGGGTAACTGATTCAAGTTACAGTAGTTTTAATGTTTCATTAGCAATTGACACTTTGGTTTTTAAATCTGAAAACAAACACATAGAAGAGTGGCAAAATGATTTAATCGAGGGGTATAAAAATGATGTACTCGACGTCGATTTTTCAAGTCAGGAAGACGCCGGAATAATTGTGGAACGATTCCCTGATCCAGAAACAAGGAAGAAAATATTTGATCCCATTTTCAAAATTTTAGAAAATAAGGATATATCATTAAGTGTGAGTTCGTATAATAGAGGTTTTGAACGTGATTACAGAAGAAACCGACCTGGGGAGAATTTTAAAACTCAAGTTTTGCCGAAACAAACAATTGAAGACGTAATAGAGGCGCAAGAGCAGAAGACTAGAATAATTACAGCTGTTTTTAAACTTCCAGCGGGTGGAACTTTTAGTGATTTTAGAAAAAAAGAACTGATTGAAAATTTATTATTCACTCAGGAAGGCACACAACCTGTTATGCCTATACCGTCTCCAATTGTTGTCGGCGATAGATCGGTCAGTCTTATTGAATCTTTTGAATGTTTACTTATGATTGATCCAAAAGGGAATATTCAATTATTTAACCCCAAATTAGATTTGCAAGCAGAAGCCAATAATATTTTAGATGCAATAGAATCAATCAATATTCAATTTATTAAACTGTTAGAGCAGCATGAAGATAAACCCGACTATGTTGATGAGAAGACCCAAGAATTAGATCGATTAATAGGGAAGTAATCATTGGAGAGGTTTCACAATAAATTATTATTATAATAATTCTAACGTAAGTAAAGAATTTGATGTACTAAAATGGCAAGAGATAATTTTTCCGTAAGTACAGCTCGTATACTGGCCGAACGGGTAGGTTATTTATGCAGCAACCACAATTGTCGAATACATACGGTCGGCCCCAATAATAATGTCGAAAAATCAACAAAAATCGGTGAAGCCGCACATATTACCGCCGCATCCGAGGGTGGACCGCGCTTTGACAAGAATTTAAGGCCAGGTCAAAGAACTAATATTGAAAACGGTATTTGGCTTTGCAGTAACTGTGCGGATCTAATTGACAAGGACTTTGTAACGTACCCGGTACCCTTTTTAAAAAAATGGAAAGCTGATGCGGAACTAGAAATGTATGAGAAGATTAATGGTTTTAATCGGTCTTCGCCTACTGAGTTTACAACTATAAAAACAACAGCTCCATTTCTGGAAGCTGATTTACGTTATAATAGTAGTGGCCGTTGCAATGAAGGCTATAGCTATAAAAACCCAACGGAACTTGACGAATTTGGCAATGCTGTAATGATTATTGGGTTTGCTAACTCTCCGATTATTTATTGGAAGCTTGATTGGGAATTTTCACTATTGATTTATAATAATTCCACTCAACCTGTTTTTAATATCCGTATAAACCCGTTAACAAATATTACATTTTCAAAATTAGCGAAATTACCTAAGATCAATAATCTGTTACCAATTGATAAAATAGAAATATCTGCAGAATTTAACTCTCGAATAGAAGGCAATTACGTGGAAGCAGATGCGCTGTTGGCAAATCGCATTCCCATTGCCTTAGATGGATTGCAGCTGGAGATAAGTTATCTTGACGAGCAACGTAATGAGCATAAAACTATCATGACGATAAACGGTCAAGATATTATAAACACTAGGGGTTAACGAGCTACTTGTAGAGTAGGGGCCTTGTGTTTTATTGAAGGATATATTGAAACCAGCACAGGTCCGCCACTGCTCAAAACCAACACACAAAACCTACGCTAAATTATCTACGCAAATTATGTTGAGACTAAGCCGATCAATCTCAGCATACACCTCATATGCACAGTCTACTACCCGTTCTGTGGGATGCCGAAATAAATTCGGCACGACTATGGGTTTTGATGCGTCTTTTTCATCCAAACATCATCTGCACATTTGAAATCTAAAATCTGCACATCCTAAATGTTATCTGCAATGAAAGTTTCCCTCCGATCATAAGGAACTTTTTTCAATACCCCATATGTAAGGGCAATTAACAAATCAAAACTTTTCCTGTGTGTTGCGCTGTTTTTTGATTTTTTATAAAATTTAATTTTGTTTTAATTTTTATTTCGGAATTTAATTCTAAATTTGAATCTAAAACAGCGATCTTGTTTGTCTGTCTAACTAAAATAAAACCTTATTTACTATATGAAAACTTCCAGATTATTTGCTTTGCCCTTGTTATTATTAGCGCAATTAAGCGTTTCTGCTCAAAACAGTGCCAAAGAAAAAATAAAACAGGTGGAGAACGGGTTGTTTGGAACCACACAAATAGAAGGCGAGGCACCCTGGACTATCCAGGAACGGATGGCTTACTATAAAGTGCCGGGTTTAAGCATCGCGGTTATTCAAAATTACCGTGTAGTTTGGGCTAAGGGATACGGCTTCGCTAACGATAGCTCCAAAACTCCGGTAACTACGCAAACGCTTTTCCAGGCTGGATCTATCAGCAAATCATTAAACGCAGTAGGGATACTTAAACTGGTACAGGATAAAAAGCTGGATCTATATGCTGATATCAACGCTTATTTAACCGATTGGAAATTTCCGTACGATAGTTTATCAAAGGGCAAAAGGATAACCATGGCCAACCTGTTGAGCCATAGTGCCGGCTTAAATTTACAGGGCTTTGGGGGGTATCTGCCAGGAAAACCGCTGCCAACTATAGTGCAGGTACTTAATGGCGAGAAGCCCGCCAATTCCCCGCGTGTACATTCGATGTTCGAACCGGGGCTCCGGTTTCAATATTCGGGCGGGGGGACTATTATTTCGCAACTGATGGTGATGGATATAACACATCGCAACTATGCCGAATATATGAAGAACGAAGTGCTTATGCCACTGGGCATGAAAAGCAGCACCTTTGCCCAGCCGCCTGTGGATGTAAATCCGGCGTTGCTTGCCAATGCTTATAATATGGCCGGCAACCCCCTCCCTGGCAAATTTCATGTCTATCCCGAACAAGCGGCCGCCGGTTTATGGACAAACCCTACCGATCTGGCAAAATACGTTATAGAAATACAGCTTGCTTATGCGGGTAAATCAACAAAGGTACTAAAACAGGCCACGGCAAAATTAATGCTCACCCCTTATATTGGAGGCTTTCCCGGCCTTGGCGTGTTTATTAATAAACAGGATGGTATAACATATTTTAGTCATCCGGGAGTAGATGCAGGATTCCATAGCAATTATACAGCCAGCGTGGAAGGCGGTAATGGTGTAATAGTAATGGTTAATGGCGACAATGATCAGCTGCTTGCAGAAGTGACAAATAGCGTGGCGAAAGTTTATGATTTTAAAGGCATTTTTAAGATCAACGTTAAAAAAGTAATAGCACTGCCTACCGATCGGTTGCAAACCTATACCGGCGAATTTGAATTGGCTCCACAACGTGTTTTAACCATATTTACGGAAGATGGACATCTTTATGTAAGGGCCACCGGAGAAACAAAGCGGGAACTTTACGCACAATCGGAAACAAGATTTTTCCTGAAAGATCTTCCATACGAACTTGAATTTTTACCCGATACAACAGGCAAGGCTAAGCTGGTTTTGTATGCCGATGAAGGGAAACATGACTTGAAGAGGATAAAGTAGGATAGGTGGGCTTGGGTGTTCATGATGCGACTGAGGTGAATATTATCCCTTTTTGTCATCCTTGAGCGATAGCGAAGGATCTACTCTCATCCATGCCTCTTCGCTCTGTACAGTTTGCGAATAGATGCTTCACTGCGTTCAGCATGACAAACAGGTTTTATCATACTAAATCAATCCAACCATCATCTGCACATTTGAAATCTGAAATCTGCACATCCGGATCACATCCAATTTAAAATTCAAATTCCGCATCACTCTCCGGGTTATCCAGCTTGGTACTTTTGCGCTGGCCGCCAACGGTTACGTGCAGCATATTGATTTGTTCGGGGTGTTCGGCAAAAAGGATATCATCATGGATTTCCACTTTTTTTACCTTGCTGATGCCTTTTACTTCAAAATATATCCAGGCGGCATCTTCCTGTATCTCGTAGCCAACATAGCTTAAGTTGAGTGCTTTGCCATCGGTTTTAATGGCCAGGTGCTTTTTAATGTAATCGTTAAGCTGCTGGTTCATTTTGGCGTTGTCCTTCGGGTGTACAATATCAATCGGGCTTTTGTATTGTTTTTCGAGGGTGCGTTCCAGGTCGTCATAAAAAATGCGACAGCTTACTTCAACGCTTTGGTTTTTGGCGTTGTGGTTAATTTCGGTAACACTTACAAAAAATGGGTGGAAAAAGCTAAGCCAGCTTATGATGATCAACTGCAACATGGTATCGCCCTGGTGTTTTATTTTCAGCAAAAAACGTTATTTTTATTGGCAATTGCGAATTAACTCAATGACTGACTTTTCATTATACTTCCAGTTAGGATGGCAACACATCTGTAACTGGGAGGGGTACGACCATATTTTATTTGTTACCGTGCTTTGCGGTACCTACCTGCTGGCCGACTGGCGCAAGGTGCTGGTACTGGTTACCGCCTTCACTATCGGGCACTCTATAACGCTGGCTTTAAGTGTGTTAAATGTTATCCATATCAATACTTCGCTTATTGAATTTTTAATTCCCGTTACCATAGTTTTTACCAGTTTGGTTAATGTGCTCAATAAAAAGCGCACGGCAAATACCATGCGGCTTAACTACTCCCTGGCGCTTTTTTTTGGGCTCATCCACGGTATGGGCTTCTCCAACTATCTTAAAAGTTTGCTGGGCAGCAGCAGTAATATTACCGCCCAGCTGTTCGCTTTTAACCTTGGGTTGGAGTTTGGGCAGGTTTTAATTGTAATATCTGCGTTACTTATCTCTTATTTGTTAATCAAATTTGCCAAAACACCACAGCGCGACTGGACGATGTTCCTGTCGTCGGCTATATTTGGAATTGCTTTTATAATGTGCGTTGAACGTTTTTTTCTAATTAAATACAGATGAATAAATTTTACCCGGCTTTATTTTCCTGCCTCTTATTAGCCTCGGCTTCCTGGGCGCAACATGACAACAACCCCGGCTCAAACCACGGTAACCGTTTTGAGCAATTGGGTACTATGCTTAACACGCCAAATGGCTATCGGTCTGCATCAGGCGCTCCTGGTCCTCACTATTGGCAGCAAAAGGCTGATTATGAGATCAACGCTACCCTTAACGATGATAAGCAGCGTTTGGATGGATCAGAAACCATCACTTATACCAACAACTCGCCCGATGCACTAACTTACCTTTGGTTGCAGCTTGATGAAAATCAACATAAAAAAGATGCTGAAGGCACTACCACCAGCGAGAGCAAAATGCAGGGTAAAATGAGCATGCGCCAGTTACAGGGCGTAATGGGCCATAACCTTGATTTGGGTAACCATATTGAAAGCGTAAAAGATGCAAACGGTGGCACGCTTACCTATACCATTAACGAAACCATGATGCGCATTGAGCTGCCTGCAACCCTGGCGCCGGGCGCAAAATTTAAGTTTAAGGTTAACTGGTGGTACAATATATCCGACAGGATGACCATAGGCGGTCGTGGTGGTTACGAGTATTTCCCCGAGGATAATAATTACCTGTATACCATGACGCAATGGTACCCAAGGATGGCTGTTTATAGCGATTTCCAGGGATGGCAAAATAAACAGTTTATGGGCAGCGGTGAGTTTGCTTTAAACTTTGGCGATTTTAAAGTGAACATTAACGTTCCTGCAGATCATGTGGTAGGTGGTACCGGCCAATGCTCCAACTATGCGCAAACGCTAACTCCGGCCCAGTTTAAACGCTGGAACGCGGCACAGTCTGCGACCTCACCGGTTGAAGTGGTAAATTTGGATGAAGTAAAAAACACCATGAAAGGCCATGCAACCGCCCGCAAAACGTGGGCTTTTCATGCCGAAAACGTGCGCGATTTTGCCTGGGTATCATCACGCCGGATTGTTTGGGATGCCATGAGCACCCAAATTGAAGGTGGTAGAAAAGTAATGGCGATGTCGTACTACGGTCCGGAAGCTTACCCGCTTTACCGTAAATATTCAAGCAAGGTTGTTGCGCATACTATCCGTACGTATTCAAAACATACCATCCCTTATCCTTACCCTGTTGCTATTTCGGTAGAGGCGGCAAACGGTATGGAGTACCCGATGATCTGCTTTAACTTTGGCAGGGCCGAAAAAGATGGTACTTATAGCGAAGCTACCAAGAACGGGATGATTGGTGTAATTATCCACGAGGTTGGTCATAACTTTTTCCCGATGATCGTTAACTCTGACGAGCGCCAGTGGACCTGGATGGATGAAGGCCTGAACACCTTTGTACAGTACTTGACCGAGCAGGAGTGGGACCCTAAATTTCCATCATCGCGCGGACCGGCTTACAAGATTGTGGATTACATGAAAATGCCGAAGAATCAGCTGGAGCCTATCATGACCAACTCAGAAAACATTATCATGTTTGGTCCTAACGCTTATGCCAAACCGGCCACCGCGTTAAATGTATTGCGCGAAACCGTAATGGGTCGCGAGTTGTTTGATTATGCTTTTAAGACTTACGCCAAACGCTGGGCCTTTAAACACCCAACGCCAGAGGACTTGTTCCGCACCATGGAAGATGCCTCGGCGGTTGACCTGGACTGGTTCTGGCGCGGATGGTTCTTCGGAACCGAGCCAGTAGATGTTTCATTGGATAGCGTAAAATACTACCGTTTAAATACCAAAAACCCGGCTGTTGAAGGCTCGGTTGACCGTGCCCAGTTTGATCGTAACCTGGAAAACATCAGCACCACCCGCAATAAAGCAGCAGGAACCCGCTTTGCGGTAGAGGCTGATACTTCATTGCAGGATTTTTACAGCAAATGGGATCGTTTCGCGGCAACACCAATGACCACCAAAAGCTACCAGGATATGTACAGCGCCTTAACTCCTGATGAAAAGAAGCTATACGATAGCAAAAGCTATTTTTACGAGCTTACCTTCAGCAATAAAGGTGGCCTGGTAAGCCCGATAATCATTGAGTGGACTTATGCCGATGGCACCACGGAGATAGATAATATCCCGGCTTACATCTGGCGTAAAAACGAATTTAAGGTGAGCAAGGTATTTGCCAAAACCAAAGAGGTAAAATCCATTAAGCTTGACCCATACCGCCAAACGGCCGATATTGACGAAGCCAACAACAGCTGGCCAAGAGAATACGCCCCATCAAGGTTTGAACTGTTTAAACAACAAACCCTGCCACGCGGCGCCACATCGGGCACCAACCCGATGCAGGAAGCCAGGAAAGGCGGACAATAATATTGAAGCCCCCAGCGTAAGTTGGGGGCTTTTTTGTGGAGTAATTTATGAGTGATGATGATCTTCATGACCAAACCTTTTCACAGTCCGCATAGCGGACGGCCAATATATTAGCAACGGGTTTTAACCCGTTGACCAGGAATATCACAAGCCAATAGTTCCATAGGAAGGACCCATGTATACGCGCCGAACCTACGGTTCTCTCTATCCCTCGTTTGCTTTTTCAACGGGTTGAAACCCGTTGTTACAAAATGTTTCAGGGCTACGCCCTTGGGAAATGGTTAGCCTGAAAACACAGACCACAGGCTAATATGTTATAACAAACTACCTACAATTCATAAGATGATTTCCGACTAATCTCCACCACCAAATCCTTAATCACTTCCCGTCCGCTTTTCCAGCGCTTTAACCGGTTAGCCTGTTGAATTTCCGGCCTTGTTTTAATTTCATGATCTGGTTGATAGTAATCCTGCATGATAGCCTTCATAGCGTTATGGATGTCATGAACGCTTCCATTTAACATCAGTTCCGGGTTATTTTTAACCAGGTCGGCCAAAGCGGCTGCCATGCTTGTGGCGTAATAAGGGCAGTCCCAATCATGTCGATACGGGTTATCGCCTTTAATATTTACCTTCTGTAGCGGGTGCGAAAGATCTTCAACTATTTCTGCTATGGCATCACCAAATACATTCGAATATTCTGCAATAAAGTGATGCCACCAGCGTGGGTGGTGCGGCAGTTCTTTGAGTAAGGTATCACAAACCATCACGCGCCGGGGGAAGTCGGGATTTGCGGGGTCCATGATCACCAGGGATGAGCCAAAATGACCCTCTATCAGCGAATGTCTGCTGAAGATCACAAAGAATTGAGGCTGGGTTTCACCTGCCTCATGCATTTCGGCTGTAAGCGCTTTTACATCGTGTAAGCGCTCTTCCAAAAATCCACGTTTGAAGAGCACATGTAGATTGCCTGCTGATTTTGCCGTGCAGTGCTTACTGTGTTCATCAAATACGTTCCCGTTCGCTGGCCGGCTGGTAAAATGATTGCCGCTATTATAGCGAATTTCTTCTGATCCGGTGGGGTAGGTGCTGATCTCCGCAGTATCGCCTGCTTCGGTCTGCTTGTTAGGATGAACAGAGCGGAATGGAACATGCATTCGCTCACTATCCATCCTGCGGGCAAGGTTATAGATCCGTTGCTCTGTGAAAGCCAATAAGGGATCTCCGCTAATTGGGTCAAAGTAAACACCCCTCGCACGTCGACCTAAATGGCAGGCGATGGAACGATTTTTTAACAATTGCTGAATTGGGTGACGCGTATTCAAAAAGAAATCCCGCAACGCGTCATTTGCCAAATACTCATCCAACGGCTGATCAAATTGAAGCAGCTTTTTATCCTCATGGTTCTGGACCCACGTATGCAAAAAATGATACACTTCCCACTCGAAACAACGGTTGGCTGCTTCTGCTATTTCTTTAGTGCACGTGGGGTGTTGCATGAACTTTCTGGGGGTATGATAATAGACTGTGTTTATTGTATATTACAGTTGTATGAAGTTCGATGCCAATACAAGTAAGCGTCGTATATCTTCTAGGCCTAATATAATGTAAATAGTTGAGTTGTAGGCTTTGATAAACCGTAAAGTCGAGCTTGCGGCTTTTATTTTTTTCTTATCTTGTATCCACTAAATAAAACCTTATGCCTCAGCACCCTAAAAACAAAATCGCTCCCCGGCACGACGGCGAAAAGCTGGAGATCTATACCCTAAGGGATTGGAAAGAATACGTAGGCGAATCGTTGCTGATTGTGTTCAGTGTGTTTTTGGGATTAGTTTTTACCGAGTTTATCAACAGCCGGCATGAAAAGAGCGAGACAAGAGAACTGGTAAGCAACATCAGGGCCGAGCTGGTTAAGAATAAGCAGTTTACCATTGAGCAGTATGCCTATGACCAAAAGGTTTTAAAATCTATCGATTCGGCTTTGGCCGATCCTAAATGGCAGGCCAGGATTGTAACTAACGATGAATTTCACCTAAATTACATTGCCCCGGCCGGGGTTTTGTACCGGTATCTGGATAACGTAGCATGGGATGTGGCCAAGAGCCATAATATCCTTTCGAAGATCAGTTTTAAGCAAGCCGCTTTGCTTACCCGCATTTATGACGAACAAAGCAGAATAATGAAGGTAGAAGATGAAGTAGCCAAAGTGATGTTTGATCCGCAATCGCGCAAAGCGGTAAATACGCATACCACATTGATGCTGATAAAAGATAATTACCACGCCTGGGCGGTGGATAGGGCACCGGGTTTAATAAAACAATACCAGGAAGCCATTGAACTATTGAAGGAGGACTGACAAAAAATGCCCGGGTTTCGCAATGCTTTTTGTTTAATTGGCGTTAATCTATCGCCTATAAAGATTTTACGCTAAATCTCTTACATTTGCCCCAATGAAATTCCTATGCTACATATCTGCCCTGGTTGTGCTGCTGCTTACTGCAAAGCCATGTTGTGCCGATAATGATTGTGGCATCAAAAATACCGTTACGCAAAATGCCCCGGCTAAATCATCACCTAAAGAGAAAGATTGCCAGGGGTGTTCTCCATTTTTTGCATGTGGCTCATGTACCGGGTTTACCGTTACCAAAGCTGTTGATCACACCTTGTTTTTATTGCCCCAAATACCCGTTAAGCATGTTATTGCTTATAATCAACCATATACCGAAGATGTTGCCCAGGCAATATGGCAACCCCCGCAGATAAGTTAATACAACCCCACCATACAGCTATGCAGCTGGCCAATTTTATATTCTATTAGCTTTAAGCTTTGTGCATTCTGCTTTTAGCTTCTACATAACTAATTTCCATATTCATGAAAAAAATCATAGTGCTTTTTACGGCACTTTTATATACCGCTATGGCGTATGCCCAGGATACGTTTAAAGCAATTATTAAAGATGCCAAAACAAACGAAACCCTGATTGGTGCAACGGCATTAATACAGGGGATCAATAAAGGGGCTACCACCGATGCCGCAGGTTTAATTACCTTAACAAACATACCCGCCGGTAAACAAATTATTCGCTTTAGTTATATTGGGTATGATACCAGGACGGACACCTTAACGTTTCCGGTTCAACAATCTTCTCCTATGATAATTTTGCTTCAGGCTAAAGGCAAGGGAGATGGCGAGGAGTTGGGCGAAGTTACCGTTTCGTCTACCCGCAGCAGTCGTACTATTGCCAATATTCCTACCCGGGTGGAGGTGATTTCGGGAGAGGAACTGGATGAAAAAGCCAATATGAAGCCGGGCGATATCCGCATGATGCTTGCCGAAAGTACAGGGATTCAAACACAGCAAACATCGGCAACCAGTAATAATTCCAGTATTCGCATCCAGGGACTTGATGGTAAGTACACCCAAATTATAAGGGATGGGTTCCCGCTTTACTCCGGCTTTTCTGGCGGCTTGGGCTTACTGCAAATAGCACCGCTTGATCTGAAACAGGTTGAAGTTATCAAAGGATCATCATCAACCCTGTATGGTGGCGGCGCTATAGCGGGCCTGGTTAATTTAGTATCCAAAACACCCACCGATCAAAGGCAATTAAATTTCCTTTTAAACGGTACTTCGGCATTGGGTTTGGATGCCAGTGGTTTCTATTCGCAAAAGTTTAAAAAAATGGGGGCCACCGTATTTGCAGCGTATAATCATGGTACGGCTTATGATCCTGCCCATATCGATCTAACGGCCATCCCAAAGTATAACAGGTTTACCCTAAATCCTAAATTATTCTTTTACCTAAACGATAAAACCACCCTGATAACAGGCATCAATAGCACCATAGAGAACCGTATCGGTGGCGATCTTCATTATATTGAAGGCAATGGTAACGCACAGCACAGCTATTTTGAAAAAAATAAAACGGGCAGATACAGCACACAGGCAGAGCTCGACCATACTTTGAATGACAAGGAAAAACTGGTATTCAAGAACAGTGTAAGTTATTTCGACAGGGCTATTAACCTGCCTGATTATCGTTTTTCAGGGGTGCAGTTTTCAACTTATAGTGAAGCAACTTACTCCCGTACAAGCGAAAAATCTGATTGGGTTGCAGGATTAAACTACCTGTCAGAAAACTTTGCTGAGGATAAAAACAATGCTTTTCCGCTGAGAAGTTATAACTACAATACCATTGGTGGTTTTGTACAAAACACCTGGAATGCCACACAAAAGCTGACAATTGAAAGCGGTTTACGCGGCGACTATCACAATCGGTATGGCTTTTTTATCCTGCCACGCATATCGGCATTGTTGAAGCTTAATTCGCATTTTTCAACCCGTTTAGGCGGTGGCTTGGGTTATAAAGCGCCTACTGTATTTACCGAGGACGCCGAACGTATCCAGTTTAGAAATGTGTTGCCTATTGATGTTAAAAATACCACAGCCGAACGATCATACGGCGCAAACTATGATTTTACTTACCGTACCGGTTTATTTGATGATAAGGTAAGCTTTAGCATTAATCAATTGTTTTTTTATACCCGGATAGAGAAACCTATCCTGCTTGCATCACTGCCCAATGGTAATCTCCAATACCAGCAGCCTCGTGGCGAGCTGAATACAAAGGGACTTGAAACCAATGTAAAGTTAACCTATGCCGATTTTAAGCTTTTTATAGGTTATACGCTGGCGGATGTAATGCAGCATACAGATGAGAACATCTCTGTATATCCTTTAGTATCCAAACACAGGTTGAATAACGTACTGGTTTATGAGATAGAGGATAAGTTAAAGATAGGATTGGAGGCTTACTATTTTAGCCCGCAACGTTTAAATGACGGCACTACCGGCAGGGCTTACTGGACTACCGGTCTGATGGCCGAAAAGATCTGGGACCGCTTTTCCCTGTTCGTCAATTTTGAGAACCTGACCGATACCCGGCAAACCAAATTTGATACCATTTATACCGGCAGTATCACCAGCCCGGTATTTAAGGATATATATGCCCCTCTGGATGGTTTTGTTATTAACGGAGGGATTAAAATCAGGCTATAATCAGCTGCAATTTAATTTGTTAGCTACTGTGTGAACCCATCTTTTAGCCTTGCAATACTTTAAAACAATTGTTAAAGATGTGTACACACAGTAGTTTGTTAGGAGGGTATTAAAAAACGCAGATAAATTTTGCCACCTATAATTTAAACAACCAGCTTTAGTTTTCTTTTATCGATTGATTTTACAAACTCATCAGTGCGCATAAATTCATAGCCTTTAGATTGACCCCAGAGGATAAAATCTGCTAATCTTTTTGCCATTGCCTGCCCCGAGTTGTTGGTAATGTATTTTGGTAAGCCGAATCTTTCATCAGTGAGATCGGTAAATTCCCAGGGATGAAAATACAGGTTGAGATAGCCATCTTTGGCATGGGTAATTTTGCTGAGCCACTTTAGTACCGCCAGCGGCAAATTATGAAAGCTAAGCCAAAAAAGCGGAAAGCGGATCAGTGGTGATACCGATGCCGGGATCTGTAACACATTTTGATCATAAAACCAGCTTCGGGGCTTGTTGAAATTATTATATCGCCCGGGGATCCATGTTGGGTTGAGGGATGAATTGTAGGTGTACCCTGCTTTTTCTATTTCCCGTTCATCAACCGGCATCATCCTGGCCATCCTAAAGCCGCTTACCGGGCTGCCCGAGATCTCTTCAAGTCGTGTTTTTGACTGTTTTAGATGCGCTGTTTTAAAATCGGAATGGTAATAGCTATGCGATGCTATTTCATGGCCTTCGCTTACAATTTGTTGAATAACCTCCGGTTTATGATCTGCATAATTGGCGGTGCAAAAAAAAGTAGCTTTAACTTTGGCTGATCTTAATAAATCTAAAATAATGTAAGTGCCATTGGTCGAAATTGATAATTGCTCATCGAAAGATATTGGCTTACTATATTCTAATGGCAGGTCAAATTCCTCGATATCAAACCCTAACAAGATCATTATTTACAGTTAAAAGATTAGATGACCGAATAAGATAGTTGGGGCGCCCCTTTGATTGCATGAATATTTTAGCTACATATATGCCTATGATGCTTAGTACAAGGAGCTGTAGACCGCCAAAAAAAGCAATTGTAGCTATTATTGAAGCCCATCCCGAAACGGCATAGCCAGCAGCATAACTTATTAATACATAGGGGATATATAAAATAGCCAATAACGAAACGCTTATGCCAATAGTGGTCATAAGGTATAGTGGCCTGGCGCTAAAAGCCATAATACTCCTTACGGCGAGCATTAATAATTTAGCAAATGAATAGCTAACCTCGCCGGTATGTCTTTTTGATGGGGTATATGGGATGCCAATTTGCTTAAAGCCGGCCCACTTGATGATGCCACGTAAAAAAAGCTCATACTCATCAATAAGCTTTAATTGTTTAACAACCCTTTCATCCATTAACCTGAAATCGGCAGTCCCATTTTCAAGTTTAATGTCCGATAGCATATTGATCCCTTTATAAAAAAGATTGGAGGTAACTTTTTGATGGATCTTAACATGTGGGTTTGCGTTTTGCCTGTAGGTGTAAACAATGTCATAGCCATTTTCCCAATACTCCAGCATTTTTAGTATCAAATTAGGGGGGTGCTGCATATCGGCATCCATGGTTACTATTGCATCGCCGGTAGCCATAGTAATTCCGGCTTTAAGGGCATTGTCTTTTCCAAAGTTTTTTGAAAGTTCTATGTAAAAAACATTAGTATATACTGCGGTGTTGAATTTTATTTCGTTCAGTGTGTTGTCGCTGCTTCCATCGTCAACAAAAATTAATTCAAAGTCGTAGTCGGTGGCAGTTAAGGTTTTGTTGAGGGCCTGGATAAGAAAACCTATATTATTCTGCTCGTTGTGAGACGGAATAATAATAGAAATTTTCTTTTTAGAAAGGGGGTTCATATAATATAAATTGTTTTAGGCGTAGCAGGTTGGCTTTTTTCAATTATTACTTTATCGGTATTTTCAAATTCAATGTCTGTTGGATAATGCCTGATTAAACGGTGTTTCTATGCCTAAACGGTCATTATAAATTCCAATCAAAATTACTGCATAAATGTAAATTTTTTATTACAAAACTGCAATTTATGTATTATTTTGATTACAGATAGTGCATTGTAAACATTAAAACTGTAGGAATTTTGTACTGCAAACTGAAAGTTACCCAGGCAGCATAATAATTAGCTATGGTAATTAGGTAACCTGTAGCGGTTTAGGATTTACGAAATTCCTGGTGATGGTTTCGTAAATGATTTTAAGCCAGATTAAAAGGCAGGGTAAAGCCTTTAATTTATACGGAATAACATAATTTTCCCTGATGGATTTCGGAAAAAGATCAGACGGGGAAAGGCTGGTTAAGATGAGTGCCGCTACCAGTAAAAATATCTCTAAACGGGTAACGGGCCGGTTTAAATTCATGTACCAGATGGCAACCCCGGCAAACGCGATGATATAGGTAGGTGACTCGGAGCCGCTACTAAAAATAATCGCGAAAATTAAGGCAGAAGCGAGTATAAGTAATTGATATGGTGTTGACTTGAAACAATTTATTCTTAGATACGAAATGCCAAAAATTACTATTGCAGGAATAATTACTACAGTGTTTTTGAGATTAGGGTAGTTGAGGATTTTGCGCAAAAAGCCCATCACGCAAATATCCTGCATCACTGAATTTTCATTTGCTAAATTTTTATCCATGATATCAATATACCAGTCATGATAAGTTTGAATGATAAATGATGGTGAAGAAATCAGCATCGGCAGCACAAACAGCACTGCAGACCAAAAAATAAAGCTTGCAATAAATTTTAGTTTGTTATCAGAGAAGAAAAAGAATGCCAGGCCAACTATTCCATACAGTTTTATAAATGTGCCAAGCGCTATCATTAAGGCAGCCCAAAAATCTTGTTTTCGCTTGATGAAATTAAAGCTCAAAATAATAAAGCCGGCTATCATGGGGTTGCTTTGCACGCTGGCAGATGCCGTCATTAATTCATGAGCGCATATCAGCAAAACAATAAGGTATTGATTTTCTTTTAACGGCAATAGCTGGATAGCTTTAAATAGTATAAAGGCATTAAACATTACCCATAGTATAATGCCAATGCTATCGGGCATAAAGGTAAATGGGGCAAATATTATTGAAAATATAGGGCCGTAATGATTCAGATCATAATAATGCTCTGGCTGGTAAGCATATAAATTATGCTGATGGATGGTATTTAAAAAATTGTATTTAAAAATAGTATAGTTATTAAACCCCTGGTGATTTAAAAGCTCCCGAAGAACGATAAGAAAACTCAGGCCAAACCATAAGGAAAAAACAAAAGGTTTATTATAAATGAGTTTGGTTAGTTTTTGCATGATAAGGGGGTATCGTTCAGCGCAAATATAACAATCCCTCAATAATATAATACTGAATGATTATATTATTGAGGGTTGTATTGAACAGTGCTTATTCTCTATATGAATTTACCGTCCCTTTATTTTTAGCTAACCCGGTCGGTTTTATAAATGGTAAGTTCGCCATCTAAAATAGGCGAAACCTGCTCAATAAACAGCTTAATATGTGGCTGTTTAGCATGTATATCCAACCCTTCCTGGCTGGCCCAGGTTTCGTGAAAAATGAATTGCGTTTCATCTTCGGTTGATTGGTATAGCTCATATTGCAAACAAGCCTCCTCTTTGATTGATCCGGCTACCAGTGCGTCGAGGTATCCTTTTATTTCTTCAGTAAAACCCGGTTTAGATTTCACTAACGCTGTTAAGTAAATCTTCATACTGATGGTTGTTTTGGATAAATAAATTGTTCAAATGTAAGTGATAACGTTGGAGGTCTTTGGGGATGTCGGCATTTTTTTCCACGTCATGAAAATGAATGCCCGGCAATGGTTCCATACCCGTAAAAGCATTCATGCGGTGAAAACCGAATAACGGACCTTCATCAACGCTATGCTCATTAAAGAATTCGCCGGGTAGGGTAAATGCGGTAGTGGGAGCGTTCCATGAAGTAGTTAACATATACTTTTTGCCATGCATCAAGCCACCGGTACCATAATTAATGGCCGGGTTGGCAGCGTTACGCCCATCGCTTCTATAAATGCCATTCTGATAGCCTTCTGTAAAAACCTCGTCTATGTATTTTTTGAAACCGTGCGGCAACTGAAACCACCAAATGGGGGTATGGTAAATAATTACATCGGCCCATTTATAGTTTTCAACTTCCTGTTTAGGATCATAGTCATCATTAACATCGGTTGAACGGATCTCGAATCCCGGTTGTTCTTCAAAATATTTTACGGTGGCATCCAGCAATGTTTTATTAAAACGGCCTCCCGAATGACCAAAAATCTGTCCTCCGTTTATTACAAATATGTTTTTCATTTTATCTCTTTTTATTTTTTATCAAAATTACGGGCTCTGTTGCTACTATTAAAATAACATAAATCATATCTTTGTATCATAATTATGATAGATAGCAATGGTGAATTTTGAATGGTTCCGCACGTTTAAGGCTATATATGAAACCGGATCGCTAACCGGCGCCGCCGAAGCCTTGTTTATTTCGCAACCCGGTGTAAGCCTGCACCTGAGTTCGCTGGAAAGCTATGTGGGTTATAAATTGTTTGATCGTACCTCGCGCAAAATGGTATCAACCGAGCGTGGAAAAATACTATACAACTACATACAGGAGTCTATATGTAAACTGGAAGAAGCCGAGCGGCACTTTCATAAAAGCACCGAAAAGGATATCCCCACCATCAGCATAGGGATGTGCCTTGAAACTTTTCAGTTTACGCTGGAATCCTACCTGCCTACATTACCCTTTAACGTGATCATTAAATTTGGCGAATACCCCCAGATGCTGGCCGACCTGGACAGCGGGATATTAGACATGATCATCACCCCGCAAAAAGGAGATTATAAGGGCCTGGAGTATAAACCCTTTTTTAAAGAGAGAATAGTGGTTTTAGCCGGGGCGCAAACGGATATTGCGGGGTTTAAAGATCTGCTTAAAACAAAAGACCTGCCCCGGATACAGGCGTGGCTTAAGGCACAAACCTGGTATGGCTCATCTGGCGATATGGAACACCTGCGTCGTTTCTGGCATATCAACTTTGGTAAACGTCCCGATTTTAAACCCAATTTTATAGTCCCCAATATGGGCTCTATTATTCGCTGCCTGAGCGGAGGGACGGGGATTGCCGTGATTCCCGATTTTCTGTCGAAAAAAGAACGTGATACCGGCAACATTAAACTGCTTTGGGAGGGATATAACATGATAGAAAATACCCTGTACTTTGGTACCCGGAAAAAATCGATCTATGCAGAGCAGATTGCGATGGTAGAAGAGATATTTGAAAGAGAAATGGTGGGATAGGTTAAATATCGGGCATTCTGCTACCCAATGAATGCTTACACTATTATGAAAATAAGCATTGCTGTAAGCCGTAAATTCGCATTATATAAAAATTAAAATAATGCCTTCAAATATTCAAAGAATAACTTTTGGTAACGGTTGCTTTTGGTGCACCGAAGCCATATTTCAATCATTAAAAGGAGTGCTGTCAGTAACCTCGGGTTACATGGGCGGCCATGTAGATAATCCAACCTATAAAGATGTTTGTACTGGTACCACTGGCCATGCCGAAGTGATCGCACTGGAGTATGATGCCGATGTATTATCGCTGGATGAATTGTTGCTGGTTTTCTTTAAAACCCATAACCCAACAACGCTTAACCGCCAGGGTAATGATGTAGGTACGCAATACCGGTCGGCCATATTTTATACTACCGATGAGCAAAAGGCTGCGGCCGAAGCCATGATCAAAACCTTAACAGATGAAAAGGTTTTCGATAGCCCTATTGTTACGGAAATTACGCCGGCCAGCGAGTTTTACAAAGCGGAAGCCTATCATCAGAATTATTTTAACGATAATCCCGGCCAGTCATACTGTGCATTTGTTATTCAGCCAAAACTGAATAAATTTGCAAAAGAGTTTACAGATAAAATTAAGCCGGAGCTGCTGTAAGAAGAATAATCTTTTTGTCATGCTGAACATAGTGAAGCATCTATTATTCACCATGCTTCTTCGCCCTGTAAAGTCTGCGATTAGATCCTTCACTGCGTTCAGGATGACAAAAAATAAAAGTAGTTCTGCCGCCATCATCACCTATCCATGAAAAAAAGCTATATACTACCCGTACTCTTGCTGTTCACAGCCTGCGCGTCAACAAAAAACGTTGCAACCGGCAATGCAACATCTATCACCAATGGTGGTAAAGCATGGGCATCCATCTGGCAGCAAAGGGCGGCGGAGTATAAAGCCTTGTGTTTCCAGGCGTATAATATTGCTAAGCTGCGGGTTGATGAAGGGGTAAAGAATCCCGGTAGTAAACCATGGGCCATTGTTACTGATATTGACGAAACTTTGCTTGATAATAGTCCTTACGATGCCAGCAGGGCATTGCAAAACCTGGATTATACCGATGCCACCTGGAAAGGGTGGACGGATAAAGCCATAGCCGATACCGTACCCGGTGCACCTGCTTTTTTTAAATACGCGGCTTCAAAAGGCATAACTATATTTTACATTACCAACCGTAACGAGGCAGAGCGGGCCACAACTTTGAAAAACCTGCGGCTATACGGTTTACCCAATGCCGATGATGAGCATCTGCAATTAAAAACAACAACATCAAGCAAAGAGGCCCGCAGGCTTAATGTGTTAAAAACGCATAACATTCTGCTGCTTTGCGGTGATAACCTGCCCGATTTTGATATGTTATATGATAACCCCCCATCCGAAGATAGCCGGGTGGCCACAACGCGAAAGCTGGAAAAGGAGTTTGGCAGCAGGTATATTGTAATTCCTAATCCATCGTACGGTGATTTTGAAGGAGCGCTTTTTCACTTTAATTACAAGCTTACAAACGCTCAAAAAGATTCTGTTATTAAAGCAAATATCAAAACGGATAAGTAAGTTCTTATTCAACTTATCTGGCATTTTGTGATGATGCTTCCTGATTAATGGTGCAGATAGTTTATATTTATCCATTATTCTGCAAAAAAATTAACTCATAAAATATGCTTTGCTTATAAAAGGCCTTTCAATTGGCTCAAAAAGCGGCAAAAATGTTGAGAAGATGTCAAATATTGAGGTGAAATGCGTAGAAACAGCAAATAAATTGCAAATTTGTGGTCTGCATAAAAACAGTTAACTCCCTGTTTAACTATGAGCGATAAAACGATACTGGTTTGGTTTAGAAATGACTTGCGAATACATGATAACGAAATATTGTTAGAAGCCGTACGCAAGGCAGATAAAGTACTGCCGGTATATTGTTTTGATCCCTATTATTTTCAGCAAACGGCATCTGGAAATTTTAAAACCGGGAGCTTCAGGGCCCGGTTCCTGTTAGAAGCCGTTGCCGATCTGCGCAAAAACCTGCAGGCCTACGGCGCCGAACTCATCATCAGGATAGGGAACCCTTCCGAAATAATTCCACAACTTGCGGCTCAATACCAGGTGAACGAAGTTTACCACCACCGTGAGGTAGCTCATGAAGAAACCACCATATCTGAAGAGGTAGAGGCGGCTTTATGGAAAATGAGGCTCAACCTGAAGCATTTTATAGGGCATACCTTGTATCATAAAGAAGATCTTCCTTTTCCTATAAAAGATATTCCGGATAGTTTTGCTGTATTTAAAAAGAAGGTGGAGCGCGATAGCGATGTACGCCCATGTGTGCCAACGCCCGACCATATTTATACCCCCGAAATTACAGAGGCAGGGGAGTTGCCCACCCTGCAGCAATTAGGGTTAACCGAACCTGTGGATGATATGCGGGCTGTCAATTATTTTCAGGGGGGCGAAACGGCAGCGTTGATACAATTAAAAGAATACTTTTTAAAGATAGCTCCTGCAGTTAAATCAAAAGGGCGCAATGGTAACATCAATAATTCGTCAAAATTGTCGCCGTGGATAGCAATTGGCTGTATATCCTTGAGGCAGGTATATTGGGAAATATTTAAACAGAACCAGGAAGGCAATGCGCCGGGTGCTATGCTGAAGCTGGAATTGTTGTGGCGGGATTATTTCAGGTTCATGTTTAAAAAACATGGGCAAAAATTTATAAAAACCCAAAAAACCGAAGAAGAAGGAATTGTTTCAACAGCAAACGAAGAAGGTTTTTTGAAATGGGCGGCAGGTAAAACTGGCGTACCTTATATTGATGCATGTATGCACGAATTGAATGCTACAGGCTACATCTGCAACCAATGCAGGCAAATTGTAGCAAGTTACCTGGTGCATGACCTTAAGGCCGACTGGACAAAAGGCGCCGCTTATTTTGAAGAAAAACTGATTGATTATTCGCCCGCCAGCAACTGGGGCAACTGGGCCTTTGTAGCCGGCGTAAACGATGCTAAAGAAAGCAAATACGCCATAGCCTCCATGCCACAAAAAGACCTGGAAGCCAAAAGTGATTTTGTGAACACCTGGCAATCATCACCCAAAGATGAAGCCAGTGATCTGGTGGGGGTGTAAAATATTCAAGAACAGAAAGCGAAAGGCTTGCTACAAAGCCATGTCCATTGCATCTACCAGGGTAATCGTGGAAAAATAGTAATAAAGTATTAGTGTTAACCCAACAACCATGTAATTGCGAGTATACATCAAGGTATACCTGAAAAAAACAGTTATGACATGATTTATTGAATCGTCATTGCGAGGAACGAAGCAATCCCCAATAAGCAGGTGCACTTGCAATTTCGCCCTGTATAGTTGGGGATTGCTTCTTCGTTCCTCCTCGCAATGACGTTTTTTTCAGCTCCCGCGAGCTTATTAGCTCGTGGGTTGTATGGTTTCAGCTTTTAGCTGAGTTAAGCCGGAGGCTTAAACCATGCGCCCCCACGAGTTATAACCTCGCGGGAGTGAAGTATATAATAAAATTGCACTGTAATGAGCTATGATATATTGATAAGAAAGAAATATTCGGAAGATCGACTCAAGAAGGTGGTTGCTGATTTTTTAAATATTAGCGTCAATTCAATAGGTAATATTTATGATTTAGGCCTTGGTGGTGAGGTAAATATTGATGTCGATTATTTGGATGGAGATTTTGCTACACGATTATCCGTATATAAAAGGGATGACTTAATGGCCGAGTTAAAAGAAATTGACTTCGCCATTTACATATCTGAAATTTTGAAAGAAACTGTATTAATTACTTATTGGACTGATAACCCTTTTTTTTGGATTAGGATTCATTTCTATGGAGAAATATATAAAGTGAAAGAAGTTCCCAGCGAGCGGGAGAAGTTCATTCAAATCAATAAGCTTTTTAAAGAAAAATTAGAAAAGGAAAATGTTATATCTAAGCTTAAATAGTTCGTGCTTCGTTCTTCATTTGTAGCCGGTATGAGATGATCTTGTGGAATTGGAATAATTTAGGCTAAATGGCCTTCAATAAAATAGATTAGCTGTATCCAGAAAAATACACTTTTGATAAAAATCAGTTATTACCACTGTCTTTCCAGATCTACGTATTCATCAATATCTGTTTTACTCCATAAAGAAGAGCCTACTCCCGAGATTGAAGATAGCTTAATTTTCTTTTCTTTGGATTCAGACTTACGAATCAATAACGCAAGTTTTTTTAATAGACTTAGCTGAGCTTCCTTATCAAGGCGCTTCACTTGCAATAAGATGTCATTTACGTTCAAATCGGTATTCATGCTATCCAAAAATAATAATACTCTTTGTAATAACCATAAGGGAGAGTTTCAGCTTTTAGCTGAGTTAAGCCAAAAACTTAAACCATCAGCCCTCACGCTATCATAACCTCTCGCGCGAGTAAATTTCCATCATCTTCTAAAGCGGTACGTACATCGTTATACCCCTTTTAAGAATAATAAGCAGTATTTTATCCTTCAAATCCCCTGTATATCATTAAATCAGGATTAAAATCAACCAAATTTCTTTACAATTAATTGTGAAGTATATAAGCCTATATGCTTACTTTTGTACCGTTTTAAAGATCATTTTCACATGGATCGTCTAAATTATATCAATAGCGGCAACGCAGACTACATCAATTCCCTATACGAAGCCTACAAACAGGACCCCGAATCGGTAGATTATGGATGGCAAAAGTTTTTCGAAGGTTTTGAATTTAATATAAATACCAACGCAACCGGAAAGGTTGCAGCATCGGCAGCGCCGGCAATTGGTGAGGAAACACATGATCACTTTTTAAAAGAGATCAATGTGCTTAACATGATTCACGGGTACCGCTCACGCGGGCACCTGTTTGCCAAAACCAATCCCGTACGCGAACGTCGTCACTACTATCCCGGTAAAGAACTGGAAACATTTGGCCTGAACGAGGGCGACCTGGATACCGTTTTTAACGCGGGTGTTGAGGTTGGTTTAGGTGCCGCCAAACTGCGCGACATTCGCCAGCTGTTAGAAGATACTTATTGCCAGGCTATTGGTGCCGAGTACCGGTACATTCGCAATCCTATCAAAATCAAATGGTTTGAGGATAGGATGGAGAAGCACCGCAATACGCCTTCATTCACTCTCGAAGAGAAAAAGCTGATGCTGAATAAGCTGAACGAGGCTGTAACTTTCGAAAACTTTTTGGGTACCAAGTTCCTGGGGCAAAAACGTTTCTCGCTCGAAGGAGCTGAAGCATTGATCCCGTCACTGGATTCAGTTATTAAAAAAGGTGCCGACCTGGGTATCGAGGAGTTCATTATTGGTATGGCTCACCGTGGTCGTTTAAATGTGCTTACCAACATTATGGAGAAAACCTATAAAGAGGTATTCTCTGAGTTTGAGGGTAAAAACTTTGATTCTGAATCTCCTTTCGGTGGTGATGTTAAATATCACTTAGGCTTTTCAACCGATGTAACTACATCAAACGGCAAAAAGGTACACTTAAGCTTGTGTCCTAACCCATCACACTTAGAGGCGGTTGACCCGGTTGTTGAAGGTATCACCCGTTCAAAAATAGATTTTAAATACAACGGCGATCATTCCAAGATAGCCCCAATATTGATCCATGGCGATGCCTCAGTTGCAGGCCAGGGTATTGTTTACGAAGTTTTACAAATGGAAAAACTGGATGGCTACCGCACCGGCGGCACCATTCACCTGGTTATTAATAACCAGATAGGTTTTACCACAAATTATAAAGATGCCCGTTCAAGTACCTATTGTACCGATGTGGCAAAAACTGTTTTATCTCCCGTATTTCACGTAAATGGCGATGACGTTGAGGCCCTGGCCTATGTTGTTAACCTGGCAATGGAGTACAGGCAGATATTTAACGAGGATGTATTTATTGATATCCTTTGTTATCGCCGTTATGGCCACAACGAGGCTGATGAACCTAAATTTACCCAGCCATTATTGTACAAGGCTATTGAGGCACATCCAAATCCGTTAAAAATTTACAACCAGAAATTGATAACTGAAGGCAGTATTGATGCCGAGGTGCTTAAATCAATGGAGAAAACTTTTAAGGATGAGTTGCAGCAAAGGCTGGATGAATCAAAGGCCGAAGATAAGTTTACCGATACCATCGCCATGTTTGAAGGTGCATGGAGTGGTTTGCATTTGGCCAGCCACCGGGAATTGGTTAAAGCAGTTGATACATCAGTGCCTGAGGACAGATTACTGGAAATAGGTAATAAGATAACAACTTTGCCGGCCGACAAGGAGTTTTTTAAAAAGATAGAAAAACTGTTTGAAGACCGCAACAACATGGTTAACAAAACCCGGGTATTTGACTGGGCCATGGGCGAATTACTGGCCTACGGTACTTTGTTAAAAGATGGTTACCCCATCAGGTTAAGTGGCGAGGATGTAAAACGCGGAACATTTTCTCATCGCCACGCGGTTTTAACCCTGGCCGAATCTGAAGATGAATATACGCCGCTTGCAACTATTGAAACTGATGCAAAACTGAGCATCTATAACTCTTTATTATCTGAGTATGGTGTTTTAGGTTTTGAATATGGCTATGCTTTAGCAAACCCTAACGCGCTTACGATATGGGAAGCACAGTTTGGCGACTTTTTTAACGGTGCGCAGATCATTGTTGACCAATACATTGCCAGTGCCGAAACTAAATGGCAACGCGGTAATGGTTTGGTGATGTTATTGCCTCATGGTTATGAAGGCCAGGGTCCGGAGCACTCCTCTGCACGTGTAGAGCGTTTTCTGGAGCTTTGTGCCGATGATAATATCCAGGTAGCAAACTGTACTACACCTGCAAACTTCTTCCACATTTTAAGAAGACAGATGCAACGTGATTTCCGTAAGCCTCTGATCATCTTTACACCAAAAAGCTTACTGCGCAGTCCTAAATGCGTATCGCCGATTGAAGATTTTACCAATGGTAAATTCCATGAGCTATTTGATGATACTTACGCCGATGCAAAAAAGGTAAAACGCGTATTACTATGTACAGGTAAGGTTTATTATGATCTGTTAGAGAAACAACAGGCTGATAAGCGAAATGATGTTGCTATTGTACGTGTTGAGCAATTGTATCCAACACCGGTTACGCAGATATTGAAGATTAAAGCTAAATACGATAAGGCTACTGAGTTTATCTGGGTACAGGAAGAGCCTGAGAATATGGGTGCATGGCCGTACATTTGCCGTAAGTTCCATAGCGATAAGGTAATTAACCTGGATGTAATTTCACGTAACGAAGGCAGCAGTACTGCTACTGGCTTTGCCAAGCAGCATGCCGCCCAGCAGTTGTACATTGTTTCAAAAGCATTTGAAGCACCTGCAGGTAAAGTGGTAAAACAAGCGGTAAAAAAAACAACAAAAAAAATGGCTGACGCCGGAGCGGATTGATAATTTCTGTTTCGGGTTGCGAGTTTCGTGTTGCGGGTAAGAAAAGCCCGGCACCCGAACCTCACAACCCGCAACGCGAACCTCGCAACCCGCAACTATTAAATATAAAATCTACAACACTACAATATGAGTTTAGCGATCAAAGTTCCGCCGGTAGGCGAATCGATAACAGAAGTAACCCTATCAAGCTGGAGAAAAAAGGATGGCGATCACGTGGAAATGGATGAAGTTATTGCCGAATTAGAATCGGACAAGGCTACTTTTGAATTGACTGCCGAGCGTGCAGGTACTTTACAAACAGTTGCCAAAGAAGGCGATACTTTAGCTATTGGTGCCCTGGTTGGCAACATTGAAGAAGGCGCCGGTGCTCCGGCTGCGCAACCGCAGCCAGAAGTTGTGGCTCCGGCCCCGGTGGCCGCGGCAGCTCCTGCAGCTACGCCTGCACCTGCAACAGGTGGTGGCTCTTTACAAATTAAAGTGCCAACGGTTGGTGAATCTATCACCGAGGTTACTTTATCACGCTGGATTAAAAAAGATGGCGATGCCGTTGAAATGGACGAAGCCATTGCCGAACTGGAATCAGACAAAGCAACCTTTGAACTGACTGCCGAAAAAGCCGGAATATTAAAAACCATAGCCAAAGAAGGTGATGTATTACCTATTGGTGCAGTAGTTTGTACTATTGAAGGCGCAGGCGCTGCAAAACCAGCATCTGTTCCAGTAACGCCCCAAATTGTTATCGCTACAGACGAATCGCCGCGCGGTGGTTCAGCTGCTGCCGGCGGCGTAACTTATGCATCAGGTACACCATCACCTGCTGCCGCAAAAATATTAGCCGAAAAAGGCGTTGATCCTAAAGGTGTAAACGGTACCGGTGTTGATGGCCGTATTACCAAAGGTGATGCACTCGGTGCTCAGGTAGCACCTGCCCAGCCTGCTGCTAAACCTGCCGCCGCTGCTGCTCCTGCCGCTGCACCTGTTGTGGCCGGCGAGAGAAGCGAAAAACGCGAGAAAATGACCTCGCTGCGTAAAACAGTAGCCAAACGTTTGGTAGCTGTTAAAAATGAAACGGCAATGCTTACCACTTTTAACGAAGTGGATATGCAACCCATCATGGAACTGCGCGGTAAATACAAAGATAAATTTAAAGAGAAACACGGTGTAGGTTTAGGCTTCATGTCGTTTTTCACTAAAGCAGTTACCGAGGCGTTGAAAGACTGGCCTTCTGTAGGTGCCCGTATTGAAGGCGAAGAGGTTGTTTTCAGCAACTTTGCTGATATCTCTATAGCTGTATCGGCTCCTAAAGGCTTGGTGGTTCCGGTTATCCGTAACGCGGATAGCATGAGCCTTGCCGAAATTGAAAAGGCGATTGTTGTATTGGCCGGTAAAGCCCGCGAAAACAAATTAACCATACCAGAAATGACAGGTGGTACTTTCACAATCACCAATGGTGGTGTGTTTGGTTCTATGATGTCTACCCCGATATTAAATTCACCTCAATCTGCCATTTTAGGGATGCACAATATTATTGAGCGCCCGGTTGCCGTAAACGGACAAGTTGTTATACGCCCGATGATGTACCTGGCCCTGTCATATGATCACCGCATCATTGATGGCCGCGAATCGGTAAGCTTCCTGGTACGTGTAAAACAATTACTGGAAGATCCTGCAAGGTTGTTATTAGGGGTGTAAATTCCTCCATGATGATATTAAAAAAGCCTGGCGAAAACCGGGCTTTTTTTATGAAGAACGAAAACTTTTTAAAGGCATAAAAACCTGTTCTTTTTTGTATTTTTTTGGATGTTTTTTACTCTTTTTAGGTGCGTTTATTGATCATAATTGGCATTTTTAAGGCATTTATGATGCAAAAAAATAGCTTTAAGAAGTTTTTAGCGAAAGGATCAATGCAAAATCTTCTTGCGCTCCTTACTAACCGGGTTTAGGTAATTATTATCGGCCAGCCAGTCGGCCATGCGCTGCGGCCAGGTACTGATGGATTGGAGCTTTGAGCGATTGCCCATATTAAAGCCGTGCCCACCTTGCGTAAAAATATGCACTTCGATAGGCACCTTAGCTTCCCTGTACTTTTGCAGCAGACTTACCACTGGTACCGCACAGCAGGGATCATCATTGGCGGCCAGTAAAAAGGCTGGTGGTGCATCTGCCGGGATCACATCCGGTATATACAGTGGTCCCGGGTATATCTGGATCACAAACTTAGGTTTAGCATTTAGGCGGTCGATAGGGTCGGGGGCAGCAGGATCGCCTTTGCCTTCTCCATAGGCTACCATATCAACTACTTCGCCACCGGCAGAAAAGCCCATCATTCCTATTCGGTTGGTATCCAGGCCGTATTCGGCGGCTTTGCTACGCACCAGGCGCATAGCCCTATAACCGTCCTGCTTAGCGTGTACATCAATTTTATAGGGCGAAAGGGTATCCCTGCCCAATCGGTATTTCAATACAAAAACAGTAATACCCAGGTTGTTGAGGTATTTTGCGGGCTCCACACCCTCGGCAGTATAAACCAGTAAACGATGGCCACCGCCGGGGCATATGACCACCGCCGCGCCGTTAGCTTTACCTGCAGGAGGTAAAAATACCGTAAGCGAGGGATTATGGATATTTTTCACCCAATAATCCTTAGCCTGCTCGGGTTCATTACGCCGGCTCTCAAACCCCGGTGCGCCTTTTGGCCACAGTGGTATTACTACAGGTTTATCCTGCGCCGATACGGCTAATGGTGCTGCAAATAGTAGCAGGCATAGGTAAATGGCGAGTTTTGTTTGCATAAAGTAAATATAGTTTATAGTTGATGTTTCAAAGTTTATTAGCTTAAACTTTTCTGTAACTTAATAGTTATAAATGAGGATCATAGCTAAGGTTAATTTAGCTATGATATTGAACCATTAACTAAAATTATATGGCAAATTTCCAGGAAATTATAGCATCAGAGATACCTGTACTGGTTGATTTTTCGGCCGAGTGGTGTGGCCCGTGTAAAATGATGCCACCTATATTGCAGGATGTAAAGCACGCCCTTGGCGATAAGGTAAAAATCATCAAAATAGATATCGACAAAAATCCGCAGGCAGCAAGCGCGTTTAAGGTGCAAAGTGTGCCTACGCTTATGATATTTCAAAAGGGGCAAACCAAATGGCGCCAAAGCGGCGTGGTGCAGGCAAGGGACCTGCAGCGGACGATTGAGATGTTTATATAAGCCTTAGTCCTCCCTCTCAAATGCGGGGGGCTACGTGAGGCTTCTGTGACAAACAGTTCATACTATGTATGTAACTTTAACGTATAATATTAAAAGTAAATCCATTATGGCAACTATCGAAAGCATTCAGAATTCATATATTGATTATGTACTTACGGAAGGCTCACAACCTAAATCGGTATACATATTTGCTAAACAAAACGAAATGACCGAGGCTGAATTTTACCAGTTCTTTGGCTCGTTCGAGGCGGTGGAACAAGCTATTTGGGCAGGTTTTGCAACAAAAACATTAGCCGAAATAAGAGCTCAGGAAGTATGGGCACAGTATAGCGCCCGTGAAAAAGCCCTGTCATTTTTTTATGGTTTTTTTGAGTTGCTTAAAGGTAGTCGCAGTTTTGCCATTTATACTATCAATAAACAGCCTAAAGGGTTTACTACCCCGCGCGTGTTTGAAAACCTGAAAAATATTTACGAAAACTTTGCCGATGAGATTCTGAAGGAAGGCATTGAAACAACAGAACTTACTGATCGCAAGTTTTTCAGCAAGCGCTATAAAGATGCGCTGTGGATCCAGTTTGTGTTTGTGCTAAACTTTTGGGTAAATGATAATTCGGCCGGCTTTGAGAAAACCGATGAAGCTATTGAAAAAGGAGTTAACGTAACGTTCGATCTGTTTCAGCGTTCGCCCATCGATAACCTTTTTGAGTATGGTAAATTCCTTGTGAAAAACGGTAGGGTTTAAAGATAAGATGGGATTTTAAAATTCATTATGACAGATAACAAAAAAGATCTTCCGTCGGCTGATGGAGGAGATTTACAGGGTGCTGCTCCCGAACAAAGCAGCATGCCAACCACCAAAACTGAGCGCTCCGCCAAGTTTGTAAAAACGGGTTTCAAAATAGGAGGCAATTATATAAAGCATTATTCAAAAAAGCTGTTCAACCCAGATATGGATAAGTCCCAGCTGAACGAGGATAATGCTGCCGATATCTACCAGTCGTTAAGTGAACTTAAGGGCAGCGCGCTTAAGGTTGCCCAAATGCTCAGCATGGATAAAAACCTGCTGCCGCAGGCTTATGTAGATAAATTCACGCAATCGCAATACAATGCTCCGCCGCTTTCGGGGCCGCTTATTGTACAAACGTTTAAAAAGTATTTTGGCAAAAATCCCGACAAGATCTATGATAAGTTCAATATCCGATCGACCAATGCCGCATCAATAGGCCAGGTTCACCAGGCCGAACTGGATGGTAAAAAGCTGGCTGTGAAAATCCAATACCCCGGTGTGGGTGATTCTATATCCTCCGACCTTAAACTGATTAAGCCTTTTGCTTTCCGTATGCTGGGCATGAGCGAAAAGGAATTGAATGTTTACATGAGCGAGGTAGAAGAGCGCCTGCTGGAAGAAACCGATTATGAGCTGGAAGTACGCCGCTCTATCGAGTTTTCTACCGCCTGCGCCAACCTGGATAATGTAGTGTTTCCTAAATACTACCCCGAGCTGTCCAGCAAGCGCATCATCACTATGGATTGGCTGGAAGGAAAGCACCTGAAAGAATTTTTGGCTACCAACCCATCACAGGAACTGCGTAATCAGATAGGGCAGGCCCTTTGGGATTTTTATAATTTTCAGCAGCACGAACTACGTGCCGTACATGCCGATCCGCATCCCGGTAACTTCATGATCACCCCGGAAGGTAAACTGGGAGTTATTGATTTTGGCTGTATTAAAGAGATGCCGGAGGATTTTTATTATCCCTTCTTCTCGCTTACATCAACCAACCTGTTAGATAATAAAGAGGAAACCATCAAGGCTTTCCGGCTATTGGATATGATCCGCAAGGGTGATACCCCGGCACAAATTGAGTTTTATTATACACAATTTAAGGAAATGATCAGCTTATTTGCCATGCCTTACATTGATGATCATTTCGACTTTAGCCAAACCGAGTTTTTTGACAAGCTATTTGCTTTTGGCGAACGCCTTTCCAAAATGCCCGAATTTAAACAGGCCCGTGGAGTTAAGCATTTTATTTATGTTAACCGCACCAATTTCGGCTTGTATAATATTTTACATGAATTAAAGGCCGAGGTTAAAACGGATACTTTTAAGCCACATGTGGTATTGGAGTATTGAGCTCATCCAACCCATTTCAAAGAAGATCACTTTTGATTTGCGCTTGCATAGAAACTTACGAAGTTTTCAAAACTTCGTAAGTTTGACTTAAACGTTTTGTTGGAGTATTGAGCTTTATCAACCATTCTCCTTACGACAGGGCCTTTGATTTGAAGTTTTATTTATATTTGAATTTCCTCAGCCATATATAAAATATACATATGCCATTACTAGCAAACACCTTCGTTCACCACGTACATTTCTGGCTTACCAATAAAGCGGATAAGGATAAATTGATAGAGGGGCTAAACATCCTGAAACCTATCGCCCACATCCGTGATTTTCATATTGGCGTGCCTGCCGATACCAACCGCGATGTGATTGACCGCTCTTATGATGTATCCTTGTTGCTTTTGTTTGATTCGCCAGAGTTACAGGAGGCCTACCAGGTAGATCCTACCCATATTATTTTTGCCGAGCAGTATGCAAAGCCACTTTGCAGTAAAGTCGTAGTGGTTGATAGCGTAAATATTTAATAAGTACCGGGTAAACACGCAATTTAAAACAGCCTGCCTGCTTTGTTGTTGCACATAACGTGAAGGTATTACTTGCGGGGGCTAACGGTTACATAGGTACAAGGCTTATCCCGGTTTTGTTGGAGAAAGGCTATGACGTAGTTTGCCTTGTGCGTGATAAACGGCGTTTTCATGAACATAGCGACTTTAGTAAGCAAGTAACACTTACAACAGGAGATCTGCTTAAGGAATCGAGTATTGAGGCCTTTCCTGAAGATATTGATGCCGCTTATTACCTGGTGCATTCTATGTCGCAGGCGCAGGATTTTGCGGCGTTGGAGGCTTTATCAGCATATAACTTTATTCATGCGCTTGATAAAACCAGCTGCAGGCAAACCATATTTTTAAGCGGTATTACCAATGATAATAATCTGTCCAAACATCTCGAATCGCGCAGGCATGTAGAGGATGTTTTAAAGGAGGGTAAATCGGCGCTTACTGTGTTAAGGGCGGCCATTATCATCGGTTCTGGAAGCGCCTCGTTTGAGATCATTCGTGATCTTACCGAAAAACTACCTGTCATGACCGTGCCCCGCTGGGTAAACACCCGCTGTCAGCCTATAGCCATCCGCGATGTGCTGGGTTACCTGGTAAGTGTGATGCTCAACGAAAAAACATTTAAGAAAACCTTTGATATAGGCGGACCGGATATTTTATCATTCAAGGATATGATGCTTGTGTATGCCAAAGTGCGTAAGCTGAAAAGGCATATTTTTATCATTCCGTTCCTGTCACCTAAAATTTCTTCCTATTGGCTTTACTTTGTTACTTCAACCAGTTATACCTTAGCGCAAAGCCTGGTGAACAGCATGAAGAACGAAACCATTATGCAAGATCATAGCATAGATGATATTGTATCCAGAAAATGCTTAACTTATGAGGAAGCACTTAACCTGGCCTTTGTTAAGATAGAGCAGAACTCTATTGTATCCAGCTGGAAAGACGCCCTGAATATGGGCTATCTCCATTCGGGTTTTATGGACCAGATAAAAGTACCGCAGAATGGTACGCTGCAGTATAAAGTTAAAATTCCTTTTGAGCGCGAAAGCGCAGATGTGTTCACCAATTTTATGTCGATAGGAGGCAACCGGGGGTGGTATTACTGGGACTGGATCTGGAATATCCGCGGTTTTATTGATAAGTTATTTGGAGGCGTAGGCATACGCAGGGGCCGCACCAGCAACATCAATATAGCTCCCGGCGATGTCATAGATTTTTGGCGTGTTTTGCTGGCCGATAAAGAAAATAAGCGCCTGCTATTATATGCCGAAATGAAACTGCCGGGCGAAGCCTGGCTGGAATTTAAAATAATTGAACGTAACGGTAATAAAAACTTGAGCCAGGTTGCTACTTTTAGGCCCAGCGGTTTGTGGGGGCGTTTGTACTGGTACGCCATGTGGCCTTTCCACCTGTTTATTTTTAATGGCATGGCAAAAGAAATTATACATTACGGGGAGGGAGTTTAGCCGTTTGTTTTATGGCTCTTAACTCCTCGCTTTGCGACGATCCAATAACATGAAAACAAAAAACCTTGACAAATAACAACAAGATGAACATATTGATAACAGGTGGTTCTGGCGGTTTAGGTAAGCGGCTTAGTAAGCTATTGCTGGCGAAGGGCCATTCTGTAAGTTTTTTGAGCAGGAACCCTGCTAAAGACATAGATATTAAAACCTTTATATGGAACGTGAATAATGGCACTATTGATGAACATTGCATTGATGGCGTGGATACTATTATTCATTTGGCGGGGGCGGGCATTGCAGATAAACGCTGGACGGAAAATCGTAAAAAAGAGATTGTAGAAAGTCGCACCAAATCAATTGCCCTGTTATATAGCCTGCTTAAAACCCGGGCTAACAAAGTTACTTCGGTTATCTCTGCCTCGGGTATTGGTTATTATAGTGATAGGGGAGATGAATTACTGACAGAAACCAGCCCGCCGGTTAGTGATTTTATATCGCAATGCTGTATTGATTGGGAGGCCGCGGTTGATGAAGGTGAAAAGCTGGGTTTGCGTATAGTAAAATTCCGAACCGGTGTGGTGTTGGATAAAGAAGCGGGAGCATTGCCTGCGCTGGCCTTACCCGTAAAGCTTTTTGTAGGTTCGCCAATAGGCAATGGTAAACAATGGATTCCCTGGATCCACTGGCAGGATGTAGTTGATATGTACCTGTTTGCCATAGAAAACAAAGGGCTGAAAGGGGTTTTTAATATGGTGGCACCTAACCCGGTAACCAATGCCCAAATGACAAAGGCAGTAGCTAAACAATTGCATAAACCTATGTGGGCGCCAAATGTGCCTGCATTTGTGCTGAAATTATTGCTGGGCGAAATGAGTAGCCTGGTTTTGGGAAGCACTAAAGTATCTGATCAAAAAATTAAAGATGCAGGCTTCAGTTTTAAGTATACTGAGGTGACACCCGCATTGAAAGAAATATATGGATAAAAATACCCCGATAACGATCTTCTGGTTTCGCCGCGACCTGCGTTTAAATGACAATGCTGGTTTATATCAGGCCTTGAAAAGTGGCAACCCTGTTTTGCCTTTGTTTATTTTTGATAAAGAGATATTAGATAAGCTGGAAGACAAGGATGATGCCCGTGTCACTTTTATTTATGATGCTATTGAAGAGCTGCATGCAGAACTGAAAAAACATGGAAGCAGCCTATTGGTGATTTATGATAAGGCCGAACATGCCTGGGATAAAATAATCAAGGAACATAATATTGCATCGGTGTATACCAATCATGATTATGAACCCTACGCTACCAGGCGGGACGATGCTGTAGGAGAGATGCTGAAAAAGCACAATATCGATTTCAAAACCTTTAAAGACCAGGTAATATTTGAAAAAGATGAGGTAACCAAAGATGATGGTAAACCTTACACTGTTTATACCCCATATCAGCGCAAATGGTACGCAGCACTTAAGCCATTTCATCTTAAACCTTATCCTACCCTAAAGTATTTAACCAACCTGGTTAAAACCCAGTCTTTGGCAATACCTTCATTAAAAGAAATGGGTTTTGAAAAAAGTACCCTTCCCTTGCCCGGTAAGGAGTATGAGGATGTTATCAGCGATTATGCGGAGAAGCGTAATTTTCCCGCTATTAAAGGCACATCACATATTGGGATTCATTTACGTTTTGGCACCATAAGCATTAGGGAACTGGCAAAAACGGCATTTGGTTATAGTAGTAAAACGTGGCTTAATGAGCTGATATGGCGCGAGTTTTATATGATGATATTGTACCATTTTCCGCACACGATGGATCATGCTTTTCGCCCGGAGTATGACCGCATTAGATGGGTTAATGATGAAGCGCAATTTAAGGCCTGGTGCGATGGGCAAACCGGTTACCCGATAATTGACGCGGGCATGCGCGAACTGAATGCCACCGGCTTTATGCACAACCGTGTACGCATGATAGTGGCCAGCTTTTTAAGTAAAGATTTATTGATAGACTGGCGCTGGGGCGAACATTATTTTGCCCGTAAGCTGCTTGATTATGAAATGGCCAGCAATGTTGGCGGCTGGCAATGGGCTGCAGGCTCGGGTACAGATGCTGCACCGTATTTCAGGATATTTAATCCTGAATCTCAAACCAAAAAGTTTGACCCGGAATTGAAATACATAAAAAAATGGGTTCCGGAATATGCTGACTTTAGCACATATCCGAAACCCATTATTGATCACGCTTTTGCACGCGAGCGTTGTTTAAAAGTATTTAAAGAGGCTTTAGCTAAATAATTAATTAGTCACTGTAACTATTGTAAAGTCGAAACGTAAGTTAGTATTCCCGGCTATACCGGTAGTACCCGCTCTTCCATAGGCATATCTTGAAGGTAATAGTAGTGTAACTGCGGCGCCTGTAGTATAACCTTGTAAGCCCTCTGCCACACCTGTTACAGGTATGCTTCCACTATTGCCCGAAAGGTCAAATGTTGCACCAGTTGTGTTGGAGTCAAATTCTGTTCCGGTTAAAAATTTGCCCGAGTAAGTTGTGGTAAAGGCTGAATATTGACCTATGGCATTGGCGCCTGTACCAGGAGTTGTTACTTTATAATAATAACCACCTGGTGCCTTAACAAAACCAGTTAAGCCATTGGCAGCCTTGTAGTTATTTATAACCTGGTCATCATACTTGTTTTGATCGGTATATACGTTAAGATAATAATCAAGGCATTGGTTACCTGCAATACGGGTATTAACGTTACTTGCACTGCCCGTTCCATAGCCGTTTATTCCATAGGCCAGGCGCGAAGGTATTAATACCCTTGCTCTTGTTCCTTTATATTTAATGAGGTTATGAATAGCAATCTGCAAACCTTTTGGAAGCGCACTTTGATTTATGTGGCCTAAAAAACCATCGTAATGGTTATTGGTCAGCGAATCAAGTGAGTTGTATTTTCCGTCGAATGATTTTAAGGTAAAAACAAACTTCACTGTATCTGAATAGTCCAATGGCAGACCCGCAGTTGATCCCTGCGAAAGAATCTGGTAATAAATGCCGCTGGTATCATGATCAGTAGTATCACGTTTCATAGCTGTGAGGCCATTGGCTTTAATATAGTTTTGAATATTGGTTTCGTCGACTTGTGTAATATTAGGATCGTTGGCTGTTTTGCGGCAAGATATAAAACCTATTGTGGCAAGTAATAATAGCGTAAAAGTAATTTTCTTCATTTATATTGTTTGTTAACAGTAAACAGCTAATCATTGTGGCCCTTTACCTTTATTCTTTTGTCTAATTAGTTATGTTATATAGCTGTATACGAAAATCAAGTACCGAATTAGCGGGCAAATGTACCGAATCCTGCGGATATGGCCCGTAAGCATATCTTGACGGAATAAGCAATCTTATTTTGCCACCTTTCTTTATCTGTGGTATGCCCAACTGCCAACCTCTTATTACACTTCCTAATGTATAGGACGGGTGAAAATTGGTAGTTTGCGCAAAAACAACACCATCAGCCAAACGTTGCCCTGTAAAGCCCACTGTTACAGTTGTTGAACTGGTAAACAGGTCATTTCCTGAACCTTCCTCGCCCTTTTTTATAATGTAAAACACTCCTGATGTGTCCACACGTTTAGCGCTGTCTTCCGGATGCTTTGCCAGGTAATCGCTGATTATTTTATCATCAATTGCCGCTTGAATTTTATACTGTACCATAGGATCGGCAGATTTTTTACATGCGCCCAATCCCGCCATCAATACCAATAGTAAAACAAGTAACCTGTTCATTTTCTCAAAAGGCAAATTTATTCTTTTATAATAGAAAAACGGCAGCTTAACATTTTTTAACAATTAATAATCCGCACAGCATTAAATAAGTGTAGTTAAGAGCTTTATTTCAAACTAAACGAATCATTTTAAAGAAAATTACTTCGGTTTATGGCTGTACGTCCGTTAGTTTTTCTGGCCGCGCTATTACTGGTTTACGGCAAAGTGTTTTTACAATAAAAGCTCTTGTAATGCTTATTGACTATTAGGTTTATAGTTAACAGTAAGCTTGTTTATTTTTTTAAGCATTTCGGTAAGGTATTCTTTATCTGCCGGGCTGATGTGGGCATCAAGGTAGTTATTAAATTGTTTTACAACCACGCGTGCCTGGTGCCGTTTTTCTTTGCCCACATCTGTCAGATAAATCTTTACCGAACGTTTATCGCCCTGGTTAGATTCCCGATAGATTAGTCCTGTTTTTTCCAGCTGACTAAGCATTCTTGATAAACTGGTTGATTTAAGCCCTAATAATGCGGCCGCCTGGGATACGGTGGTGCCTTCCTTTTCGTCGATATTGATTAACAGGTAGCCTATAGACTGCGTGATGCCAAACTCAGTAACCAACTGGTTGTACCTGTTGGCAACGGTTTGCCACACAATTTTTAAAAAATAATCAATGGTTTCCTGGTGTTTTACACTATTATGCATGCATACCAAACGTAAGAAATGCTTGTTAATTACACAAATTTAAGTTTGCTGTTTGCCGTTGCCAGTTTGCGGTTTTTATTAAATAGATGTTAAGCAAACTGCCGACTGCTAACCGACTAACTACCACCCCAGTTTAGTATCATCACCTCGTGGATCTGCGCCGCCTTCGTAATAACCCCATTGGGTTTTTAGAATGGCATCCACCCGACCTATGGTCCCGCTGGTGGTTATTTTGTAGCCTTTACCTTGGAGTTTGGTAACGGTGGCACTATCAATGGCATCTTTTTCAACCATCACCTCATCGGGCAGCCATTGTGAGTGGAAGCGTTTTGAAGTTACAGCCTGTTGCATGCTTTGGTTAAAGTCTATTACATTAAGTATGGTTTGAAAAACTGATGTAATGATTGTTGAGCCGCCGGGAGTACCAACCACCATAAACAGTTTTCCATCTTTTTCAACAATGGTTGGTGTCATGGATGATAGCATGCGTTTACCGGGTTGGATGCTGTTGGCCTTGCCTCCAATCAATCCGTACATATTGGGTACTCCCGGTTTGGAGCTAAAGTCGTCCATTTCATTGTTAAGCAGGAACCCCGCGCCTTTAACAAAAATTTTGGAACCGAAGCTGTCGTTCAAAGTGGTAGTAATGGATACCGCGTTGCCATCCCTATCTACAATAGAATAGTGTGTTGTTTGGTCGCTTTCGTAACCTACAAAGGTGCCGGGCTGTATGCTGGTGCTTGGTGTGGCCGCATCCCAGCTAAAATTGCCCATGCGCGATGCGGTGTAAGCTGGTTTCAGCAGGCTATCAACCGGCACTTTAAAAAAATCAGGATCGCCAAGGTATTTGGATCTATCTGCATAAACCCGGCGTTCGGCTTCAACTACCAATCGCACGGTTGAATCCTGGTTGTATCCCCACCTTTTTAAAGGATATTTTTCAACAGATTGCAGCAATTGGAGCAAAGCTATGCCTCCGCTTGATGGCGGCGGCATTGTAATGATCTTGTACCCTTTATAATTGCCCGTAATAGCGTTGCGCCAAACAGAGTGGTAATTTTTGAGATCTTCCTTTGTCATCAATCCTTTGCCGCTTTTCATTTCGGCAACAATTTCATCGGCCACTATACCATCATAAAATCCCTCTCTGCCTTTATCGCGGATGAGTTCAAAGGTTTTGGCCAAATCCTCCTGTACTAACACGTCGCCTTCGTTCCAATCCCCATCTTTTATCAAATAGGTTTTGCCGGGATTCAATTTTGTGAACTGGGCTTTGGTGCGATTGAGGTCGCTGGCTAAATGTTTTGTTATTTTAAAACCGTTGCGGGCAAGTTCAATAGCAGGTTGTACAAGATCGGCCCATTTAAGCTTGCCATATTTACGGTGTGCCTCAACCATCCCATCAACAGAACCGGGAACGCCGGATGCCTGGTGCGTATACAGGCTCATATCAGGAATTACATTCCCGGCCGAATCAAGGTACATATCGGCACTTGCCCCGGCTGGTCCTTTTTCCCTAAAATCCAGGGTATTTGTTTTGCCGCTTTTGGAACGGAAAACCATAAAGCCCCCACCGCCAATATTGCCCGCTTGCGGATGTGTTACTGTTAACGCAAATTGCACCGCTACCGCGGCATCAACAGCATTGCCACCTTTCTTTAAAATATCAAGCCCAACCTGCGCGGCATCCGGGTAAGCGCAAACCACCATACCATTCCGATATTGGTTACTATTGTTAACCCCCAGTTGCCCGTGTACACATCCTGTGGTTATAAAAAAAAGTATGGTTAAAAACAGGGTTATGTAATTGCTCTTTCTTATTTTAAAGCTATATATCATCATTATCAGCGAAAATTATTTCACTAAAATAATCTATTTAAGGTCATAAATACATTAAAAGAAGACCAATATTTCCTGTTGAAAGTCAGTTAGATGAATATTTATGGATGTAGTTTTTTCTTTACAATACCATAAAAATTCATAATTGGCGTTTATTACTGAACATTTACGGCCAAACGGGGTTAATTCTTCGTCAAGCTAATATGCGTTTACATTACCTGTTTAATTGTTTACTTAAAACTACTACATGAAAAAATTTATTTACATTCTGTTATGCTCGGTTTCTTTTTTATTAATAGGCAAGCGCTCGCAGGCGCAGGATTATAAGGTAGCCGCCGGTTTAAAATTTGGCGCATATGAAATTGGGCCATCCGGTAAGTACTTCCTGGATAAGACCACTGCACTTGAAGGTATCCTGGGTATCCGCGATCACGGCCTGGTAATAACCGGTTTGTATGAGATACATACACAAGCGTTTAACGTTGATAAGCTTAATTTTTATTACGGTTTTGGGGGGCATTTGGGCTCTATTGGCAGTGGGTATTACCATCGCTTTGGCAGTGATGCACAATACTATAAAGACAGGCACCTTTTATTAGGAGCCGATGGTGTTTTGGGTTTGGAATGGATGATTCCTAATAGCCCAATTGCAGTAAGCTTAGATCTTAACCCCCGCCTTGAAGTAGCCACCGGGCCATTTTTTGATATTGCACCGGGCGTAGGTGTAAAATATACTTTTCAATAAACATTAAAGCGAATGCCTATGGCATAAAGCTTTGATTTACTTACCCCAAAATTACAGTTACAATTTAAGAGCAGGCATTTTAGGCCTGCTCTATTTTTTTTTCCATAAAATGTGAATTTTCCTCCATTTATCTGTGTAAAGGATTACAGCTTTTGGCTATGTTCTTTAGTGGTATAAAGTTTTTAATGACTGATTATTACCTTTTTTCCGTAGACCTTACTGCCCAATAATACCTTTAAAACATAAACGCCCGGTGGCAAATTGCTTACATTTATTGCAGTGCTGAAATTACCCTGAGGGATACTTTGCTTATCCGAAATTACGATTTGCCCCACCGAATTTACAAGTGAGAGGTTGAGATCTGCGGCCGTTTTAGCTGTAAATAAAACGTTTAGATTGGCGTTTGCCGGCACTGGAAATACTGTTAATCCTATATCGGTTGATTTATCTGCATTGGCTACCGTTCTGGCATAAACAAAAACATCTGATATGGCCACGCATCCACTGCTTAAAGTATCTGCTACCTGGTAGTTTCCGCTTTGTATGGGATCATAGGTAACACCTGTGGCTCCTTTGACAGGCGTTCCATTTAATAACCATTGATTGCCCATTGCAATACTCGAGTTTAAGGTATTATTACTTTGTACAATAACAGGCTTCGTTAATGTGACGGCTTTCCTGGCTGCAGAAGCGCAACCCAGGCTTTGAACCTTTATATCATAAAAATAATAGTAAAAGCTTTTGTAATAACTGGTATCTGAAGGGTTATCACTGGTTGCGTCATTCCCGGTAATGCTGAATATTTTACCGGTGCTGAACGGATAGGCTGTTACACCCGCGTTGTTGCGATAAATAGTTGCGCTATTATCATATTCAACTGATATTACGTATTTACCGGCAGCAGGTAATTCAAGATTGAGGTCATAAACCTTACCGGGGTCTGCCGGATCATTTGCTTGCGGACCGGGGAGTGGTATGCTACGGGTAGCCTGGGCGTTTATAGTTGTTGATGCCACAGTTTGCCCGTTGCTGTTACTTACATTAAATGTGATTTTGCCTGGGTTGCCGATATATAAACGCGCGCTTTGAATAACTACCGGTACTTTGGTATCAACAATAACAGATGGGGTAAACTGATCATATCCACCATCACTGAAAATATTTTTAGTTGCCGGCCCTACGGTGCCCTTAAAATCATTTATGCCTGCGTAATAAGTATTATTTACAGGCGGATATGTTGTGCTTATTGGGCTGCCAACAGCAACGGGGGTAGTATCTCCAATATTTTGGTACCAAAGCAAAGTGCCATCGCCATTCCCGGATAAAAGGTATTGTTTGCTATCGGTACAGTAATAAGCGCTAAGATCGCCAATAGTAGATGGAAAGTTAATAACTATGGTTGTTGTTACGGTATCATTTGTTTTTACCGGGTCGCCGGTTAAATTGCTTACAGCAGTTATGGTATAAGTGGCCCCGGCCATCGCGTTAAAATTTTGACTAAAGGTGAAGTTGTCTTCATCGCCGGGTGCAAGGGCACCCGCGTAGGTTCCGTTAAAGGTGGTAACAGTATTATCGGGCGCGGTTATTTTTACCATTAAGGGAATATTGCTGATTGCCGCACTGCCAAAATTTTTAACCCGGATAGTTATGGGCGTGGTGATGGAGCATGCCCCACTTGAGCCGGGGTTAACTATGGCCGATATGCCGGCATCAATACTGGTTTGTAAAAATTGTACACGGTAATCCTGGGTTTCGCCTTTGCTGTAACTGCCACAGGCTTGTATGGTTGAAGCATCCGCGGTTTCGTTTAATACTACCCTCATTAAACTGTAGGTGCCCGGCAAAACGTTGGCCGGTATCTTAATGTTTGTGGTGTATGTTCCGGTGCCGTTAAAAAAGCCGGTAGTTGCTACTTCTTCATTGCTATCAAAAACACCGTTTTCATTATAATCAATAAATACCTTAGCGACTTTAGTAAAATTGCTGCCGCAGGTACCCAGGGTAATGCTTAGGGGGTAGGATTTGTCCTCCTCTAATTGAATGGTTAAATTGGTGTAATCAGAATAGCTTTTGCATCCCGGGGTAGGTGTATTGTCAATATTGGCAAATTTAAGGTTATCAATGCGCGAATCGGCATTACTCAAAGGTGCCGATGAGCAGTAAGCAGTACCGCCCATTCCGGTTACGATGAGGGAGTAAGCCTGCAAGCCTGATGAAAGGGTGCCTTTATGAGATACCGTAATGGTGTAAGCCTTGCCTGGCACCGCGTTGGCAATAAAAACCTGTTCCACATTATCCCGGATATTATTGCCGGTTGTTGCTGTGGCAGATGGGTGATCGGGATCCAAAACCCAGGCGTTGTAGGTAGTTGTGCCATCACTCACTTTTATATCCAAATCGTTTACCAATTTTGGTGTGCGGCTGTTTATTGTCCCGTCGGGCAAAACTGTTCCTTGTGGATCTGTCCAGGCAATAGTTGCAATCAAAGCATCAGCACCCGATGCCAATACATTAAAGGTTTGCGTTTGGCCCTGGGTAAGTGTATTCTCTTTAATAAGGCTTTTGGTGCCGTTTTCAGTTATAGCCTGGGCGGCCTTTGCCGTATTGAGCAGCCCCCATCCATAAATATAATCGGGCCCCACATTACCGGCATCAAAGGCAGTGTGACAAACCAGGCCCTTTAGTGTGGCCGAGCGCATAAAGCTTTGATTTTTTTTTTTGTAGTAGTACTCCTGCAATAAATATAAAGAGCCTGTAATATTGGGTGCAGCCATTGATGTACCTGATAGGGTGAGGTACGATGTACTGTTGGCAACACCTGCTGAAGTTACATTTACACCATCACCAACAATATCTGGTTTTACGCGGCCATCATCGGTTGGTCCCCGGCTACTGAAATAAGCGATACTTACATCCTGCCGGTTTGTAGGGCCGGATGGTAAGGGATTTACGGCGCCAACGGTAATTATATTTTTAGCATTACCAGTTGTGCTGATGATATCATAGCCGCTGTTATCGCTGATGTTTGCAGGCCTTGCACCTTTGTTAACAATGGTTTGATCTGTTCTGCTCCTATAGCCATAATAAGTTGATCCGATGGCTGGCCCGTTACTGGACCGGCTATTACCTGCTGATTCAACGATGAGGTAATACGGCGCGGTATAGGCAATTTTATCCCATGACTGCGCGCGCGTATCATAAAAACCAAAAGTGTAATCAACAGAATCACCGGGTAAGCCATACCATTCCCAACGCGAGTCGCTGTCATTATAATCCCAGCCAGCCACATCTCCATAGGAGTGGTTAGATAGTAATAAGCCTGATGCCGCACCGCTCATTTCTGATACATCGTTATCAAAATCCCATGATAGCAAACCGGCCGAGTTAAAAGCCATGCCTTTAGCAGGTGCATATACCCCTTTGGCTATCATAGTACCTGCTACGTGAGTGGTATGGTCAAGTACAGCAGCGCCATCTTTTATGGTGATGGTTTTGCCGGCAAATTCCTGGTGGGCGGCGTAAACGGAGCCACCATCCCACATCGCCAATTTATTGAGGAGGCTGGTACTGGACCCTGAAAGATTTAATCCTAACGAGCCACCGGGTTGTATTTTATTGGTATTTGTTGTTGCTGCAGCGGTAGTATTATTATGTGTAATGAGGTATATAGGGAACCCCAAGCTGTTTACGCCTTGTAATGATAACAAATTGCCGTTTTTTGATCTGCGGCTTATGGTCCAGCCGCGTTTACCGGCTAATGACAGGGCCTGTTGCCTGCCCACGGTGTAAGTGTTTCTTAATTGGGATGAAAAATTGCCAAGTTCGGCCTTTTTTGCGGTGCTTACCAATGGTTGTTGAGCAAAAAGCTCAGTAGTGGTACCCAGCAAAAACAATAAAAAGTAAATTGCGGAGTATAGCTTATTCATTGACTTGGATATAGGCATTTTCAAAATAATGAGATGGCAAATTAACTCATATATTTATACGAATATGCATATAATCGATAAACTCAATGAATATATCTACGAAAGATATTTACCCACTATCGGCATTCTGCGGCCCATACCAAAAGCCTTTGGCGAAACCCTTAAGATTGGCGGTGTTTGGTAACGTTTATGCTCGGCCGAGTTGGTAAGCTTGATTACCCGGCGAACTGTTGCTTCGTCATAGCCCATTTTAATGATCTCTGCAGATGAACGACGGTATTCAATATATTCTTCCAGTATTTTGTCCAAAATATCATATTCAGGCAGGGAGTCGGTATCCTTTTGATCGGGTCTTAACTCAGCCGATGGCGGTTTAACGATGGAGTTAATCGGGATGATCTCCTTATTGCGGTTAATGTGGCGGGCCAATTCAAAAACCTGCGTTTTATACACATCGCCTATAACGGAAATACCTCCGCACATATCGCCATATAAAGTACCGTAACCTACCGCCGCTTCGCTTTTATTGCTGGTGTTTAGCAAAATATAACCAAACTTATTGCACATCGCCATTAATAAAACAGCCCTGGTACGCGATTGGATATTTTCTTCGGCAATATTAAATGTAAGATTTTTAAACTGCGGGTGCAGGGAACTCTCAATCGCTTCGGTAATATGTTTTATAGCTATCGTTTCACTTTTGCAGCCCAGGTTTTTCACAAGGTCCTCTGCATCTTTAAGGGAATGATCTGTTGAAAAACGCGAAGGCAGTAATACGGCCATCACATTCATCGGACCTAAGGCCTCCGCAGCCAAAGCACAAACCACGGCCGAATCTATCCCCCCGGATAAACCTAAAATAGCCTGTTTAAAGCCCGATTTATAAAAGTAGTCACGGATCCCCAAAATAATTCCCTGGTGTATCTGGTCAATATCACTCGGGCGTTCGGTTTTTAGGGTTGATGTATGCTCAAAACTTATGGTGTTGTTATCGGCCAGGGTGTAATAAGCCATATTTTCCTCAAAATAAGGCAATTCATCTATAAGCTTACCTGTATTGTCAAATACCAGCGATCCACCATCAAATATCAATTCGGTTTGTGCGCCTACCTGGTTTACATAAAGTAGTGGCAAATTATAGCGGCTGGCATTATCGCTCAAAATATCAATCCGCACCTCATCGTGGTTATAGGCAAATGGGGAAGCCGCGATATTGATCATTACATCGGGCTGCTGATGAATGAGGATATCCATTGGGCGGGTAACGTACAGCGGGTTCTCTATGGTATTCCACAAGTCCTCGCATATGGTAAGCGCTATTTTTTTGCCTTTAAATTCAATACAGTTAAAATCTGTTGATGGTTCAAAATAACGGTATTCATCAAATACATCATAATTTGGTAGCAGGGCTTTATTCACTATAGCCTTAACCTTACCGTTCTCAATAAAATATGCCGAGTTGTTAAGGTCTTTACCCTCTGTTTTGTTATTGAAAGTGGGCAGACCAATAATGCAGGCCACATCTGTACATACTGAAGCTATTTTTTTTGCCGCTTCATCGCACAAACCTATAAACTCATCAAATTCAAGAAAGTCGCGTGCCGGGTATCCGCAAACGCATAGTTCGGCAAATACAACAAGGTCGGCACCGTTTTGCTTTGCCTCTAAAATATGATCAATAATTTTGGCTGTGTTCGATTCGAAGTTACCTATATGATAGTTGAGCTGGGCTAATGCGATTTTCATAGATGGTATAGTAACGTATTAATGCAAATAAAAATTATTTTTGCTCAAAGGATAAAAATGATAACTACCCGGTATAAAGCAAAACAAATTTACTTATTTTTTTTTATTGGCCTGATTTTGACAGCCTGCGGGCGCAATAAAAAGGTTGATGTAAGTAATATTAACCTTGATGTGACGATAGAGCGCTTTGATCATGATTTTGATGCTATGCGCACCGGGCGCATGAACCAGCAAGCCATTTTTCTTCATAATAAGTATGGGGCATTTTACCAGGATTTTATTGAACGTGTTTTGCAGGCCGGCAGTACAAGAGATACTGCCTATTTTAAAACCTTGCACGAAGTATTTAAAGGTAAAGCTTATAACGATCTGAAACATGACGTAGAGGCTGTTTACCCAAATATGGATAAACAGAATGCCGAACTGACAGAAGCTTTTAAATACATTAAATACTATTATCCCAAAAAGAGAATCCCGAAAGTTTATGCTTACCTGTCTGGATTCCAGGCGCAAACATCCATTGGTGACGGGTATTTTGCTATAGGGCTTGATTTATTTTTGGGGGCCAACTCCAGGTTTTATCCTTCAATCACCAGCGCGTTTCCGCATTATTTATCAAGACATTTTACGCCCGATAATATTACCCCCCGTGTGGTTGAGGGCATTGCCCGTGAGGATATGTTTCCCGAAGATGATAATGATAAATCATTACTATCAAAAATGGTGTACAACGGTAAGATCATGTATTTTATGGATAGGATATTACCTGATGTTGGTGATAAAACTAAAATTAGCTATACCGCCACCCAGTTAAAATGGTGTAATGATTTTGAATCGAAAATATGGGGATACTTTTTGGAGGAGAATCTATTGTACGAAACCGATTATCCAAAAATTCAAAAATATCTTACTGAAGCTCCGTTTACTCCGGGCCTGGGCGAGAGAAATGAATCGGCGCCAAAGTTGGCTGTATATACGGGCTGGCAAATTGTGCGTGCCTATATGGATAAGCATCCTGAGGTTACCTTGCCACAGTTAATGGCTGATAAGGATGCGCAAAAGATCCTGAATCAATCGAAATATAAGCCGAAGTAAATGTGCAGATTACGGATATGAGATGAGCAGATGAAGCATAAAAAAAGCGTCAGGGATAACCTTGACGCTTTTTTTATATATTGAATAATAAATTATTTCATAATATCGAAAACTGCTTTTAAAGCAATACCGGCACCTAATGCTAATAATACATTGGCGATCCATGAAAAGTATGGGGTATTTTCATCACCTGCAAAGCGGATAAATACACCTACAATGCCTATGATAATAGCTACAACTAATAGTTTGTAATGTTTCTCTGAATTGGCGTTTTCCATTGACTCCATGATACCGTATTTAATGTTTTGGCAAAAATAGAAATGTTTAGCGAAAATGCCACTAATTTTTATGATTTTATCGAGCCTAAAAATGTGGGGTGTTTTCTTTTATAATACCTTATTAATATCCACACACCAATACCCGCTAAAATAAACACCCACAAGTTGGCTAACCCCAAAACAAGTTGAGTAAACAGGTACCAGCCATAATGCAATGAATTTGCAAAACGTTTGTTAAATGACAGTTGATAAGCCGAGGGGTCATCATTTGCGATGGTTTCGTTCACTATAGTATTGCTTTGGTAAAAGCTAAGGGTTACTACGCTAAACTTAACAGCGGCGTCAATTTTCATATTGTCAATCTGCCCATCAACCATATCATCTTTTAATAACAATACATTCAATGGGTTTTTTATGGTGATTTTCCCTTTTTTCTGTTGCTCTACCAGCTCTTTTCTGCTGTTAAGTTTTAATTTTGATGATAAAAAATCAAGTGATTTATCGTCGATATCCATTTTGCTGTAAGTAACATACATGCCCATATGTGCTACCTGCTGCATAAAATCACTCAATTTATCAGAGGGGACCTTAACAGTCATTTCTTCTGTAGTACTAAAAGCTGATACACGCTTTACAGAATCATCGCTAATGCGGTAATCCTGCGCTCCCTGCACAGACGATTCCATTTGGTGATGCATGACCATTCCGCTGTTCTTAATTGTTAAGGCGCTGATTTTTTCGGCTGTTTGCTGCACGTTTTGAACCTTGAAGCGCATGTCGGCAGTTTTTACCAGTTTAGGGTTTATTGTTGTCAATGAATCTGTGCGGGTATCTACCGCGGCCGAATCTGCAGACGAACTGCTACTGTTATTAACAGCTTCGTACTTGGATACACCTCCCTTACACGCGCCCAGCAGAACAATGCCCGCCAGCAGCGCAGTTACAATTTTTGTTTTCATGAATTTTAATTGTTTTTTTTGGTTACTATTAATTCTGATAAAGGCGAATAAGTAACCCTTCTGTGGAGAGAATGAGGTAGTTGCAGAATAAATAAGATGGATATTGAACCGGCTTACGCCAGTAAGGCGAATAGCAAGGGTATCAAACAAACATCGATGCCACTGTAATTTTTAAGTTTTATTATTTGATCAGGGTTCTGTTTAGTGAAAGGGGTAAGCCAATAGAGAAAACCATGTTGGCTTTATTTGATGAATACCTGGTTAAGTTAGCAATGCCTATGCCAAAGCTTATGGGGTTTTTGAAAGGCCTTAATCCGGCCGAAAATGCTAAATTCATGCCTGTCCATTCGGCATTTATGCTTACATGTCTTATCGCCTCAAATGAAATACTGCCAAATATTGCGGTACCATGGGTGCCTTTTCCGTTAGCAATATCAATGGGGCTTTTTTCATAAAACCTGCCACTGCCTAAACCAATGGTATAACTAAGCCTTGAGCAGCCGGGAGTTAACGATGGAATTGTTTGTACAGCATGGCTGATAGCCATATAAAACGTTGATCCGGGTGAGTCTGATTGCCTATCATTAGCAAACATTTGAAGGGCGCCTGCCGAAATGCTTGTACCGGCAAATAACTTTCTGCTTAGGATGAAGTTGCCAGAAAAGTCACGAAACAGGTGTACATCAGTAACGTTCAAACTGGTTGCAAAGTTTACTGCCGATTCTGGATTGCCCACACAAAAACCTATGGAACCAATGAGGTCGGCCTTGTTATTTCTGTATACTTCCGGGTAGGCTCCGCCCAAACCGCCGAAAATATATGTGCCATATCCGCCAAAGCCAGTCGGTGTTAAAAGTGCGATGGGGGCATCGCTGGGATAAAGATCTCCGTTTTCTATCTGTGATGCCCCCTGCGCGGCTACAGCCGGAACGGGGGCCAAAAATGAATCTACTTGTTGTTTTAACTCCTTTTCGAAGGAATTTTGGCTGAAGGCAGATCTGGCACACAAACAAAGTGCTACAATGGCACAAAACTTGAATGACTGCAGCCGGAATTTGCAAATCATGATGAGATGATTAGGGGACGAAATGAGTTAAGTAATGAGTTTATTACCGCTGTTTACGCATTACTGCATTGGTTAGTTATGGTAATTGAAAACTAATCAGCACGATTTGTTGATGGGTAACGCAATAAGGAGGGCCGTTCTTTTTAAAAGGAGCCAAACCGGAAATTTCCTGGTTCAGTAAATTAAACTGAACCAGGATTAAGCAGATTCATAAGATTTTTGGATTTTGATTGGGCAAGCTAAAAACCTTACGATTCTTAAACCCTGGTTCAGGCAAATTTCTACGCGCTTAGTTCCTCATAGGCTGCGGTTAATCCTCTTTCAATACCATCACCCTGCCATTCAGTTACGCCGGTAATACTTTTAGAGTCAATGATTTCTTCTTTTGATTTACCTGCTTTAATGCTGGTATCAACAAAGGTTACCAGGCTTTCCATAAAGTGTTGCATGGCTTTTACATCGTCCATAGTGCCGGTTACCTTAAGCGGATCAAAGGCATGGCCGAAAACGAAGATGGTGTTTTTATCAAATTGCTTGGTGGCTGCCTCCAGCGTGGTTATCCAGCTTTTGCATGATGCACCGGCGCTGCGGTCAACAAAAGGATATCGGCGATTAAATACAAGGTCGCCGGTGTGTACAACGTTGGCGTTTTCAAAGTGTATAAAACTATCACCATTGGTATGGCCCGCGCCAAAGTAATGGGCGGTGATATGCTCATCACCTACCTTAGTTTTCCACTTATCGGTATAGGTAATATCGGGGTATAGTTGTTTATCGTCGTTATTTTGTTTGGCTGCCGATGCTTTTTGGTTGGTAAGCGAATTGGCGTGGGCCGCTACATTTTGGGCTATACCTTTAAATGCGATGTTGCCGCTGGTATGGTCGCCGTGGTGATGGGTATTGATGAGCCATTTGAAAGGTTTGTCTGATTGTTTTTTCAGCTCAGCAATAAGGTGCGTAGCCTGCTCCGGAAATTCAGTATCAACCACAACAATACCTTCCTTGTTTGCCAGCCAGGCAATGGTGCCGCCCTTTTCGGCAAACATGCCAACATTACCACGTAACGTTTTAAACTGAAAAGTTGGATCGGCCAGTATTGATGCCAGACTTCTTTTTCCGAATAATGCAATTGAGCCTGCAGTAAGGGCTGTGTTCATTAAAAACTTACGGCGTTCCATAGATTTATTTGTTATGATTTTGGTAGTTGGGGATTAGTAAATTTAGGTATTTTAATTTCTAAGTAGCAAGCAGATAATAGGTTGTATCAATAATAATATATTAACCCGGAACAAATAACAGCACAGCGAAATACCAACGGCCAAATGTGTTAAATTATGTTAACACAGCTACTTACGTTAATTAATGCCATTATCTTTATTGGATAATAAGAAAACCTATGCTGAAGAATTACTTTAAACTGGCCTGGCGTAACCTTTGGAAAAACAAAGCTTTTTCATTGATCAATATCTTCGGTCTTTCGGTAGGCATTGCCTTTACCTTACTTATTGGTGCCTACATCTGGGGGCAGCTACAGGTAAACCATCAGCTTAAAAATTTTAAGAACCAGTATATTTTAACAAGCCGGTGGAAAGATCCGGGCCAGGGTAATGAAATTGCTTCGGCAGGGCAGATGCCAAGAGCGCTAAAGGATAACTACCCTAACCTGGTAGCTAATTATTATCATTTTGATGGGGTTACCACTAATGTATCCAGGGGCGATATGCATTTTAGAGAGAGCCTGCAGCTGGGTGATAGCACGCTGCTAAAGATGTATGGATTAAAGTTATTATATGGTGATGCTAAAACCGCCATGAATGATCCCTTCTCGGTGGTGCTTACGCAAAAAATGGCTTTGAAGTATTTTGGTAAGCTGGATGTTGTTGGGCAAACCATCAACTTTGAAAGCTTTGGCGGAGAAAAGCACGATTTTGTGATCAGCGGGGTATTGGATAATGTGCCCAAAAACTCGGTGACTAACCTTGATCAAAACAATAATTCTGATTTCTTTTTTACGGCCAGCTCGGCAAAATACTTTAAACGCAACCTGGAAGGGTGGACAAACTTTAGCACCGTAGGCTATGTTGAATTAAAAGATGGTGTTACCGCAAAGGACCTGGAAAGGCCGCTGCGTGAGCTGATGAAGAAGAACGCACCGGCAGATATCAGCAAAAGCCTTACAAACGTAGCGGTACCACTTACAGATTATTACCTTGAAGGATGGGGCGGCACCGTTAAAACCATGTGTTATACATTGGGGTACATAGCGCTGTTTATTTTGCTGATGGCTATCATCAATTTTGTGAACATCTGTATCGGCCGCTCATCCGGGCGAATGAAGGAGATGGGCATCCGCAAGGTATTAGGTGGTTTACGCGGCCAGCTCATCTGGCAGTTTTTAACCGAATCGGTGCTCATGGTTTTAATTGCAACCGTGATTGCCCTGGTGTTATACGCCCTGGCGAGGCCATATTTTAGCAATGTGCTTGGCGAGCAAATCACCGGACTGTTTGCCTTCCCGGTTTATTTTATAGCGATACCTTTTTTGTTTGCCCTGTTTGTGGGGATATTGGCAGGTATTTACCCGGCGTTGGTGTTATCCGCATTGAAATCAGTCGACTCGTTAAAAGGGAAGCTGGCATCGGTAAAGGAGAGTGTGCTATTCCGCAAAACGCTGGTGGGTTTTCAGTTTGGTACTGCGGCCATCGTATTTATTGGTGCGCTTATCATTTCGCAGCAAATAAACCTGTTTTTTAACGGCAAGCTGGGTTACAATAAAGATTATGTAGTGTATGCCCAGCTACCAAGGGATTGGTCGGTAAAAGGGGTGCAAAAAATGCAATCGGTAAAAGATCAGCTGATGCAGATGCCAGAGGTAAGCAGTGTTTCGCTTTCATGGGATATCCCAAACGGACAAAACGGTGGCAATTATACCGTGTACAAGCAAGGAGGGAACCCCGCGCAAGCAATCACTGCAACGGGTTTAATGGTTGATAATCAATACGCCGCCACCTACAATATCCCCATGAGGGCCGGCACCTTTTTTAAGCCGGTTTTTATCCCGGCAGATACAACACAGGTAGTGATTAACGAAACACAAGCTAAAATAATGGGATATAAAACTCCCGATGACGCCATAGGTCAAAAGATGATGCAGCAGGGCAGTAATATTCCGCTCATTATTTGCGGTGTAACGGCCGACTTTCATTTTGGGTCGATGCATGATCTGATATCGCCCATTACTTTTATGAACGTTAATTACACCACTTATTACCGGTATTTTTCTATCAAACTAAAGCCAGGCAACATGCAGCAAAGCATTACTGCGCTACAAAAAAAGTGGGCGGTGCTTTTACCCGGTGCGCCCTTTGAATATAGCTTTATGGACGATGCCCTTAAAAAAGTTTATCAGTCGGAGATTCAGTTAAAGCAGGCCGCTTATATTGCTACAGTTTTAGCGGTGATTATTGTACTGTTGGGTGTATTGGGGCTAATATCACTAAGTATCCAGAAGCGTACTAAGGAGATCGGTATCCGCAAAGTATTAGGTTCATCGGTTGCAGAAATCATCAGCCTGTTTATAAAAGAGTTTTTAGGAGTTATAGTGATTGCTTGTTTAGTGGCCTGCCCGCTGGCTTATTTAATGATGAATAACTGGCTTAATAATTATGCCTATAAAATAGCCATTACCCTAAATCCATTTATGGTTGCTATTGTTGGCCTTACCTTGGTTGCAGCTATATTAATCACAATACAAACCATAAAAGCTGCCCTGGATAGCCCGGTAAAAAGTTTGAGAAGTGAATAGGGAACCAGAATGCAACAGGAATTTTATTTTTTTTGCGAACTAACGATAGCTACTTCCATGGGATACAATTCTTTATCGCGGGTAGCTTTGTTTAAAAAAGGAAGGGAGAGGCGGGTAACCGGGAAGGCTTTTAAAACTTTAACAACTTTTACATTCCACCCTTTACTCATGTATTTGCTCATCGCATCGGCACTGGTATAAAGCAGCACCGGGCCCGGCAGGGTATCTGTACTGTTGGTGTTAATTTCTGTAAATGGGGCATCCAGGTAAAAGTTCATATCATCATGAAACTGACCGGCATCTATATAAACAGGGAATTTAACGGGGTTGTTATGGTTTATCCAGATGGCGGCCTCACTGCCGCTTTGGTAGCGAAGTAGCGAGGGATAAAAGCACAGGTTCAAAAACAAGTTAACTATAAAGGATACTAAAAGGGTGCGGTAAATGGTTTGCTGTATTCCTGTGGATATTTTCTGTGGTAAAAATATCAGCAGCAATATAAATATGGCAATGATGAGTCCTGATAGCCAGCCAAAGGTCTCGGGCCTGAAAAAGTATTCGAGTAAACCCAAAACCATTAGCAGGAACACTATCGCCACGGTTTGTGTTAAACGCACAGCTTGTATGCTTTTTAGCGAAGTTAAATTATACAAGTATTGTGCCGTTATAATGGCAAAAAATGGAAATACGATATTGAGGTAATGCGGCAGCTGGAATTTGGAGGCTGAAAACAGCAGAAAGGTGATCAAGGATCCGCAGATGCAATACCACTCCTGCGCCTGTACATTTTTAACTCCTTTTTTAATAAACTGGAATATGGCTGCAAACAATAAAAGCGACCATGGCGAAAATGCCCATAGCAAAGTATGGATAAAAAAACCTGGATCGCCACTCCCTTTGATGGGGCCGGTATTAAAAAAACGACCGAACTGGCTATCCCAAAAAAAGAATCTGATGCCTGATACGCCCGTATGTCCAAACACTACTTTTTCGGGATGCAGATCAAACTGTTGGTACAGGCTCCAAATCTCGGGCAGTATGAATACCAGGATCAATACCACGGCAAGCAACCATCGCCAGTGAAATAATTTTTTCCATTGCCGGGTGATAAGCAGGTGACCTACAATAGCGCCCCCAATGGTAATAAGCGCGAACATGCCTTTGGTCATCAGTGCGCATGCGGTAAACAGGCTGGCCAGCGCTAAATGCCGGAAGCTGATGCCGGGTTGGGCTTTATAAAAATGATAGACAGCTGCAATAATGAGCCCGGTTAAATAAGGTTCGGCTCTAACATCGGTATTGGATAGGATGATGTGCTGGGCGGTAAGCAATATCAGCACCGCCCAAAGTGCAATTTGTTTATTATAGAGATCTTTGGCAAACTGATAGGTATAAGCTACACCCATCATCATAAACAAAATACCGGGTAGCTTATAGGCCCATGTTTTAAACCCAAAACATTTAAAAAACAAAGCGGTAACCCAAAACGGAAAATGCGGCTTATCCAGCCAGTCGCTGTTCCAGGCGAACAGGCTGCTGTAATTGTTGCGCAACACCATGTTTTTGGCAATAGTGGCATACAAATTTGCATCCGGCCCCATAATGGTAGTAAACAAGCCGCTAAAATTTATAACAACTGCTATCCCAATAAACAGGTACAGCCATTTGGTTTGATTTGCTGTGTTGTTTTGATTCATATGGTTACGTGTGTAAATATAGAAAAGAGGCGAGAGATAATTCCATTATACAAAACCATAACAATTTATTAACCCAGCAATTTTTTATTCATCTTAGCTTCGCACATCATTCAACTAAAATGCAAAACCCTTTTAAATTATTATTTGTAAGCCTGCTTTGTGCGGTGACTATGGGAGCAAACGCCCAACCCCGTGTTAAGAAAGCGGTATTTATTATTGCTGATGGCATCCCTGCCGATGTGATTGAAAAGTTGAATACCCCGAATTTGAAATTAATAGCCGGCCAGGGCACTTACCTGCGGGCACATGTTGGCGGCGAAAAGGGTGGTTATTCGCAAACACCTACCATATCTGCAAATGGATATAATAGCCTGCTTACAGCAACCTGGGTAAATAAGCATAACGTTTGGGGTAACGATATTAAAGCACCAAACTATAATTACTGGAATATCTTCAGGATGTTTAAGAATGCCTACCCAGTTAAAAAGACTGCTGTATTTTCCAGCTGGACGGATAACCGCACCAAGCTCATTGGCGACAATCTGCCCGAGGCGGGCAATATCCACCCGGATTATGCTTATGATGGTTTTGAGTTGGATACAATAAAGTTTCCGCATGATAAAGCCGGCAACTATATGCACCTGATTGATGAGCAGGTGGCTGCCTCTGCCGCCTCTTGCATTAAGGATAAAGCACCCGATCTTTCATGGGTGTACCTGGAGTATACCGACGATATGGGGCACAAGTATGGCGATAGTCCGCAATATTATGATGCCATTGAGAAAATGGATGCGCAGGTTGGCCGTATCTGGCAGGCTATTCAATACCGCCAAAAAAACTTTAAGGAGGATTGGCTGATATTTATCACTACCGATCATGGTCGCGATGAGCAAACGGGCAAAAACCACGGCGGCCAAAGCGACCGTCAGCGCAACACCTGGATGGTTACCAATTATAAACCGCTTAATAATTACGCCAAATATTATACGCCGGGCATAGTAGATATTACGCCATCCATCAACAGCTTTTTAAATGTAAAAGTGCCGGAAGCACAATTGCGCGAGTTGGACGGCATCCCATTAATTGGCACTATATCTGTTGCCCGGCCCGAAGTTAGTTTAATACAAGGCGCGCTTGATGTAAGCTGGAAAGCTATGGATGCTAAAGGTAAAGTGAAGATATGGGTAGCTGCCGCCAATAACTATAAGGAAGGGAAAGCCGATGAGTATAAATTATTGGCTGAAGTTCCTGTTGCTGCAGAGCATGCCTTAGTTGATGTTAAAAATATGCCTTCGGGGTTTTATAAGGTTTGCATTGAAGGGGAATTGAATACAGTGAACAGGTGGGTGATAGTGAAGTAAGATTTTTGGACAAAGGACTTTTAGATGAAGGACTTTAGACAAAGGATTTTTGGACAAAGGAGCAAGGATAGAACATAAAAACTTTATATTTTTTTAAAGTATTGACTGTTAATTTTATACAAATCATGAGCAACCGTAGAGATTTTATTGGCACAAGCTTAACTGGCATAGCGGCTTTAACTTTGTTGCCTGCTGTTAATTCTTTTGCAAATGTTGGTAACAGTTATCAGCGCGAGCGTAAAACAAAACTCAAGCTTCGTTTTGCACTGGCATCTGATATTCACTACGGGCAGCCGGGTACCGATTTTGCTACCAACACCGGCAACATGGTGAAATGGCTAAATGATGATCATGCTAAAAATCACCTGGATATGGTGATTGTAAACGGCGACCTGGTGCATAACCACCCCGACCTGCTACCCGAAATCAAAAGTACTTACCTTGATAAGCTGAGTGTGCCTTATCATACCATTCCCGGCAATCATGATTTTGCAGATGCCTCTGTTTGGAAGAAGAATTTTGGGTACGAGGATAAATATACTATTGAGTTTGGTGATATCGCGTTTGTATTAGCTAATACTGCCGATACCAAAGGGACGTATGTGTGTCCTGATAATACCTTTATTAAAGCATCGCTGGATAAATTTGCCAGCAAGAAAATTGTATTGGTTATACTGCATATTCCACCAATAAATTGGACTAAAAATGATGTTTTTACAGATTGCCCCGAAACCATCGAACTGCTGCATAGCTATCCAAATGTAAAGGCCGCATTTCATGGGCACGATCATTTGCTGGATGGGGTGCGTTATACCGGCAACAAGTTTCCGCACTTTTTTGATTCACATATTGGAGGCAACTGGGGTACCGATTACAAGGGATATAGAATAGTGGAGATAGATGAGCAAAATACCATCTACACTTACCAGGTAAATGCCAGCCAGAATCCGGTACTCAATTCCAATAAGTTTTAGTTTTATTTCTCCAACGGATATTTCAACCCAACCTGTGCCCGGGCCCGGTCGATCATATCAATCATCTGCCGCGACATTTGGTGGGGAATAATGGGGCTTTCTGTTGCACCTGATCTGATCAGATCGCAAAAATGGATAATTTCATAGTTTAAGCCACCAGCCGTAAATGGCTCATTGATCTCTACACTGCGGCCATCCAGGTAATCAATAGTGGCCCGGGCAGGATTCCACCAGTTTTTATGGATGGTCACATGACCCAGTGGACCGGCTATAAGCGCGTCGCCTTTGCCATGCAGATCAAACCCGGCATATAATTGCGAATAACCGCCTTTGTGCATGGTTTGAAATATGGCAAACATATCAATACCTGTTTCGCCAAAGCGACCCATGGTTTGTATATCCTGTAGTTCGCCAAGCCAGTCTATCGCCAAAAATGCTTCGTAAATGCCAATGCCCATTAAACTGCCGCCAATCAGTTCGAGGTTGTAATTTGGATGATCGGGCGGGCAATCTGCCACGGCCGATCCGGCACGTACATAACCTGCAGGGCCAATAGGATCTGTAGCGAGGTATTCTTTTAAACGGGTGTATAACGGATAGAAGGGAGGTTTCATTCCTTCCATAAATAAAAGGCCGGTTGATTTTACTACTTCTAAAACCTCATCCAACTCGGATAAATTTACGGTGGCCGGTTTTTCGCACAGCACATGTTTGCCCGCTTTAAGGGCGGCTATGCTATAGGCCGCATGGCTATCGGGTAAGGTGGCTATATATACCGCATCAATATCACTTGCCAGTAATTCATCAATACTTGAACAGGCTAAGCCTCCATGATGTGCAACAAAAGCGTTAACGGTTGAAGATCTGCGCGACCATGACGATACCAGTTGGGTATCAGCCACATCATTTAAACCTTGCATAAACCTATGGGCAATGCGCCCGCAACCGATAATGCCCCATTTAATCATCATTTGAATTAGTTTGTTGAATGTTGAAAATATTGATTTAATAAAAAAGCCTTAAATCAAAAATATATAAATATTCATGACTTAAGGCTTTTAACTCAGGCTACTTGTAGTGACCTGTTTATTGGTACTGAATGTAAATAGGGTACGGTTTGTATCTTGATAAAACCTCCTCTGGTGTTAGCATGTGGTGAGGGGCTTTTTTGATATCATTTTTATAAAACAATTTAAATCCGGTGAATTGAACTGGCTCCTGGTTAATAAAGTAGCGGTAAGTTCCTGTTTTAAGATCAGGTTCGCCCCAGCCATCCATATCCATAACCAACTGCACTTCTTTATGCAGTTTGATGTTTTTGTAATTGGTTACCATTTTTTTAGTGAAACGGTGTACGATAAGGATTTTTGGAGGTATGCCGTTTTTCTTTACAATTTTAGCGAGGTAGTCTGATACATAGTTAATATCTGCAGCATCATAGGTACCTATCTTTCGGCCTGGTTTGCTTCCGTCTTTCATCGAAAACTCAGGATCCATACCAAAATGAACCTGTGGCATTGATAAATATTTTTCAAATAATGGTAGCTCAGCCTGTATGTTGCTTAAAGCCACCTGTACATCTAAAAATACAATTGCATGTGCTTTTTTTGCTAAAACCAATACACTGTCTATCTGCTTAAATGGCATGCGATAACGGTATTTACCGTCTTTACCACCGTCGCCTTGTGCTACTACAGCGATGTAATGCAGGGCAGGCTGTACAGGTGTTTTAGGATCGGCCTTTTCCCAATGTTTAACTTCGCCCTTTAATTTGGCAAGCATTTCTTTAGGGGGCAACTCGCCCAAAATACCCATTTTTTTGGAGTAAAGATTGCCATAAAAAGCAACTACACGTTTGAAGGGCAAAATTGCACCGCCATTAGGGTATGGGGTATTTTTAACCGGCCATCTGCCAGAAGTATCGCCATGAGCATTAAATTTTAACAAAGTATCATACTTTGCCTTATCTAAAGGCGGATAATCTGATTTTTTTACACTGAGCGTATCCGCTTCTTCGGCTTTGGCCGAATCTTTAGCAGTAGCTGGTTTCTTATCTTCTTTTTTGCCTGCGCCGTCGCTTTGCGAGCAACCGGGCAATACTATAATGGATGATAAGACGATGGTGGCTGATAATAGGACGTTTTTTAATTTCATGTGTCGACGTTCGGTAAATGGCAGATGTGTGTGTAAGATGTAATGTAAATTAAACTAATTTTCAGCAACTTATAAAGAAACTAAAGCTGGTTTAGTTTGCCGCAAATATAGATATTGAAAATTAATTACTTTTAACTTTATAAAACTTTCCAAAAACGCCCAGTGGTAATTTTGAACCCGCTGTGGCTTGTAAATAAAGTTCACCAATCTCCAGGTTTTCTACTTTTGGGTGTGCGCTTTTAATCAGATTTTCTATGATCACCGATGAAAAGCCAAGCGAATAGGTGTTCAGGATCAGGAAATGCTCCTCAGGATCCAACAGTTGAATCACATCGGCCATCATCTCGTTGATATTATCTTCCAGCTTCCATTTTTCGCCATTTGGCCCATTGCCGTAAGCTGGTGGGTCAAGGATAATGCCATTGTACTTTTTGCCACGTTTCAATTCGCGCTTTACAAACTTAAGTGCATCCTCAACCACCCAGCGGATATTGCTTAAGCCCGAGATCTCCTGGTTTTCGTTTGCCCATGTAACCACCTGTTTAATTGAATCCACGTGTGTGGTATCGGCACCCGCAGCCTGCGCAATTAATGATGCCCCGCCAGTGTAAGCAAAAAGGTTAAGCACTTTTGGCTGTGGTGTTTTGAAGCGTTTAATATTTTGGGTAATGTAATCCCAGTTTACAGCCTGCTCCGGGAATATTCCAAGATGTTTAAAGGAAGTTAAGCCCAAACGGAATTTAATGGCAGCATCATTGTTTTTATATTCAATGTGCCAGCGGTCGGGAGTTTTAGGATCTTTTTTTATCCAGTCGCCTGCAGTGGCAGAGCGGCCTTTAAATTTAATATGGTGCAGGCGCTGCCATTCAGAAGGGGGGAGGCTTTTGCTCCAAACTGCCTGCGGCTCGGGGCGTATCAGTACGGTATTGCCAAAACGCTCAAGCTTTTCAAAATCGCCGCAATCAATCAGCTCGTAATCTTTCCAGTGCGTCGGGGTTAATAGTTGAATCATTTTTTAGTATCAAGTAGTTAGTATCAAGTATCAAGACAGCTGCACTTGTGTGGCGCAAATTTAGTATCTTTTTTTGGATAAAAGATTTGCTAATCCAATTGCCTTATAATCAATTCGATCAAAACCTTGAAATTGCGACTTTATACTATCCCCAAAAAACTCTTGCGACTTGATACTAATTAGTGAGGCTTTTTTGCAATCCGTAGATCATCTTTTGAATGTCGTTGATCTGTATGCAAACTCTATCTAAAGTTTCCGTGGTTATATAATTAAACTCTTTTGCAATAATAAACTGGGTTTCCAACTCAAAAGAGGAACCCAAAGCAATGTTTAAAAATTGATGTAATTCTTTATTCGACTTTCTTCCACAACCTTCTGCAATATTGGATGGGATTGAAATGGCTGCACGAACCATTTGAGAAATTAATCCATACTTTTCTTCGGACGGAAATGTTCTGCACAATTGAAAAGTAGTTTTGGATACCTCAATGCCAGCTTTCCATACTTTTAGCTCCTTGAAATTGTGCATGTTTATTATATCAGTATCAAGTAGTTAGTATCAAGTATCAAGACAGCTGCACTTGTGTGGCACAAAATTAGTATTTTTTTAAGAGTGTCGAGGTCTTATATCTCATTGTCGCGCCGATCAAAAATCTTGATACTTGATACTAACTACTTGATACTATTATAGTTTGGCTTTAGCCGCTCTCATGAACTTGCTGGCAAATACAAAGTCGTTAAGCTCCTTATTATCGGTGTGGGCAATTTCTTTGTTGCTGCCTTCCCACCATTTTTTGCCCTGGTGCAGGAACAAAATATGATCACCTATACCCATTACCGAATTCATATCATGTGTAACCACAACCGTAGTGATCTGGTATTCTTCGGTAAGCTCACTTATCAGGTCATCAATCAGGATAGAGGTCATTGGGTCGAGACCCGAGTTTGGCTCATCAACAAACAAATACTTTGGTTGCATGGATATGGCTCTTGCTATACCCACACGCTTTTTCATACCACCAGAAAGTTCAGATGGGTACAGTTTATTTTTACCTGCCAGGTTAACCCTTTCGAGGCAAAAGTTGGCCCTTTCACGTTTTTCGGCTTTGCTTTGGTTGGTGAACAGGTTTAGCGGGAACATGATGTTTTCCTCCACTGTCATACTATCAAACAGCGCTGAGTTTTGGAAAAGCATTCCAATATGGGTACGAATAGGAACCCGTTCCTCAAAGCCCATATCGGTAAAGTTTTCGCCATTGAAAAGCACATCACCTTCGGTAGGTTCATGCAAACCTACGATGCATTTTAATAAGGTTGTTTTACCTGATCCGGATCCACCGATGATGAGGTTATTGACACCGGGTTTAAAATTTGCGCTTATACCAGAAAGAACTTCGTGTTCGCCAAATGTTTTATGGATGTTTTTGATTTCTATCATAAAAATAGGCGGGAAATTATTAAATCGAACAATAAAATCATTACACAGCTATAAACCACACCGCGGGTTGCCGCCTGGCCTACTTCAAGGGCGCCGCCCTTGGTATAAAAGCCCTGGTAGCTGCAAATGGTAGTGATGATGAAACCAAACACAACCGCTTTAACCATACATACAGTAATAATAACTGAGTTAAAACCATCAGACAGGCCGATCATGAAATCATCAGTGGTCACTTCACTTGAAGAAAAACAGGCAATGTATCCACCCATAAATCCTAATAACACAGAAACAATTACCAGCAGCGGGAACATGCTTACACCAGCAATTACTTTAGGTGATATCAAATAGCCCGGCGCATTTACCCCCATGATCTCCAAAGCATCAATTTGCTCGGTTACCCGCATGGTGCCTATTTGGGATGCCATACTTGAGCCAACCCTGCCTGCTAGTACCAAAGATGAAATGGTAGGGCTAAATTCAAGAACCATACTATCCCGGGTAATACCACCCACTACCGATTTTGCAATTAGTGGACTTACCAACTGGAAGGCGGTTTGGATGGTTACTGCTGCACCAATAAAAAGAGAAATAATCATGATAATGCCTAATGAGCCAATACCGGCTGAAACCATTTCGCGCATTACCTCGGCCCAGTATACGGTGAATTTTTCGGGCTTACGGAAACTTAATCGTAGTAAGAGGATATATCTGCCTAAACTTTGAATCATTGTTATGTATTAAAAATTGGATAAAATTACATTTTTAAATTTAGCTTACCATTCGCTATTGTTTAATTGCCTAAAATAGGGGCTTTTTACCAGCCATTATTTTAGCTTACGTAATTTAGCATAGTAAAGCTTCAACAGGTATAAAATAAAAAATCACCCTTATTAGTCCGGGTATTTAAATTAAAGAACAATTAAAGAACATTATTATGATGAAAAACGCCCTTATTACAGGTTCCACAAAAGGCATGGGCCGTGCCATTGCCATAGCTTTTGCTAATGAAGGATTAAACGTAGCCATTTGTTCCAGAAATGAAAAAGAATTATTGGAATTTAAGGACGAGCTGCTGGGGGTTAATCCCAATATTAAGGTTTTAGCTAAGGTAGCCGATGGCAGCAACAAAAGCCAGCTGCTTGATTTTGCCGCCGCCGCGCAGCATGACCTTGGTTTTATTGATGTAGTTGTGAATAATTTGGGCATGTTCATTCCATCAAGTATACTGGATGATGCCGATGATACTTTTCAAAAGGAGTTGAATACTAACCTTATGCCTACCTATGAGCTATATCGTTTTTTTGGTAAAACCATGATAGCCGCACGCAAGGGACACTTTTTTAATATATGCTCGGTAGCATCGTTAAACCCTATTGCACAGGCAGGTACGTATAGCGTAACAAAATATGCGCTGTTAGGTCTAACCAAGGTAATGAGGCTTGAAATGCAGGAGCATGGTGTAAAGGTGACCGCGATAATTCCGGGATCGACGTTAACGGATTCATGGAAGGATGCAGTTGTAGATAAAAACACAATGGTTTTACCAGAAGACATCGCATCGGCAATCATCAATATATACAGGATGAGTGCCGGGGCTAATGTTGATGAGATAATCATTAAACCGGCGCCGGGACAGATATAAAAAACTGTAAATACCCGGCATTTGGTAGTAGCTCATAGATGGCGCTTTTTCAACGGGGAGTTTCACCGCCAAAACCCGGCAATTCACCGACTTGTTGCCCCTACTAACCTATATTGTATAGGTGTTTTTAGCTGTCCGCTGTACTTTTATATCATCAAACAAACCCAAACTTGAACGATTTAAAATAAAATTATGGAAAAGAAACTTTACCGGGATGAATACCGGAAGAAAATAGGCGGTGTTTGCGCCGGGCTGGCCGAATACTTTGATATGGATGTTGCTATTATCAGGGCCTTGTTTTTACTCACATTTATATTTATGGGCACCGGGCTGATGGCCTACGTTGTGCTATGGATAGTGCTACCAAAAAAAGGGATCAATTTTTATAACCCGAATGTTGATTACAGGGTGCCACCAGAACAACCATATAGCCCTGGTGTTGATTACAGGGTACCGCCAGAGCAACAATATAACCCATTTGAAGCTGTGCCTCCCCGGAAATCATCATCAACCGCAGGCGTTATTTTTGGATGCATACTGATATTCTTTGGCGCATCATTCCTGCTTCATGAGCTGCATGTTTTTTACTTTTGGCACGTTGCTAAATTATGGCCGGCTATTTTAATAGTGGTTGGTTTGGCAGTCATCGTATCTGGTCAAAAAAAGCAACCATGGGAAACAGATTTTCAAAATGCCAATAAGGGGCCGGAAGTTAAAGCAACTGACGAATCTCTGAACACTGAAGAGAAAAAAGACGACAATTTTACAGACACCCCTCCAACCATATAAGATCATGAAGAGCGATAAACTAATCCCGGGTACTATCCTGGTATGTATAGGAGCCATATTTCTGCTCCACAATTTTGATATTATTGATTTCCATTGGATAAATATATTACACCTGTGGCCTATATTTTTAATTATAGGCGGGGTAAACCTGGTGTTTGCAGGTAATAAATCGCCACTGGCAACAATTTTAAAACTTAGCGTGGTAATTGCCGGTTTTGCACTATTGCTTTTTGGCCGCTTTGGCGATCGGTATAATTTTTGGCCGGGTGATTTTGTTCATTTCGATGGAAACAACAACGATGATAATGGTGATGGCGACAATGATAGCGACAGCACCAGTACCGACCACGGCGTTGTGAAAATTGAAGGCAGCAGTATATTTAATAAAGAATATACCCCAGATGCCAAACTGGCCCGCCTTAACATCAGTGGTGGCGGTACCACTTATACACTTAACGATACCACAAGCCAACTGTTTAAGGCCGAAACAAAGGAGTTTTATGGTAAGTATGAGTTTAATACCAGCAAGGAGGATTCGGTTTATGTATTAAATCTGAAGATGAAAAATAACAAAGGGTGGCATTTTGACTCTAACGACAATAAATCAAACCTCGCTAACATCAAGCTTAATCCAAATCCTATCTGGGATATTTATGTGGAAACTGGTGCAACAAAACTGGACTTTGATTTATCAAAATTTAAAATTAAAAGTGTAACTTTAAAAGGCGGTGCAGCATCATTTGGTGTAAAACTGGGTGCCCCGTTAGAAACCACCAATGTTGAAGTTGCAACCGGGGTATCCGAAGTTACCATAAGTGTGCCCAAGAATGCGGCGTGCAGCATAAATGCCAACACCGGCTTGTCATCTAACGAGTTTGAAGGGTTTGATAAAAAGAATAATAACACTTATGAAACTGCAGGCTTTGATGCAGCAAAAAACAAAATATATATCCATATGAGTGGTGGCATATCTGATTTTAAAGTAAACAGGTATTAACCACTCCCCAACCATTACCGGGACAAAACTTATATATTGCCAATTTCACCGCTTCATGAACAATGGGGCGGTTTTTTTATGGCATCGTTCGATATATGGATGCCCGATTAGATGTTTTTTATTTAGTGGCCGCTATGGTCCAGAGATTAATGATTTTTAAGCCACCGGTTTTTTTGAAATCATTAATTCCATTCTTTACGACTTTGCTTTATATGCTCCTGAAGTTTTGCAGCATCGGGAGCTGGTAACTTGCCGGCAAATTTGTCAGATAGCTTTTGTTTAGGAGAGGAAGTGTTTTTAAGCACCTTAATCAAATGCAATTTTTCAAGTTCTTTAAGTAAATTGTATGCGTGTTGATTAGTTACTTCAATCAGCAATGTATCCATCTTTGTATTTTGTAATCAAATTTACCCAAAAATAACCTAATAGTCTAAATCATATATTTGGGAAAGATTACAAATGTAATTGGTGTTTTACAGCTGTAATGAACCGGTATTTTTTCCATGTTATTTCAACTCCTGCCTCACCCTTTTGTAATTTATACACTACAAAAAGGTAAATATGTTAAATTGAAAACCATTCACACAAAAAATAGGTTTAATTTACAGCTTAAATCCACTTCTATGAAAGTAACGAGTATTATATGTGTAGCCTTTCTTTTTATTACCGCAACTGTGCATGCGCAGGATGTACTCAAAGGAACGGTGTACGAAAAAAGTAAGAGCGAGAAACTGGCTAATGTTTTTGTGAAGGACGTTAATAACAAACAGATCACTATAACAGATAATAACGGTAATTTCAGCATTCGTACCCTAACGGGTCATACACTAATATTCAATTCACCAGGTTTTGTATCCGATACATTATATGTTACAGATTTGCGGCCCAAACGCGTGGAAATGGTATCGCAAACCATATCATTGAGGCAGGTTAACGTAACGGCCACCCGCGAGGCTTTTGATCCACATAAAGAATATCCGGAAGTTTATACCAAAAGCAGGGTTTCGGTAATGTCGCCATCCACCTGGTTTAGTAAAGAGGGTAAGGATGCACGGCGGTTAAAAAGATATTTTCAGCATGAAGAAGAAGAAAGGCAGATAGATGAAGCTTTTAACGTTGATTACGTAAGAAGTGTGGTGCCACTACGCGGCGCGGAGCTGGAGAACTTCATGTCGATATACAGGCCAAGCTATGCTTTCCTCAAAAATAATAATGCACCATCAATGACAGCGTACATCAATGACGCTTACAAAAAGTACCAGGCCTTGCCCGCTAATAAAAAGGCTTTGCCAAAGTTAGGGGCGGCATCTGTGAGTTTGCAGTAAATTAGTAGTTGCGAGGTCCTAAAAGGTAAAAATGTTTTAAAGGGTTTGTCATGCTGAACGCAGTGAAGTATCTATTCGTAGACTATACAGGGCGAACATGCATAGCGAATAACAGATCCTTCACTGCGTTCAGGATGACAAAAAGTTTTTTACAATCTCTCTGTACCTTCAATGATATAAGTTACATTAATCCACTTCCGCAGTCAAATCTCCTGTTACTATCTTCTGGTATAGTAATTCAATCTGGCTTTTCAGAATCCTGTCTTCAGACAGGTCCGGGAGGTTATTGATATCGAAATACGCCACATCAAGTACATCAAAGCCCTTATTAAGGCTGCTTGAAAGTGCTTTGCAGTAAAACACCATCTTATATACATAAAATGGCTGTGGGGGATGAGGGTGCATCTTTTTATCAAATACAGCAAGCAATCGTTCGGGAACTATAGTAAGTCCGGTTTCTTCCTCAAATTCTTTGATGATCACTTCCTTTGCACTATAGCCAATATCTGCCCATCCACCCGGTAACGACCATTTGCCATCCGCGCTTTCCTTTGCCAGCAATATTTTGTTCTCCGCATTAAGCAGCATCCCGCGCACATCCACTTTTACGGTAGGATAATCGGACGGCATCGGAAAGTTTAGTTTAATATCTTCAGCGCCCCAACCAGTAACATTATCCAGCATCTTAATGCTGATATGTTGTAACTCATTGTAGCGCTCAATATCATATTCGTTTTTGGCGTAAAGTAAGCCAACATCGGCCACAGAGCGTAGTTGAGTTATAAGGGTTAAAAGTTCGGTGTTATTCATGTGGGTTATCAGGGGTGTATACACTTTTTGATTTATAGAATATGCCAACCAATAACCAAATGATTGCCACCATGTAGTCGATGTTAAATAGCAGTATACTTTGCCGTGTTTTAAAAATGAAGCCTGCTAAAAATACGCCTCCACATATCAAAACGAGTGGAAGCCAATCGGGTCTTAAAAAGAAATTTTTAAACCCAAAAAATATACAAACAAATACCAGCCCGTTATAAAGAATATCTATTACACCAAACTTTATGCTTTCAGCAAGCCCTGCTATTAAACTTTCATTTATTATCAGCGTAATTAAAAGCAAAATAAATAGCGGGATTCGGGTTATAGCAAACTGCCTATTCTGAAACAGAATATCGGTCTTATTATCGTTTCCGATAATCAATTCACCAATAGTTTGTTGTTTAAGAACCGTTCTTTTAATTTCATAGATAATGCAGACAATAAGGGCTATAATATTTACAAACAGAATTTCCCATACATTGTACAGGGTGCCAAATACAGTAAAAAACATTAAAATAATACCGATAGCCAGCATCAGCAAATAGTAATTTACCGCAACAATAAAGATATGGCTAAATGCTCTTTTGATACGCAATAATATAAATCCGAATCCCCTAACCTCTTCCTAACAATTCATCAAGCTTGTTGCGCTCGGTTTGCAGCTCACGGGCAAGTTTCTTTTCCTTTTCGTTGGCTTTTGCTTTGTAGGTTTTGTATTCTTCATCAAGCTCGTTATACAACTTAATGCGGTATTTAGCTTCGCGGCTATGTGCACCAGAACGGGCTATTACAATGGCGGCAGCCAAACCAAAAACAATAACCAAACCCCACATAACTAAGTTATAAGTGGCTTTGGTAAAGCTTACACCTAAAAGATTTATTTCATCGCGTTTGGCATTTGATTCAGAAAGGGTTTGATCTTTGGTTGCTACATCGGTTTTAAGCGTGGCTATATCCTGCGTTTGGGCGGCCAGTTTGGTTTGAGCCTCTTTAAGCTTACGGCGTTCTATTGTTAACGTATCATGCATGTTTTTCCATAATGCAGAAACCAAAGGCTGTTGGTAACGGAATAGTTTACTAAGCAGGTATTGATATTGGCCATTCAGGCTTTTATCCTTTGCCAGTGCCGAATCGGCAGCGGTTTCGCGGGGCTTAGTATAGTTTGGTTGATATGCAGTAACGGGCTTTGCACCCGCAGGAGCGGCGGCATTATATTTTACTGCCGGTTTTATAACAGCCGGTTTTGCCGTCGGCAGCTTAGCGGCAGTTTTTTTAACAGTATCCTGGGCAAAACCCATATGGCTGATGCCTAAAATAATTACTATTAAAACAGAGATACGAAATATAAAATGCTTGTTCATCATGTAAAATAGGTATCAGATTATTAACAAAACAGGATTTTAAAGGTTTTAATTATATTATCCTGAGCTTTCTGATCGCTAATGTAAGCTTTCATACGGAATTTTGCTACTCATAGTTATATTAGCGGCATGAATATAGGCATCATTGGTTTGGGCGATATGGGGCGTTTATACGCAAAGGCTTTTGCAAAAGCCGGTTACACTGTTTGTGGGTGCGATTTGCCCGAAAATCGTAATAAGCTGGAAGAGGAACTTACACCCTTTGGCATTACTATTATAGATAGGGCCGGCGATGTATCCCGCACCAACGACCTCGTTATTTATTCTGTTGAAGCCGACAGGCTGGAGCAGGTAGTGGCGGAGTGTGGTCCTTTAACCAAGTATGGGGCTATTGTGGCCGGGCAAACATCTGTAAAGCACCCCGAGATAGCCATATTTGAAAAATATCTGCCTGCAGATGTGCAGATCATTACCTTTCATGCCATGCACGGGCCGGGTTTTGATCCTAAAGGGCAAACGCTTATCCTGATACCGCATCGGTGTAAACCAGATGCCTACCAGCGGATGGTTGATTTATTTACCGCCATTGGCAGCGATATAGTGGAAATTGCTGATTACCATGAGCACGATAAAATTGTGGCCGATACCCAGGCCGTAACGCATGTAGGTTTTGAGAGTATGGGAACCGCGTGGAAGGCCGCCGGCTTTTTCCCCTGGGAAAATGCATCTTATATTGGCGGTATTGATAATGTGAAGATATTGACTACCCTACGCATCTTTAGTTATAAAGCGCACGTGTACGCGGGGCTTGCTATATTAAATCCCTATGCCCGGCAGCAGGTAAAACGCTATTCAGAATCAGAATCGGAATTGTTTAAGCTGATGATCAAGGAGGAGGCTCAAACTTTTAGGGAACGGCTGTACCGTGCCCGCGATTTTGTTTTCCACGAAAGCCGAAAACCCATTATGCTGAATGATGTAGTGATGAAAGAGTTCTCGCTATCACAAAAGCCCGAACTGCAAAAGCCCAACTCGCACCTGAGTATATTAAGTATGGTTGATGCCTGGTATCACTTAGGGGTAAATCCTTATGATAACCTTATTTGCCAAACTCCGCCTTTTCGCCTCCGATTGGGTATTGCCGAATACCTCTTCAAAAACGAGGACTTATTGGAAGAATCTATTGAAACTGCCCTGTATGATAAAACCATCCGCGGGGATGATTTGGAGTTTCACTCGGCGGTAAGAGAGTGGTCGGCTATTATTGGCTATGGCGACATGGAAGGTTATAAGAAACACTTTAACGAAGTACAATCCTTTTTCAGCCACAGGCTGGAAGAGGGTAAAGCACAAAGCGCGGAGCTGATCAGGCGGTTGATGATGGAGTAATTTTTATTTCGGAACTGGGAGTTTTGATTTAATCATATCAATAACTCCTTTTACTTCGCTTTATTAATCTCCGCTATGGCATCATCAACAACTTTTACCGATGCCGCGTCATTTAATCCGGCGCGGTTCGTTTTAACCTGTGTTAGTATCGCAATTACTTTTGGCCCCACATACTTTTTAAATTCAACTCCCAGTTTTTTGATCTCCTCAATCCCCTGCAGCACGTGTTCCTGATTTTTTAAGCGGCCTAAGTAGTTTCCAAACTTTTCGCTTAGCTTATACCTTTGTTCCTCAAAACGGCTCATATAAAAATGGTATATGTAATCCCATTTTTCATCGCCGGCATTTGCAGTATATACCGTAAATATTGCCCCGGTCAAGTCTCCTTTGTTATCTTTTTCATACAAAGGTGCAAGTGTCATTGCTTCTGCGGGGTTTACCTGGTTTATTGCCCATAACGCCGCACCCTGTACCGCGTATGATTCGCTTTTTAGCGCCTGTTTTAATAGTTCGAGGTCGGCGGGTTTTTTAAATTTGCCCAAAAATACTATTGCCTGGGCACGGGTTAAGCTTATGCTATCCTTTTGGGCTATTTCAACTATCGATGGGTAGGCCGCTTTACGGATAGTGTCATTATCCATATTTAAAGCCTGCATAGCTTTAAGCCGCAAACCGTAATACTTATCTTTCAAAGCTCCTATCAGGATCTTTTGACCGGTAATGGTTTTTTGCCCGGCTATTGCCGCGTCAATAGCCTCGTAACGATCCAGATATAGCGGTGCGCTGGCATATTGAAAATCATATTCTTCAAGGGTTTTATTATCTGTTTTTTTGGCAAGCAACAGTTTATCGCCATCAACATTTACCAGCTGTGGTTTGGAAGTTACCGGGAAAACTAAAGTATCAAGCTTTCCGCGCATCCAAATCTTGTGGCGTTCCTTTTTGCCATCTGCATAAATATCAATAGCCATTGGTAAAATAAAAGTTTGCCCGGGCTGGGTTTGCTGCAGGTAAACGGTTTGGGTTTTGCGGGTTTCGTCCCATTTATAACTAATACTCAATTCAGGGTGACCGGCGCCATAATACCACTGATTAAAAAACCAATTCAGATCCAGCCCGCTGGCTTCTTCCATTGCTAACCGGAGTTGCTGGGCTTCAGCGTTTTTAAAGGCGTTTGTTGTAAGGTAAATGTTCAACCCTTTATAAAAAGCATCGTTACCTAAATAGTGCCGGAGTATATTTAATATCCGACCACCTTTTTGATAAGTAACCCCATCAAAAACATCCTGTTTATCATTATAATAAAAACGTACCAGGTTTTTTGTTGCATTTTGAGGACTGTTAAGGTAGCCCTGTAAACCTTCATGGATGTGTTCGTCTGCGGCATCTTGCCCATACCTGTGCTCGGCCCAAAGTATTTCGCCAAGATCGGCAAATGATTCATTAAGGGTAAGGTTGCTCCAGCTTTCTGTAGTAACGTAATCACCAAACCATTGGTGAAATAGTTCATGCACGCCGCCAAAATCATTATGTACCCTGTCAATCAGTTCACGTTTGGTGGCTTGTGCCCCCTCGCCGGTAACCATGGCCGTGGTGTTTTCCATCGCGCCGCTCACATAATCGCGCACGGTAATTTGCGCGTATTTGTTCCAGGGGTAATCTACACCGGTGATTTTAGAAAAGAATCCAATTGCATAGGGTGTAAAGCCGAAAATATCCTTTGCATAAGGTGCATATTTGGGTTCAACGTAATAGTTTACTTCTTTGCCATGCCAGCTGTCCTTATATATTGAAAAATCGCCAACGGCCATCATAAACAGGTAGGGGGCGTTCGGAAGGTCCATTTTCCAGGTATCGGTACGGGTATGGTCGGTATTTGTTTTTTGCGAGGCGAGCCGGCCGTTTGATAAGGTAACATATTTGGCCGGAACGGTCATTATGATCTCACTGGTGGTTTTTTGATTTGGCTTATCAATAGTAGGGAACCAGGCCGATGAACTTTCGGGCTCTCCTTCAGTCCATATCTGTGTGGGTTTATCCTTGTCTGTACCATCAGGATTAATAAAGTATAATCCTTTTCCCTGCTTCCTGGATGTTTTTAACTCATTGGGCTTTGCAGTGTAATCGAGGTATATGGTATAGCTTTCGTTGTTATGATAAACCCTATCTAATGTAATTGCCACGGTAAGGCTATCATAACTGAATTTAAGCGGCACATTTTTACCGTATTTTATAATTGAGATGTTTTTCATGTCCATGCCTTTGGCATCCAGTCTTAAAGTATCGGTCGGGTAAAAGTGCGGTTTTAAAATAACCCATTCCTTGCCGTATAGATAGCGTTTTTTGTAGTCGAAGCTTACATTAAGTTTGGTGTGTACTAAATCATTGATCCTGGCAGGTGTTTCCCTGTATATTTTTGATAGTCCGTCTGCTGGTTTTTGTTGTGCCGCCAAGGGGCCGCTTATGAATAAAGTGCTACAAATTAAAAGGGTTAGGCAAAGCTTTTTCATATCCGTTCATTTTTTATGATGGACAAATATATGCATAGTACTATTTATAACATAGTACTATTGTAAATTAATTTTTAGGACAGAACTTAGTCTTCAAATCCAGGGAATACCATATGAAAAATGCTCCACCATTCGTGTTCAAATGAAAGGTAAAGCTTAAAAGGGCCATGGATAACTATCGTTTCATTACTTTCTAAAATGGCATTGTATTTTATATATCCTTCGGCATAGCCCATACCTGTTTCGGTCTTAAACTCGAAACCAATATCTGCAATCTTGTATTCAGGATCAGTAAAGGCATTGTAGGAATTAAAAATTTGATTCAGCTTTTCTACCAATTCAGCCTTGCTTACAGTTCTGTCACCCTTTAATATAAAAGGATCAGCAATGCACCAGCTGCGCTCATTAAGTTTTTGTGCTAACCATCCGGATAAAAATTCTTCTGCTCTGTTCCCAATATCTAATTTATGATTGGGGTGAAACTCTTCGTAAGTGAAGTGTGTAACCATCCCCGGAATATTAAAGTCATCGGTTTCCTGGTCAAACAGTTCTTCGGTGATAAAGGAATATTTAGTGCGATTGTCGTATGCTGCTATAAAATCTACCTCAATATTTTTTTGAGCTAACAAATCGGTTACTTCTTCAAAAGCCAGATCTACGAGGTGATCACTCAGTTCATCGGCCTTTTTAAAATCTGGCTTGCCTAACAGATCAAATACCTTAATGCGTTTCGCGCCTGCGTAGTTTTGTTCAAAGGCCATCACGTGTTTTAAAAATTCATTCTCAATTAGTGGGTCTAAATTTCCAGAACTTTGTGAATCTGCACCTAATTCTGCCCTTAACTTTAAACGCAGCAATTCATTTTCCATCCGCAGGTTATCTTCCTCGTCATCGTAAAGAGGATCATTTGGCATATCTTGATTGGTTTGCATGGTAAGTTTGCTTTATTATGATTTCATCTTCAATAAATAAACTTCCTTTTTGGAAGGCATTTTAAATTTCTCGATGTTATCACTGTTGTAAAACGGATCGGCTATTTCGATCTGAACTGATGGGAATTCTTTTCCGAGGATTTTTTCGGCCTCGTCAATAGTATAACATGTGCCTTTAATGTCGAAAACAAAACCGTAGTCAGATTTTTTTAGCTGCTTCATGTTTACGCTTCCTTTTGTTATCGAGAAATCAATTGGCACGGTGTATTGTACGCGCACCGGTTTGCCATCCTGTACTCCGGGCGACCATTGAGGGCTGTTTTGTAAAACAGTTACAGCCTCTGCTTCACAGCCGGCACCTATACAATTCATTGGCGTAACATTGGTTACCCTTCCGTCGCGCTCAACTACAAAGGAAAGTCTCACTTTTCCGTTAATACCTATTAAGCGGGCAACTTCCGGATATTTAACGTTCTTACTAATATATTTACCAAAAGCCTGTATTCCTCCGGGAAACTCGGGAAGGACTTCAACAGCCTTGAACCCTCTATTATTGGGAAGTTGAGTTGTATCAGTTTTTTGAGTTGATTGGGCAAAAGAAGTTTGTGCTATAAAAAAAGGGATAAGGAGCAGGTAATAAGGTTTCATGAGGTAAAGATAAATATTTGCTTTACAACAGGCCAGTGAGTGCATGGCTGAAATCGAAATATTTGAGCGGAAGATATTTTATTAGGAAACCTTACGACGCTTTAGAAGCTTCGTAAGGTTTGGAGCATTTAACAAATTCTCAAATTTCCGATTATTTAGCAGCAAATAATGTCCATGGATATGCTTTCATATCCCTTAGGTATTTGGCCTGGTAATTATATTCAGGATGTTTTTTAAAGAAGGGGGCAGCCAGGAAGTCAGATCCGCCGGGGTGGCCCATGTGTGCCCATAGCTGCATCTTGCTGGCAAGATCGGCATTGGTAACTTTACCTTGTACCGCGCCCATCGGGAAGTAGGGGCCTTCGCTCCACTCCGGGCACCCTTTTGGATCTTCGTCTATATGACCGTCAATAACACAACGGTTAAACGCGTTTTTGCCGTTTAGTGCATCATAGGTATCACCTTCAATTATCTTTCCGTTCTCCACGTCCAGCTTGCCTTTGTAATTAACGCAAACCAGTTTCTCCATTCTTAGCTTACGGGCGTTGGGCGAGTTTGTTTTATCATTTACATCAAATGTGGTTTCCTGTTTTATCAGGTTAGGATCGGCCGGGAAGTTGGAGCCAATCATGGCCGTATCTTTCGACCTCCATATTTTTTGAGTTTTAAGGCCCAGCTCCAGTTTGGCCACCTCGTTGGTTTTGGTATCGCCTATTAGCCAGTCGTTAGCATAACCTCCGTTATTATCTGTGCTCATGATCTTTATTACATCATCAATGCTGTTACTGTATTGAGCTGCTTTACGGGCACGCACAAACTCGGGTGTGCGGGTGGTATCAAAACCATTAAACCCGGTAATGGTAGTTTCTGTGATCAGGATGCCGGTGCTTGTTACCACAAAATCGTCCCCGCTGTGAATAAAGCCGGGCGCGGTGTCCATTAATATATGGTTTCCTTTTTCGGGTACAATATCTGCTATAACATTCCAGCGCTCGCCCACAATGTAATCGGTTCAGTTATTATGGCCAATCACAATTTTACCATCTTTAGCATAACGACCGGTTGCTATAAATGCGCTGCAATTGCCTGGCGCTTTGTTGTTGCCGCTACCCGGTTTGGCTTTGTTCATGAGGGTGGGTACATAATATTGCGCCAGCTCAATGTTGGCATTAAGGGCTGTAATATCCAGCGTATCGTATTTTAAACCTTTGGCTTGCAATCCCTCCGTAATACCGCGAATCTCGTCCTGGTACTCCTTATCTATCTTTTTCCATAAAAAGCCCGCCGCTGCTTTGCGGTAAAATGCCCAATCCTTTTTACTGCTATAGGGCAGGTAGTACTGCATTACCTTTATTAAGGTATCAATCTCCTTTGATAGCAGGTAGCCGTGCTGGTAACCAATATCGGCAGGGGAGCCCGCGAGGTGTACGTAGATCCAACCGTTTTTATCCTCACGGGTAGCCTTGCCCATGCGGTCCACGGCAGTTTTTTCTGTTGATTTTTGCTTGCAGGCGAATAACAGCGTTGTGATCAGGATGATGGAAAGGGTTTGGGTAATGTGTTTCATCGTGTTTAACTGCTTAATTGTTAGATGGATGAATATAGGGAAAGAAAGTTGCGCTTGCAATAGGGGGGAATTAATCCATTAATAACGCAGGTGATTTACCGGTGGACGTACACTGTGGAGTATTGCTTTGAAAATTCCCCGCAATAGGGATGGCAGCGAATACCGGCCCGTGGTTAATGCCATGTGTAGTATAAGCGTACAGCCCGGGCCGCAGGCATTGCCATTAATTAGATAATGGACTTTTGGACAATGGAGCAAGGACTTTGTAAATATGCCAACACACCCCTCCGCCTCTCTAAAGAGGGGAATCGCTCATGACCTCCACTTTTCATCCGATACGCAGCGTTAATAAGCAAGCCTTTTTAAAATTTTGTTCATTCCTTAATTCAGAAAATTCTGATCCAGGCAAATCCTACGCCGCCTGTCAATCGGGGGATTACTTTGCGCGTCGCGATGATGTGGGAGGGAAATAAATCAAGCGAATTTGAATCACTTAATCCCCAATCAAATAACTCAAAACCGCCTGTTAAAACACGTATATAAAATTTATAAAAAAATAACTCACTAACTATTTGATTATTACTACAAAGTTTCTATCTTTGCCGTCCCTTTCGGGGGGAATAATATGTCTTGAACGAAGCCCTACTGCTTCGATGGACACAAACAAATTAAGAAAATGTCAGGAATTATTGGTAAAAAAGTAGGAATGACCAGCATTTTCGATGAAACAGGGAAAAACATTCCTTGTACAGTAATCGAAGCTGGCCCTTGCGTGGTAACACAAGTTAAGTCTGTTGAATCAGACGGATATGCTGCTGTACAGCTGGCATATGGCGACAAAAAGGAAAAAAACACTTCTGGTCCGTTAAAAGGACACTTCCAAAAAGCCGGTACAACTCCAAAGCGTAAGCTTGTTGAATTCAAAACTTTCGAGGACGAAAAATCATTAGGTGATACTATCACTGTTGAGATTTTCGCTGCGGGAGATTTTGTTGATGTAGTTGGTACTTCAAAAGGTAAAGGATTTCAGGGTGTGGTAAAACGTCACGGTTTTGCGGGTGTGGGTATGCAAACTCACGGTCAGCACAATCGTTTACGTGCGCCAGGATCTTTGGGTGCGTCATCGTGGCCGTCTCGTGTATTTAAAGGCATGCGCATGGCGGGTCAAACCGGAAACGTTCGTGTTAAAACACAAAATTTACAAGTTGTAAAGGTTTACGCTGAGCAGAATCTGTTGGTTGTTAAAGGTTCCATCCCCGGAGCTAAGGGTTCATTCGTAATAGTGGATAAATAAGATGGAAGTAAACGTATTAAACGTATCAGGTAAAGAAACAGGTGCCAAGGTGCAGCTTCCTGAGTCGGTATTCGGTATTGAACCAAACGATCACGCGATCTATCTTGATGTTAAGCAGTATTTAGCTAATCAGCGTCAGGGTACACACAAATCAAAACAGCGTAACGAAATTGCAGGTTCAACCCGCAAATTATATAAACAAAAAGGTACAGGTGGTGCCCGTGCAGGTAGCGTTAAATCTCCATTATTTAATGGTGGTGGTCGCGTTTTCGGTCCGCAACCACGCGATTACAGTTTCAAGTTAAACAAGAAACTTAAATCACTGGCTCGTAAATCGGCTTTATCATACAAAGCAAAGGATAACAACATTTTAGTATTGGAAGATTTTAACTTTGATAACATCAAAACTAAAACTTACATTAAAATGGAAGCTGACCTGAATGTTACTAATGAAAAAACATTATTAGTAGTAGCAGCAGCTGAAAACAACAATGTGTATTTATCAAGCAGAAACCTGAAGAAAACGAAAGTAATTTCAGTTGAGCAGCTAAACACTTATGATGTGTTAAACGCTGGTAAACTGTTATTAACTACAGGCGCTGTTAAAACTTTGGAGGAAGCATTAGCTAAGTAATTATGGAAATTTTAAAGAAACCCCTACTTACTGAAAAAGTAACTCAATTAACCGAGAAACTTAACCGTTATGCTTTCAAAGTTGATCACAGAGCAAACAAGATTCAGATTAAAGGCGCCATTGAGGCAATGTATGGTGTAAACGTTAAGGCGGTAAACACTATGAAATACGTCGGCAAACTTAAAACTCGCAATACTAAGGCAGGCGCCGTATCTGGCCGTGCTGCTACGTATAAAAAAGCGATCATTACGTTGAATGACGGTCAAACAATTGATTTTTACAGCAATATATAATTAAGAGATGGCAGTAAAGAGATTTAAACCGGTTACCCCCGGTACCCGTTTCAGAGTTGATGTATCTAATTCAGATATTACAACAAACGTTCCTGAAAAGTCGTTAGTTGAATCAGCCAACACAAGATCGGGCGGGCGTAACAATACCGGTAAAATGACTATGCGCTACATGGGTGGTGGTCATAAACAAGCATATAGGTTAATTGATTTCAAACGTAATAAATTTGACATCCCTGCAAAAGTTGCAACTATTGAGTATGATCCTAACCGTTCTGCACGTATAGCACTGTTACATTTTGTTGATGGTGAAAAACGATACATGATCGCTCCGGAAGGCTTAACAGTTGGAACGATGGTTGTAGCCGGCGAGACAGCTACTCCAGAGGTTGGTAATACCATGCCTTTGAAGAACATCCCGTTAGGTTCTATCATTCACAACATTGAGTTAAACCCTGGCCAGGGTGGTGTTATTGCCCGCAGCGCTGGTACTTACGCTCAGCTTTCAGCACGTGATGGTAAATATGCCATTATTAAATTGCCTTCAGGCGAAACACGTATGATACTGTCAACTTGTTTGGCAACTATCGGTACCGTTTCAAATGGCGAAAGAGCAAACGCGGTGTTAGGTAAAGCAGGCCGCAAACGTTGGTTAGGCCGCAGGCCGCGTGTTCGTGGTGTTGCCATGAACCCGGTAGATCACCCTATGGGTGGTGGTGAGGGTAGAGCCTCAGGTGGTCATCCACGTTCACGTAAAGGTTTGTTAGCTAAAGGCTACAAAACACGTGACAAGAAAAAAGGGTCTGATCGTTATATCATTGAAAGAAGGAAAAAATAATGGCACGTTCAATTAAAAAAGGACCTTATATTGATCATAACCTGGAAAGAAAAGTTCTTACCTTGAATGAATCAAGCAAAAAATCAGTTGTAAAAACATGGTCACGTCGTTCCATGATCTCTCCTGATTTCGTTGGTCACACATTCGCAGTACACAATGGTAACAAGTTTATCCCGGTGTATGTAACAGAAAACATGGTTGGTCACAAGCTGGGAGAGTTTGCTCCAACCCGCACATTCCGCGGTCACGCAGAAAAGAAAAAATAAGGCATGGAAGCAACAACTAAAATCAAAAAGTCTGTATTGATCAGACAGCAAAAAGAAGCTGCGAAAGCCCAGGTAGGCGGCGCTTCTGTTGCCAAGCTACAGAACTGCCCAACTTCACCGCGCAAAATGCGTTTGGTGGTTGACCTGATCCGTGGTGAAAACGTTGAGAAAGCGTTATACATATTAAAATATACTAACAAAGAAGCTGCAATTCGTGTAGAGAAACTTTTGTTATCAGCTATTAAAAACTGGGAAGCAAAAAACGAAGGCAAACGCGTTGAAGATAGCGCCTTATTTGTAAAAGAGATTTCAGTAGGTGGTGGCCGTCAATTAAAAAGACTGCGCCCTGCTCCGCAAGGAAGAGGGTACCGCATACGCAAACGCTCAAACCATGTAACACTGATTGTGGATAGTAAAAACGATAATAATTAATTTGAAATGGGACAGAAAGCACATCCAATAGGTAACAGGTTAGGAATCATCAGAGGATGGGATTCTAATTGGTTCGGTGGCAATCACTATGCCGACAAATTAGTTGAAGACGAAAAGATCCGCAAATACCTTTCAGCTCGTATAGCTAAAGGTGGTGTATCAAAAGTAGTTATCGAACGCACTTTAAAACGTATCACTGTAACTATCCACACTGCCCGTCCGGGTATTGTGATTGGTAAAGGCGGTGCAGAGGTTGATAAGATCAAAGAAGAGTTGAAAAAACTTACCAAAAAGGAAGTTCAGATCAACATCTTTGAAATTAAACGCCCTGAACTTGATGCACAATTAGTTGCAGAAGGTATCGCAAAACAATTAGAAGCACGTATCTCTTTCCGTCGTGCCATGAAAACTACAATTGCTTCAACCATGAGAATGGGTGCTGAAGGAATCAAGATCATGACATCAGGCAGGTTAGGCGGTGCCGAGATGGCACGTAGCGAACAATATAAAGAAGGAAGAATTCCTTTGCACACTTTCCGTGCCGATATTGACTACGCATTAGCAGAAGCATTAACTACTTATGGTAAAATAGGTGTTAAAGTATGGATCTGTAAAGGCGAAGTTTATGGCAAACGCGACTTGTCTCCAAACATTGGTGGTACAAGCAGCAACAGCGGTAAAGGTGGCAGGCCAGATGGTGCTCCGGCATTCGGTGGACGTGGCAACGAGCGCGGTGGCGAACGTGGTGGCGAACGCAGAAATGACAGGAAACCAGGTGCTGGTGGCGACCGCAGAGGCGGCCCGGGTGCAGGTGGCAACAGTGGTCCTCGTGGTGGCGGTAGTAGCCGTCCGGGTGGTCCAGGTGGCAACCGTCCAGGTGGTCAAGGTGGTGGTAACCGTCCAGGCGGCCCAAAGAGATAATAATTACAAGTAGAAGAAAAATATCGTAACGATATAAAAGCTTAAGAAAATGCTACAGCCAAAAAGAACGAAGTTCAGAAAGATGCAAAAAGGCAGGATGAAAGGTTTAACCACTCGTGGTGCTGAACTTTCATTCGGATCTTTTGGTGTAAAATCACTCGAAGCGGCATGGATTACCAGCCGCCAGATCGAGGCTGCACGTATCGCTGTAACACGTTTTATGAAACGTGAAGGCCAGGTTTGGATCAGGATTTTTCCTGACAAGCCTGTAACCAAAAAACCAGCAGAGGTACGTATGGGTAAAGGTAAAGGTGCTCCAGAATATTGGGTAGCGGTAGTTCGCCCCGGAAGGATCATCTTTGAAGCCGAAGGAGTGCCTTTGGAAGTTGCTAAAGAGGCTTTACGCCTTGCAGCTGCCAAGCTTCCAGTACAAACAAGATTTATAGTACGTAGGGATTACGTAGAAGCATAAATAATTGTTCGGAGTAGTTGAAAGGTTGTAATGTTTAAAGGTTGAAAAACCATATTGATTTAGCAACCGCCCCAAAAGGGAACTTTTTAACATTTCAACTTTCCAACTTTACAACGAATAAAATAATAAGAAAATGAAAAACTCAGAAATTTTGGAGCTATCAACAGAAGAATTGAATGCAAAACTCGCAGAGGAAAGGTCAACCCTAACCAAATTGAAATTTGCTCACGCAGTTTCTGCTATTGAGAATCCATCCCGTATAACAAAGGTACGCAAGGGAATTGCTCAGTTAAATACTGAATTAACACAGCGCAAAGCGGCGTCGGCTTCTGAAAAGAATTAATTTTTTAAGCATTCAGAAAAATGGAAAGAAATTTAAGAAAAACACGTACCGGCCTGGTGGTTAGCAATAAGATGGAGAAATCTATTGTTGTGGCTGTTGAGCGTAAAGTAAAACACCCTATCTACGGTAAGTTCGTTAAAAAAACCACAAAATTTATGGCTCATGATGAGACTAATACTTGTGGCATAGGCGATACCGTACTGATTATGGAAACCCGCCCGCTGAGCAAAAGCAAAAACTGGAGATTAGTTCAAATTTTAGAAAGGGCTAAATAAGATGGTACAACAGGAATCAAGATTAAACGTAGCCGATAACAGTGGCGCTAAAGAAGTTTTAGTGATCCGTGTGTTAGGTGGTACCGGCAAAAGGTACGCATCTATAGGCGATAAGATAGTAGTAACCGTAAAAAGCGCTTTACCTTCAGGTAACGTTAAAAAAGGTACTGTATCAAAAGCCGTAGTAGTACGCACCAAAAAAGAGATCCGCAGAAAAGATGGTTCATACATCCGTTTCGACGATAACGCAGCTGTTTTGTTAAATAACCAGGACGAGCCAAGAGGTACTCGTATCTTTGGCCCGGTTGCAAGAGAACTGCGTGAGAAACAATTTATGAAAATTGTATCATTAGCACCGGAGGTATTGTAATCATGGAAAAGAAAAAACACGCACAGCCAACTAAACTAAAGATCCGTAAAGGTGATTTAGTGAAAGTTATAGCCGGTGATTCAAAGGGAACACAAGGCAAAATTGTTGAAGTATTAGTTGAAAAAGGTAGAGCTATTGTTGAAGGTGCCAATATGGTATCAAAACATACTAAACCTAATGCTGCTAATCCTAACGGCGGAATTGTTAAACAAGAAGCTGCAATACATATTTCAAACCTAATGCTGGTTGATCCTAAAACAGGTAATACAACCCGTGTTGGCCGTAAGAAAAACGAAGCCGGCAAATTAGTAAGGGTAGCAAAAAAATCAGGGGAGGAAATTAAGTAATGACTTACGTACCAAGATTAAAAACAAAATACAAGGACGAAATTCGTACTGCACTGAAAGATAAATTTCAGTACAAAAGCGTAATGCAGGTTCCTAAACTGGAAAAAATTGCCATTAACCAGGGTGTTGGCGGTGCTACTACCGATAAAAAACTTATCGAGAACACAATCACCGAATTAACAACTATCACTGGCCAGCAGGCAGTATCTTCAAAATCTAAGAAAGATATCTCAAACTTTAAATTGCGTAAAAATATGCCGGTTGGCGTACGTGTTACCTTGCGTGACAACACAATGTATGAGTTTTTGGATCGCTTAATTGCTGTTGCCCTTCCACGTATCCGTGATTTTAAAGGCATCAACGATAAAGGTTTTGACGGAAGAGGTAACTATACTTTAGGTATAACAGAGCAAATTATATTCCCTGAGATAAATATTGACAAAATCAATAAAATCCAAGGTATGGATATTACCTTTGTAACCTCCGCAACAAACGATGTTGAAGCATTGGAGTTGTTGAAACAATTTGGATTACCATTTAAAAATCAAAATAGCAATGGCTAAAGAAGGTGTAAAAGCTCGTGAAGTAAAGCGCGCTAAATTGGTTGCAAAATACGCAGAGAAAAGAGCAGCCCTTAAAGAAGCCGGCGATTTCGTTGGTTTAGATAAATTGCCTAAAGCGTCGTCTCCGGTAAAATTACACAACCGTTGTAAATTGACTGGTCGCCCTCGTGGTTATATGCGTCAGTTTGGTATTTCACGCGTAACATTCCGTGAAATGGCATTGGCAGGTAAAATACCGGGAGTAAAGAAAGCTAGCTGGTAAAAAAGAGCAAAAAGCTCAAGGCATAAAGCATAAAGCTAAACAGGCTTTAAGCTTTGTGCTTTTAGCATTGAGCTAAAAAAGAGAATTTAACCGATGGCAGGTCGTCCCGGATGTTACGGGAAGGAAACCACCATCATAACACAATAAAATGAATACAGATCCAATCGCAGATTATCTTACACGAGTAAGGAATGCTATTAAAGCCAACCATAGGGTTGTTGAAATTCCTGCATCAAATCTTAAAAAGGAAATCACTAAGGTGCTTTTCGATAAAGGTTACATTGCCAATTACAAGTTTGAAGAAGTTGGTCCTCAGGGCAGCATTAAAGTTGCTTTAAAGTACCACCCGATAACTAAAATTTCTGCTATCCGTAGCATTACGCGCATCAGTAAACCAGGTTTGAGAAAATACGCAGGCATGGATAACTTGCCAAGAGTATTAAATGGTTTAGGTATTGCCATCTTGTCGACTTCAAAAGGCGTAATGTCTGATAAAGAAGCCCGTCAGCAAAATGTAGGTGGCGAAGTTTTATGCTACGTTTATTAATAGGAGAAATTAAGCAATGTCAAGAGTAGGAAAAGCACCGATAGCAATGCCACAGGGAGTAACTGTTACCGTATCAGCAGATAATGTTGTTACTGTAAAAGGCCCTAAAGGTGAATTGCAGCAAGCGGTTGATAGCGATATCACCATTGCACAGGAAGACGGTCAGTTACTGGTTACACGCCCGTCTGATCAAAAACGTCACAAAGCATTACATGGTTTATACCGTGCGCTTTTAAATAACATGGTAGTAGGTGTAACAGAAGGTTACAAAATACAACAGGAATTAGTGGGTGTGGGTTACCGTGCTACTAATACAGGTAATACATTGGATTTAGTGTTGGGTTACTCTCACCACTATGTATTTGAATTACCACAAGAAATTAAAGTTACAACCACTGCTGATAAGGGTAAAAACCCAACTATCATACTTGAATCAATTGACAAACAGTTAATTGGACAAGTAGCTGCAAAAATACGCTCGTTACGTACTCCAGAGCCTTACAAGGGTAAAGGTATTAAGTTTGTAGGCGAGATATTGAGAAGAAAAGCAGGTAAATCAGCATCTAAAAAATAATCGTCATGGGAGCTAAATTATCAAGAAGAGACAGGATTAAAAAAGGTATCAGAAAACGCCTTTCAGGATCAACAGAGCGTCCTCGCCTGTCAGTATTTAGGAGCAATAAAGGTATTTACGCGCAGATCATTGACGATTTAACCGGTAAAACTATCGTATCAGCATCATCTTTATCAAAAGACTTTGTTGCAGCAGAAGGCACAAAATCTGATCAATCAGTAGCCGTAGGCAAACTGGTAGCTCAGAAAGCTATCGCAGCAGGTATTAAAGATGTGGTTTTCGACAGGAACGGTTATTTGTACCATGGTCGTGTTAAGTCACTGGCCGAAGGTGCACGTGAAGGTGGTTTAAACTTTTAATCGAAAAGAGAAATGTCAACAATCAACATAAAAAGAGTAAAAACAAGCGAAATCGAATTAAAAGACCGCTTGGTAAGCATACAACGTGTTGCCAAAGTAACCAAAGGTGGTCGTACTTTTAGCTTCAGTGCCATTGTGGTAGTGGGTGATGAGAACGGTGTTGTAGGTTACGGTTTAGGTAAAGCAAAAGAGGTTACTGAAGCAATTGCTAAAGGTATTGATGATGCAAAAAAGAACCTGGTAAAAGTGCCAATTATTAACGGTACTGTACCTCATGAGCAAATAGGTAAATTTAGCGGTGGTTTTGTTTTTATTAAACCAGCAGCTAATGGTACCGGTGTTATTGCGGGTGGTGCAATGCGTGCAGTGTTAGAGTCTGCAGGTATCCACAACGTATTGGCAAAATCAAAAGGTTCATCAAATCCGCACAACGTGGTTAAAGCAACTGTATCTGCATTATCACAATTACGTGATGCACATACTGTAGCTCAGCAACGTGGCGTTAGTTTAGGTAAAGTATTTAACGGATAATCAGTCATGGCCAAAATCAAAATAACTCAGATTAAAAGCGTGATCGATAGAAGTGAGCGCCAAAAAAGGACGATCGAAGCATTAGGCTTGCGTAAAATTAACCACAGTGTGGAAGTTGAGGCAACTCCTGCTATAGTAGGTATGGTTAGAAAAGTTAATCACCTGGTAGCGGTAGAAAATATTTAATATCATGAATTTAAGTAATTTAAAACCTGCAGAAGGTTCTACTAAAAATAGAAAAAGAATTGGCCGTGGTACAGGTTCTGGCCGTGGTGGAACGTCAACCCGTGGCCATAAAGGCGCCGGGTCACGTTCAGGTACAAGCACAAAGGTTGGTTTTGAAGGCGGTCAGATGCCTTTACAGCGTCGTGTGCCTAAGGTTGGTTTTAAAAACCCTAACCGTGTAGAGTATACAGGCGTTAACCTTGATGTACTTCAAGAATTAGTTGAAAAATATACACTTACAAAAGTTGATTTCGCTACTTTGAAAGAACACGGTTTAGCATCTCGTAATGACCTGGTTAAGATCCTTGGTCGTGGCGAGTTAAAAGCCAAATTAGAAGTTGAGGCACATGCATTTACTGCTACAGCTCAAAAAGCTATTGAAGCAGCTGGTGGTACCATAGTTAAGCTATAATTTTAGGATGAAGAAATTTTTCACCACATTATCCAATATCTGGAAAATCGAAGATCTGAGAGTGCGTATTATAAACACACTCTTATTTCTTTTAATATATCGCGTCGGTTCATTTGTGGTTCTGCCAGGGGTTAATCCCGCATCAGTATCAAGCCAAAAAGCAGAAGGATTAGTAGGATTGCTGAATATGTTTGCGGGAGGTTCGTTTTCACGTTCCTCAATTTTTGCATTGGGTGTAATGCCTTATATCTCGGCTTCAATTGTGGTGCAATTATTAGGTATCGCTGTTCCTTACTTCACCAAATTGCAAAAAGAAGGCGAAAGCGGTCGTAATAAACTTAACCAGTGGACGCGGTACCTAACTATAGGTATCACGTTTTTACAGGCTATAGGTTACCTTAAATCGCAGGTTGCTCCTGATGCTATGCTGATAAGCAATCCAATGTTTACTATACTTAATACGTTTGTTTTAACCGCGGGTACATTATTTGTAATGTGGCTGGGAGAGAAAATTACGGATAAAGGTATTGGTAATGGTATATCACTGATCATCATGGTTGGTATTATTGCCCAATTGCCAGGCGCTTTCTTAACAGAGTTTACATCACGTACCACAGGTACTGGTGGTTTGATAACTTTCATTGTTGAAATTGTAGCCTTGATTGGTGTGGTAATGTTCACTATCATGATAGTACAGGGTACCCGTAAAATTGCGGTGCAGTATGCTAAACGAATAGTAGGTAACAAACAATACGGCGGCGTACGTCAGTACATTCCTTTAAAGGTAAACGCGGCAGGTGTAATGCCTATCATATTTGCCCAGGCTTTAATGTTTATACCACAAACGGTACAACAATTTTTGCCAAGCATTTCATCAAACGGTATTTTAATTGCGTTATCAAATTATAACTCATGGCAGCACAATTTGCTGTTTGGCGTACTGATAATCCTGTTCACTTATTTCTATACAGCAATTACGGTTAATCCTAACCAAATGGCTGATGATATGAAAAAGAATGGCGGTTTTATCCCAGGCGTTAAACCAGGTAAAACAACTGCAGATTATATAGATGGTGTAATTTCAAAAATTACTTTACCAGGATCTATTTTCCTGGCTATTATAGCAATCATTCCTGCAATTGCCAGTTTGGTTGGTGTGTCTCCAATTTTCGCAAGATTCTTTGGTGGTACGTCGCTGATCATCCTGGTGGGTGTTGTGTTGGATACATTGCAACAAATAGAAAGTCACCTGTTGATGCGCCATTATGATGGTTTAATGAAAACCGGACGAATTAAAGGACGTACAGCAATGCCTGCTGCTGCCGGAACAAGTCCGACAGCGATCTAACATATAAGATGTCAAAAATCAATTATAAGTCTGTCGAGGAGATAGAACTCATAAGGGAAAGTTCGTTACTCGTATCTAAGACCCTTGGGGAAATAGCTAAGGTTATCGGACCCGGTGTGAGAACTATCGAGCTTGACAAGCTGGCTGAGACTTTTATACGCGATAATGGCGGTATACCTGCTTTTTTAAACTATCACGGCTTCCCATTTTCACTATGCATCTCCCTGAACGATCAGGTGGTGCATGGTTTTCCGGGCAAGCATGTTTTAACCGACGGTGATCTTGTTTCTGTTGACTGCGGTGTTATCTTAAACAAATACTTTGGCGATTCTGCATATACCTTTGCCATTGGCGAGGTATCAGAACAGACTAAGAAGCTTATGCGTGTTACGCAGGAGTGTTTAGACTTGGGCGTTGCAAAAGCTGTTGTAGGTATGCGCATAGGCGATATAGGCTATGCTGTACAGGAACATGCTGAGAAGAATGGCTTTGGTGTTGTTAAAGAGCTTGTAGGGCATGGGGTAGGGCTTCAGTTACATGAAAAGCCCGAAGTACCAAACTACGGCAAGCGTGGTGCAGGTACCAAACTGGAAGAAGGTATGGTGATTGCTATTGAACCAATGATTAATGCAGGCCGTGCCGGTGTTAAGTTTTGGGATGATGGCTGGACAGTATCAACTGCAGATAAAAAGGTATCGGCGCATTATGAGCATACAGTTGCTATTGGCAAAGGTAAACCAGACATTTTATCAACGTTTGAATATGTTGATAATGTTTTAAAAGAAAAGAATAATAATTAAATAATTTTTATTAATTTTGCATCCCGGTTTTAGGGCGGATAATTAAGTAATAATCAACAAAATATGGCTAAACAATCTTCGATTGAGCAAGACGGTACAATTAGGGAGGCATTGTCAAATGCAATGTTCAGGGTTGAACTTGAAAATGGTCACGAGATTATTGCACATATTTCCGGCAAGATGCGTATGCACTATATCAAGATTTTACCTGGCGACAGAGTGAAATTAGAAATGAGTCCGTACGATTTGAGTAAGGGTAGAATAACCTATAGATATAAATAATAAAAGAGATGAAAGTTAGAGCATCCATTAAGAAACGCAGCGCTGATTGCAAGATCATTCGCCGTAACGGGAAACTTTATGTTATTAACAAAAAGAATCCTAAGTACAAACAACGCCAGGGCTAAGAACAATTTTGAATTGGAGAAAGATTGAATTACTGATTTTAAGGAATTCGATAATTCAATGATTCGATAACTCAATAAATAAAAAAGAAATATGGCAAGGATATCAGGTATTGATTTACCAAAAAATAAAAGAGGAGAAATCGGACTTACTTACATTTTCGGTATAGGCCGCTCAACAGCTCAAAAGATTTTGACTGAAGCAGGTATTGATTTTAATACCAAGGTGCAAGACTGGAGCGATGATCAGTTAGCCGCAATTCGTGGAATCATTAACGATCAGATCAAGGTTGAAGGTTCACTTCGTTCAGAAGTTCAATTAAACATTAAGCGTTTAATGGATATAGGTTGCTACCGTGGTACACGTCACCGTAAAGGTTTACCATTACGTGGTCAGCGTACTAAGAACAACTCACGTACCCGTAAAGGAAAACGTAAAACAGTTGCCAACAAAAAGAAGGCTACTAAATAATAATTGATTAGTGGTTGAGAGGTGGTAATTTATTATTGCTTTAAGATCATTAGGAATAAGTTATAAAGAATGGTTACGGGTCCTGGTTATGGTATTAACCAAGTAATTCGTAAAATCAATAATCAAAAAAATGGCTAAAAGTAAAAAAGTTACCAAAAAGCGCATTGTAATTGTAGAGCCGGTTGGCGAAGCACACATCAATGCAACTTTTAACAACATCATTATCACCCTTACCAACAAAACCGGCCAGGCTATTTCATGGTCATCAGCTGGTAAAATGGGCTTTAAGGGTTCAAAAAAGAATACTCCTTACGCTGCAGGTCAAGCTGCCGGCGATTGCGGTAAAGTTGCCTATGATTTAGGTTTACGCAAGGTAGAAGTGTTTGTAAAAGGCCCTGGTGCCGGTCGTGAGTCAGCTATCCGTACTTTGCAAACTGCAGGTATTGAAGTTACCACGATAAAAGACATTACGCCGCTTCCACACAATGGTTGCCGTCCGTCTAAAAGAAGAAGAGTTTAATTAACAGATTTTAAAGCTAAGATTCTGCAGCGTAAGGTTGCATGATACTTTAAGAACACACAACAATGGCAAGATATACAGGACCAAAGTCCAAAATAGCACGTCGTTTCCGTGAGCCGATCTTCGGTCCGGATAAGGCGTTAGAACGTAAAAACTATCCACCCGGAATGCATGGTGCTTCCAAACGTCGTGGAAAGCAATCAGAATATTCAACCCAGTTAATGGAGAAACAAAAAGTTAAATACACTTACGGTGTATTAGAGCGTCAGTTCGAAAACTTGTTTCACCGTGCATCGGCTAAAGAAGGTATCACAGGCGAAAACCTGCTGAAATTTTTAGAGGCTCGTTTAGATAATGCTGTTTACCGTTTAGGTATATCACCTACACGTTCTGGAGCCCGTCAGCTGGTTAATCACAAACACATTAACGTTAATGGTGCTGTTGTAAACATTGCATCTTACGCGTTAAAAGCAGGTGATGTGATTTCTGTACGTGAAAAATCTAAATCACTTGAAGCTATTACTACATCAGTAGCCGGGAGAAGAATCAACAAATACAGCTGGTTAGAGTGGGATGCAAATGCCTTAACAGGTAAATTCCTTAACTATCCTAACCGCGATGAGATACCTGAAAACATTAAGGAAAATTTAATCGTTGAGTTGTACTCAAAATAATAACGATACTTATCCACGTGATGATTGGCATGTTATGTCAATCATTTTCGTGGTTTAAATCATTTCAATTAGCAAACAATAAATAAAGGATATAAATGGCAATTTTAGCATTTCAAAAACCAGACAAGGTTATCATGCAGAAATCGAATGATTTTGATGGAACGTTTGAATTTCGTCCGTTAGAACCAGGCTTCGGTATAACCATTGGTAATGCTCTACGTCGTATCTTACTTTCATCACTAGAAGGTTATGCAATAACTTCTGTTCGTTTTTCAGGAGTTACGCATGAGTTTTCAACCATCAAAGGTGTTGTTGAAGACGTAACCGAGATCATTTTGAACCTTAAGCAAGTTCGTTTCAAAAAAACAGGTGAATCTGGCGATAACGAGAAAGTATTTGTTATCATAAATGGTCAGGATGAATTTAAAGCTGGTGATATCACTAAATTCTCCAACAACTTTACTGTATTAAATCCTGATCTGATACTTTGCAATATGGATTCATCAGTAACGCTTGAAATTGAGCTTACTGTTGGTAAAGGCCGTGGTTATGTTCCAAGCGAGGAAAATAAAAACCCGGATGCAAATGTTGGTGTTATTGCTATCGATTCTATCTTTACGCCTATAAAAAACGTAAAATATACTATCGAGAACTATCGTGTTGAGCAAAAAACTGATTATGAAAAATTAGTTTTAGATATTGCTACCGATGGATCTATCCATCCTGAAGATGCATTAAAAGAAGCTGCTAAGATCCTTATCCAGCACTTTATGTTATTTAGCGATGAGAACATGATGCTTGAAGCTCAGGCCAAAGAAGAAACCAAAGAAGTTGATGAAGAGATATTACACATGCGTAAGATCCTTAAAACTGAATTGGTTGATCTTGACTTGTCTGTACGTGCATTGAATTGCCTTAAAGCTGCTGATATCCGCAGCCTTGCCGATTTAGTATCGTATGATGTTGCTGATATGTTGAAGTTCAGAAACTTTGGTAAAAAATCATTAACTGAAATTCAGGACCTGGTTAAATCAAAAGGTTTATCTTTTGGTATGAACCTGTCTAAATTTAAGTTAGACGAAGAATAATAAAAAAGAATCAAGAGTTAAGAATCAAGATATAAGAAAAGATCCTGATTCTTGACTCTTAATTCTTCAATCTAATAATAAAAATAGCGAAGGCATAATTCCGAAGGCTTGAGTTGATCGCCAGACGGTATGCACGTGAAATAATTAAAAACAATGAGACACGGAAACAAAAACAATCACTTAGGCCGTACTACCAGCCACCGCAAAGCGATGCTGGCCAACATGGCAACTTCGCTTATCTTACACAAGCGCATCACTACAACATTAGCTAAAGCGAAAGTTTTACGCGGTTATGTTGAGCCACTTTTAACAAAATCAAAAAGCGATACTACACACTCTCGTCGTATAGTATTTAGCTACCTGCAGGATAAAGATGCAGTTACTATCCTTTTCCGCGAAATTGCTGAGAAAATAGCAACCCGTCCAGGTGGTTACACTCGTATCATTAAGTTAGAAAACCGTTTAGGTGATAACGCTGAAATGGCAATGATTGAGTTAGTTGATTATAACACCGTTTACGGCGTTGATACTGCAGCTGCGGCTAAAAAATCAACTCGTCGTCGTGGTGCTTCTGCAAAAGCTAAAACTGCTGCACCTGTTGCTGCTGAAGAAGCTGTTGTTGCCGAAGAAGTTAAAGAAGCGCCAGTTGCTGAAACTGAAGCTCCTGCAACTCCGGAAGCAGAAGAAAAAGGAGAATAATTTCATCTACCTTTTAGATATTGAAAAACGCCCTGTTCATTTGAGCAGGGCGTTTTTTTGTGAAATACTTTTTGTCTGAACCGGGATTAACAGGATTTTTCGGATTAAGGGATTTTACCTGCCGCCATCGCGTCTCTCACAATCAAATCCAGGAATCAGCTGAATCTGATTAATCCCGGTGCTGATAAATTGATTACTTCTCCAACCTATAAGTAAGCAACCCTTCCACGTCTTCCACCTGTTCAAAACCACATTTATCTAACAAGCGGCACGAAGGCAGGTTATCTGCATAGGTATGCACAATAATGGCTTTTACAAATTGATGCGTGAATGCCCAGGCAATCATTGTTTGTAAAGCTTCTGTCGCGAAGCCTTTGTTGTGATGATTGCCATCAATCATATAGCCAATCTCTGCTTCGCCATTTTCATTTGGGTAGCCTGCAAAGCCCATGCCGCCTACCGAGGTATTTGCACTTTTATGCACCAGTTCCCAATCTGTATACCATAGATATTTTTCGGGGTGGGCGAGGGTGTTGGGTAGCCAGAAGTTGTCGAGGGCATCTATGATTTCGGCATAGTAAAAGGGTTCGACAAGCATGAATGACGGTATTAACCCAATAGAAATTTCCATGAGTGCGCGGTCTTGCCTCAGCAGCAAAAGTTGCTGGTGTGTTAGCGGCATCAGTTTTAACCGTTCCGATTCGATAAAAAACATTTGATTTGTTTAGAATTAAATAACAATAGTAAACCAGTTCTCTTTTTTAAAGTGAAAGGTAAGCTTTGTGTACAAAGCTTTTGTTATGCAATTCCAGGCGTAGTAATAAGCCTGTTTGGAGTGTTCGGTAACAGAGGCGTTTTGTTTGTTGGATTAAAGTTAATAAAATCTAACTGATCTCGATTTTATGTTTATGAATTTCTACTATGATTTCTTTATCAATGTCTTCTAAGGTTTGAGCAAAGCTTTTGTGGATTTTCACCCATTTCTTTTTCCAAGATTTTGCGAAATATTTTTTGTAGTCATTAGCAAGAAGAGCAATTCTTATTATAGAAGTTAGATTAACGCTTCTAATTTGAATCGTCTCGTTGATGAAATTCATTAATCTTTCATCTAATATCGCATCTAAGTCTTTTAGATTATTTATCCCGTAATCGATAACTTCTTCTATAATCCCTGTTTCTGGGTCACTAAATCTATCAACTACCTTTTTTGCATCAATTTGAGAATTGAATTTTTCTAATAATAACTCCCTAACTGTAGTTGTGCTAATTTCAATTGTTTCTAAGGTTTGGCTACTGGATGCGTTTTGCACATCTTCTTTGATTTTGTCAATTTCTATTGATAAAGAATTAAATTCCCTGTCAATTAATTCTAATGTTCCGGCTATTATTTTGAATCGACGTTTTATTTCAGGGGGCAATACACCCCGAAATTTATAATTCTTGTCATGCTCTATTTCGGCCCAGGCATGCTGTAGTATGGTTCTTACTTGAATCTCAAATCTTAAATTTTTAAACTTTTTATATTCTGGTAAATCGAGGCGATCCGCTTTTATTTTAGCTATATAATGTATGGATTTATATCCTACTTTATCTATCCCTAATTCATTTGATTTATCGCCACTGTTCAGATGGTCGATATCAAAAGCATCTTCTATTATCTTGCAGATAGGCTTTAAATCATCTTCTACATATGCAATTATACGTATTCCAGAAAAATCTGTAATTTGATTTACAGGATCGTCATATTTAGGATCATATATCTTGTTTTTGAAACTCTCTACTTCTTTGGTTCTATGGCTTATTGCGTGAATTGCAATTCTACTTTCTTCAATTAATTCCAAAACTATGCTAAATATTTTATCAGAAAGTTTTTCATAAATTGATTTGTTTAGAATATACCACTTTACAGAATCTTCATTACTCATTTTAGCCATGACGCTAATATAAGAAACTTTTTTCTGCCAACCTGTCACCACTGGGAATGACTTTTCTGACTCAATAATTGTCATCCTGACCATATGCCCTGCCAAATAGGTATTGGCACAAACGTTGTTAAATAGGTGTTGTAGTAAATTAATAAAATCAAGAAAAAACAATCATATGTCTAAAATAATTGGAATCGACTTAGGAACAACAAACTCCTGCGTGGCTGTAATGGAAGGTAACGAACCTGTAGTTATAGCAAACAGCGAGGGCAAACGTACTACGCCGTCCGTAGTAGCTTTTATAGATAACGGCGAGCGTAAAGTTGGCGATCCTGCAAAGCGTCAGGCAATCACTAACCCTACAAAAACCATCTCATCTATCAAACGCTTTATGGGTAACCAGTTTAACGAGGTTACAAGTGAAGCTGCACGTGTACCTTATAATGTAGTTAAAGGTGACAACAACACTCCGCGTGTTGAAATTGGCGACCGTAAATATACTCCACAAGAGATCTCTGCAATGATCCTTCAGAAAATGAAGAAAACTGCTGAAGACTTTTTAGGACATGAAGTTACAGAAGCTGTTATCACTGTACCAGCTTACTTTAACGATGCACAACGTCAGGCCACTAAAGAAGCCGGTGAAATTGCTGGTTTAAAAGTACGTCGTATCATTAACGAACCTACTGCTGCTGCCTTAGCTTATGGCTTTGATAAAGCACACAAGGATATGAAAATTGCAGTTTTTGACTGCGGTGGTGGTACACATGACGTATCAATCCTTGAATTAGGTGATGGCGTTTTTGAAGTAAAATCAACTGATGGTGATACTCACTTAGGTGGTGATGACTTTGACCAGGTAATTATTGACTGGTTGGCTGATGAATTTAAAAGCGATGAAGGTATTGATCTGCGGAAAGATCCAATGGCTTTGCAACGTTTAAAAGAATCTGCCGAAAAAGCTAAAATTGAGTTATCAAGTTCTGCACAAACAGAAATTAACTTACCATACATTACTGCTGCTGATGGCATGCCAAAGCACTTGGTTAAAACTTTAACCCGTGCTAAATTTGAGCAACTGGCAGATAGCCTGATCAAACGTACTATTGAGCCTTGCAGAACTGCATTGAAAAATGCTGGTTACAGCACTTCTGATATCGACGAAGTTATCCTTGTAGGTGGTTCTACACGTATCCCTGCAATACAGGAAGCTGTTCAAAAATTCTTTGGTAAAACTCCTTCAAAAGGTGTTAACCCTGATGAAGTTGTTGCAATTGGTGCTGCTATTCAAGGTGGTGTGTTAACAGGTGAGGTTAAGGATGTGTTGTTATTGGATGTTACTCCACTTTCATTAGGTATTGAAACTATGGGTGGTGTAATGACAAAATTAATTGAGGCAAACACAACTATCCCAACTAAAAAATCTGAAACTTTCTCAACTGCGTCTGATAGCCAGCCATCTGTAGAGATTCACATATTACAGGGTGAGCGCCCAATGGCTGCGGGTAACCGTACTATAGGCCGTTTCCACCTGGATGGTATTCCACCAGCACCTCGTGGTGTACCACAGGTGGAAGTAACTTTTGATATTGATGCCAACGGTATATTGCATGTATCTGCTAAAGATAAAGCAACCGGTAAAGAGCAAAAAATCCGTATCGAAGCTTCTTCTGGCTTAACTGATGCTGAGATCAAGAAGATGAAGGATGAGGCTGAAGCAAATGCTGAATCAGATAAAAAAGCACGCGAAGAAGTTGAAAAACTGAATGGTGCTGATGCTTTGATCTTCTCAACAGAAAAACAACTGAAAGAGTACGGCGATAAAATTTCTGCCGACAAAAAAGGTCCTATCGAAGCTGGTTTAGCTAAGTTGAAAGAAGCTTATGCTGCTAAAAACTTCGATGCGATAGACGCCGCTCAAACTGAACTGAATGCTGCATGGGCTACTGCATCTGAAGAGATGTACAAAGCTGCAGGTGACGCTCAGCAAGGTGGTCAGCCTGAAGGTAACACAGGAGCAGGTGCGCAGGATCATGGCGATACTGTAACTGATGTTGACTTTGAAGAAGTTAAAGACGAAAAAAACTAAGTTTTAGTTAAATACATTGTAAAGCCCGGCTGGATTAGTTCAGCCGGGCTTTTTTGTGTTAAGGATTTTTCCAACCCCTAATTGCGAGGGACGAAGCAATCTTCAACTATGCAGATCGGATTTACCTGGCTACTCTGTTGATAGGGGATTACTTCGTTTCTACCCATGATGTTTTGTCTTTCGAGGTGGGTAGGCCTGTCAGTCTGAGCCTGTCGAAGACTCGCGCGTTGAGGCCATTGCCCACTATGCTTCGACGGGGCTCAGCATGACAGCCCTTTTAACAACATCATTCTCCCTCAAGAATCCGGGGTTTTAAAACTCGCAATGACGTTACAGAAGAACTTTATCATTATCTAAAAACCTCCCGCAAATAATCTTATTTTTACTCCCAAACTAAAGGCAAACACCTATGTCAACAAAACCAATAGTAACCGGCCTGATGGCCTACGGCATGTCGGGCAGAATTTTTCATGCTCCATTTTTAACCACTAACCCCGGCTTTACTTTTAAAGCAGTTGTAGAACGTCATGAAAAAAAGGCCGGTAAAATATATCCGGATGTAATTAGCTATAATTCAGTTGATGAACTGCTTAATGATGCTGAAATTGAACTGATCGTAGTTAACACACCCAACAATACCCACTTTGACTATGCCATGCAGGCCCTTAATGCCGGGAAACATGTGCTGATAGAAAAACCTGCGGCAGTAACTTCTGCAGAGGTAAAGGCTTTGTTTGATTTAGGCAGAAAGTTGAATCTTAAGGTAATGATCTACCAGAACCGCAGATACGACAGCGGTTTTCTATCGGTGAAAAAGGTAATTGAAAGCGGGCGTCTTGGTGAGTTAATAGAGGTTCATTTTCGGTTGGATAGGTACCGGATGCCTATTGGTGTAAAACAATTTAAAGAAACCAAAGGCACCCCCGGTAATGGCTTAACTTATGATTTGGGTGCACACCTTGTTGATAACGCGATCAGTATATTTGGCAGACCATTAAGCTATATAAAAACTACTGCCACTCACCGGCCCGGCTCGCAGGTGGATGATTACTTCAATATTCACTTAACCTATCCTAATCAGCTGCATGTTTATTTAACTTCGGGATTACTTATTGCCGAGGCGTTGCCCGGCTTTGTGATTCACGGAACATTAGGCAGTTTTGTTAAATTACGCACCGATGTACAGGAAGCCCAATTGGATACAGGCATGATGCCAACCGACGAAGGTTTTGGTATAGAACCTTTAGGTAGTGAAGGAAAATTGGTGCTGATGGGCACCGATAATCAGAAAACAGTGGAGTGGTTTCCGTCAGACAAAGGTAATTACAATGGATTATTTGATGCGGTGTATCATACCGTGCGCGAAAACGCGTTATTCCCTGTAACAGAAGAACATATTGCCTGGCAGTTGGAATTGCTGGAGAGTTAAAAATATCGTAACTATGCTTTAATGAAAAATTTTATCAATACAATGAAGAGAATATACTTGTTGCTTTGCCTTATTGTAGCTGCAGGCTGCAGCCAGGCTCAAACCATGCCTGCCAACAGCAAAATTGCACCATATCACATACTGACAACCGACAGCGTTTACGTAACGCCCGCCGACCTGAAAAAGAATAAGCCTGTAATGGTGATCTATTTTTCGCCGGATTGCAGCCATTGCCAACATTTGATGTATGACCTGAAACCACAGATGGATAAGCTGAAAGGAGTACAGATAGTTATGATCACCTTTGTTAATCAGTTAAAAGCTATCCAGGTTTTTCAGCGTGATTTTGACCTGGCCAAATACCACAATATTACCATTGGTACCGAAGGGTACACTTATGTAGTGCAACGATATTATCACGTGCAAACAACGCCATACATCGCCATTTACGACAAAAACGGAAAGTTATTCCAGGCCTTTGATAAAGTGCCAAAAATTCCGGTATTGATGGAGACGATTAAGAAAGTGTAAGCTGAAGATTGCAGATTTCAGATTTCAAATGAGCAGATGATTTGTTTTGATGTCTGATATCTCCCACGCGTCATTGCTTCGTACCTCGCAATGACGTTTTTTGCTTAACACACCTGCACATCTATTGCTGCTGTTGTTGTTGCTGCTGTTGCTGAATGATCTCCATATAGCGCTGGTAGCTATTTTTAGGAATATCGGTTACTTGTTGAAGCGGGGTGTCATAATGTGGTTTATCGTCAATGCAAAACCCGTTCCCATCGTCAACGGTAACAGCAACTTCAAGTTTATGGCCTGATGAGCCTTTATATACGCCCTTCACCGGCGAACAATCAGAAAAGTTACGACCAACAGCCAGGCGCACATGGGTTTCATTGGCGACGCAGTTATTGGTAGGATCGATACCCAGCCAGCCATAATCCGGGATATAGGCTTCGGCCCAGGCATGGGTAGCGCCTTCTCCACGCATATTACTGCTATGAGTACATATATAGCCGCTTACGTAACGTGCAGGGATCTTTAATAAGCGCAGCATCACCATTAAAATATGCGCGAAATCCTGGCAAACACCAGCTTTTAAATTCCATACCTCATCAAGGGTGGTTTCAACCGTGGTAACGCCCTTTATGTAGTTGAAGTTTTGATAAACATAGCTGCAAAAACGGAGGGCAATCTGGTAGGGGGTATCATCTTTGTTCCGTTCCCGGTCAACTACAACCTGCAATTCGGGTAAGCCTTCAAAATACTCCTGCTTTAAAAAATCAATATAAGGTACCATATATTGAATGTTTTTCAGGTATTCCCATTGTTGCTCGGGGAAGATATCATTTACCGGTAATGGTCGTTGCCTGGTGGTAACACTTAGCTTTGAATTGATGAGCATTACCGAATGCCGTTCGCTGTAAGTAAAGCTACCCACCTCGTTGCCGTAATAATCAGTATGCGTATCCACAACAGGGTTACCAGTAATTTGCATCTCCTGGTGAATTACATCCTGGTATTCATCTTTGATGGGGTACAGTATGATCTGGTTGGCGCTATCGCGTACCATCCCTTCATAGGTGTATTTGGTTATATGTTGTATTTTAAATTCAGGCATGTTTTCAATTGTTTAATTTGACGATTTGAAAATGAATCAACTCATCCATTATTAATCCTCAAATTGTTTATTAGTCATTTTCAAATTTTCAAATCAGCGAACTCTCAAATTAATTTATGAGTTGGCAAAGTAATATTCGTTTAGTGAGTTACCTATACCATAGAGCTCCGTTCGGATTTGTGTTAAAAACAAATGCAATCCCTCGGCCCGGATGCTCCTTACCGAACTGTATTTGATCCGGCTTTGTAAACGACCGATCTGGAATGACATCTCGCGGAATGTATCAACATTGGTATCATTCTTTAACCTATCAAAATAACGTTGGATGTTATTTACCGAATAGATAACCGAGCGTGGGAAATCGTTGTTTAAAACAACCTGTTCCAGCACATTCTCGGCCTCAAAGCCTTCCCTGTAGGTTTTAAGGTATAACTCATATCCGCCTAAAGAAAGCAATAAATGTTTCCAATAAGTGGTATCCGTCAACAGATCGGGGTTATCACTTATCGAACTAAATTTGGTATCCAAAATATCCACTGATTGTATAGCCCGCTCCAGGTATTTACCAATATTCATAAAACTCCGGCCTTCGCCCCGTTCCATCGTTATCTCAACCGTGCCATAATAAAGCATCACCTGTTTTATTAATACGTCAAGCACACCAATAGGGTCCTCGCGCTGTAGGGAGCGCTCCAGGCGCGAGTCTTTCACCGTATGGTAATACTCGTTAAGGCATTGCCATAAGTCCTTGGTGATGTGTTCCTGTACGCCACGCGCGTTTTCGCGGGCCAGCGTTATAATGCTGAGGATCGAGTTAGGGTTGTTTTTGCCCGTAACCATATATTTTAAAACCGCACGGCTGTCATTATCCAGCTTATCGGCCTCATCTTCATTCACCCCGGCAAATATCCTGATCACCGGCTCCCAGGTAAACTCCTGGATGGTATCCTGCGATGAGGCATAATTAATTTTGAGCATCCGTAGCATACCATCGCTGCGCTCAATGTAGCGGCTTAACCAATAAAAACTTGCTGCAACTCTGCTTAACATATATCTTTTAATTTCGGATTTGGGATGTTCGATTTGGGATTTACTTATCCTTTATTTTTGTCCTTATTCTTTTGTCTTTTAATCCTTGCTCCCAAACCCTACGCCAATACCCATGTATCCTTACTGCCACCGCCCTGCGAGCTATTAACTACCAGTGAGCCTTCTTTTAAGGCAACACGTGTTAGTCCGCCGGGCACTATTTCTATGCCATCCGGGCCATATAATGCATAGGGGCGCAGATCAATACGGCGGGGTGTTAGTGAACCCTGCATATAACATGGCGCCGATGACAAGCTGATAGTTGGTTGCGCTATAAAGTTACGGGGATCTTTCAGGATCTCTTTTTTATAATCGTCAATCTCCTGCTCAGATGCCGCGTGCCCCATCAGCATGCCGTATCCACCGCTGCCATTGGTTTTTTTAACCACCATTTTATTAAGGTTTTTAAACACATAGTCGCGCTCATCGCGGTTCCCTAATTGGTGGGTGGGTACGTTTTTCAGTATCGGTTCTTCGTTCAGGTAATAGCGAATCATATCGGGTACATAAACATATACCGCCTTATCATCGGCAACCCCGGTGCCTATAGCGTTTACAATGGCAACATTGCCTTTACGATAAGCGCCCATAATACCCGCAACACCCAGCATGCTTGCCGGGTTAAATACAAGTGGATCTAAATATTCATCATCAACCCTGCGGTATATTACATCAACCTGTTGCAAACCGGTAGTGGTTTTCATATAAACCTTGTGGTTATTCACCACCAGGTCGCGCCCCTCAACCAGTTCAACACCCATTAAACGGGCAAGAGTAGTATGCTCAAAATAAGCAGAGTTATAAATCCCCGGACTCAGCAATACAATGGTGGGGTTGGAGATTTGCCTGGGCGATAATGCCAGTAGGTTTTTATACAATATGGTTGGATATTCCGTCACGCTCCTGACCCCGCATTGCGGCAGCAGATCAGGGAACAGGCGTTTGGTTATCTCCCGGTTCTCCAGCATATAACTTACTCCAGATGGGGTGCGCAGGTTATCCTCGAGTACGTAAAAGATACCGTCTTCATCGCGGATCAGGTCGATGCCCGAAATATGTACATAAATATCATACGGTACTTTCAGCTGGTACATCTCGCGCAAAAAATGCGGGCACGAATATATAATATCAATAGGCACGATGCCGTCCTTTACAATAAACTGGTTATGGTAAATATCTTTCAGGAAAAGATTAAGCGCGGTAAGGCGTTGCTTAATACCGCGTTCAACAAAGGCCCATTCACTGGCGGTAATAATACGGGGGATGATATCAAACGGAAATATTTTTTCGATACCCTCGCCGCTGTTGTACACGGTGAAGGTGATACCCTGGCTCATGAACAGGCGCTTGGCCAGCTCTTCCTTTTTGTTGAGATCATCGGCCGATTCTTGTGAAATATATTCAATTACCTTACGATAATGCTCGCGAACATTGCTGTCCGAGCCGTACATTTCGTCCCAAACACCTTCAATGGGGTTATATTTATCAAAATAAGCTGATTCCTGCATAAAAAAATGATGAAAATGTAAAAGTTACTAATCAGTTATTTTTAAAAATGTAATTTATGAAGTGTTTTTGATAAAAAAGCAAATTATTTTGATTTTTTTGTGAATATTTTAATTGATTTTTCATTTTTAACAGGATTTAGGTATTAATATGGTAAATAATACGAGTAAATTTAACTCACAATGGCTGTTTTGTTTGGATAAGATATCAATTATTAACCGGATTAAAGCTATATTATTCTCTTTATGCTCATTCAAATTGTCAAAAACTCCTGCTTTTTATTGGGGGGAGCGTGTTGTTACTCATTGTAGTTAGGTCAAACCAAAACATATTAGCAAAAAACTAAGTAGGTAGTCAATGTATTGGCTTTTGCACAAAATATAAATTGAGATCCAGCAAGGTAACTTCTTAAATAATGTCCTGATTATAAGATTTGTATCAAATATTATATTTAAATTAGTTGGAGGGTTATTGTAAGGAAGTGCCAATTATTTTACCCTGATTCAAACGTAGGTGGGTTTTGAATATGAAAATCGTATGGAGCATAGTTATTTTCCTGGCAGGGTGCCTTCAGGCATTGGCGCAAACTACTGTTCTGGCCGATAATCCCGATGATGGGTGCAAAATTAAGTTCGAAAAAATCAAAGTAAAAATTGACGACAGGCGAAGAAAGTACGAATTTAATGTGCAGGAATACAAGGATGGCCTGTTCTGCAGTGAGTGCCGGCGAACTAAAAGCGAAATTGAAGAACGGGTAAATATTAGTTTTGCCCAACACATAAAAGATGGTGCAGCCCATAACAGGCATGCTATAGCCACCCGGCAAATGTATGATGATCTTTACACGGAGTACATGACCGATTTTAATCGCTTTAAGGAAGAGTATGACGATAAATATAACGATTGCGGGGGCGACGCCGCTCAGATACCGCTGCAAACAATAACTAACCAACAACTGCAATTATATACCAGTAAACTTAGTGGCGATACAAGCTTTTATAATTCAGAGGTTGAGGTATTCCGTATCGATTATAATTTTTATTATGCCTGGGCCATAAGGATTAGTATTGTTAAATGGCAAATTATCAGTGGTTTTGAAACTATTCAAGTCGCAAAAAAAAGCTATAGAAGAGGGATGAATAGCACAAGCAATAGTATTACACAAGCAGGCAATATGTTAAATAATTATTTAAACACTTTGGCCGATAAACAGCAGGCTGGGTTTTTGAATATAGGTTTGCAATCGCCGGTATGGCCGTTGAAAGGCGTATTGGTGGCTAAATAACGGAGGCTCTTCTTTAATCAGATTGTTGCCGTTAACTTTTCTTTCACGCCCATCTTCCTGAAATCAGATGGGTTTACATGTTTATATTTTTTAAAGATCCGGTTAAGGTGACTTTCGTCATTAAAACCAAGTTCATTGGCAATTTCGGCCATGCGCATATTGCTATGAAGCAAGCGGTTTTCAATTAGTTTGAGCTTGTAATTGATGATGTACTGCTGCATGGTTTCGCTGGTATGTTTTTTGAAATAGCGGCCCAGATAGGTTTCGGAGATCCCCATTTTATCGCTTATAACTTCTGCCTTTAATTTTTCGGGGAAGTAGATATTCGCCTGGATATATTGCAAAATATTCAATGCCTTTTCTTCGGTTGTTTCGTCAACTTCCTGGGGCAAGCTAAGGGCAATGTTGCGGGTAACAATCATAATAACCGTGTATATATACTGTTGCAATAGCTCTTTGCTATATAGGCCATGATTTAAATGCTCGGTTATTACAGCATTCATTATAGATTTCATAACCGGCCGGTCATCATAGTTTTTGATCACACAGCCCGGCGCCTGGTTAGCATTTTTTAAAATAAATTCCAGGTTTTTCAGCATCTCACCGGATAGGTTGTGCTGTTTAATATAATCTAAATTGAACCGGATAAACAGAAATTGTGTGGTAGTTTCAATAGTAAAATAGTGCGAATCATTGGGCGTAAGTAAAAACAAATGTCCCGGTTTATAGGTAAATTTACTTTGGTTGATGCACTGCTTACCTGTACCGCTCACAATATAAATAAACTCAAAGAAACTGTGCGAGTGCATGTTACGGGGGCATACATCCATAGGTTCTCTGAGTACTATCTCAAACGGCTGATACAGGTTATCTTTTACCATAGCATAAATGTACAATTATTACGAAATATTGTGCAAGGATTTTGGTTCTTTTCTTGCATAATTTTACATCGCTAAAACAAAATAGAACGATGAAAACTAACCACCTAACAACAATGATGGCGCTTGTATTAGAGGCTGCCAATACCCCATTTAAACTTACAGAGGTTGATCGGCCGGTTGCCGGCGCGGGCCAGGTTCTGGTGCGTATAGTGGCCAGCGACGTAAGTCCGCTTGATAATAAAATCCGTACAGGCGGCGGCGCGCATGCAAAGCAGGCTTTACCCGCTATTTTAGGGATGGACCTTGCCGGAATAGTAGAGGAAGTTGGTGCAGGCGTTACTAACTTTAAACCTGGCGACGAGGTTTATGGTATGGCAGGGGGTATCGGCGGCCTGCAGGGCACTCTTGCCGAATATGGCGCATTTGACGCCGACTTGCTGGCTATAAAACCGGCTAACCTAAGTATGCGCCAGGTGGCCGCATTGCCATTGAATTTTATTACCGCCTGGGAAGGCCTGGTTGACAGGGCTAAAGTAAGCGTTGGGCAAAAGGTGTTGATTCACGGTGGGGCAGGTGGCGTAGGGCATTTGGCCATACAAATAGCCAAAGCTTATTGCGCCGATGTTTTTGCAACGGGCAGCGCAGCGCAACAGGGATATATAGAAAGCCTGGGCGCCACTTTTATTGACTACCGGACTACTACGGTTGATGAATATGTAAATAAATATACCGGGGGAGATGGTTTTGATATTGTGTATGATACCGTTGGCGGCGCAACGCTTGATGCATCATTTAACGCCGCACGTTATTATACAGGTCATGTATTAAGTAGCCTCGGTTGGGGCGAGCACAAGTTGGCGCCACTATCATTCAGAGGAGCAACCTATTCAGGCGTATTTACGCTCATGCCAATGATCACCGGAAAAGGCCGTAAACGTCATGGGGAGATTATGCGGGCGGCTACCAAACTTGCCGAAGCAGGTAAACTGCAGCCTTTGGTTGATGAAAGAAAATTTACCCTGGCAACAGCACAACAGGCGCATGAGATCATAGAAAATGGGAAGACTGTAGGGAAGTTGGTGGTGGATGTGATAGAGTAATTGAATTTTCAAGGGGAATATGTATGTTTAACGGCTAAGTAATAACACGCAAATGCATATCCTCAAAGACTTTAAAATTATTTTCCCCGGTGGATACGGTGAAGCCGATGAATTGATGGATAATATTGACATCAACATTATTCTCAAAAATGGAGATGTGTATTTTGCAACAGCATTTACTTTGCAAAACATTGGGTCCCTCATGAGCAGGGATGATGGTTCAGTATTTTGGGCTACTGATATGTTTATTGTAAAAAATATAACTAAAACAACCTTAAGAGATGCTGTTGCTGAACTAATAGCGCAAGGAAACTATATTTCAGATGCTTTTACGTGGATTGGTACTATGGATAAACAATATCCAGGGAAAACGTTCGACGATCTGCCCGACATGGCAGATGGTTTTAATATTTCTAATTAACAAAAAAGGTCTGGAAAACTCCAGACCTTTTAATATTTTTAAACAGAACAATCTTAGTGTTTGTCTTCGTGGATCTCTTCTTCTCTAAACAGCTTAGCACTGAAAAAATCATTGTTCATGCGGGCAATATTGGTCAGCTTAATTTCTTTAGGGCATTCAGCTTCGCATGCACCAGTGTTGGTACAACTGCCAAATCCTTCTTCGTCCATTTGGGCAACCATTGATTGTGCACGACGGTAACGCTCTGGCTGGCCTTGCGGCAACAAGCCTAACTGGGTTATCTTTGCTCCAACAAAAAGCATGGCCGAAGCATTTTTACATGCTGCAACGCAGGCACCGCAACCGATACAAGTTGCAGAGTTAAATGCTTCGTCGGCAATAACTTTAGGGATAGCGATGGCATTACCATCGGGTACACCACCGGTATTAACTGATACATAACCACCAGCCTGCTGGATCCTGTCGAAAGCAGAGCGATCAACAGCCAGGTCTTTTACAACAGGGAATGCTGATGCGCGCCATGGCTCAATAGTAATGGTTTCACCATCATGAAAAGTACGCATGTGCAGCTGGCAGGTAGTAACACCTCGCTTAGGCCCATGTGGGTGGCCATTGATATATAACGAGCACATGCCACAAATACCTTCGCGGCAATCGTGATCAAAGTTGATAGGCTCGTCGCCTTTGTGGGTTAAACTTTCGTTAACAACGTCAAGCATTTCCAGGAATGACATATCAGGCGAAATACTTTCGGCCTTGTAGGTCACAAATTTGCCCGATGTTTGAGCGTTTTTTTGACGCCATACTTTCAGCGTCAGGTTCATATTTCCGTTACTCATCTCTTTAAGATTTTGTATCAAATGTTTTGTTGTTAGTATCAACTCGAAAGTATCAAGTATCAAGATTTTTTTGCTTCCGTCCTGATACTTGATACTAACTAATTGCTACTATATCGCTACTTACGCGTAATTTCTTTGCGATAGATGAACTGATTCAAATACCAATGCTTCTTTATGTAATACTTCTGGCTGGTTTTCACCTTTAAACTCCCAGGCTGCCACAAACGCGAAGTTTTCATCGTCGCGCAGTGCCTCGCCATCGGCGGTTTGTGATTCAACCCTGAAGTGACCGCCGCATGATTCGCGGCGCATCAAAGCGTCATCAACCATCAGTTCGCCCAGTTCAATGAAATCGGCAATCCGGCCCGCTCTTTCCAACGAAGCGTTTACTTCTTCGTTTTCGCCGGTTACGATGGCGTTTTTCCAGAAATCAACTTTCAGTGCCTGGATCAATCCTTTAGCTTTTTTCAGTCCTTCTTCTGTACGTGCCATTCCGCAATATTCCCACATAATATGGCCAAGGTCGCGGTGGTATTCGTTAACAGTTTTATTGCCTTTTAAAGCCAACAGTTTATTGATATATGTAATTACATCCTGTTTGGTTTTCTCAAAAGCAGGGTGTGAAATGTCAACCTTTTTAGGGCCAATTTTTGCCAGGTAATCGCCAAGTGTATAAGGTATTACAAAATAACCATCAGATAAACCCTGCATCAAAGCAGATGCACCTAAACGGTTAGCGCCGTGGTCAGAGAAGTTACACTCACCTAAAGCATATAATCCCGGTACATTGGTGCTCAGGTTATAATCAACCCAAAGGCCGCCCATGGTATAGTGAACAGCAGGGTAAATACGCATTGGCTGTTTGTACGGGTTCTCGTCGGTTATCTGGATATACATATCAAACAGGTTACCATATTTGGCTTTCACTGTTTCTTCGCCCAAACGTTTAATAGCATCGGCAAAGTCAAGGAAAACCGCAAAGCCTGAACCACCTACGCCTTTACCTTCTTCAATCATTTCCTTGGCGTTACGTGAAGCCACGTCGCGCGGAACAAGGTTACCAAACGCCGGATATTTACGTTCAAGGAAGTAATCACGATCGTCCTCTTTTACCTGGTCGGCCTTGATAGTGCCTTTACGCAATTGCTCAGCAATCTCTACAGTTTTTGGAGCCCAAACGCGTCCATCGTTACGCAGCGACTCAGACATCAGCGTAAGCTTTGACTGGTGATCACCGCTTACCGGGATACATGTTGGGTGAATTTGTGTATAACATGGGTTACCGAAGAAAGCGCCACGTTTGTGTGCCCTCCAGGCCGCAGTTACGTTGGAGCCAATGGCATTTGTTGACAGGTAGAAAACGTTGCTATATCCACCGGTACATAACAATACCGCATGGCCTGCATGTGTTTCAATAGCGCCGGTGATCATGTTGCGGGTAACAATACCTTTGGCATGGCCATCTATGGTAACAACATCCAGCATTTCGGTACGGGTGTACATTTTAACTTTACCGGCGTGTATCTGGCGGTTTAATGCCGAGTAAGCACCTAAAAGTAATTGTTGTCCGGTTTGGCCACGTGCATAAAACGTACGTGATACCTGCGAACCACCAAATGAGCGGTTATCCAGCAAGCCGCCGTATTCGCGTGCAAAAGGAACACCCTGTGCAACACATTGGTCAATTATATTAACAGATACTTCGGCAAGGCGGTAAACGTTACCTTCGCGGGCACGGTAGTCACCACCTTTAATAGTATCATAAAACAAACGGTAAACACTGTCACCATCGTTTTGATAGTTTTTTGCTGCGTTGATACCACCCTGTGCTGCAATGGAGTGTGCACGACGGGGGCTATCCTGGAAACAAAAAGATTTTACGTTATAACCAAGCTCGGCCAATGAAGCCGCGGCTGATGCGCCTGCCAAACCCGTACCTACAATAATGATATCGTATTTACGCTTGTTGGCCGGGTTAACCAGCTTCAGGTCAAATTTATGCTTGCTCCATTTTTCGGCTAATGGGCCTTGAGGAATTTTAGCATCTAAACTCATTTCTTTTATAATTTTATATTAGTGAGTAGTTGATAGGGAGAATTGTGCATGGTTTTAATCAATTACAATTTAACTTCATCAACCAAATCCAACTTAATTAACCTCTGTGCACAAAAAAGTAATACACCGGCATCGCTGCAAAAGCCAGCGGAATAATTACCGCAAAAAACCAGGTGCCTACTGCATACACTACAGGTGTGTATTTACGGTGTACCCAGCCCAACGTGCGGAAAGCACTCTGGAAACCATGTAGCAGGTGGAATGATAAAGCACCCATGGCAATTACATAGAATACAACATACCATAAGCTGCTAAAGCTTCTAACCACGCGTGCATGCAGGTCTTTCACCCTTACAATTTCCACATCGTTTACAACAGAAACTGATTTGTTGAACTCGGCATAGCCAGGGTTGTAATCAACATCTGTAGTCACGCCGGTTTTCAGGTCGGTACGGTACTCTTTAAAGCCCATAGTTTTATCGTTATGATAACTGAACCAGAAATCGCTCATGTGAATCACGATGAATAAAAACAGGATTGAACCAAGCAGTCCCATGTTTTTTGACGACCATGTTGCATCTGATTTTGGTGCTACAGCATAACCTACAGGGCGTGCCTTGCGGTTTTTTACTGTTAAAATAATTGCGTACAACGCATGTACCAGGATAGACAGGTAAAGCAGGTATGCAATAACTTCGATAGGTGGAAAATGTGTTAAAAAATTGGCATACACATTAAAACCAAAACCATTATCGTTGCTAAATAACAACAGGTTGCCCCCAAGGTGTACTATGATAAAAGTACACAAAAACAAGCCTGTTAAAGCCATGATAAGCTTTTTTCCCAGCGATGAGTTAAAGGTTTGTTTAATTTCGCTCATTATGAAATAGATTTATTTTGGCAAAAGTATTTATTAAATGCCAAAAGATATAAATGGATTCGGCTTATTAGCGGCTAAAAAGTTATTTAGAATCAATCTAAGAAATTACGGTGCAATTACACCGTAATTATGATTAAAATAAGGGTTAAAGCAGGGAGAATTAAGCAATTGCTATTACCTTATCTTTTAAAACGGCAAATATTTTATCGTTTTGGGCGCTGCGGATAGCCACCCTGCCAGTAAACTTGCCAAAAGAAGGTAGTATGGCCTGCCTGCTGCCAAAAGCAAAACAGGGTAGGGTTATGCTTTGCCTGCCACGGCCGCTTAAGTTTATACCGGGGTGAATGTGGCCACAAAAAACATAGGCGGCGGCGTTTTGCAGCTTATCATCGGGCAAAGGATGGTGAAGCATCAGGAACGGGGCGATCAACAGTTCGTTATGTAGTTCGACGTTAAGTTTTTGGTAGTGGCTGTCGGCAATAATATCATGGTTACCTTTTATGAGGATAATCTGTAATTGCGGAAACTGGCTACGCCAAAGTATGAACCAATCCCAGTCGTTATTCATATCACTATGAAACAAATCGCCCAGGAATAACAGCTTTTCGGGTTTGTGTTCGTGGATGAGATCAGATAGGGTAGCCAGGTCGCTTTGCTCCATGTCGCGGGGCACGGCTATGCCGGCTTTACGAAAATGCCCCACCTTACCAAAATGCACATCGGTAATGATTAAAGCTTTTTGCTGTTGCCAGTAAATGGCTTTTTGTGGGAGGAGTAAAAGATCTTGTTCAAGCAAGTTGAAAGTTGTGGCCTCACTGATCATCATAACATGGCAAAGTTAAAATTTATTTTTTGAGATGTTTACCAGGCCGTTACTAAGCCAATAAATAAATGTTATTTAACAAACTGTAACACAAGTGCAATGCTTATCGTAATGGTATAAAAATGATTTTATGAAAGCATTTGGCCTACTGTTTTTATTCATCGCGCTTGTAGTGGCGGGTGGTTGCAAAAAGGATAACGTTTCATCGCAAAAGCTTCAGGGTAATTACACAGGCAGGCTGGTTACCCAGGGTGTTCAATCAACACCGGGCGTTATTGATTTTAAAGTGGAAATAACAGGCAATAATTATCACGCTTTTCCTACTACGGGACTTTTGCCACTGAGCAGCAAAGGAACCTTTGCCTTAAATAATAACGATCAGATTGCTTTTACAGATAGCCTGGTACACACGGCTAATTTTAACTGGAGTCTTTTATTAAGTGGTACTTATTCTGCAGAATATAAAGGAGACAGTTTAATACTGGTTAAAGGTGGCGATGGCTATAGTTATACCTACCGGCTAAAAAAACAATAAATTGCCTGTTCAGTTTGCCTCAGCTTGTTTGCTCCCGAACATTCAATAACCAATATCAAAATGAATTTTAATTGATCATCAATTTCGATGTTCGGGACTCTAAATTCAGTATTCGATATTATCTTTCATTCTTATTACTTTTACGGCAACCAATCCGGTTTACATGAGTAATACCTTTAACCGACCCATCCGCGTTTTAGTTGCCAAAGTAGGGCTTGACGGGCACGACCGCGGCGCACGCATTATAGCTACGTCGCTGCGCGATGCCGGTATGGAAGTAATTTATACCGGCTTGCGCCAAACACCCGAGATGGTGGTGAACACCGCCCTGCAGGAAGATGTGGATGCCATTGGTATTTCCATATTATCCGGAGCGCACATGACGGTTTTCCCCAAAATACTCAAGCTTATAAAAGAGAAGCAGATGGATGACGTGCTTGTTACCGGCGGCGGGATTATCCCAAATGATGATATGATAACCCTGAAAGAGCAGGGCGTAGGTGAACTTTTTCCGCCAGGAACCAGCACGCAGGACATTGTTAAATATATAACGGATTGGGTGCATAAGCACCGTAACTTTTAAATAGCTATTGCAATGGAGTTTCAAAATTTGTTGATCACCAATCAAGATCGTATACAGTATATTACTATCAATAGGGAAAGCAAGCTCAATGCGCTCAACAAAGCCACCCTTGCCGAACTGCATACCGCATTTTTTGATGCGTTTAATAACCCGGCTGTGGGAGGCATTATTTTAACCGGGGCAGGAACAAAGGCTTTTGTAGCCGGCGCCGATATTAGTGAATTTGCAGACCTGGCTGTTGACGGGGGTACCGCGCTTGCCCGCAATAACCAAACTGAAGTTTTTGACCAGATTGCTAATGGCAATAAACCTGTGCTTGCGGCCATAAACGGGTTTGCTTTGGGTGGAGGCCTTGAACTGGCCATGGCCTGCCATATCCGCGTGGCTGCCGAAACCGCAAAAATGGGCACGCCCGAAGTTACCCTGGGATTAATTCCGGGGTATGGTGGTACCCAACGCTTACCCCAATTGGTGGGTAAAGGCAAAGCCTTTGAGATGATTTTAACAGGCGACATGATCAATGCGGCCGATGCGCTTCATTATGGATTAGTTACCCATGTGGTTGCTCCGGAAGCGTTGTTGGAAAAAGCCGAAGAGTTAATGAAAAAAATATTGCTTCGCGCTCCTTTAGCCCTTGCTGCTGCTATCCGGTCTGTAAATGCCGGTTTTAATGATGGGGTAAACGGATTTGAAACCGAAATAGAAGAGTTTGGAAAATGTTTCGGTACCGAAGATTTTAAAGAAGGTGTTGCCGCTTTTTTAGGGAAACGTAAAGCAGAATTTAAAGGGAAGTAATTCCAGAGAACAAAAATTGGCTAAGATGGGGTATTCAATATCTACCCCATCCTGATTGTTTTTAGTAACCCGCCCGGGGTGCTTAATAGCTGAATTCGCCACGTTCATGCTTTATAAATTTCAATCTAAACTGAAAAAAGATCAATTCACGCAGAAAACCCCTTTCTGTGCCTTGAAGTCCAATGTTAATTCTGTGTTAATTTTGACAGTAAAAAGGCAATTGTAATCCCATTTGACAATAGCCTGACCATGGTACCCTTATGGTCAGAAAATAAAATACTATTAATCAATTGATTAAATACTCGTGACTTTGGGATGAAAAATCATATATGATTTGGTGCTTTAATTTGCCCTGTGTTTAAAACAAAAACAAATATCAAAACACAACAATTGTTATGAAAAATTCATTCAAAATTTCAGCTTTAATTTTAGCTTTTGCCGGTTTAGGCCTTGGCGCATCAGCCCAAACAACAACTACCACAACAACTACTTCTACTACAACTACTACCCCGGGCGGTATCCGTTACAGCATTGGTGTTGATGCAGGTATACCTGTAGGTAACTTTAAAGATAACTACAAATGGAACTTAGGCGGTTCGGTACAGGCAGATATCCCGGTTTACAAAAACCAATTGTTTGTAACTGTTAATGCGGGTTACAATAACATTTTTGGTAAAAAGAATATTGGTGGTGTTGCTAATGCAGATGTAACTGATTTTCATTTAATACCTGTAAAAGCTGGTTTAAAATTCTTCCCTATCGAAAACTTTTATGTTCAGGGTGAAGCAGGAGCCGCGTTTTTGTTAAACAAAAGTGATCTTGGCTATACTAAATCAACCGCGTTTGTTTATGCTCCGCAAATTGGTGTTCAGTTCCCTGTAAGCAAAAGCAGCTTTATTGATGCCGGTGTACGTTACGAGGCTACTACCAAGTATGCTACTGGCGTTGATGCAAGTAAAGTAAACTTTATTGGTGTACGTGTAGCTTACGGATTTTAATATCGATCCTACTTATACCTATTAAAGAGGGAGGCCAGATTTGGTCTCCCTTTTTTGTTCTCTGACATTTTTTTAACCTGTGAACAACTATTATTCAACAAAACATCATCAAATTAGCAACATTGTTTGTAACTTAACGCCTTTAATACATTTACCATCACCTGTTATAACTGATATGAAGAAAATCCTCATCATTGATGATGAAGTTAATGTAGGCTTATTGCTATCTAAATTTTTAATACGCAATGGTTTTGATGTAAAGACCGCAACAAGCGGCACAGGCGGAATGGAGGCACTTAAAGAAAGCGAGTACAACCTGGTGCTTTGCGATTTTAGGCTGGAGGATACCGATGGCCGCGAAATGTTGCGTAATATAAAAATGCATTATCCCAAAACGGGTGTTATTATTATTACAGGCTACTCGGATATAAAAATGGCTGTCGAGCTCATTAAAATGGGAGCCTATGACTATATCACCAAGCCTTTGTACCCCGACGAGATATTAAATACCATTAATAAAGCCTTTGAAACCCATTACGCACTGGTCGAAGAGTCGGGAAATGCTGTTACGGTAGTTGCTGATAAATCAAAAAGCAAGGAGAACAAAAAGCAGGTTTTTGCAAGTGAGTTTGTTGCAGGTGTCAGCAAAACTTCCAAGGAGCTTTTGCGGCAGATTGAATTGGTTGCACCAACCAATTACAGTGTGATTATTTTGGGCGAAAGCGGTACGGGTAAAGAATCTGTAGCCAAAAGCATCCACCTGAACAGCCCTCGTCATAATCAGCCCTTTATAGCTATGGATTGCGGCTCATTAACAAAAGAGCTTGCTGCAAGTGAGTTTTTTGGTCACGAAAAAGGATCATTTACCGGGGCGCTATATACAAAAATAGGTCACTTTGAAATGGCTAATGGGGGCACTTTGTTTTTGGACGAGGTAGGCAACCTATCCTATGAAATTCAGGCTGCCTTATTGCGTACCGTACAGGAGCGTAAGGTTAAAAGAATAGGCAGTACTAAGGAGATTGATCTGGATGTACGCATTATTATAGCCACTAATGAAAGTCTGCAGGAGGGCATACAAAAAGGAAGATTCAGGGAAGATCTGTATCATCGTTTTAACGAGTTTACTATATATATGCCGCCTTTGCGCGAACGTGGTAATGACATCATGCTGCTGGCCGATCATTTTTTAAGGATAGCCAACAATGAATTGGGACGTAATGTAGATACTTTTTCGCCCGAGGTAATTGATTGTTTTATGAATTACCGCTGGCCGGGAAATATCCGCGAACTGAAGAACGTGATCAGGAGGGCGGCTTTACTTGCCGAGGATAATGAGATCACGATGAAGGCATTGCCTTTGGAGATATCAAATTTTAAAACACCATCGTTTGAGCACTCCCATAATTCTAATTCAATACCACATGATGCGCCGGAAATAAGGGAAAATCGTCATGATTTGAAAAACGCGGCGCTTGAAGCAGAATATGAAACCATTATAAGGGTTTTAAGAGAAGTGAACTTTAACAAGACCAAGGCCGCCGAGATATTGAAGATAGACAGGAAAACGCTGTATAACAAAATGAAAGCCATCAACCTTAAATAAAAGATGGATTTACTACAAAATCAGGGGACAGGCGAGGATGAAAACCTGCGCAAGTTAAAGCACGACATAAAAAATCAGCTTTCAAACATTCACCTTGCGCTTGAACAGCTAAAGTATGAACTGCCCGATATCAGCGAGGATTGCATGTTTTATATTGATACTATTTCAACAAGTTCAACCAAAATAAATGACCTGTTAAACGATACTCATTAAATTAAATACAAAGGATATTCTTTTAAAAAACGCCAAAACTTTTTGGCGTTTTTTTGTTTAATATGGAAGAGAATTAAGATATAGGAATCAAGAGATATTGGTTTTGGTGCTTTTTTCTACCCGGATTCCTGACTTTAACCTTTTGATTCTTTAGCTAAGCCTTTAATGTCAATTTTTAATTATAAGCAGCGCAACAACATCATCCTGGCAAGCATCATTATATTGGGGTGCTTTTTGCTTTACGCGCTTAGCGGTTTGTTTAGCAGCATACTCGGCGCCATTGTGCTATACACTATTTTTAGGCCTTTGTATATTAACCTGTCCGATAAAAGGGGCTGGAACGGCTCGCTGGTAGCCCTGCTCATTATTTTCACCTCCCTTATTATTATCGTTATCCCTTTTCTTACGCTAAGCATAATGGTGGTAGGCAAAATATCGAGTATAAATATTAAAGATCTTCCTATTGATCAATGGACTTCAAAAATTGATGCTTTTGCGGGTGCAAACCTCAATCAGCCACACTTTGCCGAAGATACACTTCAAAAACTGGGCAGCATTGGCGCAGGTTTGTTCCCATCCATATTAAGCAGCGCGGCCAGCATTATTATTACATTGCTGGTTTTGTACTTTATTTTGTACTTTATGCTTACACAGATGAGTGAGTTTGAAGCCGGATTGCTCAAATATGCGCCTTTTCGTGAACAGCACGCGTTAAAATTTGCAGCCGCCCTGCGCGATTCTACCTATTCTAACGTTTTAGGACAAGGAATAATAGCCCTGACACAGGGTGTGCTGCTGGCAAATGGCTTTTTGATATTTGGCATACCCGACCCGGTATTCTGGGGAGTTATAGCTGTATTTATTTCGTTTTTACCGGTTGTGGGCGCGCCAACATTGTGTATACCGGCAAGTATAGTTTTATTTGCACAGGGCCATAACTGGCAGGGAGTTTTGTTGCTGGCTTATGGCTTATTGTTTATTGGCAACGTTGATAATTTTCTAAGAATGATCATTAACAAACGCATAGCCAATACGCATCCTATTATATCTATCGTTGGGGTATTCATCGGAATTCCTCTTTTTGGAATTTTGGGCTTGGTTTTTGGTCCGGTTTTGTTATCTTACTTTTTATTGTTACTGGAGATTTATGAAACGAACCGTTTAGCTGCCGACCGACTGGAAAGGATACGTACAGTGCCAGAAAACTGACAGTTATAATGCTCACTTTTGTAAACACAGTATCAAAAACACAATAAGTAAAAAAACTATTTATACAGAAATTGTATACAAATAATACAATTGATGATATTTGGCAAGGTATTTAGTATTAATCAATCAATGTTCAACTTTAAATTATATTCCAATGAACGATAACACAAAAGTAGTTGTTGCTTTACTTGCAGGCCTGGCGGCAGGAGCAGCTTTAGGTATTTTATTTGCTCCGGATAAAGGGGGCGAAACACGCGATAAACTTACAGAATCATTAAAGAACCTTGGCGACTCTATAAAAGAAACCGCTGCGGCAGAAATTGATAACCTTGTTGGGTTAAAAGACAAGGTAGTTGAAAACATTAAATCAAAGATAAGGGGTGCCGAAGAAGAGTACCAGGACGATTTGGAACATGCATAATTTTAAATTACCCGGATAATTCATTTTGTGTGAATTATCCGGGATTATAAAATTATAAAACAAACAAACACCTATGGAAGCCCAAAAAGAAACACCACCACCATTACCGCCCATTATCGATCAGTTAAAGGAATACGCCGAAACGCGTTTTAAACTTTTAAAATATGAGGCTATAGACGGGAGTACTTCAATTTTAGCAAGCGTTATTACCGATGTTATTGTTGCAATAAGCATGTTACTGGCTTTTATATTTGCCAGTTTTACACTCGCTTTTTATTTAGGTGATCTGTTTCAATCATTGTGGGAGGGCTTTGGTTGCGTGGCCCTTATTTATTTAATAATCGCCATTATTATAAAGCTTAATAAACGTGCTTTTGAAAAGCCTTTGGCTAACATCTTTATCCAGAAAATATTTAAACGGTAGTCACAATGAGTTATAAAATAAGAAGTATAAACGATTTGCAGGACGAGATTTTCAGGCTGAAAACATTGGAGAGTCAGCAAAGCTTTGCATTAAAGGCGCGTTTTAGTAGTCCTTCTGCCATATTTTCATCTGTTCTGTCAATGTTTCCGCGCTCTGTTGATAGTGATGGTGTGCGCAGTTCAGGGCTTTTTCATCCGGATATTATAAACCTTATTTCGCGGTTCGTTATTCCCTTAACCCTAAATAAAACCATTTTTAAAAACTCCAATTTTTTAATTAAAACATTGGTAGGGCTGGTATCACAAAAAGCATCAAACTACGTTAACGAAGATTCGGTTTCGGGCATTTGGGGTACAGTAAAGGGGATTTTTGAAAAATTCACCAAAAAGAAATCAACTGGCGATTATAAGCCTGAACCTTATAAAAAACCGGCAACCGGGGCAGTTGTTTAAAGCTATTTTAAACCGCGTTCTGCTCAATTAACATAAAAACCTATTTTTGCACTTTATTTTTAAAATATAAAGTGGGAAAAGATAAGTTAAAACGCTTTGCTGAGATTGATACCTTTAGTAATGTATTACAGTTAGATGCCGGTAAACCTTTTAAGGGACAATGGAATACCGGTTTTTTCAATAACAACAACCCTGTAGTTTTGGAGCTTGCCTGTGGTAAGGGCGAATACACCGTAAACCTGGCCAATTTATTCCCCGATAAAAATTTTATTGGTATTGATTACAAGGGTAACCGTATATGGCGCGGCGCTAAAACCGCTATTGAAGATAACGTAACTAATGTTGCCTTCCTGAGGATACAAATAGAGAACCTGCTGGATTACTTTGCCGATGGAGAAGTTGATGAAATTTGGATCACCTTCCCCGATCCGCAGCCGCAGTTAAGTCGCGAAAAGAAACGCCTCACATCGCCACGCTTTTTAGATAAGTATATTGAAATCCTAAAACCATCGGGCTGTGTTAACCTTAAAACGGATAATGACGACCTGCATGCTTATACTGCCGAAAAGATAGAAGAGCTAAAACTGAAACTGCATGCTAAAACCGAAGATCTATATCATTCGGAATATGCAGATGAGGTTTTATCCATTAAAACTTACTACGAGAAAAAATATTTAAAAGATAATAAGAACATTAACTACCTTAAGTTTTCTTTTGCGTAGGTTAATCAATGGAAGATATCAATTTTTTCGATAAAGTTTACCAGGTTGCCCGGCTGATACCTAAAGGCCGGGTAACTTCTTATGGTGCTATTGCCTCATACCTGGGCACCAAAGGCTCCTCGCGCGTGGTGGGCTACGCCATGCAAGCGGCTGGCAGGGTTAATCCACCGGTTCCGGCACATAGGGTAGTTAACAGGCAAGGCTTGCTCACCGCTAAATTTCATTTCGGCGGTAGCACCATGCAGGAGATGCTGGAAAGCGAAGGCGTAAAAGTAGTTGACGACCAGGTGCAGGATTTTAAAACGGTGTATTGGGATCCTAATATTGAGCTGGCGTTGTGATTGAGGGTAGGATATAACAATGTTTAAAAAATATCGTTATTCACTCTACAAATCCTACCTAATCATGAAAAAACCTTTTGTCGGATTTATTGTTTTTTTATTTATTCTAAAAGTAGCCGCAGCTCAGAAAGCGGTTTTACATATCACCTTGTTAAATTCTGCTAATCCTGATTGTTCATTGTCCACCAGTGATGCCTTTGATTTTGATTATCTGAAAAAAGGAGATATCGATATTCATTTAGGTAAAGGATATAAATTGTCATATGCCTTCAATTTAACTCAGCCAAGATTTGTTTCCTTTTTCTGTTCAAGAGATTCAACCCGTTCTAATTCGTTGAGATATGTTTTCTTTTTGTCGCCGGGAGATAATCTTTTTTTTAAGGTCGATTTTAGTAAAAACAATAATGGTATTGTTGTTACCGGCAAAGGAGCAAACAACAACCAACCATTAATTGGGAGTTTCGGCGACATTGATTTAATGAAGTATTACGGTGATACAATACCTAATCGGGTTATAGATGTTATCAACCATCAACAATCATTTTATAAAAGTAACGCCGAAAGTTATATTAAACAATTTAAACCCACAGCGGCTTTTATAAAAAACATCAATTATAATGTGCAATATAATGCGGCAAACACTTATTATAATTTTAAAGAAAATAATAAATTCCAGGTACGGGATGCATATACCCGAAATTTTGACAAATGGCAACATGTAAACGACAGCTTGTTTGCAATAATTAAACTTAACAATAACGATGCTCTAATCTCCAATAGTTATACAGGCTTGATTCGCAGTTTTCTAATGCGAGAAAAGGAAAGGCTATGGGGTGAAAGTTTTAAAAATCCCGTAGCTTTTTTTAAAGAATGGTATAAGTCCGATACAACCGTCGGGCCAAAACTATTTAATGAAGATCAGCAAAACTTTCTGAAAGAAAAGATCATCAATAAATATTTTACAGGAAGGGCGGCCGAATACCTTTACGCGGTGTTATTTGACAATGCTATGGGGGATCGAAATCCTAAAAATATAGTCCAGATCTTTGAGCGCTTTAAACAGCGGTACCCACACAGTAAATATGTGGAGTGGTTTAGTCCTTCAATTGATACCGTTAAAAGAAAGCAGCGGCAAAGCCTGACAGCTGATATGGTTTTTGTTACCGATAATGGTATAAGGCTTAATAATTTTGATGAGGTACTTGCAATTACAAAAGGGAAAACCATACTATTAGATATGTGGGGAACATGGTGCGGACCATGCCGTGGAGAAATTGAAAAAAATAGTGCTGCTATAAAAGCCCATTTTAAAGATAAAGGGTTAAGTTATTTATATGTTGCCAATTTTGATTTACAAAACGAAAAGGAATGGAAAAACCTTATAGCCTACTTTGATTTAAAAGGTACACATATCTTGGCCAACAAAAACCTATCTCAAGATATTATGGCGAAGGTAAAAGGCAACGGTTATCCTACTTATGTAGTGATCAAAAAAGATGGATCGTACGAACAATCAAAAGCCGGTTTCCCCATGAACAGAGATGTATTAATTAAGCAGTTAGAGGATGCTTTGGCTCAGTAATTGGAATAAATAACACTACCTGGTCATCTCTAGCAACTCCATCCGGTTACCAAAGGGATCTATAAAAGCAAACCGTTCACGCCCTGCAATTTTGGGCTCTTCCACAATTTCAATACCGTGATCTTGCAGATGTTTTCGGGCAGCAACAATACTCGTTACCTCAAAAGCGCTATGCCTGATGGTGCGCGGCAATAAGTGTTCAACACCAATATGTAGATCAATATTGCCGATAGCGAACCAATAACCTGCAGAAGTGAATACATCGGGCCTTTCAATCAATTCCAGCCCGATAACGTTGGTATAAAATAGTTTTGCCTCCTCCAGTTTTTCTGGTGAAACGCAAATGTGAATGTGGTCGGCACGTTTAAAGTTGATCATTGAAAAGAATATAAATTACCGTCATTACTCATGAGGGGGTGCAAAAAAAACTTTTAAAACAGGAGTTACTACTCATCCTCCGCAAAAGTCAGCACATAATTGTTATTATCCTTGATAGAAAATTCGGTAGCCCCATAAAAAGTGGTTTCCAGTCCTTTAATTACAGGTACAAGCTCTTTTATCCCCTCAAAAAAAGTGCGGATGTTTTTAAGTTTGATATAGAATAGCATGGAGGCTCCATCCTGCCGGCTGATATCGGGCAGTTCCTCGCCCAGGCTGGCCATGGTTTGAAACATAAACGTAACATTACCTTTGGCCATCATAGCCCACACCAGGTTGTTGCCGGTTTCGGGCACGGTAACTACCAGCTCGAAACCCAGCAGCTGGTAAAATTTGATGGTTTCGTTAATATCCTTAACAAAAATATTGGGTGATAAACTTTCCATGTTTTCTTTGATTGTTCGGTAAAAATTGAAATAAAATTCTTGAGATAAAAATAAAGATTTATAACTTTAAATGCTAAATAAATTAGTAAAATTGTAGGGTAAATGGCTAAAGGTAATTTTATAAATTATTTGAGGCAATCACTAATCCAACAATTTGCTATTGTTAAGGCATTCAATAACTCAATAATTAAAAAGTGGGAAAACTAATAGAAGAATTTGACGCCTATCGTTCTAAAATGAACGACAGGATAATGGAGACTGCTAACACCAACATCAAACGCTTTTTCGCGCTTGATACCACCAGTTATGCCGATGGAGCCCTTGATGTAAAAACCAAAGAAATGCTGGGCCTGGTAGCCAGCATGGTGTTGCGTTGCGATGACTGTATTAAATATCACCTCGGCAAATGCTTTGAGGCTGGTGTAAAGCACGATGAAATGAACGAGATCTTTATGATTGCCAACCTGGTAGGAGGCTCCATCGTTATACCGCATTACCGCCGGGCAGTGGAGTATTGGGATGAGTTGAATGAGGTTTAGCTAACCGCTGAGTGGTTGCAATTGGTAAATCCGTGATATCTGGATGCATGGCGACGAGTCGACTCACCCCGACATCGCTTCGCTTGTCACCTTTCTCTCCGCTTCGCGCATAGAGGGGCAGAAAAATAAATTTCCTTACCCTCTTTGCACCGTAGGTGAAAGAAGGTCGGCCAGTGCAGCGGAGATCCAATAGTTGTGCGGTGCATGTTTATAATTGTTATCACTTAATCCTAAACTTATGTATAAGTCTAAATCAAGCCGCAAACTGTTTTATGTTGACATGTTTCCTATGGTTAATTTAGCATTAATTATACTGATGTTTTTGCTGGTTTACGGAAAACCGGTTGCACGTTATCCCATCAATATCAATTTACCAGCTGGGCATTCATTTAATACGCGTGATCCGGATTTTGACTTCATAAGTGTTTTGGTTGGACAAAACAAAGTTATGCTCGCACTTAAATCTCCTGAAATACGCGAAGATGTTTTAAAACAAATGGCCGAAATATATCATATCCCATTTACCGGGGGAGAAGTAACCAAATTTGGCAAAACCGATGTTATCGGCATGCCCCTGAGTGCATTAAAGCGGTATATTAACAATTATTACAATGTTTCTGACTATTACTCCCAGGCCGGTATTCTGCCGGATTTATCATGTAATGATGAATTTTATAATTGGGTAAAGTGTGCAGAACGAGCCTCAGTTAAATTACATTACGCAACGTTACCCATCGAAATTCAAGCTGATGGAGAGACCCCTTACCCGATTATTAAAAATATTATAAGTGTGTTACAAAAACAATGCATCAATAAATTTACCATAGCATACACATTTTTATGGCAACGATGAATCAACAAACCAACGAAATAACCCGCTGCTCATGGGCCGGGACCGACGAACTTTATATCAAGTATCACGATGAAGAATGGGGCAAGGAAGTTCATGATGACCACATTCTGTTTGAGTTTTTAATCCTCGAATCGGCCCAGGCCGGTTTAAGCTGGATCACTATTTTGCGTAGGAGAGATGGCTATAGAAAAGCCTTTGCAGATTTTGATGTGCATAAAGTAGCTGCCTTTACAGATGAGGATGTGGAACGCCTGATGCAGGATGTGGGTATTATTCGCAACCGACTTAAAATTCTGGCGGCTATCAGCAATGCGAAGCTGTTTATCGGCATTCAACAGGAATTTGGCTCGTTTGATAAATACCTGTACAGTTTTATGCCCGGTGGTAAGCCTATTATAAATCACTTCCACAAAATACCTGCGAGCACAGCCGAATCTGACGCTATTAGCAAAGACATGAAAAAGCGGGGCTTCAAATTCTTTGGTACCACTATTTGTTACGCCCATATGCAGGCAACAGGAATGGTGAATGATCATATTCCGGAGTGTAGCTATAAATTTTAATAAACACGAATTGCACAAATGAGAACGAATTACATGAATTTTAATAGACACGAATGGCACAAATGAGAACGAATTACACGAATTAGTGGTGGAGGTTTTTTGACTTACACAAATTGATTTGCATCTATTTAATGATGAATTTGATTAAGCGTGATTCTAAAATATCGTATAAATTCGTGTACTTTGCAAAAGCCCATTGCACGCGGGTTTCGTGAAAATTTGACCCTATTCGTGTAATTCGTGAAAAATTAATTATGAAAAAACTATTTCTTTTGGATGGTATGGCCCTTATTTACCGGGCGCATTTTGCTTTGAGTAAAAGTCCGCGGTTTACCTCGGGCGGGATGAATACATCGGCAGTGATGGGGTTTACCAATACCCTGCTGGATGTTTTGAAAAAAGAAAAGCCAACTCACATGGCAGTTGTTTTTGATACCGAAGCGCCAACCGAACGGCATACAGATTATGAGCATTATAAAGCACATCGCGAAGCCATGCCCGAGGATCTGTCCAAAGCATTGCCTTATGTGGTTAAGCTGATTTTAGGTTTCAATATCCCTGTTATTACATCAGACGGGTATGAGGCAGATGATATCATTGGTACCCTGGCCAAAAAAGCCGAACAGAAAGGTTACCAGGTTTACTGTATGACACCCGATAAGGATTTTGCACAACTGGTATCTGATAATATCCGCATTTACAAACCCGCCCGTATGGGTAACGAAATGGAGATATTGGGCGTTAAGGAAGTGCTGGAGAAATGGGAAATTGAACGTGTTGAACAGGTAATAGATATTTTGGGTTTATGGGGCGATGCGGTAGATAATATTCCTGGTATCCCGGGGATTGGCGAAAAAACCGCGAAGTCGCTTATTAAACAATATGGTTCTATGGAAGAGATCATCGCCCATAGCCATGAGTTAAAAGGGAAGCAGCGCGAAAACGTAGAGCAATTTGCCGAGCAGGGTTTGCTGTCAAAAAAACTGGCTACTATTCTTTTGAATGTGCCTGTGGAGTTGGACGAGGAAGGGCTGGAGATTTGCGCGCCAAGCAAGGAACTGTTGGAGCCGCTTTTTGCCGAACTGGAGTTCCGCACGCTGGGGAAACGTGTTTTTGGCGATGATTTCAGCATTACGGAAATGAAACCTGCTGGTACGCAAACAGATTTGTTTGGCAACGAGGTTGCAACCGGGCGTACTACCATGACCGTTGATATAGAGGATATCCGGGAGGATTTTATTATTGCCTCTAAAAATATAGATAACGTTCCGCACGAATACCACCTGGCCGATACCTTTGAAAAACGCGCCAGCTTAATTGCCATGCTGAAACAGCAGGAGTCGTTTTGTTTTGATACGGAAACAACCGGCACCGACGCCAATAATTGTGAATTGGTAGGTCTTTCATTCTCGGTAAAGGCAGGCGAGGCCTGGTACATACCTGTACCTGTTGACCAGGAAGCTGTTAAAAGCATTGTTAACGAGTTTAAGCCGGTATTGGAAAATGAAAAAATCAGTAAAATAGGGCAAAACCTCAAATTTGATATCCTGGTGCTGAAATGGTACGATGTGCAGGTTAAGGGCAAGCTGTTTGATACCATGATGGCGCATTATGTTATAGACCCGGATACCCGCCATGGTATGGATGTTTTGTCAGAAAATTACCTGAACTATAAGCCGGTTTCTATCACTTCGCTCATTGGTGCCAAAGGTAAAAACCAAGGCAACATGCGCGATGTAGAGATAGGGAAAATAAAAGAATATGCAGCCGAAGATGCAGACATTACCCTGCAGTTGAAAGCCGTATTTGAACCTAAATTAAAAGAAGTTGAAAGCGAAAAGCTGATTCATGAAATAGAGCATCCATTGATATATGTACTGGCTGATATTGAGTACGAAGGCGTGAAAATAGACCATGATACCCTTCGTGAGTTTAGCAAAGAGTTAGAAACGGATGTAGCCAAATTAGAGAAAACAGTTTTTGAGAAAGCAGGAGTGAGGTTCAATATTGCGTCACCAAAACAATTGGGTGAAGTGCTTTTTGAAAAACTGATGCTTGATCCCAAGGCAAAGAAAACCAAAACCGGTCAGTATCAAACAGGCGAAGATGTATTGCTTTCCCTGGCTGCCAAAAGCGATATTGTAAGGGATATATTAGATTTTCGTCAGCTGCAAAAACTAAAATCTACTTATGTTGATGCCTTGCCGCTCATGGTAAATCCTAAAACGGGCAGGGTGCACACCTCTTATAACCAGGCCGTAGCTGCAACAGGCAGATTGAGCAGCGTTAATCCTAATCTTCAAAATATTCCTATCCGTACAGAGCGTGGCCGCGAAGTGCGTAAAGCATTTATTCCAAGAGATAACGGGCATAGCATTATATCTGCCGATTATTCGCAGATAGAGCTGCGCATTATTGCCGAGATCAGCAAAGATCCCAACATGATGCAGGCCTTTGTTGATAACCTGGATATACACACCGCAACCGCTGCCAATGTTTATGGTATTGCTTTGGATGAAGTAACCAGCGAACAACGCCGTAATGCCAAGGCCGTTAACTTCGGGATCATTTACGGGCAATCGGCATTTGGTTTATCGCAGAGCCTGGGCATTCCGCGTAAGGAAGCTGCCGATATTATTGAGCAATACTTTGCGCAGTTTGTTGGTATTAAGCAATACATGAGTGATACCATGAACTTTGCCCGCGAGAATGGTTATGTATGCACACTGATGGGTAGGCGCAGGTATTTAAGGGATATCAATTCGGCCAACGCGACTGTACGTGGCTTCGCCGAGCGAAATGCCATCAACGCGCCCATACAAGGCTCGGCTGCAGATATGATCAAGATAGCCATGATCAATATTCACCGCGAATTTAAAGCCCAAAACCTGGAGGCCCGCATGACTATGCAGGTGCATGATGAGTTGGTGTTTGACGTGCCAAATAACGAGATTGAAATAGTGAAGCCTATTATTATGCATAATATGAAAACTGCTATTCAAACAACTGTACCCATTATGGTTGAGATTGGTACAGGCTTGAATTGGCTGGAAGCACATTAATAAGGCTGCGATTGTGAGGTATTTATAACAAGGGGAGAATCCCAGACTTACGAAGTTTTTAAAACTTCGTAAGTCTTTCGCCGCTTGTTATTTCCTCCTTTAGAGTTCTCCAAATTTTACAACTTTTCATGATGCTTTTTGAAAAAATTTTTGTCATCCTGAACGATAAAATTTCGCGAAACTCTGAAGGTGAAATGACGGAAACTAACCAAGGTTAAGACTCACCCCGTCGAGGCTGCGCCCGACACCCCTCTCTTCAACTTCGTTGGAAAGAGGGAATTGAAACTTAGAATTAACTTTTTTGACCCTCTTTCCAACGAAGTTGAAGAGAGATTCTGTGTTAATTATCAAATAATTTTTAATTTTGTTTACTTAAGGCGGCTTTATGTCAGCCTGTTTAGGGCGGTATAACTTCGTGTTTTATTCGCCCTAACTCTTTTTATACTGCTGCTGCATTTGTTTTTTGTAAGTATGCTTTATCATATTTCTTTTCTGTTGTCCAGATCGTATAAATCATTTCCAGTATTTTTCTTT
>NZ_JBFTZJ010000010.1:0-340052 GCF_056406855.1 Mucilaginibacter sp. P1_A3
GTAATACTTTAAGAAACTTCGGGGATCAGTATCATGTGCTGAATAGAAATCCTTGGCAAACCTAAAAATGGAGTGCTCTCCGCGTTTTACCTGCTCATATTCTGTAATTAGAAAACGATACTTATTCAGGTAGTTCCGCTTTAATGTAAGGTCATTGTTAATGTTTCGCATAACATTTAGCTTTATTCCTTAAAGCTAATTCTGTTACCGAATTAGTTGACCTTTACAATTGCGAGGCACGAAGCAATCTCCGAACTATACAGGGAGGAGAGGCATGGCGCACGCTTAGCATGCGGACCACATGGGTGGACCTTTGCGGTAGCGGAGGACAATAAACCTCTTTTATTATATTTGAACCTTTGATAGCTAATTGTGCCCTGGGTTACCGTACTGGTAATATCAGGGGGACGCCATTAGCGTTAAAAATACGGCTGATGTGCCGGTGGGGCGCTTTTGGGTTAGCCGCTGCCGGGAACGCTTAAGCTGGCAAGGCCGCCTTTGGTGGCCTTGTTTGGTTAAATAGATACCCAATCTAACAACCACGTCATAGGAGGTACGAAGCAATCCCATACTATATAGGATGGAAAGGCTTGGCGCATACTTAGCATGCGAACCACAAGGGTGGACCCTTGCGGGAGCGGGTGTTTAGATATTCGCGATTATAACCTAACTTGACAGCTTTATAAAATGAAATGAATAGACTCATACTTGTCGGTAATGGCTTTGACTTAGCACATGGATTAAAAACAGATTATAATAGCTTCATTGTTGAATATCTTAAAAAGTGCCTAACATTTGCCTTTGATCCTGGTAATATGAAATATGAGGATGAATTAATTACAGTGACTAATTTGCACCCATATCATGATTTAAAATTCAGTCGAAGCATTAATATTAATGTTTCTGGAATTTCAGAGTTGGTCGACTTCTTCTACAAAAAAGGACTTCATCATTTATTAAACAATGAGTGGCTGGAAATACAGCCCGGATCAAAAACCAAAAATCCTTTCAAAATAAAAATCAATTCTGAGTTATTTAGAAACATAATGTTAGGTTGTAAAAATTCCAATTGGGTAGATATCGAAAATGAGTTTTATTCTGAGTTGAAGCGATGTTTTACTGACAACAACGTCCACAGTACGCGTTTAAATGAATTAAACATATCACTGAGCGCCATTATTAGGGAATTAGAAGCGTATCTAATTAAAGTAGACACAAAGGCTTATATTTCTGGTTATAAAGCAATATTGGACCCCAAATTGGACGGTAGCCAATATCATAAGACAATGATTTTAAATTTCAATTACACTGATACAATTGAAAAATATTCCAACATTAAATTTGACCATCATAAAGATCAACATAATACTATTGATGTTAATTATATTCATGGGAAACTTGGAGATAAAACAAACCCATTAATATTCGGATTTGGAGATGAGCTTGATGAAGACTATCGCAAAATAGAATTAAAAAATAACAATGATTTCTTTAAGCATATAAAATCATTTGGATATTTTAAAACGAAAAATTATACAGCTTTATTAAATTTTATTAATCACGGACCTTTCGAAGCATTCATAATGGGTCACTCATGTGGATTATCAGACCGAACTTTACTTAATATGATTTTTGAACACAAACATTCCCAATCAGTACAGATTTATTATTATGAAGATTCATCGGGTAATAATTTCACGGACTTAACGTATGAAATATCTCGGCATTTCGGAAATAAGGCAGAAATGCGATTAATTGTTAAATCATTTCCAAATTGTTTTTCGATGCCGCAATTATAAATTAATGGAAACCTCCGCTGCCGCAAGGGTCTTCCCTTGTGGCACGCTGTACAGAGACACCTTACAGAGCGACCATACAGAACCTCTATATTTTTAAACATGCCGGGTATAAAAATATGCTAAGCCCATATGTATTAATTTAACCCGGCTTTTGTATATCCAGCTTCTGATCGGTGTTTTCAGCCTGACCACAAGCAAAATATTCAAAAATCAAAGAAACAATGACGATGATCAACAAAAACTATCCTCCGGGTACTTCGGAGATACAGGTTTTTCTAAGTGCAATAAATTTCAAACTGCCGGCTGGCTTTTTAGATTTTTTTAAAGATACCGATGGTGCCGAAATTGTTGGAGAGAACGAATATTATGATTTATGGCGACTAACTGATATGATTCAGCTCAATAAAGATTATGAGGTGGATGAGTATGCAGACGGCTTCTTTATATTTGGCTCGGATAGTGGTGATACCGCTTATTGCATTGAAAAGTCAACTGGTTTTATATTCGATATGCCCTTTATTGGTATGGCGAACGAAGAAGCATCATTTAAATTTGAAAACTTTAACGAATTATTGCAAAGTGCCCAATATCATTGACCATAATTTCTTCGCTACCGCAAACGTTTTTCACTGACCATAAGCTAATATTCATTTTTGAGCAATAAGAAAGACGCCTTGTTTCTTTTGCAACGGAGCAACAAACGCGATTTCAAAAACTTGAATTAATGGTTCTACTTCTTTTATACCGGATGTATATCCTCCAATATGATTTAATTTGTCATATACCCCGGTAATATCTATGTCCACGACAGAACTGCCGTTATTGTCCTGGCTCTTTTGACAAGCTAAATCATATTCGATAGCCGTGCCTCCGTTTTTAATTTCCACTTTCATTAGCCCTCGTAATCTCAACTTCCCGTAACCCGCAGTATCTCCCATGCTAAAGACAACTTGCGGGTTTCCGTCGGCAAATTGCCTTATACCTAAAATTAGTTCATTTATATTACCGACAAATTCGTATTTCTTTACAACAGGGGAAACTTCTGTGATTCCTGAGACAAAATATACGATCCCCCCGACTACTAATATAACAGCTAAAGCGAATATCAATAAGATTGTTTTTTTCATGCGTTAAAATGGTCGGAATCAAATATAACATTTAGACGCTTTTCAAAATACCTAAATCTCTAAAAGCAACCGTTTAGTCTTTGGTCCGGTGTTTTCACCGTACTAACCTGGTAAATTACCCTTCAAATACCACTCTATAATCACGTCATTGAGGCACAAAGCAATCCCCAACTTACAGAGTAGCTTTGCAAGTTCGATCTGCCTATGTAGAGATTGCTTCGTACCTCGCAATTACGATTCATTTTAAACAACTTCTTGGGTAAAGGAGCTTGTCGCGTAACACCTAAATAGTTCGCGATTGCTTCGTACCTCGCAATGACATGGTTATTCAGGTTCTAAAATCAACGTATCATCTGCACATCTGAAATCCGCACATTTACTTCAGTCCCTCAATCTCCTTCAAACTTTTTGGCAGATATTTACCCAGCAGGTGACTGCCGGTATCGGTAATTAAAAAATTGTCTTCCACACGGATGCCGCCGAAATCACGGTAGGTGTTCAGCACATCGTAGTTGATAAATTCGGTATATTTCTTTTCGGCTTGCCAGCGGTCAATCAGTTCGGGGATGATGTAGATGCCGGGTTCAATAGTAAGCACATAACCCGCTTCCAGTTCGCGGCCAAGTCGCAGCGATTTAAGGCCGAACACGGTTTCTTTTTTCAGGGTATCGGTATAGCCAACATAGGGTTCGCCCAGGTCTTCCATATCATGTGTATCCATGCCAAGCATGTGGCCCAGACCGCATTGAAAAAACATGGTATGCGCACCGGCGGCAACTGCCTCTTCCGCATCGCCCTTCATGATGCCGGCATGAGCCAGGCCTTCAACCAGTTTCTGGCAGGCTGCAAGGTGGATATCTTTGTAGCGTACACCTGGTTTCAGCATGCTAATTGCATGATCCATGGAGTTTAACACTACCTCATACAACTCACTTTGCCTGCTGGTAAATTTGCTGCCAACGGGAACGGTGCGGGTTAAATCGCCGCCGTAATGCATCGGGTTTTCGGCGCCAATATCGCATAACAACATCTGGCCATCCTGTAGGGTATGGTTATAATCATGTGTATGCAGGGTTTGCCCGTGCGGGGTGATAATAGCGGGATAGCCCAAATGCGAGTTAGCTGCGATGGCAACCTCGTTGGCTTTGGCAACCAGCTCATAGCCCTTAATGCCGGGGCGAGTATTTTTAATAACAGCCAGCTGCATATCCACACTAATGGATACTGCCTTTTCCATTTCGGCAACCTCAAGCGGGGTTTTGATCACCCGCTGGGCTATTACCGCTTTAATGAGTTTTACAGAAACATGGTCGGCCACATCCTGTAAACTGGTGTTAAGCCAGGCGGCCAGTTTAATTTTATTTTCGGGACGGTATGGTGGTAAAATATGTACCCTCCTGCCCGATGTTTGCGCTTTGTGGATGTAATGCGTTACCTCATCATAAGGTTTGGTTTGGGATACGCCAACCATGGCGGCCATTTCGCTTACGGTAGGCAATACGCCCGTCCAGATGATGTCATCAATGCTCAACTCATTGCCGAAGATGACTTCTTCGCCTGTATCGGTATCTATAATGGCGGCTACTGCAGCCACATCCAATCCAAAGTAATACAGAAAACTGCTATCCTGCCTAAAGGGATATTGGTTATCCCGGTAGTTCATGCTGCTTTCCTCGTTGCCCAGGAGCAGGATAAGGCCATCATTGGCCATGGTATTTTTTAGTACTTGCCTTCTATCGGCATAAACCTGCTTATCGAATAGTTGAAGATTCATGGTGCAAATATAAGCCCCCTAACCTGCCGAAGAGGGAATTTTAATTGTAATTTTTTAAAAAGACCGAACACTTTTTAAAGCGAAGAAAACCTGTAATTTTTTGAATATGTCCTTCAAATAACAGGTGGTTTTTTATCTGTTATTTGCCCTTTATTGCTATAAAATGGCGGTTTTTTGTTTAAAAAGCGATTTTTAAGAAGTTTGAGGAAAATCGTCAGCAATCCAGTCGCTTACAATTTTGGCCGAGAGTAAACAAAGTGGGATCCCGCCGCCGGGGTGCACGCTGCCTCCGCAGAAGTACAGGTTTTTAATTTTCGACGACCGGTTGGCATGCCGCAAAAAAGCCGCGAACTGATTGTTAGAGCTGGTGCCATAAAGTGAGCCCTGGTACGATGATGTTCTACGCTCGATACTTCGCGGATCAAGGATACTTTCTGATACAATAAGCTCGCCGATATCATCGCCCAAAATACGGGTAAGCTTCTTCAGGATATTTTCGCGGGCGGTGGCTATCAGGCTATCCCAATCCTGCCCGGTATTGGCAGGTACATTTATCATGGTAAACCAGTTTTCGCAGCCTTCTGGAGCATCATCCGGTTTATATTTCGAACTGATATTGAGGTAGATGGTGGGATCATAAAAGATATCCTTATCTATCCAGATGTGATCAAACTCGGCCTTGTAATCAATACTGAAAAATATATTATGCAGTTCGAGCTCCGGAAACTGTTTGCTAATGCCCCAGTAAAATATCAATGCCGAGCTGCTCCGTTCCTGGCTCAACACCTTTTTGGGAAACAAATGCTCATGTCCTTCTAATAGCTTATGGTAGGTAAACCAAACATCCATGTTGGATACCACCAGGTCGCCACTTACTATGCCGCCATTAACGTTTAGGCCAATCAGCTTTTTGTTATTTACAATAATTTGAGAAACAGGCGAGTTGTAATGAAATTTTACCCCCAGTGATTTTGCCAGCATTACCAAACTGGTTACAATGCTGTACATGCCCCCCTCAGGGAAGTAGGCGCCAAAGTGCTGCTCTAAATGCGGAATCACATTAAGCGTTGCCGGTGCCGAATACGGGTTTGAACCATTGTAAGTGGCATAGCGGTCATAAAACTGCACCAGCCTGTCATCCTTAAAAAAAGTCTCATTGGCCTTATGCATGGTGCGAAATGCATCGATCTTTGAAAAGTTGAAGACCGACTTTATGGTATCCCAGTTTAAATAAGTTTTAAGCCTATGCAGCGATTTCTCCAGGAAAACATGATTGGTGATGCGGTAAATTTCGGCGCTGCGGGCCAGGTATTTTTTTATGGATTCTGTAGATTCATCTGTGTTCAGATACACGTCTTCGGCAAACAGTTTGGTGTTTGCAAAGGCCATTATCTGGGTCCCGTCTTCGTAAAAGTATTGGCATACTTTATCCAGTTTCTGGTACCTAAAAAAGTCGGCAGTTTTTTTACCGGCAAGGGTAAACAGTTCATCAACATAGGCCGGCATGGTGAACAGGCTGGGCCCGGCATCAAACCTAAAGCCATCCTGCTCAAACTCAGATAATTTGCCACCAGGATAAGCGTTCGCCTCAAAAACTTCAACATGATGCCCCTGCACCGCCAGCCTGATGGCAGTAGCAATACCGGCGATACCGGCACCAATAATCAGAGATTTGGGTACAGCTTTCACGTATAAGAACTAAACACGAATTTCATTAATAAAGTCGAATTTGACGAATTGATTATGGACACAAATAGGGGAAATTTCACGATTTTTTATAGTCAGCAAACCGTGGCTTGTGAAAACTCACCCCGTTTGTGAAATTCGTGTTTATTATCTTATACCCAGCCCACTATCGTTATTTAAAACATATCTGCCATCCTTAAAATCCGGCATGTGGTAAGGGTTATTGCTCACCAAAAACGGGCCATCCAGGTCAACCCAGTCGCATTGCGGGGCCAAAGCCAAGCCAGCTAAGGCGGCGCAGCTGGTTTCCGTCATACAGCCAATCATAATCTGCAGCCGAAGTTCACGTGCTTTGGTAATCATTCTTTTGGCCTCATACATACCTGCCGATTTCATGAGCTTGATATTGATACCAGTATACACGCCATTAGCCTTTTCCACATCACCAAAGCGCTGTACGGCCTCATCGCCAATAATAGGGATCGGGCTACGCTCGGTGAGCCAGGCATTGCTATCAGGGTCGGTTTTAAGCATGGGTTGCTCTATAAGCTGCACGCCTTGCTCCTGCAGCCAGTAAGTCATATCCAGGCTTTGTTGCAAATCTGTCCAACCCTGGTTGGCATCAACGTATAACGGCACATCGGTAACCGAGCGAATGGTATTAATGAGCTCTTTATCAGAATCGCGTCCAAGCTTTACTTTTATCACCTTAAAACCTTCGGCCTCCTTAACTTTTTTAATGATCATTTCGGGCGTATCAATGCCAATGGTAAAGCTGGTAACCGGCATAAGCGAAGGGTTGCTGCCCATCAGCTCCCAGCAGGGCTGTTGCTTTATTTTGCCATCCAGATCATGCAGGGCGATATCAATGGCTGCTTTTATAGCCGGGTTACCGGGTGCAAGGCTATCAAGGTAATTGATTATCGCGCCAAAATCAAAAGGGTAACTTAACTGACCTATATCAACCTTACTCAAAAATTCCGTAGCGCTTTGGTGGCTTTCGCCCATGTAAGGCACCATAGATGCCTCACCGTACCCGGTGTAGCCTTCATGTTTTATTTGCACCAGCATAACCGGGGTTGTGGTGCGCGAAAACTTAGCTATGGTAAAAGCATGCTTTAATTGCAATTCGAAGGGTTGATATGTCAGTTCCATGTTAAAAACCAAAGCTAAAAGTTTAGAACGAATTTCGTGCTTATCTTTGCGGCCATGTCGGCACAAATTTATTCACCGTTCGAGAGTTTTAATTTCAGCAACAACAAATGCTTCCTTACTGGAGAGGCTTTAAATACTGAAGAAGAAAAGATCCAGGTTTTTCCGCAATGGCTCATGAGCCGCTACAAGTTGGAAGACCAGCCCTTTAAACTGCTTGATGAAAGTATGGCCACCTATAAGGATCTTAAACTGCCTTGCAGTGCCGCCATTAATGAGCAATACCTTGAACCGCTTGAAGCCATAATAGCCGCCGCCTTTGATACAGGCTATGAGGCCGTGAAAGAACTTGATGAGCTGCAACTGTTCCAGTGGGCGGGTAAACTGCTTTATGGTATCATTTTTAACGAGATCCAGGCCGGCATACGGCAGCAGCATGCCCAAGGCGATGAGTTTAATATCTCACAGTCCATTATCCATAAATTCAGCAACCTGCATTTGATGCTTCAAACCCTCAACCTGCCTATCGAGCTGGATGGTTTTAAGCCTTTCAGCCTCAATTTATTTAAGGTGGATAATGCAGATGATGTTTTTGGCTACCGCGATGAGATCAATACCCTTACATTTTCTTTAAGGATAAAGGATTTTGGATTGATCATTTGCCTGCAGGATAATGGGGCCAACAGCAGCTACCATAAAGAAATGCTGGAAAAAGTAAAGGGCCATACCCTGCACCCAATCCAGTTTGAAGAAGTGAACGGTCGTTTTTTTTACTCGGCCTACCTGTTTAACCGCCTTCCCGAATATAATATTATGCCGGTTGGCGATACCATTTACATCGAAGCCATGCCCCTGCGTGGCACAAGCAGCAAACCGCTTTTTGATGATTGGGTAAATAAAATATACGGCCAGGTATTGGAAAACTTCTGGAAAAACTGGGGCTTCCTGTTGTTGGAGATCATCAAAAACCCCGAGAAACCCATGAGTTTCTTATTTAATGCTGATGGTGATTTTACTAATGAATCAACGATTGAACTTTCTCGGTAATCTGGCTAAAAAAGCCCGGCAATATACCCGGATGAAATAGGATAGTGATCATCAACCCACTAAGCGCGCCGTAAAAGTGGGCATCGTGGTTGATGTTATCGCGGGAATATTTTGTTGCATAACTACAATATACCAGGTACAATACACCAAACACAACCGCGTAAATTGGTATTGGCAAAGGTAATATCATCATAGTAGCTACCGGATTATACAATATTGCGCTAAAAATAATGGCGCTTACCGCGCCCGATGCACCAAGGCTGTAATAGCTGTAATTTTCTTTGTGTTTTACTACCGATGGCATATCGCTTAATATCAGGCTCAAAACATATAATACCCCAAACTGCCAATGCCCCAGAACAGGCTCCAGCTGGAATGCGAAAAAGTAGTATGACATCATGTTAAAAAACAAGTGCATCCAGTCTTTATGAATAAACCCACTGGTGATGATGGTGTATATATAACGCCCCCGCGAAACGTTGTAAGGATGCAGCATCAGCTTGCCATACAGGTTCTCGTTCGAGAAAGCGATTAACGAGATGATAACAGTGATTACAAATATGATTGAGGCCACAGGGGCCAGCATTAGATATTCCATTTATTTAAGATCGAGTTTGGTATTAGTTAAAAGGCGGCCTACAGGGTAGCGCATATATGTTTTTTCGAAGTATGGCGAGTTACGGTAGACAAAGAAAAGCTGAGCCTGGGCACTGCTGGCCAGCTGCGGATCTTTGGCTTTGGCATCATCCAGTTTTTGTTTAAGCGCGGGGTCTTTTTTTAGCAGATCCGAAGCTTTATCCTCAAAAACGTAGTCAGAAAAGTACTCCTTTTCGCCCAGCATCGAATCAAAAAAGTTCCAGGCAAAAAATGAATCTACGCCCTGCGGCTCCAGTGTTTCCACAATATATCTGTTTACAGCTTGATTGGTATATACAACGTAATCGCCGGCATAAAATTTCACAGGCATATCAACCGCGTTTAGCTGTACGTTACTGTGCAGATAGTGGCCTTCAAACGGCCGGGCCGGTGTTTTAATATCGCCAAAGTAATACATTTGCAGGCTAAGCGTAGTATCATGAGTCAACTGCTGCATTTTTACACCGTTTAGCTTAAATAAATCAATTACTTTACCCCAGGCCTGCGGAATCACGTACGCTACCGGCTTATCGGCAGTTGCCGTAGCTTTATAGGTATTATAAAATTTGATGGTCCTGGTGTAGGGTTTATCCCTGTCATAATATAAACGCTTCAGGCCGCTTACCTCGCTGGTTTTGTACCCGGCTTCGTATCCCTTAAAGGTGATGGTATCTACCTTTTGTTTATCCACCTCCCATTTAAGGGCAAATGTTTTTTGGTTGATCACCGCTGCATCGGCCTTTTGCTTTAACGCGCCTATCAGCGTAGCATCGCGCTGGTTAATATCAATCAGGTGCTGCATAAAATCATAAGTAGCATATACCCTTTTATCAAATGCCTTTAGCATATGCGTTTCGGTAATATAGCTGATGATGTTATGCTGGGCGGTAAAACCGGTAGCAAATCTCGGAGTTTCTAAAAAACTGACAATACCAGAGTCTGGCAAACCTTCTTCGCCCGCGCCGTAGGGAATCATCTCGTAGCCGCTTTTTTTCATGTGGCTATACAGGTATGGCGTAAGTGTTTTGGAAGTATAATTTGCCAGGATGGGGTTCTGTTTATCCTTTTGGGTTTCAATCAGCGTCATTACATACTGATAATCGGCACCATCGCTGGTATGGTTATCCAGGAAGATCTCGGGTTTCCAGGTGTTCAGTATTTGTGTAAAAGCAAGCGCGTTACGGCTATCTGCTTTTATAAAATCGCGGTTTAGGTCCAGGTTGCGGTAATTACCCCTGAAACCATAGGCCACCGGCCCGTTCTGGCTCACACGGCTCTGGCCACGGTTAAGGTTGCCATCAATATTATATAGTGCTATAAAGCAAAGCACTACGTTTTTGGGTAGCTCATTCTTTTTAAGCAGATCGCGCACCAGCATCATACTGGCATCAATCCCCTCTGGTTCGCCGGGGTGTATCCCGTTGTTGATGAGCAATACCCGCTTATCCTGTTTCTTTACCAATGCCGGATCAAAAACACCATCCCTGGAAAGTATGATCAACGTAAGCGGTTTACCTACATCTGTAGTACCGTAGTTGACCATTTTCATTTGCTGCGGATACAGCTTGTTTAACTTTTGGTAATAACTAATTACCTCGGCATAAGTAGCCGTATAGTTTTTATCCTTACTTAACTCAAATGGTGTAAGCTGGGCCTTTGCCGATATACAAATGAAACATATAAGAATAGCAGATAGAACGGATTTCATTAGTTTGCGTTTGCCCAAATATAGGGTTAAGTATAAAAGCGGTGCGAGTGTAAGTGTATTTTTACTAAAAATGGACTTTGTAAACAGCAAATGCAAAATCACCTGCTTCTCTATTCTAAAGCCGCAATTTCGGCCTGAATCTTTTTGGGCAAACTTGCCACAACCTGTTCATAAGAATGATCTATCATTTCACAAAGCTGCTTGCGGGTAAGCGAGCCATCCATGTAAACGGTGTTCCATAGCTTTTTATTCATATGGTAGCCTGGTATTACTTCGGTATAACGCTCGCGTAAGTCAATGGCAAGTTCAGGGTCACACTTTACATTGAAGCGGTTACCTTCTGTAAGCCCAATCAGCAGGAATATCTTTTCGGCTATTTTAAAAACCAGGGTATCCTCTCCAAAGGGAAAGCCCTCTGTAACTCCTGGCTTTTGCAGGCAATAATCACGTAACTCTTCTATGTTCAATATTGAAACTTCTTGATAAGTTTATTGTATGATGTTGTATTACCAAAGTTATACTTAAAACCAAGCGATACAAAGGTATATTGATCGGGGGCGTTGTTCTTATATTTGTCAGGCGGGTCGTTATAGCCGTCAAGCCCTTCGCCAAACGTATAATAATGCTGTATGCCTATATCTATACCATACCTGGGCTGGTCATAATCATCATAAATTTTAAACTCATAGCCAAGCCTTAACGGGAAAAACAGGTTAATCCCTTTGTCGGCTCCCCGGAAACCCTCCGCAGATAAAGGATTCGGAAAAACGGCACCATTTTCAGGAAAGCGGTTATAGCGTTGAATGCTGGTCATTTTATTGTATATGAATCCAATACCCGTACCAACGTAAAGATTTTTAATCCTGTCCAAAAACCAGCTATCCGCGTAATCCATTATTTCGCCGGCTTGTAAATCTGCATGTATATTTAAGGAAAAGTAGGAATTGCTAAAGTACCTGCCGTATGCATCCTGACTTTTTAAAGCCCCCCCACCAGAAAAAGTTCCTTTTTGCAGTTCGGCGGTAATTGGTAAATATGGGCTGTAATTGTAAACCAGGTTTAAATTAAAAGCCGGGTGATAATCCTGTTTCTTTAAGTCGGCCTCTGCCTTGCCGTAGCTTCCACCTACGCCAACACCATATTCATAATAGTTAAACCCGCTTTGCGCTTTAACCGTTACAAGCGCAAAAAAAAGGACAAAAAACAGAATATATTTTTTCAATGTTAAATTTTAATCAATATTTACAAATGGCAACCAGCCGGTTTAAACCCGGTCACAAAAATTTTACTAATATAGCTTATGAGTTTTAATTCATCACTAAATTTCACCGTGACAGAACGCTTTTTGCGCTATGTTACCATTGATACGCAATCAGACCCCGATTCTGTTTCATTTCCCTCAACAGAAAAGCAAAAAAACCTGAGCAGGCTGTTAGTTGATGAATTACAGGCTATAGGTGTTACCGATGCTCATTTAGATGAATTTGGATATGTATATGCTACCATTCCCTCCAATACTGATAAGCAGGTACCCGTTATTTGCTTTTGCTCACATGTGGATACTGCCCCCGATAGCAGCGGAGCAAATGTAAAACCTATTGTCCATCAAAATTACCAGGGGCAGGATATTGTTTTGCCGGATGATAATACCCAGGTGATTAAGCTTGCAGAGCACCCCGACCTTAAAAATCAAATAGGGTATGATGTGATCACCGCCAGTGGCCTTACTTTATTAGGGGCCGACAACAAAGCCGGCGTAGCCGAAATTATGGATGCCTGCTACCAGCTCATCAATCATCCCGAAATAAAACATGGCGACATCAGGATACTGTTTACCCCCGATGAAGAAGTTGGCCGTGGAGTTGATCATGTGGATATTGCCAAACTGGGGGCCTACGCCGGTTACACCATTGATGGTGAAAGCGCCGGCAATATGGAAAATGAAACATTCTCTGCCGATGGTGCAAAACTGAGCATACAAGGTGTGAGCGCGCACCCGGGTTTTGCAAAGGGCAAAATGGAAAGTGCCATAAAAATTGCAGGAGAGATCATCGCGGCTTTGCCGGATAGCCTATCGCCGGAACATACCGAAGACATGCAGGGCTTTGTGCACCCGGTAGGTATAGCGGGACATGTAGAAACAGCAAGCATTGATTTTATCATCCGCGATTTTGAGGAGGATAATTTGAAGGCTCATGCAGATGTGATTCGTAAAACAGCGAATGAAGTATTGAGGCGCTATCCAAACTCTACCTATACTTTAACCACCAGCCTGCAGTACCGTAACATGAAAAATGTGCTGGAACAACATCCCGGCATAGTGGAAAACGCGATGGAAGCCATTAACAGAACGGGCCTAACTGCCAAACTATGCAGCATTCGCGGGGGTACAGATGGTTCAAGGTTATCATTCATGGGTTTACCATGCCCAAACATATTTGCAGGTGAACACGCCTTTCATAGCAAGCAGGAATGGGTATCGGTACAGGATATGCAAAAGGCTGTGGAAACCATACTGCATCTTTGCATGATCTGGGAAGAAAAAGCTTAAAACTCATCAGTTTATAAAAAGTTTAAAAATGTATACGATAAGAACAGCCACCGTAAACGATGTGGATACCATATTGAGCATTGCTGATACAACCTGGTGGGTAGCCTATTCGCCCATATTGGAGAAAGAGCAAATAACCTTTATGCTGAATGAAATTTATTCGGCAGATAAAATTGGCAAACAGGTGGCGGAAAATCTGCAGACTTACCTGCTGTTAGAAGAGCAAGGTACGCCTGTTGCCTTTGCATCCTATTCGCCGCGCGAGGAAAATGCAGATATATTTAAGCTTCATAAGCTTTACTGCCTGCCACAAACCCAGGGCAAAGGCTACGGCAAAATATTAATCAATGCAGTAGCTCAAAAAACCAAAGATGCAGGCAAACACATTTTGGAGCTTAATGTAAACAGATTTAATAAAGCCCTGAGTTTTTATGAAAAGATGGGATTTGTAATTGCTTATGAGGAGGATATTCCCATCGGCCCATACTGGATGAATGATTTTGTGATGCGGAAGGAGTTGTAGTCAAAAATCCGATTGTCGTAAATAGCCCCAAAAATGTCTTTATTGCCACCGCGCTAAATAAGTACTTATGCCGATATTTGAGTATCAGTAAAACCAACGATATGAAAGATCAATCACCAACAAGCACATTGCCACAACCCTTAGCTGTTCTGTTTGAATCTACAGCTAATGAATTTATGCAGACCATTAAGTCGGTTAAACAGGATGAGATTAACCTTATCCCGTTTGAAGGAAGCTGGTCGGCCGGACAGGTGATAGAACATGTGCGGCTTTCGGTTTTAAGTACAATAGCTGTAATAAATGCCCCGGCTAAAATAACAGAAAGAAGCCCTGATAAGTTTGCCGAGGCAATAAAGGATTTGTTTTTAGATTTTGATGCCAAATATCCTACCGCACCAACGTTAGTCCCTGCGGATAAAGACTACGACAAGGAATTTTTAACTACAGAGCTAACCGCTGTTTTTAAAGAGCTGCAGGAAAATATACAAACCAAGGATTTGACCGATACCTGTATCGCTGCTGAATTCACCGGCATAGGTCACCTTACCCGGCTGGAGTGGGCAACAGTAGCCATTTACCATACACAAAGACATGCGCACCAGTTAAATGGGATCAAGGATTGTCTTAAGATGCCGTAGCAGACAGTGAGGAAACCAACCACGTTTACTGAAGTAGAGATGCTCCGTTAGGAGCTACCTGTTTGTAGCCATTGCAAACAAAAAACAAGTTTTGCGCCGTAGGTGCAACCCCAATTAACAAGGTAAATAACTTTGCTATTGAATGGTAGCCTCTACGAGGCAAAGGCAATGGCATTCAATTTTCTACAAACAGGTAGCACCTAATGGTGCAGGCTGCCTCCTTATTGGCTTGTACAGGATGGCGCAGCACGACAAGTGGATTGTTTGATACAACCAAAAAGAGCGATGAGTATAAACCCATCGCTCTTTGTATTTTGTCCTTTGTCTTTCCGTCCTTTGTCCGAAAATCCAAAAACTTATATTAACAACCTTACAGGTTCTTCTAATAATGATTTTAGTGTTTGCAGGAAGGCTGCAGCTGTTGCGCCATCAACTACACGGTGATCTGCGCTTAAAGTAACCTTCATTACATTGCCTGGTACTACAGCGCCATTTTTAACAACCGGTACAGCTTGTATACCGCTTACTGCAAGGATACAGGCATTAGGTGTATTAATAATAGCAGTAAACTCATCAACACCAAACATACCTAAGTTTGATATGGTGAATGTAGAACCTTCCATTTCTGCTGGCTGTAATTTTTTAGCTTTTGCTTTACCGGCAAACTCTTTTACTTCAACAGAGATATGACTTAATGATTTACCATCGGCAAATTTAATAACCGGTACCAGTAAACCTTCGTCAACCGCTACGGCAACACCAATGTGGATATGTTCGTTGGTACGGATCTTATCGCCCATGAATGCCGAATTAATAGCTGGGTGTTGTTTTAAGGCAACGGCACATGCTTTTAATACAAAATCATTAAACGATATTTTAACCGGGGCAACATCATTGATGCGGGTACGGGCTGCAATAGCCTGGTCCATATCGATGCTCATGGTTACGTAAAAATGCGGCGCGGTAAATAAGCTTTCGCTTAAACGACGACTGATTGCTTTACGCATCTGGGTAACCGCTCTTTCGCTGAATTTTTCTTCGCCGGTATAAGTTGGCAATACTACTGGAGCTTTTGCAGCAGGTGCTGGTGCAGAAGCGGCTGCAGCAGGTGCAGGAGCAGCTTCTGGAGCTGGTTTAGCACTTGGTGTATATTCTTCAATATCCTTTTTAATGATACGGCCGCCTTCTGCGCTGCCTTTTACATCATTAAGGTTAATGCCTTTATCTTTAGCAATTTTACGGGCAAGCGGTGATGCTTTAACACGGCTGTCATCTGCTGATGATGAACCAGCAGGCTCGGCATCAGCGGTGGCTGCAGTAGCTTCCGGTGCGGATTCTTGTGCAGGTGCGGCAGCAGGAGCATCGCCTGTATCTTGCAATAGTGGCGTAATATCTGTACCTTCTTTACCTACAATGGCTATGATGCCATTTACAGGAGCGGCTTCGCCTTCTTTAGGGCCGATGTATAAAAGTGTACCTGCTTCATAACCCACAACTTCCATAGTGGCCTTATCGGTTTCTACATCAGCCAATGAATCGTCAGATTTTACTTTATCACCAACTTTAAAGTTCCATTTATTGATAACTCCCTCAGTCATGGTATCGCTAAGGGCAGGCATCCGTATTACAGTAGCGGGTATGCTTGACAGATCAACCTTTGGTGCAGCAACTGCGGCAGGTTTTTTATCAGCAACGGGCGCATCTTCCTTTACAGGTGCAGCAGCCTGGCCACCACCATCGGCAAGGGCGGCTTTATAATCTTCGCCATCTTTACCTAAAACGGCTATAACGGCATCAACCGGAACAGCGCTACCTTCTTCAACACCTATAAATAACAAGGTGCCATCCTGGTACGATTCAAAATCCATGGTAGCTTTATCAGTTTCAATCTCGGCCAATACATCGCCGGATTTTACTTTATCGCCAACTTTCTTATGCCATTTCGCCAATACCCCTTCGGTCATGGTATCGCTCATTTTAGGCATTCTAACTACTTCGGCCATATACTATTTATATGTGTTATAAAAAATTTGGTATAAATATAGCGCTTAGTCCCTAATATAAGGGTAATCGCTTTGAACGTAAACGTCGGTATATAATTCAGAAGCCTCCGGCCATGGTGACTCTTCGGCAAACTTAACCGATTCATCAACCAAAACTTTTATCTTGGCATCAATCTCTTCAAACCATTTATCATCAGCATAAGCCTTTTCAACAATAGTTTGACGGGTGATTTCAATAGGATCTTTTGCTTTGTAGCTTTCCAACTCTTCTTTAGTACGATACTTTTGAGGATCGGACATGGAGTGACCTTTATAACGGTAAGTGCGCATTTCCAGGAAGGTTGGTCCTTCACCGGCACGTGCACGTGAAATAGCCTCATCCATTGCTACGTGTACCGCAGCAGGATCCATACCATCTACAGCAGATGACGGGATACCATATGGCAAGCCTAATTTATAAATATCAGTTTGAATGGTAGTACGTGCTACAGAAGTACCCATGGCGTAACCATTGTTTTCGCAAACAAAAATTACCGGTAATTTCCAAAGCGCAGCCATATTAAAGGTTTCGGTAAGTGCACCCTGGCGCACAGCACCATCGCCCATGTAGGCTATGTTCACAAATTCGGTCCCTTTATATTGCTCGGCAAAAGCGATACCTGCACCCATAGGTACTTGTCCGCCTACGATACCGTGGCCACCATAAAAGTGCTTTTCTTTATCAAACATGTGCATTGATCCACCTTTGCCTTTTGAGCATCCGGTTGCTTTACCATACAATTCAGCCATGATAGCATTTGGTGTTACACCTTTTGCTAAAGCATGAGCGTGATCGCGATAAGCGGTGATCATACTGTCTTCCTGTTTCATTACAGACATAGCTCCGGCCAGTACGGCCTCTTGCCCAATATACAGGTGGCAAAAGCCCCTGATCTTCTGTTGTCCGTATAGTTGTCCTGCCTTTTCCTCGAACTTACGCATCAACAGCATTTGTTCGTACCACATCAGGTAAGTGTCCTTTGTTATTTCGATTGAACTCATGTAATTAAACAATCTATTTCTTGGAGTAAAGCGCAAATCTAATTATATCCTTTAAATTATCGAAACTGCAACCAATTTGTTATGCAGATTTATTTTTTATTTTATGTAGATGACATTTGGTAAGCATTATAGCCCTGTTTTGTTGGTTTAACCAAACTTTATAAGGCCATTTTAAGGTTTCGCAAAAGTTTTTTTGTTAACATTCTGTGTTTGAACCCGTAAAAAAGCCCAATTGTCCTGAATTTGAGACTTTTTTTTTCGCTAATTTGGAATAAATATTAAATCAGACAGGAGATTCCAAAACATTCAATAATGACTGCTCGTAATAGGAACAGCAATAAATTAATAAGATTTATTGTTTGCCCGATTTATTTATATTTTTTGAAAAAAAAGCCCCTTTTATTTGCAAATTTAAAAAATATGGATAGTTTTGTATTCAACGATAGACAAAGTGTCTAATTTAACGAACAACTTGTTGACCCTATCAACAATTTCAACTGATTAAATGAAGAAATTTGCCCTGGCTATTGCCCTAATTTTCACTGTTTTAGCTTCACAGGCTCAAACAAAAAGTGTTGCAAGTATTACCGAAGATAAAACTGACGAACAAGACGGCTTAGCAAAAACATATTTATCTCAAATTATGGGTGTTGCATTATCTGCAACTTCCAACATGAAACTTTTTCACTTTGTTTACGATTGGATTGGTACCCCTTACCACTTTGGCGGCAGCTCAAGGAAAGGTATTGATTGCTCTGCATTTACTAAAGAATTATACAGCGAAGTATTTAATCTTGATATTAAAAGAAATTCGCGCGATATTTTCAGCATGGTTAACCCTGTTGCCAAAGATGAGCTGAAGGAAGGCGATCTGGTTTTCTTTAAGATACATAGCCGCAGGATATCACACGTAGGTATTTACCTTGGCGGTGGCAGATTTGCTCATGCATCATCAAGAGGTGTAGCTATCAGCAGCCTTGATGATAACTACTACAGTCGTTATTTTTACAGAGGCGGCCGCCTGATGGCTTCATTTAAAGATGAGCTAAGCAGCAGCACGCCTGCGACCAACGAGGAAGAGGATAATAATTAATAGAAATTCAATTAAATACCTAAATTAGTCCTTTCATGAATATGAAGGGACTTTTTTTTGCTGTACGTTTTTTTTTATTGCCTATAGCCTTTTGCTTTATTTTGCTTTTACAAGCCTGCGAAAACCCTGTGCTTATTAAGCATCGCCTGGCGAAACATAACCCGCCGGCAGCTATCCAGCCGGTAAAGATTGCTCCCGTTCTTCGTAACTCCTTATGTATTGCCGCGGTAGGTGATATTATGCTGGGCACATCATACCCGGATAGTACAACCCTGCCGCCAGATAGTGCCATCCATAGCTTTAAAGCCGTAAAGCCCGAATTGAAAGATGCAGATGTAATATTTGGCAACCTGGAAGGATCACTGCTTGATACCGGCGATCCGGCTCATTATAAACTGCATCAAAAAAGTAAAGCCTTCCTGTTTAGAATGCCTGTTAAATATGCCTCTATTTTAAAAGAAGCGGGTTTTAATGTACTTAGCCTGGCCAACAACCATATTGGCGACTTTGACGTAAAGGGCCGTAAAAGCACAACCAAAACACTGGATCGCCTGGGCATTAACTATGCGGGCCTACAAGTAAAACCTTCAACCGTTTTTGAATTGAATGGTGTTAAATATGGTTTTTGTTCATTTGCCCCAAACGCCAATACGGTATCGATACTTGATCTGAAAGGCGCTGCGCGTATTATCAGCGAGCTTAAACAACGTTGCGATGTGGTTATTGTATCTTTTCACGGTGGCGGCGAGGGCGTTGATTATGAGCATGTGCCTTGTGAAATGGAAACTTATATTAATGAAAAGCGAGGTGACGTACATGCCTTTGCCCATAACGCCATTGATGCCGGCGCCGACCTTATTTTTGGCAACGGCCCACATGTTAACCGCGCCATGGAACTATACAACAACCGGCTGATTGCTTACAGCCTGGGTAATTTTTGCACCTATCGCTGTGTAAGCGTGGCCGGCATTTGTGGTTTGGCCCCCATGTTAAAAGTGTATGTAAATAAAAAGGGCGAGTTTTTAAGCGGACGTATTCTATCTTTCAGGCAAGCACATGATAAGGGATTAGTCAGGGATACACTGAACCGGGCAGCGATAAAGATCAGGACGCTTACTGATTCAGATTTTCCGGGGAACGGTTTAACTATTTCTGATGAAGGAGAAATTGCAGCAACTGTAACCGGGAACGCCTTAGCACAGGAATCATTAGCAAAAGAACGTTAACCTGCGCAGCTTCCCTGTTTGGTTTACAAAGCCTTTAAACAAGAGGCTATTACATTAAAATTGGCTTTGAGCTTTAAGCCTTCTGCTTTTAGCTTTTAACCTTTTGCTTATCTCAAATAAACCGCATCCTCTTCGCCTTCTTCATTCAATACCACATCAACGTGTTCTTTAATTACGGTGGATAGGGCCACGCCTGCAAAATCAGTAGTTATAGGGAAACTTTTATGGTTACGATCTATCAATACCGCGGTACGCAATTTTTTAAGTGGTACATCAATGAAAACGCCAAAGCCATACGCAAGGGTTTTGCCACTGTTCAGCACATCATCTACCAGGATCACCACCTTACCGCTGCAATCGGCCACATTAAAATTAATTTTGGCTTGCAGGCTGCTGCTTTGTTTATCCAGTTCAATGGTTAGCAACCGGGTGCTAAAGGGGGCTATTCCATCAAGGATTGTCTTAAGTCGGTTAGCAATATTGTCGCCCCGGGGCAAAATGCCGGCTATCAGTATCTCTTCTTCGTCGAAATTATCTTCCAGGATCTGGTATGCTATACGGTCCAGCTTTTGCTGTATCTGCTGCTGGTTTAATATCAGGAGTTTTTTTTCAGACATGGTTACTAACTATAGAAATACTGTGGTAAATATATAAAATTTACTTTCCTGCAATGGCTTCAATGTTTACTTCTTATACGGAACGTAAACAAAGTTTGCCCCTTCGGGTACTACCACAAACACGCACATATATTCGTTAGGGTTTTTGTAGCTATTAATGAAGCGGTCTTTTAGCTCGGCCTTAATTATACCGCGTTCGGTAAATTCTTCGAGCGTTGAAGCGTGGATACTCCAGTCAGAATTTAAATCATGCCTATCCAATATTAACTCACCTAATTTAAGTTCATGCTGATGAGCGATAAAGATAGGATAAGATGAAAGGCCTTCCATCATGATCTCGACAGCCACCTCGTGGATAGAATCTTTAAAAAATTTAAGATCGCGCTCCAAACTCAACAGCGGACTATTCTTGGCCGCCTCCTGGCTTTCTTTATTACCTTCGTTTAATAAGTCTTCGGGTTGCATACTTTAAAATTCTAAGTGGCTATTTAAAAATTAAAAACAGGCCGTCATTGCGAGGAACTTGCTAAAGCCCCTTTTGTCATCCTGAGGAACGAAGGATCTACTCTACACCATGCTTCTTCGCCCTGTACAGTTTACGAATAGATCCTTCGTTCCTCAGGATGACAAACCTTTTTAACGTCATTTCCCCTTCAGTGTTCTCCGGATTTAATCACTCGCAATGACGTGTGGGGTTGCTCCAAATCAACCTCTCAATACCAACAATACCACATTCTCCACATGTTGTGTATGCGGAAACATATCAACAGGTTGTATTTTTACAGTATCGTATTTTTCTTTCAATACCAGCAAATCGCGGGCCTGGGTGGCGGCATTGCAGCTTACATAAACAATTTTAGGAGCTTCAATTTCCATCAGGCGGGCAACTACATCCGGGTGCATACCGGCACGCGGCGGATCGGTAATGATCACATCCGGTTTGCCATGTTCGGCCACAAAATCAGCAACCAGCACATCTTTCATATCACCGGCATAAAATTTTGTATTGGTGATGTTATTAATGGCCGAGTTCACTTTGGCATCTTCAATGGCAGTTGGTACATACTCTACCCCTATCACTTCTTTTACACTACCTGCAATAAAATTAGCAATGGTACCGGCGCCGGTATATAAATCATAAACCAGTTCGTTGCCGGTAAAGCCTGCAAAATCGCGGGTTATTTCATATAGACGCAGGGCCTGGATGCTGTTGGTTTGGTAAAATGATTTTGGACCAATACGGAATTTTATCCCGTTCATCTCCTCATGGATATATTCCGGGCCTTTAAAAGCCACTACATCCTGGTCAAAAATGGTATCGTTTTTTTTATGGTTGATGATATACAATAATGAGGTAATCTCGGGGAAACCGGCATCAATAAAGCCCATGAGCTTATTCACTTCCTCTTCGCTTACGTAAGCAAAAACAACAATCACCATGATCTCGCCGGTAGAAGAGGTGCGGATGATGAGGTTACGCAATGAACCCTCGTGGCCGCGCAGGTTATAAAAAGAATAACCTTGTTCAATCACAAAATCGCGAATGCTGTTACGCAAGCTGTTTGATGGTTCGGCCTGCAGATAGCAGTGCTTTACATCCAATATTTTATCAAAGCGACCGGGAATATGGAAGCCCAGCGCGTTCATGTTAAGCGTTTCATCCTCCTTGTTCTCGCCATCATACAACCAGCGTTTGTTGCTAAAGGTGTACTCCAGCTTGTTGCGGTAATAACGATCGGCTGGTGAAGGGATAATATCCATGATGCCGTCAACATCAATTTTAGCAATGCGGCCAAGCGCATCGGCAACAGATTTTTGTTTGAACTTTAACTGTGCCTCATAGGTCATATGCTGCCATTTACAGCCCCCACACGTTCCAAAATGTTCACAGAAAGGATCGGTACGATATTCTGAAGCTTGTTTTAGTTCGGTGATCTTTGCCTCACCAAAATTCTTTTTGCTTTTGTAAACCTGTACATCTACAATATCGCCTGGGATGGCTTTATCAACAAAAAGCACAAACTCGTCTGCCTTACCTACCCCTTTACCTTCTTCGGCAATATCAATTATCCGAACGTCTTCAAAAAACTTCTGTTTCGCAACTTTATTCATCAGGCTGCAAAGTTATGCAAAAAAGCATAATCATGAAGTACGATACAAGAATCAAGGTGTTAACATACAAAAGGCGGCATGCTAATCCTGTTAAGCCAACAAGCTCAACAGGAAGCTTATCATACCAATTGTTGATACATCCTCAATCTCGAACTGCTCGTCTATCTGGTTAGAAAAATCTGTTAGTTCCGGGCTCATGGCTTTTAAGTTTACTATGCAAAAATATCTAATAAAATACCATATACCAAAACGGTATATGGTATTTTATTAGATATTTTTTTTCCCAATAGCCCGTAACATATATACTTAGAGCTATGCTTATCTTAAACTTCAATGCCTATCCCAATTAATCTTCCGCGAAAAAAACATCAGTATGCCTACAATAATAAACAAGGCGATACTACCCACCATAAGCGCTAAATCTTCCAACTGGATAATCACGAAGATGAATGTGTAAAGCACGGCAAGGATAAATGCAAACAGTATTGCCGCCATTTTATTTTTTAAAATTGAAGCGATGAATGTTGCCGTCAATACGATGGTTGAAACCGACGCCACCAGGTAAGCCCAGTTATAACCTATCTGCTCGGAGAACGACAATAGCAGTAAATAATAAATGATCATAGCGGCAGCAATAAGTACATAATTGAATATATGAACACTTTGCTTCCTGATCACTTCAGTTAAAAACAGGGATATAAAGGTGAGCAGTATAATTAATATGGCGTATTTACTTGTACGGGTAGTTTTCTGGTACTGATCTACTGGTAAGCGCAGTTTAATTCCAAAGCTGGCATCAGTTAGTTTCTTCGCGTTACTTAGCAATCTATTATCATCTACCCATTGTTGTGGAAACGGCCTATTATAGTATAGCATTTTCCAGCTCGCCCTAAAACCATTTGCGTCGACCTTGCGCTCATCGGGCAGGGAACGACCATCGAAACTGGGGCTCGTCCACGTGCCGCTGGCCTGTACATCGGTAGTTTTACCCAAATGCAAAAAACTCAACTCCTGGCTGCCTTTCATATCCAGGTTATAATCAAAAGTAAATTCACCATCCTTTATTACAGATAGGTCTATGGCAGCCTGCAAACCATCGCCCATTAATAAGGTATTGCCAAATACGGGTTCGGCAGTTAAAGTTTGTCCACCTGCTTTAACAACCGGATTGTTTTTCAGCCCCTTTAAATCGGAAATACTGAACACAAGTTGCGCCTTATCCAACAAAAGCTGGTCGGCAGTTAAAGAAAGGCTACCCAAATCGGCTTTAGAAAAATTACCTGATACTTTAACTAACGAATTATAAACTGCGACATCAAAAATTCCGCGGTGCAATATTTGCGTATTAAGGCTTGCTTTAATATTCAAATTATTGGGCAGCACGTACAGGTTTTCGATGACATCGCGGGTAGTTACCTTATTTGCGGTGTCAATTTTTTGCACATGTTTTTTATAAGGAATAACCAGCACCGGCCCCGTCACCAACTGTTCGCCCGACCATTTATCTGATACATCTTTGATCATTTCATTCTGGCGTCCTGCCCGTTCGTTGATCAGGTCATTAATCAGCGATGATGGGATGAGCAATACAATTATTAATACCCCAATAAAAAGTAATTTAACGGTTACCGACTCCTTGAGCCAATCCATTATTGTGCGTGGTTGTGGTTGTTCTTCTATCATTTTATTCAGCGTAAAGTACTTTGCATTTCAAAGTATAGATATAAAAATAATGGCCATCGATGGCCTGACTTCTGAGATACAAATTAAATAAAAGAACTTTGCATTTCACAGTTAATAAAGAAATAAAATTAATGATTCAAATATCACCCGTAATGTTCTCTATCTTTATAAATGACCACACAGGAACAAATATATAATTGGTTAATAGCGGGCCTCCAACAATCACCGACGCGATTTTCGGAGATATTTTATTATGATAGACGCGACAATCAGTTTTTTTCGATTTTAATGACTGATTACTTTTTATTTGACAAAAATGGCGAGATAGCCAGCGATGTAGTCACCAGCTATTCACAAAAAACCTTAGCCTTGCTTACAGACAGAATAAGGAGAGTCAACATTGATAACACTGTAATTGGCGTTCCCCGGCTTGGCGATATCGAAGGCGATTACCTGGAGCAGGCGGATACCTTTTTGAATTTAAATTCAATTAATATAGAAGCATCATCCATTTGGGATGTAGAGGAAAGCGGCACAATAAGCTTTAAGATAGAATGAAAAGCCTTAAACCGCGATAGCCGCCTTCACCAGATACGGCAAGATCTCTTTTTGAAAAGAAACAAAGTTCTTACGCACATCTGAATCACTTACCGAAGTAAACGCGAAGCTGAACACAATACTTTTGCTGCATTTAATTAAAAAACGCAAACGCTGGTGATAGGTTTCGTGCTTACGGATACCGGGCAGCTGAATGAATGAAGCCATCAGCATTTCTTCCAGCTCGTTGGATAGGTTCTTTAAAAAATCCTGTGAGTTGGTTGATTCGCGGATGAAATCCCACCCGATAAACTCATTACACACGGTGTACGACAGCCTGCAGGTTTTCATGATCAGGTTGTTAAGGTGAGCCTCTTCATCCATATCGGGTGTATTGCTTTGAACCAAATCATCAACACTGGCTTTAATATAATCCATTAGCAAAATGTGCAGTACAGCCTCTTTACTATCAAAGTATTTATAGATAGTGGCCTTTGCTATTTTTGCTTTTTTGGCAATCTCGTTAACGCTGGTTTTATGGTAACCGAATTTGCGGAATAGGTCCTGCGCCGCCCGCTTTATACTGTCTTTTATTTTATCGGCTTCCATGTATTAATTAACTACTTGAAGTGTATATTGATGTGTTATCACCTGGTAAACCCTAAGCCCTTTGGTTGCAGGTGCCTTAACAGGGGTGCCATCCTCTAAGGAAAATTTCGAACCACTGCATGGATCGACAAGTGTAACACCTGAATCATCAAGGTTTACAGCGCATTTTTTTTCGGGTTGATAACTGCTGCACCTGTCATAAGCTACATAATTTCCCTGGAACGTTTTATAAATGATGATACCGGCAACACCGTAGCCATTAATAAAAACGGGGGGGCCACCATTACTAAGCTTATTTAATGGAGGCGAAAATATTTCCCCACTATAATTGACAGGAACACTTGGAACAGGACTCCCTCCTTTTCCACAAGAAAATAAACTAATGCAAACTACAATTAAAATTATAGCTTTCCTCATAGCATCTCTGTAGTAAACTGCTTCAGGAAACGCACATCGTTCTCTGAAAACAAGCGAAGATCACGAATAACGTATTTTAAATTGGCTATGCGTTCCATACCCATACCAAACGCAAAACCAGTAAATTTCTTACTATCAATACCGCAGTTTTCCAAAACATTAGGATCAACCATACCGCAGCCCAATATTTCAACCCAGCCGCTGTATTTACACATGTTACAGCCAGAGCCCCCACAAATGGTACAGGAAATGTCCATCTCGGCAGATGGCTCGGTGAACGGGAAGTACGAAGGGCGGAAACGTACCCGGGTGCCTTCCCCATAAAGTTCCTGCACAAAGTGGTAAAGCGTTTGTTTCAAATCGGCAAAGGATACATTTTCATCAACATATAAACCTTCAACCTGGTGAAAAAAGCAATGTGCACGTGCAGATATGGCCTCGTTACGGTAAACGCGACCAGGCATAATAGCCCTGAACGGCGGTTTGCCCTGCTCCATCATCCTTACCTGTACCGATGATGTGTGGGTACGTAAAGCAATATCATCCTTACCATGGTTCTTTTTAATGAAAAAGGTATCCTGCATATCGCGGGCTGGGTGTTCTTCAGGAAAGTTCAACGCCGAAAAGTTATGCCAGTCGTCTTCAATCTCCGGTCCTTCTGCAACCACAAACCCCAGGCGTTTAAATATATCTATGATCTCGGTACGTACCAAAGATAGCGGGTGGCGCGAGCCAACAGTAAAGCCATTCCCTGGTAAAGTTAAATCAATATCCAGATCCTTAGCCTGCGGGCCGGCATCAAGCCCATCCTTCAACTCAGCATATTTAGCCTCTGCCGTTTGTTTAAACTGGTTAAGTACCTTACCAAAAATCCGTTTTTCTTCGGCGCCTACGCTTTTGAACTGCTCAAACAGGTCTTTGATAATTCCCTTGGTACCTAAAAATTTAATACGGAACGCTTCCAGTTCATCAGCATTAGCCGGCGAAAAGGCATTGATCTCGGCAGTATATTGGTCTATTTGAGCTTGCATTATTTCCCTTAACTATTATTAAAACAGGTAAGCATGAATAAATCATGCTTACAATAAGATACAAATATAAAATTATTTAATCACTCCTAATTCCTTACCCACTTTGGTAAACGCAGCAATGGCTTTATCTAAATGATGCATATCATGCGCGGCAGAGATCTGCACACGGATACGGGCCTTACCCTGCGGAACTACCGGGTAGTAAAAGCCGATTACATAAATACCTTCCTCCAACATTTTAGCTGCAAACTCCTGGGCCAGTTTTGCCTCATAAAGCATAACTGGTACAATGGGATGTACGCCCGGTTTTATATCAAACCCAGCTTCGGTCATTTTTTGGCGAAAGTATTGGGTGTTGGTTTCCAGTTTATCGCGCAGTTCGGTAGTCTCGCTCAGCATATCCAACACAGCTATAGAAGCACCGGTAATAGACGGCGCAAGCGTATTAGAGAACAGGTACGGGCGCGAACGCTGGCGCAGCATATCAATAATTTCTTTGCGGCCAGATGTAAACCCGCCCGATGCACCACCCAAAGCTTTACCTAATGTGCCGGTAATAATATCAATTTTACCCATCACGTTATGATGCTCATGGGTACCTCTTCCGGTTTTGCCCATAAAGCCGCTGCAATGGCTTTCGTCAATCATTACCAAGGCATTGTATTGCTCTGCCAAAGCGCAAATTTTATCAAGCTGTGCTATGGTGCCATCCATGCTGAATGCGCCATCAGTAACAATGATACGGTGACGGCAGCTTTCGGTTGCCTTCAACTTTTCTTCCAAATCGGCCATATCATCGTGTTTGTAGCGCTGGCGCTGGGCCTTGCAAAGGCGAACGCCATCTATAATAGAAGCATGGTTTAACTCATCAGATATGATGGCATCCTGCTCATTAAACAGAGGTTCAAACACACCGCCATTGGCATCAAAAGCCGCGGCGTAAAGTATAGTATCTTCGGTGCCTAAAAATTCGGCAATCTTTTTTTCAAGTTCCTTATGTATATCCTGTGTTCCGCAGATGAAACGTACAGATGATAAACCATAACCATGTGTATCCATTGCATCCTTAGCTGCCTGTATCACTTTAGGGTTGGCAGATAAGCCAAGGTAATTATTAGCGCAAAAGTTAATTACCTCATTGCCTCCCTGTACAGTAATATCTGCACCCTGTGGTGATATAATAATGCGTTCTTTTTTATATAATCCCGCATTTTCAATGGCTTCAAGTTCTTGCTGTAAAACCGGCTTTAGTGTATTATACATAGTATATGGTATTTAAAGGTGGCAAAATTAAACATTCATAGGCATTTGGAATGCTTAAATAGGTCCTAAATATTTAATAGATGTTTAAATAAAACATTTTACAGGGAAAAAGTATTAATGTTAAAGACTATGAAAAGAAACTTACTCCTGATTGTCACTATTTTATGCACACTCAATGCCTTTGGGCAGCAATACCTGCTATCCGGCCGGATAACCGATCAAAAAAACAATGTAATTCCCTTTACTTCGGTATATATCCGCAACTCAACATACGGCACCACAGCCAACGAAAATGGATTGTACCAGTTCAAGCTTTCGCCCGGTAATTATAACCTTACCTATCGTTTTGTTGGCTTTAACGAAAGAGAGGTTAAAGTAACCATAACAGATCATGATGAAACGCTGAATGTGCAGATGGATGACGAGATATTTGGGACAGAAAGAGTAGCTGCCATTTATCGCAAAAATCGCGATGCTGCTGATACCATCATGAAACAGGTGATAAAAAAAAGGAAATATTACCTGGATGAAGCCACCTCCTATTCCTGCGCCGTTTACGTTAAAGGGGTGCAAAAACTACTAAGTGCCCCAAAATCGCTGTTATCAAAAGAGGTTATTCGTACGCTTGACCTTGATTCAATGGGCCGAGGGATTCTTTATCAGCAGGAATCATTATCTGATTATAATTTTCAACGGCCCCATAAAACAAAAGAAGTTACTATTGCTAACAGAACAGCAGGTATAAATACTGCATTCAGCTATAACAAGGCATCTGATCTGCAGGTGAATTTTTATAACAACGTATTTACCATAAATGGTTTAAGCACCCGTGGCTTTGTATCACCCCTGGCATCAAATGCTTTAACATTTTACAGGTACAAACTATTGGGGGTATCAAATGAAAACGGTCGCATTATAGATAAGATACAGGTGATACCTCGCCGCAGTCACGGACAGTATTTTCAGGGAGATATTTATATTGTAGATGGCGACTGGCGACTTTACAGCGCCGACTTGTACCTGGCTAATGGCATAAACAGCCTCAACCTGATTGATACTTTACACATCACCCAGCAATATGTGGCTATAACCGATAGCGTATGGATGCCATCGGCAGTACAATATAACTTTAAGGGCGCTGTGCTTGGTTTTAAATTTGGCGGGTATTACGATATTATTTATAACAACTACAAAATTAATCCCCCCTTCCCGGAGCACTTTTTTACCGGCGAGGTTTTAAAGATTGATACTGCCGCAAATTCAAAAAAAGAAGATTACTGGGCACCCGTTCGCCCCGTTCCCTTAACCGCAAGGGAAACCCGCGATTACCAAAAGAAAGATAGCATTGCAGCTTATAAATTAACAGACCGTTACCTGGATTCTATTCAGCATACCAAAAACCACATCAACTATCCGGGATATTTAATATTTGGTTACTACGCCAGTGACCGTAGTGAAAAGGATTCGCTTTACGTTTACCCTTTTTTACAAACCTTTTATTACAACACTGTTGAGGGTTTTGGCATCAACGCCAAGGTAAGATACACCCGGAAGCTCGATGATTTCCACTCGCTAAGTATAACGCCCAACTTACGTTACGGATTTGTAAATAAAATGCTAAGCGCCAATATTTACTCCGAATATAAAAATGATCCCTTCCATAATGCTAAGTTTTTTATGGGCTTTGGCAGCGATATACTTGATTTAAATAACGTAGGTACCAGATCGCTATATTTCAACACCCTAAGTACTCTTTTAAGCGAAAATAACTATGTTAAATATTACCGCACCCGCTACGGTCAATTTGGGTACCAGCGAGAGGTGACCAACGGCGTATTACTGAGCGGAAATTTTACCTATGCCAGCCGGAGCCAGCTTTACAATACCTCTTACGCGCACATAAAAGATGTTAAAAACAGGGATTATACCTCAAACAATCCGCTAGCCCCGCCGGGAGCACCAGCAGATGACCATTCCTTTTTATTTCCTGACAACCAGGCATTAACCTTTACCACCGCGGCAGCATTTACGTTCGATCAGCAATATGTTACCCGGCCAACCGGTAAGGTAAACCTGCCATCAAAATACCCAACCTTAACCTTAAATTATCGAAAAGGAATTAAAGGAGTATTGGGTTCAGATGTGAATTATGATTTTACATCTGTGGATGTTTCTCAATATAACATCAGAGTGGGGCTAACCGGTTTTTCATCATTCAAATTAACAGCGGGGGATTTCTTTAATGATAAAACCCTGTATTATATGGATTATAATCACTTTTTAGGTAATCAGGGTACCACCTTTGACCCTACCTATGTGGGCAGTTTTCACTTTTTACCATTTTATACATATAGTACAAACGGCGCATTCCTCGAAGCCCATTTTCAGCACAATTTTGCCGGATCAATATTTAACAAGATTCCCCTCCTTAGGAAGGCCAAGCTGGAAGAGGTGATCGGGGCTAATTACCTAACCACTAAAAACAACCCCAATTACCGCGAATTTTATGTGGGCGTACAACGCCTTATTTTCAGGGTTGATTATGGTGTATCTTACGCGGGCAATAAAAAATACCTGCAGGGATTCAGGATCTTTTACGGTATAAGGTAAGGTGGTGAGTGGTTGATTGAGTTGATTGGGTGAGTAGTTGCTCGCCACTATCCAACTTAATCAACCACTCAACTCAATCAACTATTCACCAAAATGCTTTTCACTATCCAACTTAATCAACCACTCACTTAATCAACTATTCACCAAAATCCTTATCTTTGCACCTCATTTAACACTGTTTACAGCAGTATCAATGGTTTATGGCAATATATAATACACTACTATACTATTGTTATTCAACAATAGCCGATGCGGAGCAATTTGCTGCCGATCATTTAAAATTTTGTAAAGGTTTAGGGCTAACCGGTCGCATCATTGTAGCTACCGAGGGCCTTAACGGTACCGTATCCGGTACTGCCGAAGCTTGTAAAACCTATATGGATACCATACATGCCGACGAACGTTTTGCTGGTATCGACTTTAAAATCGATGAAGTTGCAGAACCCTCATTTGTAAAAATGCATGTGCGTTACAAAGCCGAGATCGTGTACTCAGGTCTGCGCGACCCAGGTGTGATAAATCCGCAGCAACAAACCGGCAAGCACCTGGAACCAAAAGAATTTATGGCCATGAAAGACCGCGACGATGTGGTTGTTTTGGACGTACGCTCAAACTATGAGCACTCTTTAGGCAAGTTTAAAAACGCGATAACGCTCGACATTGAAAATTTCAGGGATTTCCCGGCGATGATCAACGAGTTGGCTAAATACAAGGATAAAAAGATATTAACCTACTGCACCGGCGGCATTAAATGCGAAAAAGCATCGGCCCTGTTATTGCACGAAGGTTTCCCCGAAGTATACCAGCTGCACGGCGGTATCATTAAATATGGTAAAGAAGCAGGCGGCGAAGATTTTGAAGGTAAATGCTATGTGTTTGATAACCGCCTTTCTGTAGATGTAAATAGCGTAAATCCGGTGGTGATCTCCACCTGCCGTAATTGCGGCAAAACCACACCTAAAATGATCAATTGCGCCAACCCCGAGTGCAATGAGCATTTTACACAGTGCGATGAGTGCGGCACCCAAATGGAAGGCTGCTGCAGCGATGCCTGCCAAAGTCATCCCCGCAAAAGGGTTTATGATGGTACCGGTTATTATGTAAAAGTTCCGCAACCTGTAAATACGGCAAAAAGAAAAAACGCAGAAGAAGTTTCTATATAATTAGAAGATTACTGACTTTAAATACCCACAACAACAAACAACGCCTTCATTGCGAGGCACGAAGCAATCTCTTTGCTATACAGAGCGACCATGCAAGTCCGACCTGCCTGTGTAGAGATTGCTTCGTACCTCGCAATTGTAAAGGTCAGATAATTCGGTAACAGAATTAGCTTTAACTAATAAAGCTAAAAGTTATGCGGAACATAAACAACGATCTTACCTTAAAGCGAAATTACCTGAGCAAATACCGTTTTTTAATCGGTGAATATGAACAGGTAAAGCGTGGTGAACATACTGTTTTTAGGTTTGCCAAAGATTTCTATTCAGCTCATGATACCGATCCGAGAAGTTTTTTAAAGTATTATAACCGTTTTAAGCAGTCAGGTAATGAACTGGATCTGTTGCCCGCTAAGCGTGGGCCAAGGTATTCTACCARGCGACCTGACCCGGATGATGAGCAAAAAGTGCTTGATCTGCGTATGGGAGGTTGCAATAAGTTTGAAATAGCTTATCAGCTTAAACAAAAATCAAATAACTTTAACCCATCGCCGTCTGGTGTGTACAATATTCTAAAGCGGTATCAAAAGAACCGTTTACATGCGGCGGATAAGGAAATAAAGCGAAAGATCATCAAAGAACGCATGGGCCAGTTAGGACATATCGACTGTCATCACCTGAGTAAAAGTGTGATCAGAGGGCAAAATAGGAGGTTATATCTGCTTTGCGTGCTGGATGATTATTCCCGCCTGGCCTGGGCACAGGTGATGGAAGACATCACCGCGCTGACTACCATGTTCACTGCCATGCATTGCATGCAGGCGCTCAAACGGGAGTTCGGCATCCAGTTCGAGGAGATCATTGCCGATAACGGCCCGGAGTTTGGTACTTCAACAAGTTTGCAAAAGCGGAACCATCCTTTTGAGCGAATGTTAATGGAAACAGGCATCAAACGGCGGTATATGCAGCCTTATCGGCCGCAAACCAACGGCAAGGTGGAACGCTTTTGGAGGACCCTTAAAGAAGACCTTATTGAAGATACCGATTTCGACAGCTTTGAAGAGCTGGAAGATGAACTCCTGAAATATCTTGTTTATTATAACTGGGAACGGCCACATCAGGGCATCAATGGTAAAAAACCTATCGATATGGTCACCCTAAACAACAAATAAAAATACCTGATTCTGTTACCGAATTACTAAACCCTTACAGCAATGACGCGTGGCTATGTACTTCATTAGAAGCCTAAAACATTTAATAAATCATTTTTAGACAGCCTCTGAGATTACATTTTCAAATTCAACCACAAAAACCTCGCCTCATTGCACATCCTCCCACATCTGAATAAAAAACTACAAAAATAGTTTGCAAACTATAAAAATAGTTCTACCTTTATGTAACTATAAAAATAGTTTGCTATGAATCTTAAAGAACTCACCAAAGCCGAAGAACAGATAATGCAGATACTCTGGCAGTTAAAAGAAGCTATTGTAAAAGATATTATTGAACAAATGCCCGATCCTAAACCCGCCTACAATACGGTATCAACCGTGGTACGGGTACTGGAGGGTAAGGGCTTCATTGATCATAAGGCCTATGGCAATTCACATGTATACTTCCCCCTCATTAGTGATGATCAATACAAAAAATTCACTTTTGATAAAATGATGAAAAACTATTTCAGCAACTCTTACCAAAGCCTGGTATCATTTATTGTTGACGAGAAGAAGCTTGGCGTAAAAGAATTGGATGAATTAACCTCCCTGATTGATAACCTTAAAAACAAAAATCAATGAACTGGCTGCACTACCTCGTCGAAGCAAACATCTACCTTGCGGTATTCTATGCCGGGTATTGCCTGTTTTTAATTAAGGAGACTTACTATACGCTTAACCGGATTTACCTGCTGCTAAGCTGTATCATATCGTTTATTTTACCTGTTTTCCAGATTGGCTCCTTAAAATCAACCGAAGAACCGGCTACCCAAACATATACTACGGTGATGCAAAATGTGCATACCACTAATGCTCCGGGGCCAGTAAATTATCAGCCGGAGCTAAGCCTTTTTAACTTTCAGGATGCTATTTGGTATGGTTACCTTATTGGTATTGCGATACTCACTTTAATATTAATCATCAAGATATATAGGCTAATCAAAATGACCACCGGTGCCAAAACTATTATTGGGAACAAGTATAAATTGATTGATATCGATAGTTCAAACACCGCATTTTCGTTTTTCAATTACCTTTTTATTGGCAAAAATACCGCGGGTAATGATACCATCATCAGGCATGAGCTGGTGCATATCAGGCAAAAACACTCCATTGATATCCTTTTTTTGGAACTGATCAGGATCATCAACTGGTTTAATCCTATTATTTATCTGATGCAGATAAGCCTCAAAACCGTGCATGAATACATAGCCGATGAGCAAACTGCAGCGCTTGAAAACGACACCCTCGCCTACTCTGCTTTCCTTGTTAATAATGCTTATGGCCTTAACGGCTCATCTATTACGCATTCATTTTTCAATTATAACCTGTTAAAAAAGAGAATCATTATGTTAAACCAAAAACGTTCGGGAAACTTAGCAAGACTAAAATACCTGGTAGCCTTACCCATTTGCGCGGGGATGCTTTGCGCATCAACATTAGCATTCAGTAAAAACTATGTATTGGTTGACCTGGCGCCAAAAAGAGTGCTTACAGATACGATAGTGCAACATGTTTCTAAGCCTTATGTTAACGCAAAGGGTTACATAATTGATGAAAAAAGTTTCACAGCTAACGGCCACCTGGGATTTATTGCCACCATTACCGATAAGAAAGGCAAAAAACTTATAGCTGACGCCAGCAAATGCAATGTATCCGGTGAGTCGATGCTGTATGATGTTTACGGTTATAAATTTCCGGCAGGATTAAAGGTTAAAAAAATCCCAATGGATATTCCGCCGCCACCTATTGTTGTTAAAGACGATTATGTTGGGTTATTTAATCATTTAAATAATACTGTCAATTATCCTGCAGAGGCTTTAAAAAACAATAAATATGGTGTGGTAGGCCTTAGCATTAAAGTAAAAAACGACCACAAAATATCTGATGCCAGGATAATTAACAACGGCGGAGATGAATTTAATAAAGCAGTTTTAAAATCAATTCAGTCCTTTAATGGTACAGTTAATGCCTCTGCAGGCCAGCATAAAATACTCGTTTATTTTTGTACCGATTATTATAAGTTTATTAAAACTCAGGAAGCTGCCATCATAAATGATCCATCTTATGATTTAAGTATGCTGATCTATCGCGCAGGTAAATACCCGCCGATGGCCAAAGGCGCAAAAGATCTGAAAGCAGCCAACGCAATAGCGCCGCCTGCTGTTCCAAACCCAATTGCTCAACTTCCGCCCCCTCCGCCACCGGCTCCTGCCCTTAACATTCAGACTGCCGTTCAAAAACCAACCCTGCCAGATTTTACCGCTTTTTATAAATACATAGCTAAATCTGTAAGATACCCTGCAATTGACCGCAAAAACCTTATCGGCGGCAGGGTAATTGCAACCCTTGATATAATTGATGGTAAAATTATCGATCCTAAAATTGTACGTGGCGTTGAACCTGTTATAGACGGCGAACTTTTACGTGTACTTAAGGCCTATGATGGCAGCCTTGATTTAGCAGCAGGCCATTATTCAATGCCGGTATCATTTCAGCTAATTGATTCTAAAAACAATCAGGTTGTCCATCTTCCTGAAAATCAAACTAATGATAACCAAAAATCAACAGCCGATAAACCTATCAAACAATCTACCGGATTTTCAACATCGCTTAGTTTGGATGAAGTTGTGATAGTTAGTTACATAAAAGATTAAAACATAGCCCGATTTTTAAAATGCCCACCCATTAAATCAAAAACCAATGAACTGGCTGCATTACCTCCTCGAAGCAAACATATACCTCGCTGTATTTTATGCCGGATATTGCCTTTTTTTAAATAAGGAAACTTATTATACACTTAACCGGGCCTACCTGTTGTTGAGCTGTTTACTATCGTTTGCTTTACCTGTTATCCAGGTCGGTGTCTTAAAACCAGTTGAGCAACCCGGCGGGTCAATTGTGATCATTACCCCTGAAAACATTGTAACACAAGTAACTACGGATACAACAACAGTTAATGACGTATTAATGTATGCTTACCTGGCGGGAGTTATTGTTTTGGTTATAGTTCTGCTTATAAAACTATCCAGGCTCATAAAAATGACTGGTAGTAGTAAAACACTTGTGGGTAATAAGTATAAACTGATAAATATTGATGGTTCAAACACCGCATTTTCATTTTTCAATTACCTCTTTATAGGTAAAAATACAGCGGGTAATGACACCATCATCAGGCACGAGCTAGTACATATCCGGCAAAAACACTCAGTTGACATTCTTTTTTTGGAACTAATCAGGATCGTCAACTGGTTTAATCCCATTATTTACTTGATGCAGATAAGCCTCAAAACCGTGCATGAATACATAGCCGATGAGCAAACTGCAGCCCTTGAAAACGACACCCTCGCCTACTCTGCCTTCCTTGTTAATAATGCATATGGCCTTAACGGCTCATCCATTACACATTCATTTTTCAATTATAATTTGTTAAAAAAGAGGATCATTATGTTAAACCAAAAACGTTCGGGAAATTTAGCAAGGCTAAAATACCTGGTGGCCGTACCCATTTGTGCGGGGATGCTTTGCGCATCCACATTAGCTTTCAGTAAAAATTATGGCTGGGTTGACCTTGCGCCAAAGCACAAATTAGCGCCCACTGCCAATAGCAAATCGGCAAATCTTGCCGCTGACACCTCGGCCAAAACACAGATCAAAGCAAAAGCAATAACCGCGAAAGGTTATAAATATGAAGAAACCGGCTACCTTATTAATAAGAAAAGCGATTTCAGAGTGATTATTACCGAGAAGAACGGCGAGCAAAAAGAGTACTATAAAAGCAAAGCAAAACCCGGGGAAATAGCTATGCTAAAAGAAAAATATGGTTATTCGTTCCCTAAAATGTTGATATTCCCTAAACTTCCACCACCACCACCAAAAGGCCCTGGATTGCAAACCTATATAGATAAAGTGCCTCCTCCTCCACCAGCCGCACCAAAAAAGGGAGCCAAAAAGCTTCATAGAATGCCACCTCCACCGCCTGCACCTCCCGTTGGCTCAGAGGACATCGACAAAACGCCACCGCCACCGCCGCCTGCGTCACCAATTGGTGCAGAGGACATTAACAAAATGCCGCCGACACCACCACCCGCTCAGCCTATTGGCTCAAAAGACCTTGTTGCAATGCCAGTGCCCGCACGTCCGGTTTCGGCAAAACAGCTTAAAAAGCTAAATTTGAAAGCGGCACCCGTAAAAGCAGTTGATGTTTTTATTATCGGAGAGCCTAAAGCTCAGGTAAGTCCCGCGCCGGCTATTGCTCCTGCTGATGTAAAACCAATTTCTCCAACAACGCCTTTAAAGTAAAACACGTACCTGCGCTATTATATATATTGTAAAAGGTACATCGGATAAAAAAACCTCCACCCAATGAGGCAAATTGCTGAACGGATTAAAAAACGCTTCGGCATTTTTCTGTGTAAAACCCTTCTCTTTTTAACGCCTCCAATCGTCCACAAAAAATAATGCCCCATACACTAACATATGAACATATTGTTTGTTAAATTTGTTATAAACCAATTACTCAATTGATATACAGCGCCATAATACCAATTGGGTGTCTCATTTAAATCAATTATCATGAAAAAGTTTGGAATTACCTTAATTATTGTGGGTATTGCTCTTTTTATTACAAGTAACTTCTTTTACAAAAAAACTGTTAATGCTGTAGATAGCTCTGGCAGTAGCACAATTGTAACAGGCCCTAAAGGCAGCTGGACATTTAAGCTACCGGTTTTTTGGGGAGGTGCCTTATTTGCTATCGGTTTGGTGTTTTATGCGGCATCGCGTACAAATAACCAAAGCCATGATCACCATGCTATATAACAGCAATAAGCTGTTTTATGGATGATGAACGGTTAGTCTTGCAGAATGTAAAAAGGGGAAAACCGGACAAAATCAATTCAAATCAGTGATATTAAACCACAGCTTTTACATATATCACCTGCTTGGTTTCAAAAAACTCTTCACTGAAATGATCTGTCAGGTGATATTGTTGCACTTTTAGGCCCGATTCTTTGATCTCTTGGTCAAGGTCGCCCCCCTTAAGGTATAGGATACCATTGGGTAACGTATTGCCAGATTGCTTTTTGAATTTGGTACGTACCCATGGATAAAAATCTTTCAACTGGGTTACAGCACGCGATACCACAAAATCAAACTTTTCGTCAATCTGCTCTGCACGGGCATGCGTTGCTTCTACATTGGTTAAGCCTAAAGCTTTGGCAACTTCCTGCACTACTTTTATCTTTTTACCAATAGAATCAACCAAATGAAACTGTGTTTTTGGGAATAATATAGCCAGTGGAATGCCCGGAAACCCACCTCCTGTACCTACATCAAGCACAGTTTCGCCAGGTAAAAAAGACATTATTTTGGCTATACCCAGGGAGTGTAATACATGGCGCTCATATAACAGATCAATATCTTTACGTGATATTACGTTGATCTGGCTGTTCCATAAATTATATAATTCTGGCAGCTGCTCCACCTGGGAACGTTGCTGATCTGTCAGATCTGGAAAATATTTAAAAACGATATCAGATGTCATCCCTGTTAAAACGGTTTATGATGTTGCCCAATAAATACCTCGCCCTAAATAATTGTGCCTTAACGGTACCTAATGGTAAATCAAGCTGCTGGGCTATTTCCTCGTAGGATAATTCGTCAAAATAACGTAAAGTGATTAAGTTACGGTAACGTGGTGGCAAGCTTTCTATGAGTAATTTAAGTTCCTGGGTTTGTTGTTTTTTGATAGATGTTTCTTCCGGATTTAATACATCTGCCTTTATTTGCAGCGGTTTTTCGTCGCCATCCTCGTCTGTCATCCCGTGGATAGATTGTGTATTAAGCTTTTTCTTTCGGATAAAATCTATGCAATTATTAGTGGCTACCCTAAAAAGCCAGGTGCTAAACGCATAATCCGGCTGGTATTTCTCCAGTTTTTCAAATGCTTTGGCAAAGGTTTCAACGGTTAGGTCCATGGCGTCTTCTTTGTTATTCACCATTTTTAACACCATAAAATAGATAGAATCTTTATAACGGTGCATCAAATCGGCATACGCTTTTTGGTCGCCTGTACGCGCCCTCACCACAAGGTGAAAATCATTTTTAGCGTTCTCGGTAAAATTCGCGTTTATTTCCATTGGGTGGTTTTAAAAAAGGCCCCAACTAAGCCAAATACATTTAAATACATATAATATACTATGTCAAAAAATGGCAAATACCAAATAAGATCTTTACCATCTAACTTTTTAAATACCTTACTATATATGATCAACTGCACAATCAACCTAAAAATGAACAACCCCAATGCCAATAAGGGCTCAAACTTTAAAACCAGGCAAAGTACGAGCAACAGGTAAAACAAAAACCCGCTCACGGCATCAAAGCTAAGCATTTGGCGGTGCTTATTCTTGTATAATTTACCCACACCTGCATGCCTTTTCTTTTGCCTGTACCATGATGATAACGTAGTTTTTGCACTGGTATAAGTAAAGGTTTCCGGATGAATTTCTATTATCGTATTATCAGCGGTGGCATGTTGATTTACAAACAGGTCATCGTCACCAGATATTACATGCATGTGCGATGCAAAACCCTTAGCGCTAAAAAACAACGATTTTGTATAAGCCAGGTTACGGCCGATACCCATATACGGATCGCCGTTTAAAGCACATGACAAATAGTTCATGCCGGTTTTAACGGTTTCGAAACGGGTAAACCTGTTTAAAAAATTGCTGGTTTTATAATAGGGCGAATATCCCAAAACTATCTCCGCGCCGGTGCTAAAATTAGCAGCCATACGGGTTATCCAGTTTACCGAAGCCGGTTTACAATCGGCGTCAGTGAATATTAAATATTCGTTTTTTGATGCCTTTATCCCCAGCGTAAGGGCAAATTTCTTCCCGGTTTTAAACCGGTCATGCTCGGTAATGGTAACCACTTTAAGGTGTGGATACTGGCGCTGCATATCTTCCAGTACCTCATTCGATGCATCATATGAGCAATCATTTATCACCACAACTTCAAAATCGGGATAGTTTTGCGCTAATATAGATGGGAGATTTTCCTGCAGATTTTGCGCTTCGTTACGCGCGCTAATTACTACAGAAACAGGAATGAGCACTTTGGGCAATTCCTCCAGGGGATGATAGCCGGCAAGGCGACTGTGGTTGCTAACCAGATAGTACAGCTGAACAATAAAACAAAGCTGAAAAAGCAGAAAGAGTATGTCTTGTATATAAGTTTCCAATGAACAGTAATAATCAGCAAAGTTGTTAAAATTACACGAATTTAAAGACCTTAATTGGCGTAAATTTAAGATTTAGAGGACATAGCATAAGGTATTTTTCCACACTTTTAGGATGAAGGGGATTTGTGTGGATAACGCTTCACTCAGATAGATTGTAACCAAAATAAAATTAAGCGTCTACCACAACAGATTTTAGCTTGTTTTTAAATACAAAACGCCAATAGAATCCGGGGGGCACTGAAAGAAAAATGACGTTTTAAAAGGTTTGTCATCCTGAGGAACGAAGGATCTATTCGCAGACTGTACAGGTCGAAGAAGCATGCCGAATAACAGATCCTTCACTGCGTTCAGGATGACAAAAAGTTTCTTTGCGAACACGTCATAGGTAAGCATGAAGCAGTCCCAGCCTCGCAAAGAAGCATTGCAAATCCGATCTACATAGTTGGGATTATTAATGTTGTGTTTTGATTTTATAGGTATTAATGAGTTCCCCCGCGGTCGGTTGTGTTTTCTTACCTCGTATAACAGTCGGTTTATTTATTTTCAGACAGCCTCTGAGATGCATCACCGATATCCTCCTTTTAAACACCCCTGAAATATTCAGAAATCCCACCTGGTTATATAGGTTTTCTCAGCTAAAAAGCCCCTCAAACAAAAGCCTTTTTAACCCTGCTTTCCTTTTAGCAAATACTTGAACTTGCGTAACGAAATCACTCCCAATATCGGGGTTATAAACAAATCATTCAAAGGGCTCAGGCATTGTCTGGTCTGTTGAGTATTGTTTTTAGCAGCAGGTATTCGTAAGCATTTTCGACACAACAATTAATATAATCAATAAACCATATCTATTTTAAAATCAAATTTAACCTACAATTTTATGTCAAACACAAAAATCGATCTTACTCCGCGCGACCTGGCTAAAGGCACAACTTTCGCGCTATCATCCAATGAGTGGTTATCAATACAGGTATTTGTTACCGGTGCCATGTTATTGCCAACTACCACGGCGCTATTGCAGAAAACCCTGCCTGGCGTACCATCCGGTGGAATTGAACAATTTGAGCCTCTGGTTAATGGGTACAAAAGTCTATATGATATTTGCGATAAATTCGACACCGTTACCAAACCCGACAGCGTGAAGTGCGCTTCAGATTTGATTGCTTACAATGTTTCAGTCCCGATATTTTACCGGGCTATTTTGGCATTGCTGTTAAAAATTGAGGCAAACCCAGCAGATACCGTATCAATTAATCAGCTTAAACAAACGTTGCAGGTAATGATCAACAAAGCGCAGGCTTTTTCAACCCATGCTACCAATGTTGCAACGGCGATGCAAAAATTTTCTTTAGATACATCAGTTAATGAAGCTGCTATTGGAACATTGTTTAAAACTTATAGCGACAAGATATCAGGAACAAGCGGAACAATTAAAACGATGCAAGCCCAACTGGCACAGGATAAGGCTGATCTTTCTGACGCGGAAGACGAATATAAGCATGACGTTATTGTAGCTGCCACATCAGCAAGCTACGCCTGGATTTGGCCATGTGGCACAGTTGCCGCAGGCATTGTGGCTGGAATTTATGGCAAAAAAGCAACCGAGGCAAAAGCAAGAATAGAGGCGCTTGGCGAATTGGTGAACAACCTTGAGGCTAAAATTGCCGCCGACGCCACACTTGTGCTTGACTTGACCCGCATTAATTCCGATATCACCGGCATTACCAAAAAAATAGATGGCGCCCTTCCCGCCATTCAGAAAATACAAGGTATGTGGAATGCGCTGAAGGATGACCTTTCCAGCATCCTGACCACTATTAATGGCGAAATTGCAGATATGCCATCATTTATTGCAGGCCTCGGAATTGAGGAGGCTATTGTATTATGGCAAAAAGTAGCTGATGAGGCTAATGATTATCGCATTAACGCCTATATTACTATTGTACCCAACCCAACAGTGGCTATCCAAGCTACAAATGAACTTAAAATAGCGCTGGACCGGAAAAACAGGGTGAGTGTACACCAACCCGAGCGTGTGTTAGCATAATAAAGAACAAGAAGCCTCATAAATACAGGCCGGGTGAAACATCCGACCTGTAAACGTTAACCTACACTTCACTTTTTAATTCCCTCAAAATGGCAATTTCAGTAAATGACAAAAAAGACTGGGCCGATTATTATAAAAACGCCCAGAATACCTCCAATAAAATACCATGCACCACCGCTACGATACCCTTTAATGGTCAGCTTATTTTCCGCGACCTGGTTGTGGATATGGATGAAGTATTGGCAACTGCGGATAAGCACAAATCGGCTATTGTATACATCATTGCGGATATTGTAAAGATGCCCACTGCAGATATTCAGCTCTTTAACCGTGGGATATTTATCATCAGCCGCAGGCTGGTTTGCGGTTCATCCGTGGTTACCATGGATTTCAAATCAAATAATGCTGCAACTTTTATGCTGTTTGCCACAGAAATTAGCGGCGAACTAAAAATAAACACCTGCGGCCCACAGGAAGAATCAAAGAAATTTGCCTTGACAGATTTTCCGGGCTTAGGTATTCATGTTAAACATGTGGATTTTAAAACCGAATTGGTTAACCTAAACTCAGAGCACCTTAAACTTATTACAAATAATCCGGTGCATCCCTTACCCGGGGTAGAGCTACAGCTCACGCTTTCCTCTCTTTACCAGTTTAGTACACGACTGGTAGATTCAGAACCGGCTGCGGCAAGGGCTATACTTGGCTGGGTTAAGGCTGCATCCCAAAATAATGTTGTACTTGCAGATCTTTATTATCAAAGTTCGGCCTTGTTGGGTGAACTTACTCTTGAAGCAAGTAATTTAAATTTTGTACCACTGCTTAGTCCGGTCATTTACGAAACAGTTGCAGGAGCCTATTTAGCCGCTGTTGGTAATTATGAAACCCAATACAATCTGATAACCAGGGATTCAACCAGCAAAGCCGATCAGATAAAGGCTGGGAATCAAATGCTTACTTATTTTAATAATACCGCTGCATTTACAGATAGTTTGATAGCGCAGGCTGTATCAAATCTTGATGCCGCAACAAATGCCTATGGGCAGGCGCAAGCCAATATGACCTTCACAAGCCTAACCTGTATGCGGGCTGCCACCGATTTCGAGATCGGCGTGGCGATATGGAAGCAGGACCAGGCATTAAAAGCCGCTTTTGAGATTTGTATGGCCGTTGGCACTTTTGCAGCATCTATAGGTGCTATGTGTGTTGGCGATGCAGCGGCTGCGGGTGCGGCCGCCGGCGCGGTAGCCAAAGCTGGAGCAGCCGCCAGCGCCGCCGCAGATTCCGCAACAACCGTATCAAAATTTGCAACAGCAATAGGTAACCTATCCAAGGCTATGTCAAAACTCGAAAACATAGCCAAAATGCTGCAGAACACTTTTAAATTCATGAATGCCCTCAGGGATGCTGCTAAAAAAATGGACTATACCAAGGCTGTTACAGATTTTGAGATACCGGATGCCGGCGACATTTCGGGCCAGGCTGAGTGGGATATTTTTCGCTTACAGGTGGATGATATGATGAAGGGCGCAGAAAGTGAAAACATTGCCGGCGCGGCAGACTACAGGCAACAGCTGGATATCTTATCTATATACGGAAAAGCGCAATCAACCGCGCAGGCTACTATGGTACAGGTAACGCAGGAGTTGGCAAGGCTATACATGCAAAAAAAGGTGAGCATAAATATGATCAACTCCTATAAAGATTACCTTAAAGCGCTTGAAGGAGATATCGCAATAGATAAAAACACCCTGCATAACGTTTATGTATTGCAAATGAATATGAAAACCTATATGTACATGGCCATCAGGAATTATACCCGGGCTTATAAATACTGGGCCATGAGTAAATCCTTAGTCACTCCATCAATTTTAAAATCAGCAGCGGAGCTTACAGAAGATGTGGCCACGATGAAAACCGATTATGCTGATGCCTTGAAAAAATTTGAACCAAAGCCACAGGATTTTGAAATATCAGACGAAGGTTTCAGTGTAAATATTACCGATCCGGATGCAATTAAGGCGTTTATCGAAGACGGACAAATTACTGTACTTGTTGACAAGGATACCGAGGTGTTTCAGGACTTGGAACGGGTTAGGATAACTAAAGTACGGGCATGGATACATGGCATCAACGTTACTAAAATGCTTAAAGTAAGCATCCGCACTTCTGGTATATATGCCGATGAGTACCAAAAAGAGAAATATAATTTTAGCAGCAACCCTACAAAACTGACATTCGCGTACCATAATGAGGATGGCAAAATCATCATAGATACCGAAGGCGCCATAACCGAAGAACTAAAAGCCGCTTACTTTAAGCCCACTCCTTTTACAGAATGGACTATCGCAGTAGATAAAAAGGTACCCCGGAACCAGGTGAACAAAATAACGCTGTCATTTGCAGGCTCTGCCATATTTACAAAATCCTGGAAAAAAAATCACCTAAAAACATGGGAACTACAGGAAGATCATTGATAGCGTTTAATATGGGCGCGTTGTTTACCATACCCAAAACGGATATGGACGCCATTAAAGCACGTGTAAAAACCTGCAAGCAGGGAGCAGCTATTGAGGACACCATCAAGCAGCACCTTCCTCATTTTTCTGACGCACTTGCTGCCGCTTACCTCTGGGACCTTAATATTGCCCCGCAAATGAAGGAGCAATGTAATTTACTGATGGGGTATGCCGCAAAAGCCAGGACTGATTTTTCGGCACTGGATATTGCGGTACAGCAATTAATTAACAATCAGCAGGATATAACACTTACAGTGCAGCAACAGGCAACAGTAGTGGTAGCAGCTTTAAATAAATCAACCCAGGCTCTTTCTGCTTCTTTTATCAATATTGTAAATCAGATCCAGGTCTTTAATAAAGCCAACCAAGAACTTGATAGTGATATTGCCGGTAGTGAATTTGGTTTTATGAAAGAAATAACCGCAAGCATAGCAGTGCTTGACCATGCCACCGGAAGTATCCGGGGGGCATGGTCGGCACTTGCCGATGATCTGGAAGCCATTGCAAAAACAAGCCCGGTTGATTTTACTTTCCCCTTCATAGCAGGCTTAAACCTCTCTACGGCCATAGCAGCATGGGATAAGCTTCAAACAGAGTGCGATGCATTCTTGAGATCACAATAAACGGTTATCAAGCCAGGGAAATCGCTTTTAAAAAGGAGGCACCTACAGAGCCAAAAACGAGACATTTTTTTCGCTATAAACACGTAACTCCGCTGGAGTTGAAAATGGGTTCTGTATCATTGACTCCGTAGGAATCACGTGTTTATAGCACAATAAAACCAAAAGCCGGGCTCCGTAGGTGCCTCATGTTTGCTTTTAATTTAAAAACTAATCAAATGGTTATCAATTTATTAAAATCGATTTCATGTTACAAAGCTGAATGCCGCTAAACTCGAAAAACTTTACGTATTACAACCACATTTCACTTTCACAAACCAATTCAATCTACAAAATCATGGCCTCAATTAACTATGCTAATCCCATGCAGGGAAAACTATTTTCACTGGCACAAGGCAAAGGCAGTTTAAGTGGTTTTTTTCAGGATGCTGTTATCATTTGGCGGCCCAGGCCTGGTTATATACCGCCCGTAGAACGGGTAGATCTCAGGATAGATAGGATTACAGATATTATCAGCAATAATATAATTCGCGATTGTATCCAATGGTCGTTTATCAAGCTAACTGATAATAAATTTATGCTAACCTGCAATAGCCCGCGAACAGGCAAAACCCATGTAATGACTTGTAGCGAGTACCGGAACATTTGCCAAACAGTTAAAGTAAATAACTTTGATCTTCCTGTTAATACGGAAGATGTGAACCGGGGTAATCAGTTCACTTTAACCTATGTAGAACAGAGTCCCTGCTTTTTTTATTTAAAAAATGCTGATAATTTGTACCTGGCCACTACCACAGAATCGGTTCAGATACTTGGGCTAAACGTTGGCATATTAACCTTTTTTACCGAAGATCAAAAAAATAACCCCGCTATCAACGCCAATTGCGTTTGGTTCATCGATACAGTTATTGACAAGCTTCGCCAGAAGGATGGTGAGATTATTTATATTGACGATGAGGATGTTAAACGGCCTGTTTCGTTTGCCGACATATCTAAAAAAGTGAACAAAACTATTGACATAGCTTTCCTCAATGCATTGATGGGAAGATGAGCTGACATAGATCTGTGAGTCGTTGCTGAGTATCGCACAGAGGCCTTCGCCCACTATTTTTTTTGATTTTTTTAATGTAGAGACGCATAATTGCGTCTCCCGCCTGCAAATCGACCTTGCAAATCGCATATGCAAATCGACTTGCAAATCCTGATTGTCCTGCGGTAGACGCAATTATGCATCTCTACAAAATTGGCGTTTAAAATTATGCCATTACTGTTTTTTTCAGCTTGCTGGTGCTCACTCACAATAACATAAGGCATAAAACATTAAAGTATATTGATAATAAACCACTTACAACAACACCATTAAATGATACAAAGACAGCCCGACTAAAAGGAGCTCATTAATGCCTATAAAAGCGGATGTCATAACCTACTGGTTTTCTTTTAAATGCGATTCCCTGAATGTTCAGCTTATTGATTCCGCAAAATTTAGATCTTTTGAATCTTTTTTCCCTCCGTCTCCTTTGGAGAGGGCCCGGATGAGCCTTTTTTTGTTAATTTTGCCCCTTCGAAATGAAATTTAAATTAACAACACAAGATCCGCTTTCAAAAGCCCGCGCAGGTGAAATTACTACAGATCACGGCACCATACAAACCCCTATATTTATGCCTGTTGGTACAGCCGGCACAGTAAAAGCAGTACACCAACGGGAGCTTAAAAGTGATATAGAGGCGCAAATCATCTTAGGAAACACCTATCATTTATATTTAAGACCAGGCCTCAACACGCTGGAAAGCGCCGGTGGCCTGCACAAATTTAACGGTTGGGAGGGTCCTATTTTAACAGATAGCGGCGGTTACCAGGTATATTCTTTAACCGAAGTACGCAAGATAAAGGAGGAAGGTGTTATTTTCCGATCGCATATTGATGGCTCAAAACACCTGTTTACACCAGAGAATGTGATGGATATCCAGCGCATTATTGGGGCCGATATTATCATGGCTTTTGATGAGTGCACCCCCTATCCATGCGATTATAACTACGCGCGCCGTTCTATAGAAATGACCCATCGCTGGCTTAAACGCTGCTGCGACAGGTTTGATAGCACCGAGCCAAAATACGGTTATAACCAAACGCTTTTCCCTATTGTACAGGGGTCTGTTTATAAGGATTTGCGTATGAAATCGGCAGAAGCTATCGCTTCTTTAGAGCGTGAAGGCAATGCCATAGGCGGACTTTCTGTAGGCGAACCGGCCGAAGAAATGTACGCCATGACAGAGATTGTGTGCAATATTTTGCCAGAACAAAAGCCTCGTTATTTAATGGGCGTAGGCACTCCTATTAATCTATTAGAAAATATAGCGTTAGGAATTGACATGTTTGACTGCGTAATGCCTACCCGTAACGCCCGTAATGGAATGCTTTTTACAAAAAACGGCATCATTAATATCAAGAACGAAAAGTGGAAAAACGACTTTTCGGCTATTGAAGATGATAGTGAATTGTTTGCAGATAGGGACTATAGCAAGGCTTATTTACGCCATTTAATCCACTCCGGCGAGATGCTGGGAGCGCAAATTGCCACCCTTCACAACCTCCATTTTTATATTTGGCTGGTAAAAGAAGCCCGTAAAAAGATCATTTCCGGTGAGTTTTATGCATGGAAAAACATGATGGTTGGCCGCCTGGGGCAACGATTATAATACTCCTGCAATCAAATAAATAAAGGATATAAGCGTTGCTTACATAATATAAACCGTGGCTTTAAAAAACAAATAATCTGCCGATGAGGACTTTTATACACCGGTACCTGATGGTTATCGACAGGTTTATCATTAAAAAATACCTGGGCACTTTTGCATTCACAATGGCAATTTTTGCAGTGATATCCGTTGTGTTTGATGTATCAGAAAAGCTGGATAATTTCACCAATAAACATGCAACTTTACATGATATTGTATTTAGGTATTATGCCGGTTTTATTCCTTTTTATCTCAATTTACTGTCGCCGCTAATCAACTTTTTAGCGGTAATTTTCTTTACGGCCAAGATGGCCAACCAGACAGAAATCGTACCTATTTTAAGTGGCAAAGCAAGTTTTAACCGATTTTTAAGACCCTATTTTATAGCTGCCTCTTTAATATTCGTCGTTTCTTTTTTCGCCAATGTGTACCTCATACCCTATACAAATCGCTTAAAAAACGACTTTGAAAACGCCAATGGCATAACAGATAATGACCCAACCAAGAGCCAGGTACACATGCAAATTGATAAGCACACCTTTGTTTACCTGTCAAATTACGACCCCACAAACCACACAGGTTATACTTTTATCATGGAGAAATTCAATGGTGATACCCTCCGCGAGAAGCTAATTGCCCAACAGGTAACCTATGATTCCGTGAAAAGAATATGGTCATTAAAGGATTATTCAGTAAAATATGTGAGGGGCTTAAAGGAGCAATTCATCCATAATCTGGGCCAAAAAGACACGGTTTTGGATATGCATCCAAGCGACTTTATTGTGTATGATAACGTGTATGCAGCCATGTCATTAAAGGACCTGAACAAGAATATTGACAAGGAAAAACTACGCCGGCCAGAGGTTTTAAACAACCTTTATTATGAAAAATTTCACCGTTTTGTGTACCCTTTGTCTGCCTATGTTTTAACTATTTTGGGGGTAGCATTGTCTTCCCGCAAGGTGCGCGGAGGCGTCGGCTTACCCTTGGGGATAGGTATTTTGCTTTGTTTTACGTATATAATTTTAGAGAAATTTTCTATTGTATTCTCTATAAAAGGCGGTGTACCGCCCCTGCTAACGGTAATGATTCCTAATACCATATTTGGTATACTCGGCTATTATTTACTTCTAAAAGCACCAAAATAATGGCTCAAAATCCCTCAAATACCTTAAATAAAAACCTGATTATACTACATTTTACGGTGTTTATTTGGGGATTTACGGGTATTTTAGGTCAATTAATCACCATTTCTGCCGTGCAATTGGTGTGGTATAGGGTCCTTATTGCCTTTGTTTCGTTGTTTTTATACTTCAGATTCAGCAAAACCGACTTTAAAGTTGACCGTAAAACATTGCTAAAAATGCTTTTTACAGGTGCACTTGTAGGCGGTCACTGGATTCTTTTCTTTGCTTCTATCAAGCTTTCAACTGTTCCGGTAGCGTTAGTTTGTTTATCCAGCATCACCTTATTTACGGCAATATTTGAGCCCATCATCAACAAAACAAAGATCTCTAAACTGGAGATCCTGGCCGGATTATTAATCATCAGTGGCATTGTTTTAATTTTTAAATTCGAAACACAATACACTAAGGGTATTATAGCCGGCCTGATAAGCGCAGTTTGCGCCAGCCTTTTTTCTATTATTAATTCCAGGTTTGTACAGAAAAGTGAAGCCCCTATCATTGCCTTTTATGAACTAAGCGGTGCGTTTTTATGGATATCCACATACCTTTTTGCAACCCATGGATATAACGAAAAACTCATATTAAAGCCTGCCGACATTGGTTACCTGGTACTACTTGGAACTGTATGTACATCCCTTGCCTACGTTGCCGGAGTATCTGTAATGCGCGAACTTTCGGCCTTCCGTGTAGCGCTCATCACTAACCTTGAACCCGTATACGGCATCATCATGGCTTTTATTTTCTTTGGCGATATGAACAAAATGTCGGTTGGTTTCTGGGTAGGATCTGTCCTCATTCTATCTACAATTTTCCTGTATCCTGTTGCGCGTAAACAAATTTCCAAGCGCAAAAACCGGGCTTAATATTCTTCATTTTTTCTATACTCTCTTCCTGTCGTAGATTTATCTTACCATTTTCCGGTGATGGTAATTTCCCTTTATCTCATTAAATCTACCCACCGTTTCATTTGTCTATATTAAATTAAGTGCTGGATAGGGGATAAAACCCCACCTCAAAACAAACCGTTTTTAAGCCCTGTAAGCCACTTTAAATTTTAAAGGTGTTCCGATAGTTTCCCGCGCATTCGCGCCCAACAGAGCCAAAATTCATTTTTTAGTTAGTGTATCAAATTAACATTTTCATAAACCAGGTTAAAATACCGAACACTCTCTTAAATCTGATTTATTTTGAATAAAAAAAATCAAAAACTCAATTTATATAACAATTTTATTTACCTAAAAATCTGATATTTATAAAGATTACCAAAAGTAAAAATCAAACAAAACTGAGCTAACTAAAAATGCAAAAAACTAAAAAAATTAGCACAATTAAATAAACATAAAAATATACCCATATAAATCACTATAAATCAGATAAATACAAGCTATTAATTAATGCATAAATACATTTAGGCAATCTTCATGAGCAGTCAACTCAAAGTGTATCGAATTAAAAAATGAGAATTGTAATTAAATGGCGGCAACCATCGCCTTTGTATACAGGACCAAAAAAATGAGTGAAAAAATTTGATTCTCACAAAAGCAAATCCCCACATTTTTCAGCCTCAAAAACTATTCTCGAAAAAAAACATGGCATCCTGATTTTTATAATTGGGTTTTAAAAATCAAATGATTTTACTTTTCAAATTTTTCGCGTCAGCATCATTTCCGCAAGTCTGGCAGCTGGTTTGATGAAAGGTTATTGATTTAGGAAATCGGGAAATTATAACGGGAAGAATCCACATCCGCTGCCATGATTTTTATCAATCATTTTCAAAAGCAATCTGCCCTCTTTTTTGGGGCTTACAAATACTTCCATCAAAATGTATTTTTAATAAACATTTAAAAACCTCATCTTGTATCAACTGTTAAATCAAATCACCATGAGCATAAAAACCATCACCATAATCGTCATTACAATTTTGCTTACCGCAGCACTCGCCCAAAATACCGACGAGGTTACGTTTGCATTTTTATTCATGAATTTCAGAGTCTCCAAACTTGCCCTCATGATCACGATGACCGTGATCGGTTTTATTTTAGGCTTTATGGTAGGCCGGCCCAAAAAGCCAAAATTTGATATTGGCGGCTATCATGATAGCATTCAAAAAAAGGAAGACAATAATACACTAAGTGACGAAGACAGAGACTACATCAGCTAACACTATGGAAAAGAAAATCGGATTTATCGGCCTTGGCAACATGGGCATCAACATGGCCAAAAACCTCATTAGCGAAGGCTACCATTTACAAGTTTATAACCGCACCCTTTCAAAAGCCGACGAGCTCGACCCAAGCCACATCACCAAATGCCCAACCCCTGCCGATGCCGCCGTTGGTGTACCTTTTGTTGTGAGCATGCTATCAGAAGATGAGATCCTGCGAGAATCGGTTACAGGCGACAACGGAATTTTAAAAACGCTACAGCCAAATGCTGTGCACATATCCATGAGCACTATCTCGCCAGAGCTGGCTGTGGAGTTAGCTACAGCGCACCAAAAAGCAGGCAGCCATTACCTGGCCTCCCCTGTGTTTGGCAGGCCCGAGGCCGCCGCCGCTAAGAAACTTTTCATCTGCGTTTCCGGTCCGCAGCAAATAAAAGATTTAGCCAAACCAGTGCTTGAATGCCTGGGCCAAGCCATTCATGATTTTGGTGAAGAAACAGGCGCTGCCAACGTGGTGAAAATAACCGGCAACTTCATGATCATGGCTTCCATGGAAATGATGGCAGAGGCTTACACCCTTGCAGAAAAAAGTGGGCTGGACCGCGTACAGGTAGCCAACTTTTTTGGCTCGACTTTATTCAATGCGCCCATCTATCAAAACTACGGAAAGCTAATTGCCAACAAGCAATACGAACCGGTTGGTTTCAAAGCCAAATTAGGCTATAAGGACGCGCGCCTTGCATTTAAACTATCGCAGGTGAGTGAAACACCCTTACCACTCGTGAATGCCGTACACAGCCGCTTATTAAGCGCCGTTGCAAAGGGAATGGGTGACAGGGACTGGGTGGAAGGTTTTGGCAGAGGGGTGAGTGAAGACGCAGGAGTTTGATTTCGGATTTGAGATGTTCTATTTCGGATTTATTTTAATTTGATAAATCATCGTTTAGGGAACGAAGAATTTTTTCAGAAGCTGTACAGTTCAGCGATTAAATCCTTCGTTCCACCAGGCGATAAAAAAATCCGAAATCGAAATTCCGACATTCGAAATTATAAGTAGAAAACCTCGTTCTCCCCTTCCAAAAATTCAAGGTCGGGAGTGTGGTCGAAAATTCCAAACACTGATGCTCCGCTCCCGCTCATGCTGGCGTAGATAGCACCGGCCTGGTACAGGGCTGCTTTAACCCCGCGGATTTCTACATGGTTTTTGAATACCGATGTTTCAAAATCATTTTTGATATGCTTTTTCCATTCGGTTATCGGCTCGGTGATGAGCTCCAGTAAAGAGTCTTTTACCGGGGTAGGTTTTATGCCGCCGAAAGCTTCAGAAGTAGAGATATGAATATCGGGCATTACCAACACAATTTTGTAGGCCGACAGATCGAGCTTTATCGTTTCAAACTCATCCCCTCTTTCAAAAGCGAAGACAGGTTTATTTTCAATGAAGAAAGCGCAGTCGGCACCAAGGCGGCGCGCGTAGTCTGTCATATCATCGATGGAGATACCGAGTTTAAATTCTTCGTTCATCAGCCTGATAAAAAAAGCAGCGTCGGCAGAGCCTCCGCCCAGGCCCGCGCCTATCGGAATGTTTTTGTGCAGGTGGATGTTTACAGGCGGGAGGTCAAAATCTTTTTTTAGCAAATGATAACCTTTAACGCAAAGGTTATCCTCCTCCGTCCCCGGTATGTCAAGTCCCGATGAAGTAAAGCTCAGCTTATCGCTCGCCACCACTTCCAATGCATCTTTTAAATTGATGGGATAAAAAATGGTTTCCAGATTATGATAACCATCAGGGCGGCGTTCGGTAATGTTGAGGCCAATGTTTATTTTTGCGTTCGGAAAAATGATCATGTGTTATAGTGAGTAGTTGCTTGAGTTAAATTGAGTGAGTGGTTAACAAGGCACAAAGTTACCATGTTCCCGGCGATTAAGAATAATTAACAAAATTGTATTTTTGCACAAATTAGGATACTTAAGACAGATTAATTTTCTTTGCTTTTTGAAAATGTTCGTTGGTTCGCTTGTTGAATAGTTTAATGGTCATTGATTTTCAACTCAATCAACCGCTCTCCTAATCAACCATTCACCCAATCAACAATTCACTTAATCAACCCAACAAAATGAAACAGTATCTCGATTTGATGAGACATGTATTGGAAACCGGCGCGCAAAAGCACGACAGGACAGGAACCGGTACCGTAAGTGTGTTTGGCTACCAGATGCGTTTCGACCTGAAAGATGGGTTCCCGATGGTGACCACAAAAAAGCTGCACCTCAAATCTATCATCCACGAGCTGATATGGTTTTTAAGCGGCGATACCAACATCCGCTATCTGAAAGAAAATGGTGTACGCATCTGGGATGAGTGGGCTGATGCCGAAGGCAACCTTGGCCCGGTGTATGGTTACCAATGGCGCTCATGGCCAAAACCAGATGGAGGGCACATTGACCAGATAACCCAGGTGGTTAACCAGATCAAAAACAACCCCGACTCGCGCCGCATGATTGTATCGGCCTGGAACGTTGCCGATGTAAACGAGATGGCCCTGCCACCCTGCCATAGCTTGTTTCAGTTTTATGTGGAGCCGGCCAACCCGGCAAAGGGAGAAACCAAAGGCAAATTATCTTGTCAGCTTTATCAGCGCAGTGCCGATATATTTTTGGGGGTACCTTTCAATATCGCATCCTACGCGCTGCTCACAATGATGATGGCCCAGGTTTGCGATCTGGATTATGGCGATTTTATTCACACCTTTGGCGATGCCCATCTTTACAATAACCACATGGAGCAAACCCGACTGCAATTAAGCCGCGAGCCTCGCCCGCTGCCTACCATGAAAATCAATCCGGAGGTTAAAGATATCTTCGCGTTTAAGTTTGAAGATTTCACTTTGGAAAATTATGAACCCTGGCCGCATATTAAAGCAGCTGTGGCTGTCTGAACCAGAGATTTTCCGAAGAATCAAAATTTCACTAATCTTACAAAACAAACACCACCCGTCATTGCGAGTGATAAAACCCGGGGTACTCTGAAGGAGAGATGACGTTAAAAAGGTTTGTCATCCTGAGGATCGAAGGATCTATTTGCAAACTGTACAGGACGAAGAAGCATGCTGGAGAGTAGATCCTTCGTTCCTCAGGATGACAAAAGGGGCTTTAGCAAAACCGTCATTGCTTCGTGCCTCGCAATGACGGTTTATGAATATTTTACAGCCTGAATTCAAAAAATTCATTAATTCGATGAATTCCGGTTCAGACAACTTAAAAACAATGACAACATCAATAATAGTGGCAACTGCCAAAAACCACGCCATCGGCAAAGACAATAAATTACTCTGGTACCTGCCCAATGACCTTAAGCACTTTAAAGATGTTACCAGCGGGCATACGGTAATCATGGGGCGCAAAACTTTTGACTCTGTGGGTAAACCCTTACCAAGGCGCCGCAATATTGTGATTACAAGACAAGCTATCACCATTGAGGGTTGCGAGGTAGTAAGCACCATTGAGGACGCTTTAGCGCTTTGCGCAGATGAAGCAGAAGTTTTTATTGTTGGCGGTGCCGAGATTTACAGACAGGCCTTACTTCTCACCAATCGCATTTATCTAACACTCATTGATCAGGATTTTGATGGCGACACCTTTTTTCCTGAATTAAACCCAGAGGAGTGGAAAGAAACAGAGCGAGAAAATTTTGAACCTGATGAAAAAAACAAGTACAGCTATTCGTTCATTACGCTTGAACGCAGCTAACATTTTTTGTCATCAATTTGTTTTAATTTAAAATTTTCTCCTTGCGAAATTTTATTAGATTTGCCGTCTTATTAAAAATAGCTTATAAACTAATTAATTACATATTACAAATTCGATGCAAGGTAAAGGGGTTATTAAATTTTTCGCCATTCTGCTGGCAGTTGTATGCTTATACCAACTGTCTTTTACATGGGTGGCCCAAAAAGTTGAGAGTGATGCCAAGGCATACGCAAAGGGAAGCACAGATAAAGAAAAGGCTTACCTGGACTCAATGTCTACACAACCGGTATATCCGTTATTAAAACACACTTATGCTTACGTAAAGCAAAGGGAACTTGCACTGGGTCTCGACCTTAAAGGTGGTATGAACGTTACCATGCAAATTCAGCTTGATGAGTTAGTGAAGAAAATCTCTAACAACAATCCGGATGTTGTGTTCAACCAGGCTTTAGCAAATGCCGACAAATTACAGGCTGATGCAAAAACCAGTCAGAAAGATTACATCGCGTTATTTGTAAGTGAGTATGAGAAACTAAATCCGGATGGTAAACTGGCCGCTATCTTTTCAACAAAAGATAACCAGGATCACTTAAAGTTCAACGCCTCAAACAGCGAAGTTGAATCTTACTTGAAAGATTTGGCCAACACTGCGGTAAAACAATCGTTCACCGTTTTAAACACCCGTATCAACCAGTTTGGTGTAACCCAGCCTAACATTCAGTTAGAGGCAAGTTCAAACCGTATCCTGGTTGAGCTTCCTGGTGTTAAAGAACCAGAACGCGTTCGTAAGTTATTGTCAGGATCAGCCAAACTGGAATTTTATCAAACTTTTGATAACAGCGAAGCTTACCAATATCTTGGTAGTATTGACAACCTGTTTGCTGCTAAAAACAAAACAGCAAAAACAGATTCGTCAAAAACGACTGCCGCTGCTACTCCTGCCAAAACTGATACTGCTGCTAAGGCCGGATCATTATTGAGCAAGGTTCAAAAAAATGCAGAAAAAGATACTTCGGCTGCAGCTTTAAGCAGCAAAGCACAACAGGCATCATTACACCCGTTGTTCGCTGTATTAGAACCAAACATTGGTCGCGACCAAAGTGGTCAGCCGCAATTAGGCCAGGGCCCGGTTGTTGGTTATGCCGCATTAAAAGATACTGCTAAAGTTAATTCATACCTGCACAGTGCAATTGTAAAATCAATTATACCGCGCAATATGAAATTCCTTTGGGATGTAAAACCTTTAAAAGATGCCAAGGTTAAAGCATTTGCATTATACGCCATTAAATTGAGCGGTGCCGAAAACGGCCCTGTACTTTCTGGTGATGTAATTACCGATGCCCGCGCAGACGTAAATCAAAAAGGCAGCCCTGAGGTTGTGATGATCATGAACTCAGAAGGTGCTCAAAAATGGCGTACAGTTACTGCCGAGGCAGCAGCTGCAACCAACAAAAGAGCTATCGCTATTGTTCTTGATGATAACGTATACTCTGCTCCTAACGTTCAAAACGAAATTTCTGGTGGTGTATCTTCAATTGAAGGAAGCTTTACCCAGGAAGATACAAGGGATTTAGCTAACGTGTTAAAGGCTGGTCGTTTACCTGCTCCTGCGCATATCGTGTCTGAAGAAATTGTAGGTCCATCCTTAGGAAAAGAAGCCATTAGCGACAGTTTACTGTCATGCGTGCTGGGTTTAGTAGTAGTGCTTATCTTTATGATCGCTTACTACAACCGTGCAGGTACAGTTGCTGTGGTTGCCGTTGTTATCAACATATTCTTTTTAATGGGCGTACTTACCAGCTTAGGTGCTGTACTTACAGTTCCTGGTGTTGCGGGTATCGTGCTTACGCTGGGTATTGCGGTTGATGCCAACGTATTGGTATATGAGCGCGTACGTGAAGAGCTTGCTTTAGGTAAATCATTAAAGATAGCCGTAGCCGATGGTTTTAAACACGCGCTGCCATCCATCCTCGATTCACAGATCAGTACTTTCTTAACTGGTTTGATCCTGTTCATCTTCGGATCTGGACCGATTCAAGGTTTTGCAACTACGTTGATGATCGGTATCATAACTTCATTGTTCTGTTCATTGCTTATCTCAAGGGTTATTTTTGAGTGGATGCTTGATAAAGGATGGGATATCAAATTCAGCAACCCATGGAGTTCACATACATTTAAAAATGCACACTACGCGTTCGTAAAAAACCGTTTTAAGTTTTACATTTTCTCTGGTTTGTTTATCACTGCCGGTATAATATCAATTGTAGTACGCGGCTTTAGTTACGGTGTTGACTTTGAAGGTGGTCGTAACTATATCGTTAAGTTCCCTAACACAACAGTAACTACCGAAGCCATTCACAATGCTATTGATGCCACTTTAGGTCGTGGTACCGAGGTTAAAACATTGGGGGCCGATAAAATCAGCATTACTACCAACTACCTGATCAAAGAGAATACTACCGCGGCTGATGCCAAGGTAAGAACTACTCTTATTGAAGCTTTGGGTACTAAAGCAGAAACCAAAATTGCCGATAGTGATATTTTAGGTGGTGCGAAAGTAAGTGCCACTATTGCAGATGAGTTAAAGACTTCGGCAGTATATACGGTATTGATCGCCATATTAGTAATTTCGGCATACATCTTTATCCGCTTCCGTAAATGGCAATTCAGTTTGGGAGCGATGATTGCAACGGCGCATGATGCGTTATTGGTATTATCATTCTTCTCTTTATTTAACGGCATATTACCATTCTCGTTAGATATCGACCAGGCGTTCATTGCGGCTATCTTAACCGTTATCGGTTACTCTATCAATGATACTGTGGTAGTGTTTGACAGGATTCGTGAGTTCCTTGAACTGCACCATTCAAAAGATGACAAGCAGGAAGAAGTTATCAACCAGGCTATCAACAGTACATTAAGCCGTACCATTATCACAGCTTTAACCGTGATATTTGTATTGATCATATTGTTCATATTTGGTGGTGATGTAATCAAGGGCTTCTCGTTCGCGTTATTGATCGGTGTTATTTTCGGTACATATTCGTCTATCTGTGTGGCAACACCGGTGATAGTTGACTTTGGAAAAAAAGACCTCAAATAAAAATAATCTAAATTATTAAAAGGCTCCAAAGAACATTTGGGGCCTTTTTTGTTTTACAGGTGCATTGCCCGGGAGGCTCCAAAGAAAAGAGCAAAGCCGTTTTGGCAGGTTGTTAAGAGTCTCAAAATCACCGACAGACAGGGTTGCTGATAGATAACAATAAGGTATAATTGCATTGTAAAATAAAACAACAAACACTGCCATCGGCATAGGTATTGTGCTATGGTATACGAGTGGAGACGCTTGCTTGCGTTTCCAGTAGATAATTACGGGGGCGCAAATAGGCGTCTTTACAAAACACTAATAATCTGTATATGAATACATCAGATAGCGCGAAATTTCCATTAGTAGTTATAATAGGTGGCGGCTTTGGTGGCCTGCAGGTAGCCAAAAAGCTGAAGGATAAACCTGTTGACATTTTAATGCTTGATAAGCATAATTACCATACCTTTCAGCCACTGCTATACCAGGTAACCATGGGTAGCCTCGAATCCGAGTCGATTGCCTTTTCATTGCGAAAAAACTTTTCGGGTCAAAAAAATTTCCGTTTTAGAATTGCCGAGGTATTAAAAATAAATGCCGAAAGCAATATCTTAGATACTACCATAGGCGAAATAGCCTACGATTACCTGGTGATAGCCACAGGATCAACCACGAATTTTTTCGGAAACAAAGAGATTGAAAAATTCTCAATGCCGATGAAATCCATTCCTGAGGCATTGAACCTACGGTACTCTATTTTGCAAAATATTGAAGAAGCCCTGCTTAAACCGAACAAACAAGAACGGGAAGCCCTGCTCACCTTTGTATTGGTAGGTGCCGGACCAACGGGCGTTGAGCTTTCTGGCTCATTGGCGGAGTTACGCAATCACGTACTGACCAAAGACTATCCCGAGCTAAAAAAGGAAGAAATGAAAGTATACCTTGTGGACTTTTTGCCAAAGGTATTGGGCCCCTTTTCTGATCAGGCCTCAAAAGCCGCTAAAGATTTCCTGACTGGTATGGGAGTTGAGGTACTGTTGGGCGTAAAGGTTGAAAGCTACGATGGTGATGAAATAAAATTTGAAGGAGGTAAAACCATCCGCACTAAAAATGTGATCTGGAGCGCGGGTGTAATGGGTGTAGTTCCTGAAGGTATAGAAGAAGACAACATTGAACGAGGCAACAGGATTAGGGTAGATAGTATTTGCCGGATGATTGGCAGTACCAACATCTTCGCCATTGGCGATGTAGCCGCCATGATCACCGATGAAACGCCTAAAGGCCATCCGGGCGTGGCACAGGTTGCCATTCAAATGGGCGCACACGTTGGTAAAACAATTGTGCAGCTTATCAATCACGAGCCAACTGCCCCTTTTAAATATTTTGATAAAGGTTCATTGGCAACCATTGGCCGCAATAAAGCGGTTGCGGATTTGGGTAAGATCAAGTTCCAGGGATTTTTTGCCTGGTTGGTATGGATGTTTGTGCACCTTATATCTCTTTTGGGCGGGCGGAACAAAGTGATCGTATTTATAAACTGGGTATTTAGCTATGTGAACTACAACGGTGGTACAAGGCTAATTATCCGCAAGTTTGAGCGTGAAGGCGTTACTAACGACATTCATTTACCCGAAACCGTAAATTGACGGTTCGTGTTACCGGTTGCGAGTTGCGGGTAAAAGCTTTAATGTAAATTGATGGTTCGTGTCGCCGGTTGCGAGTTGCCGGTTGCGAGTTGCCGGTAAAAGTTTTAATCTTGTATTAAATTAATTGATGTTTTGTTACCCGCAACACGAGCCACACAACACGAACCCGAAATGATCAAAATAACCGAATGTCCCCGCGACGCGATGCAGGGAATTGTACATTTTATCCCCACAGCTGTAAAAGCCGCTTATATTAACCTGCTTTTACAGGTGGGTTTTGATACGATAGACTTTGGGAGTTTTGTATCGGCCAAAGCCATCCCTCAACTACAGGATACAGCTGAGGTTTTAAGTAAGCTTGATTTAAATAATACCACTTCAAAACTGCTTGCGATAGTGGCCAATTATCGTGGGGCGGAAGAGGCCGTGAAGCATCCCGAGATAACTTATTTGGGCTATCCGTTTTCTATATCTGAAACTTTTCAGCTGCGCAATACCAATACCACGCTATCGCAGGCATTTGATAACGTTAAGCGCATGCAGGAATTGAGCATAGCTAATAATAAAAAACTGCTGGTTTACCTTTCCATGGGTTTTGGTAACCCTTATGGCGACGAATGGAACACCACCATTATTCACGAGTGGACTGATAAATTAGTAAACGAAGGCATTTATAACATAGCCCTGGCTGATACTATTGGCATTGCCAATGCAACACAGATCAGCAGTATTTACCCGGAATTATGCCGTCAATTTCCTAAAGCAGAATTTGGCATTCACCTGCACAGCACTCCTGATACCTGGCAGCCCAAAGTAGCGGCGGCCTATCAAAGTGGTTGCAAACATTTTGATACGGCACTAAAAGGTTATGGCGGCTGCCCTATGGCCAAAGACGACCTCACAGGCAATATTGCCACAGAAAACCTAATAGATTATCTAAAATCCCAAAACGAGCTCCTGGGGCTTAATTTTGATAAACTACAGGAAGCTTTGGATTATTCGGGGAGAGTGTTTTTGTAGATACGATTAGATGTGCAGATTTCAAATGTGCAGATATGCAGATGAAAAAATGAGTAATAGCTTTTTTATGACTGGAGCTCTCTGCCCCATCATTGCGAGTTTTACTATCCGGGCAACACTGAAAGGAAAATGACGCTTAAAAAGTTTGTCATCCTGAGGAACGAAGGATCTTCTTCGCCCTGCTCTTCGCCGACTTTTATAGTGAAGAAGATCCTTCACTGCGTTCAGGAAGACAACCGTTTTTACAAAACGTCATAGGTAGTTGTGAAATCCAGGAACTCTGAAGGTGGAAATGACAAGCGGTGAAAGACTTACGAAGTTTTTAAAACTTCGTAAGTCTGGGATTCAACAACTTGTCATAGGTAGGCACTATGCAATGACGGTTAGTGGGGCACACCTGGAACCTGAAATCCGCACACCTATCTCACAATCGCTTTTTTCGCTTTTGAAACTTTAGCTTTTACCGATTTATCAAAATTTTCCATAACCAGTACCGATGCGCCAATCAATTCGGCATCAAAACCGAGTTCGGATACCAGCAACTCTGTGCCGGCCGAAAGCCTTGGGATGCAATATTTATGAATAGCCTGTTGTATGGGTGCCATTAATATTTTGGCAACCTTTGCACCACGACCGCTCAATACAATGATGGCGGGGTTCATGATATGCACCAGGATGGCAAGGGCCTTCCCTATTTTATAACCTGCATCTGATAACAGTTCAATAGCAAACTGATCGCCATTGTTGGCTGCTTCCAGTATAGCATCACCCATCAATTTAGAGTGATCATTAATATTGTATTTTAAACTTGTAATGCGCCCTTGTTTAATACCGGCAACCGCCTTTTGGGCCACTACCAGCAATGATGCTTCAGCCTCCAGGCAACCACGCTTGCCACACTCGCAAAGTGCGCCATCCTCAGTTACCGGGATATGGCTTAACTCACCGGCAAAGCCATTATGGCCCCTGAACAACTTGCCATTCACGATCATCCCGAGGCCTATCCCCCAGCCCAGGTTAATAACCATCACTTCTTTTTGAGCTTTGGCAATGCCAAACTTTTGTTCGGCAAGAGCTATCAGGCTCGAATCATTATCGATATAAGTATCTATCCCGGTTTGATCGGTAAAATATTCCGTAAGGCTTTGTCCACCGGCATCAAGATAGGTGTAATTGATACCTTCGGTTACATTTACAAAGCCCGGCATTCCAATACCAATACCGGCTATTTTATCTTTTGGGATATCTGTTTGTTTAATATAAATATTGATTTGCTCAAGCAATTGTCCCAAAGCCTCGCTATTATTCAGGAGCTTCAACTCAAAAGTAAGCATATCGGCTACCGGGTTGTTGAGCAGATCAAAAAGCTGGATACGCGCCGTAAGCTGATCAAGTGCTATTGCCAATATATACATAGCATTAGCTTTTACCGAATACATCAATGGCCTACGACCACCGCTTGACGGGGCGTAACCGTCTTCAACTACAAAGCCTTCGTGCATCAATTCATTTATAGCTTTAGCTATTGACGGAATGCTTTTATCAAATAACTCGCTCAGTCCGGCACATGACATTGCTTTATTAAAGTAAAGCTTTTTGATAATCATGTTTTTTAGCTGACTGCCCCTCACACCTTTATTTTCGGGTTCCATTCAATAAGTAATAGTTAATGATTTTAAAAGGCCAAGCCTAAGTAATTAAAGTTTATAAAAATATAAATAAAGTATCATACTACAACTGTAAATATCACAGTTAGTAAAACTGATTAGCCGGCAAAAATAATCAAATGAAATAAATTGGAGATATTGCCTATAGAATAATTACAAGTTAGTTATACTAAGGCAACAGCCAAAACCTCCAACCATTCCAGTAGGAATTATATTGTTGTTCAAACTTCAGAAATTGATCCACTTCCGGCAGGTCGTGAGTCAATGCATAAGCACTATACTGACGAGTTGCGCCGAATTTACTCACCTTTTTGGTTTTAAGGTTGTAAACCATATATCCGTCTTCAATATCAGCGCATAAATTACCATCTTTAACTGTGTAAGCGTTAACAGGAATCTGATTGCTTGTGCCTTTGGGGATAAAATAAGCATATAAATCGCCCGCTTCCATGGTTTCCCAACGCCCAAGTGGGATACTATAACTGTCCCCTAACCCATGATCTCCATAATAGGTAAAAGAGAATATAAATAACAACACATAAATAATGATGTGAACCTGCTTAAATTTACCCCATCTAAACTCCGTGTCCCTCTTTTTTATTTGCAAAAATATCAATCGCCCTAAAAAAAATAACCCTGTATAAATACAGCTTAACATAGCTATCTTAAAAAGTTCGAAAATGAAATGTCCTAAAGCTTCCATGTGAAATAAATTTGGCAATAATATTAAAAGAACTTTGAATTACAAAGTTTAGTAAAATAAAGTAATTAATATTGTCGCTTCACACAGCCTCTCACTATTTTTCCTTTTGCATAAACATCCACCGCTGGCCCTCCAAATCGGCGGCGCGGTAACGAGTGCCGGGGTAACCTTCTTCCAATACAGATAAAATAGTTGCACCATTGCTTTCTGCATCTTCATAATGTTGTTTTACATCATCCACATAAACCAATACACCATTAATAATGTAGGGTACGCTGTAAGCTTTAGCAGCTATAGCGCAATTTTGAATATGATGTTTCGGGCTTTGATAATCGGGAGTTGGTTCAGCCAGCATAACTATACCACCGCCCATGGCTATCTCACCATGGCTCAGCCTACCGTTCTCGTCCACCATCCGGGTTACCTCAGTAAAACCGAAAACCTTGCATAACCATTCCATGGCAGCTATGCCATCCTCATAGGCCAGCATAGGTATTATTTGTTGGTTTGGTGTGCTCATTGTTACTTTAAATTAAGTCATTTTCTTCTTCTTTTAGCCGCCCCTTTTCAAATCAAAAATCACTTTGTAACAACTTCCTTTTTCATCACAGTGATAAAAAAGGAAGCTGCATTATTTGATGCTAAAAGTGTTTTACTTTTTACCATCTGCCCTACTCTACCTCAAACTCCTTCTTCAGCTTAATATCCTCCGATGAACTGCCTATCATCACCATAAACCTACCGGGTTCAACTGTCCAGTTCATGTTTTTATCCAGTAGGGCTAAATCGTCCGGGTGCAAGGTAAATTGGACTGTCTTTTTTTCGCCGGGTTTAAGATTGATGCGCTCAAAGCCGCGCAGATCGTATTCGTAAGTAGTTACGCTGCTTATCTCATCTTTAAGATATAGCTGTACCACATCATCGCCGGCGCGGGCACCGGTGTTGGTTACATCTACACTTACATGCACATCGCCCTGGGCATTTTCTTTTTCGGGAGATACTACCAGGTTACTGTATTCAAATTTAGTGTAGCTTAAGCCATAACCATAAGGGTACAAAGCACCATTTACACTGGTTTTACCCCAGCTGTTCTGGCCACCCTGCCCGGCCTGGGCATTTGGCTTAAACGGAAAATTAAATTCAATTTGCCCTGTAGTTTTAGGGAAGGTAATGGGCAGCTTACCGCCCGGATTGTTATCGCCAAAAAGGGTTTCGGCAATTACCTGCCCGCTTTGTACGCTTGGAAACCAGGCCTCCAAAATAGCGGGAACATATTTATTTTCCCAGTTGATGGTAAGCGGCTGCCCGTTTATCATCACCATTACCACTGGTTTGCCGGTAGCCTGTAAGGCCTGTATCAGCTTTAACTGGCGGCCCGGAAGGTTCAATCCTGTACGAGACAGACTTTCGCCTACCCTATCTACATCCTCGCCCACAACGGCTATAATAACGTCGGATTGTTTTGCCTGGACTACTGCAGAATCTATACTTGCCTGCTCCTGCGGGGTTAACGGTGTTTCAATGATCTCACTTTCGGGCCAGGTGGCATCAATCATATCGCAACCCTTGGTATAGTTTACCTTTACCCCTGCGCCAACATAGTTTTTAATCCCATTTAATATGTTAGTTACCGGATTATGTGAGGGACCGTACCTGCTAATGGCATAATTAGTTTCGGTAGCCAGCGGACCGGTTACCAGTATATTTTTAAGCTTACTTTTATCCAAGGGCAACAGATCGCCTTCGTTTTTAAGCAATACCATAGACTCCCGGTTCATTTTAAGCGACATCGCCGCATCATCTGCCGTATGCACAATTTTATCCGCAGCCTTTGGGTCTTTCACATAAGGGCTATCAAACAAACCCAACCGGAATTTTACCCGTAGTACATCCCCAACCCTGGAATCGATGATCTTCATCGAGATCTTATTTTCTTTGATCAGCTCCCGGAGAGGCAAAATAAACGTTTGCGGCATAGTGAAATTGGTGCGCACATTAAGACCTGCTTCAACGGCCTGCCTTACGGCTTCTTTGTAGTCGGCAGCTACGTGGTGTTTAGAGTACAGGAACTCAACAGCCTCGCTATCACTCACCACATAGCCGTTAAAGCCATATTGCTGGCGAAGCAACTGTGTTAAAAAGTAATAGCTGCCGGTTACAGGCACACCATCCCAATCGTTATAACTGCTCATTACGCCCATAGGGTGAGCCTCCTGTATTACCCTGCGAAAAGGATATAAGTACACCTGGTGCATTTCTCTCGGCGCCACGTGCGGATCGGTACGGGCACTGCCATCACGCCCTCCCTTGGGTACGCTATAAACCGCGAAGTGTTTTAAGGTTGATGCAACGCCTTCTTCCTGGATCCCCAGCACCATTTGCTTGCCCATTTCGGCAATATGGAAAGGATCTTCTCCGTAACACTCCACCACACGGCCCCAGCGTTGATCACGGGCAGGGTCAAGTATGGGGGCGTAAACATTAGTATATCCCAAAGCTTTTGCTTCGCGACCAACCGTTTGCCCGGCCTGGCGCACCAGTTGCTTATCAAATGTGCTGCCTATGCCTATAGGTGCCGGTAATGGTGTTGCACGATCATGATTTAAGCCATGGATACCTTCATTGGTAAAATCAACCGGAATGCCCATCCGGGTTTCTTCAACAAACCATTTCTGGATAGTATTTATAGCCGACGCATGTTTGCTGAATGGAAATGAATATTGTGTTGGCGCATCATCAGTATGCGAGGTAAGGTTATTCAACTCCTCATCAATATTAGCTATGCCATCCTTCCAGATCTCGTTTTTCCAGTTGGGGATGGGCATTTCATCTTTAAGTACGCGCTTGTAGCCATACAGGGTAGCCATCTGGCAGGTTTTTTCCTCAACATTCATTTGGCTTAACAGATCGGCAACCCGTTTATCAATGGGTTGTGATGCATCTTCAAATAAATCCATCTTACCATTCTTATTAAAATCTATCCAGCCCTTATGGTAAATATTTTTTTGTTGTGCCGATGCCGTAAGGCAAAGTCCGGCAGCCAGTGCCGATGCCATGCAGATGCGTGGCAGGTAATACTTTTTTCTCATGTAGATGAATTGCGGTTAGTATTTCAAATATAGGAGATTATAATAATGCATTGTAAAAATAACACTAAGGTGTAGAGAAAATGTAGAGGCCCCCCAACCCCCTAAAGGGGAAGTTTTTAATTGGCGTTGTGTATAAAAGCACAATAAATTATTCGTAGACCTTAGCCCCCCTCAAAATATCTGCAAATACGTTCCACGATGGTATATCTGAGTTCACTTGTTGATGGGTATTATCATAATATCCCTGGATATCGTTGGCGTATGCCGATAAAGCCCCTAAGAAATCGTCCAGCGTTTTATTTTCCCATTCGGCACTATTCAACTTTAAATCATCTCTTAACAATTTCACAAAGTCAACAAACGATTTTCGATCAGGTATTTCATTATATAACATACAGTCTGTGTTATTTTAGCATCTAAGATATGCTATATGGAACAATTTAGAACTTCCTTCAGGGAGCCGAGAGGCCCAGCGTCTTCCTAAAAAACGCCACTGCCAAACTATCCACTTTTAAATATACCTGGCGCCTGTCCATAGATACATCATTTGTAAAATAAACGGGCGCTTCTTTTTTAATGGGTTCAATAGCTTTATCCTTCATCTATTAGTCCTTTATCCTTCATCCATTAGTTCTTTGTCTCTTTTTATTAAAATAAATTAAAATGTTTTCAATTCACAATCGTCTCTATCTTTAAAGGAATAATAAATTGATAACCGCCGTAATGCCCGAAGACAAAAACAGTCACATTATACATACAATAAAAGCGTATGGTAAAAGCCTGTTGAGTTTTATCCGCCGGAGGGTAAAAAATGATGCTGATGCTGAAGACATTCTGCAGGATGTATGGTACCAGTTCAGCTCGGTGATTAATTCTGAGCCTATTGAACAAACAAGCGCCTGGTTATACCGTGTTGCACGCAATAAAATAACCGATAAACATAAAAAGAAAACAGAGACGCTGTTGGATGATATGCTTGCCACTGATGAGGACGAGGAGGAAACAGAAAATTTTAAAGCTATCCTGTTTGCCGAAACCAATACCCCCGAAACAGAATACTTGCGCAACCTATTTTGGGAGGAATTATTTTTAGCACTTGATGAATTGCCTGACGAGCAGAAGCAGGTTTTTATATGGCAGGAACTGGAAGATGTTCCGTTTGAGGAGATCGCTAAACGTACCGGGCAAAACATTAATACATTAGTATCCCGGAAACGTTATGCAGTGCTTCACCTCCGTAAGCGGCTTAAGCAGCTATACCTTGAAATTACAGAATATTAAAAGATTTAAAACATTAAAAGACAATGAAAAGAACATTTTATAAATGGCGGTTCATATTTATACCTATCGGGATAGCCGCTTTCCTAACGCTCATCAGCTTTGTGGTGATGCAGTTATGGAACAATTTATTACCGGGAATTTTACATGTTGGCGCTATTACTTTTTGGCAGGCCATGGGCATATTCATTTTATGCAAAATACTGTTTGGCTTTGGCAAAGGAGGCAAGCCCGGATGGGGCGGCGGCGGTAACCCATGGATGCGTAAACGGATGGAAGAACGCTTTAAAAACATGAGTGCCGAAGAACAGGAAAGATTTAAAGCCAAAATGCGCGATCGTAATTGCGGTTGGGATAACCATGGCCGATTTGGCCGCCCATGGGATAATTTTAACCCGGAGCAGGAAAGCAAAGAAAAACAGGATTAATGAGTAGTAAATGGTGAGTGGAGGGCAGCAAGCTTCTTCACTCACATTTACTTACTGATACTTGATACCATTTACTTGATACTAAAAAACTACCTATTATGGATGTACTGGTATTTACAACAAATGTTAAGGAAAAAAAGCAGGTGAGCAAGGTAACCACCCTGCTCACCAAAGTTCCGGCAATTGCCCAATGGAATTTTGACCTGGAAGATTGTGACAATATACTGCGGATAGAATCCGATGGACTCTCTCCCCGTTACATTGAATGGCTGTTAATAAGAGCCGGCATCCATTGCCGCGAACTTGAATACTAAATTTTGCGATGACTCCTGCTTTAGAACGTGCACTAATCCGCTGGGTGCTCATTATTTTATGTGTACCGGTAGTTGGATACTTTTATGGACCAATTGAAAACCGGCTATACGCAACAACGCCGGTTAAATGGATATTTTTACCCATGATTTTGCTATCTGCCTTTTGGCTGTGGAAAGGGCATTGGTTAAAAAGTAAATTTAAAAACCCAATGCGCTAATCTACTTTTTAGCCGGGCTGTTAATCTCTATCCAATACCCATCAGGATCCTGGAAATACAGCTGCAACACACCGTCTTTTCGTAACGTTGGCTCTTTGCTATCGCCAATCCAGTTACTGTAAGGGATGTTTAGCTTATCTAATGTTTTAGCAAATTCTGCTACAGATGTAACCGAAAAACACAAGTGCTCTGCCTTAATATGCACACCTGCGCAATTACCCTGTATGGCATGTAATTTCACATGGTTACCCAGGCTATACCATTGGTGCACAGTATCGGCAAATGGATTTGATACTTTTTGCAAATGCATAACATCGGTATAAAAGGCTGTACTCTTTTTAAGATCTTTTACACAAATTGCAATATGATCAACCACAGGCACCACATCTGAGCCTGATTGGGCAAAGCATAAAACAGGCAATAAAAACATACTAATGGTTAACCCAAGTATAACTTTTTTGGGATTACAGTTTTGGAGATTACTAAAAAGGCTCATTTAAGTTTTTGGTTTTAAAAACTTAAAGATATGTGTTTAAGTAACACTAAGATTAATAACACAGAAATATTACTTAGTAGGATACCTGCTGCGTTATATTAAGGTCGGGTACAAAATTAACCGTATTATTCGTGTTCCAATCGTCAATATCAATTAAGCCTGCGCGGGTTTGGTAGTGGCCATTATCATTGGGGCATTTAACAACATACAACCCATCTGCAGCCGGCTCAATTACCGGACGTGCCCCACATATCTTACAAAACTTGCAGCAGATGGTTTTTGGTATGTTGATATAACCCCTCATATACTATTGTTTACGTGTAATATTGGTATCTGGTTGCTCTAAATACAACTTTAAATAAAGAAATATGTTCTGGCATTTATTCAGCTAATGGTAGCCTGTCAATTAACTTAAATAGGCCGGTTTGATATTAATTGTTTTTATTTACATTTATAATGATGCTACCAGATACCGAACAACTAAAAATTACTTATAAAAATTTACCTGATGATAAGCTCATGCGCCTGGCTGTTGCCGAAGCAACCAGCTTAAGGCCCGAAGCACTTGAAATATTACAAGCCGAGATTAAAAGCCGCGGTTTGGATAATGACATTGTAAACAGTGTAAATGCCCAATTGATTGATACCGGCAGTAAGGAATTTGATGATTACATTTCCCTTATCCGCAACCAGCCCTGCCCTGCCTGCAACAGTACTCATCAGCCGTTAAACGCGGCAGTAATTGGCACGGTAAAAAGCTTCATATTGCTAACCCGTTACAAAAAGAAGTTAATGATAGCATGCCCTACCTGTTTACAGCAGGCAAATCAAAGCGGTACCTCTACTACAGCTTTGTTAGGATGGTGGGGATTGCCATGGGGCATTATCAGGTCAACACAGGCATTGATCAGCAACATCAAAACAGCAAAAAAAATCAAGTCGACTGAGCCAACAGATTCACTAATCGCATTTGTAAAAACAAACATCGGCATTATTGAGAGCCTCCGTAAAAACAAGCAATCATTACAAGCTATGTTAGATAGTGTAAATAAGCGATAATACCCTTAAACCATGAACGTGCATAAACCAAACCAATCAGCCATTATATATACAGTTATTCTGGCCCTGATAGTTTGGTTTTCTATAATTTTGCAGTTTTTTATCTCCACCCAGGCATACCTGCATGACGGCCGAACCTTTGGAGGAGCCGTTGTACAAATATTTAGCTATTTTACTATCCTGAGCAATATACTAGTTGGATTATGCCTCCTTGCTATAACACTGAAATCAACGTCGGCATTTCAAAAATTTTTCACGAGCACCAGCTTGATTACGGCAACAGCACTTTATATAACCATTGTTGGATTGGTATACAATAGTGTTTTGCGGGGATTATGGTTACCGAAAGGCATATTCAGAGTTACGGATGAGTTAACACATGCTTTTAATCCATTGGCGTTTGTAATTTTTTGGCTGTTTTTTGTAACGAAGGAAAAACTAATTGTGTTACAGGGATTAAAATGGCTTTTGTTCCCATTCTTGTACCTGGTTTACGTACTTATTCGCGGCTCCCTATATCACTTGTATCCATACCCTTTCCTGGATGTTGACAAATTGGGTTATCAAAATGTAGCAATCAACTCCGCTTTTGTAATGATTGCTTTTTTGATTTTTGGTTTGGTATTTTTTTTCCTTAATAACAGCATATCATCCAAATCGGCTGCATCAAATAACCCTGTGGCTTAATATTCCCCTAATTAAAAGACCTTCAAAACAGTATTGTAACATTTTAGTAGATGAACCTGCTCAAATTAAACTATGAGTATCAGTGCGTGTTTAATCTGTATATCTATTAAAAAGTTAAAATACAGTTTATGAAAACTAAAATATCCCACTCCATAGCATTGCTTTTATTGGCGGCAATAGGCTTTACAAGTTGTTCTGTTGAAAACCGTGAACACAGAAGGCACCGCCATCAAGAACAGGTACGAGTACACGAACGCGTAATTATCAACAACTAATTATTTTAAAACTATATAAATCAATAAAAAATGAAAACCATAAAAGTATTAATGATAGCCATCATAGCTTTGTTCACTTTTGAAGGAGCAAAAGCGCAGGTTGTAGTAAAAACAAGGGTAAGTGCACCTGTGCATCGCCATTATTATCACCGCCCTTACCACAGAGCTGTTGTTGTAACCAGAACCATACATCGCCCGCGTTATCACAGAGCAGTTGTAGTTAGGCACAGGCCGGTTGTGGTTAGGCATGCTTATTACCATCCGCACAAACGTGTAGTTGTACGTACCGTTACCAGGTAATTTTAAAGAAGCCCATAAAAGCAAAAAGCCCCGCGTTTTAAAACGCGGGGCTTTTTGCTTTTATGGTATATTAACAGGCTAAACCTAAATTTTGTGATAATGCTTAATCGTTCCAGAAATGATTAAACGGTGATGATGGCCCAAGTTTATTTTTAATAAATATATCGTCCTCTTTTTGCAGGCAATGGTTAGTATAAACGTCCTCATCGGCGTTTACTTTAATAATGCTGCCTTCAATGCGTTCAACAATGGTTGATATAGTAATAACTTCGTTGTCGGGGATTTGAATTGTTAATATTGCCATGGGTATTGATGTTTAAAATGGATAATCAAAAATATGTGTTTGTATTTAAAGCTTTGTTTGATAAAAGTAAAAATTAATCATTTGATTAACTTTTATCTTTAAAATGTAAATCATAAACGCCACGAGCTTAAAGTGTATTATTAATTACTGTTGAGTTTAACAAACTTTAACAATAACCGGGGCCTATCCCCTCAACCAGTTCCCTCTCCATTCTTTTGAAACAGACCGAAATGGGGCATCGAAGCTAAATTTTACCGCCGCAATTGCCTATCATTTACTAAATTGCCTATCTATACCCTATATTTATGCACGGCAGTGGTTTTATTAAAGTATTTCTAATTATTTCGGCTATCAGTTTATTGTTTGACTGGTATGTTTTTGCCGGGCTGAAAACCCTAACCGCCAACTGGGCATCTCTACTCTGGCGTAATATTGTTTTATGGGGATACCTGTTAACGTCTGTTGGCGTAACCGCACTGCTGTTAATTGGCTTTGGCGCCTTTAGCACAGCAAGTGGTATGCGGCCTTTTCATGAATGGATCCTGAGTTTATTCCTCACCTTTTTTGTAACCAAACTGGTTTTCATAATCGTTTTGTTTTTGGGCGATATAGGCCGTTTTTTTGTGGGTTTGTTTAACCTGGCAAGTGCCAAAGGTAGCGTATCGCCATTCCCTGCCAGGCGTAAATTCATTAGCCAGGTAGCGGTATTGGTGGCGGCAGTGCCATTTACCTCTTTTTTTTACGCGATGTTTAAAGGCAAATACGATTACAAACTGCACCGTACCACGTTATATTTTGATGACCTGCCCGATGCTTTCGACGGCTTTACCATTACCCAGCTATCAGATATCCACTCCGGAAGTTTTGATAATACCGAAGCTATGCAAAAAGGCATTGATTTGGCTAAAGCGCAAAAAAGCGACCTTTTTGTTTTCACCGGCGATTTAGTAAACAATTCGGCTACAGAAATTGAACCCTATATTGATAGATTTGGCGCTATAAAAGCCCCATACGGCCAGTTCTCCATATTGGGCAACCATGATTATGGTGATTACATTCAATGGAACAGCGCGCAGGAAAAAGCAGCCAACCTTAATAAACTAAAGCAACACCACAAAGCTTTAGGGTATCGGCTCCTGTTGGACGAAAACGTGACCATAGAAAAAGACGGTCATAAAATATCACTTATTGGTATCCAAAACTGGGGCCGTGGCTTTGCACAAGTTGGCGACCTTAATAAAGCTTTGCAAGGTGTACCAACTGATGCCTTTAAAGTACTGCTATCACATGACCCTACCCATTGGGAGGAGCAGGTGCGTTACAACCCAACAAACATTCATCTTACACTATCAGGCCATACGCATGGTGCGCAGTTTGGCATAGAGATCCCGGGATTTAAATGGAGCCCCGTTAAATACAAGTACGTTGACTGGGCGGGCCTTGCTAACGAAAAAAACCGATACCTGTATGTAAACCGCGGCTTTGGCTTTTTGGCTTTCTCCGGCAGGCTGGGCATCTGGCCCGAGATTACTGTTATTGAGTTAAGGAAAAAGGCATAACACAAAATCCTGAATTTTCAGGATCATCCTTTTAGTTCTGCCACAATAATTTCGTTGCCATAAAGATCATAGCAATGAAAAAAGCTATAATCATCAGCATAAACAGGAACTTGTTTTATTTTAACGTTATTCGTCGTTAATTTTTGATATAACGCATCCAGGGCATTGGTATACATTACAAATACAGGCTCCCCATTGGTTTGATTGCCAACCCGGTTATCGGCAGATTTTAAAAACCATATCCCTGTTGCAGAAACATCATCACCTACATGTAAAAAACGCTGGCCTTCTGTTGTGGTATAGTCAACCAACACTTTACAATCAAAGTTTAACTGGTAAAATTTTAAGGCATCTTCATAATCATTAACGAGGATAACGATTCGGCCGATTTGGTTTCTTATTTGCATTTCAGGTTAGGTTTATTGATCAAATATAACAAAGTTAATTTATGGCAAGGTTTTTATGCTTATCTCCATAATTTTAAATTAACCATCAACATTATGGCAACTCACAACGTAAAAAAGATAGGGAAACAGGAAACAGAAGTACAAACCGTACATTCTGTATGGGAAGTGATGAAACCCTTTGTTCATTTTGGTTTAAAAGCTACCGGATTAATTGCAAATACATTAATCACTATTGTTAAAAACATCCCTAAGCCAGATAACCACAAACAACCTCAACATAAGAACGATAAGATCATCAAAATCTAATCTGCATCTAAAACTATAATAATTAATCTGATATTCCACAGGGGTATATTCACCTTTTACACCGTATTTTAACGGTGTAAAATACGGTGTTTTCACGGGTTGACCGCGCTTTATATATTTCAGAGATTTGACGTCATCAATCCTTTGATATTTACAACATGCCCATACAAATAACAGGTATTCACAAAACTAATAATGAGTATGACAATCCATACCTGTCTATCAATTCATTGATGTGGGTGGATGATAATACTCAAAACAGGGGCATTACCACAAGGGACGTACTTTTTGATTGGATAAATGATAACGGCATGGCTTACATTCTTGATGATGAAGGCAATAAATTCAATCTTATTACTGCCACAACAAAAAGTGGCTTTAAATACGTAAGGACCGTTCTCGACGAGACAAAATCAGACAAACTGCTAAATTTTTTGGCGCCAAGATAATTAATAACAAACCTAAACCTTCGTTTTTACACCTAAACCTTACCTATGTACACCCGTCATGTTTTGACGGGTGTTTTTTTATGCAATGATATTTGAGGTTCAATCTCTTAAAAAGAGATATTCTTTGGCTCAGTACCAATAAAACTAAATTATCATCCCTGTGTTTATCAGGAACATGGATCGTTTACAACAAAAACTGGAAAAAATTGGTCGTGACCCAAAAGTTACAGCAAAGGCTGTTGGCTTGCGATATGTATCAGACTCCTTTCCGGGTTATACCCGCAAAAAAGCAGGTAAAGGATGGTGTTTTTATGATGCGGATGGCGCGTTGGTTAAGGACGCGGAGGTAATTTCACGCTTCAAAAAGCTGGTAATCCCTCCTGCTTATACCAATGTGTGGATCTCGCCATATGCAAATGGCCATCTTCAGTTTACGGGTACTGATGCCGTAGGTCGTAAACAATATCGTTACCATGCAGGCTGGAACCAGATCCGTAATCTAAGTAAATATCATCGACTGCAAACGTTCGCTGGGTATTTGCCTGCCATTCGTGAACAGGTTGATAAAGATCTTAACCGGCACAAGCTCGATCATGAAAAAGTGGTGGCACTGGTAGTACGATTAATGGAGCTAACCAGCATCCGTGTGGGTAACGAATCATATAAAAAACTATATGGTTCATTTGGTTTAACCACTTTACAAAACAGGCATGTTGACATTAGCGGCTCGAACATTAAATTTGAATTCAAAGGCAAAAAAGGCGTTTTTCATAAAGTTGCCCTGCAAAGTAAAAAGCTGGCCCGACTGGTGAAACAATGCCGCGACATACCGGGGAAAGAACTTTTTCAATATTATAATGAAGCCGGTGAACGCTGCAGTATAGGCTCGGGCGATATCAACAATTACCTGAAAGAAATAACCGGCGAAGATTTCACCGCTAAAGATTTCCGTACGTGGGCGGGTAGTGTAAGCGCCTTATATGCATTTAAAGAAGCCGGCGAATTTGACAGCATAACAGAATGCCGCAGAAAAATAGTAAGCGTATTAGATGAAGTAGCCATCAACCTGGGTAACACCCGTACTGTATGTAAAAAATACTATGTACACCCAACGGTAATAAAAAGCTACGAAGAGGGAACTATTTTTAAATATATCAGCGAGATTAATGAGCAGGAAGATGTAAAAGCCGCCGAGCTTAACCTGGCCGAAAAAGCCTTATTAAAACTCCTTGAAACAGAAAAACTGGCTGTGGCCAGTTGATTTCTTGTTTACAATAAGTTATGTCGATTTAGATTTGGCCAGCTGGGTTGATTAAGTTTAGAGAAAGAAAATTCATTATTAACTATTAACTGATCCTAAATCAACTTAATCTAACCCAGTCGGCCCCTTGCTTGATATTTATTTTTTCTTCTTTAAGCTAATCATGATAACACCTTGTTTGGCTTTGTCGCCATATTTTTTTACGGCGGCATCATCTTTTAAAACACTCACGCTATCAATATCATTAGGATTAAGCTCTTTCATTCCTTTTGATGAAGCTTCTTTACCATCAATCAGGATCAGCGGACTTGCCTTTGTGCTATCAGCGGTTTTACGAATGTAGATTACACGAGGGCTGGTCGCCGCCATTATGGTATCATTAACGCTTTTGCCGTTTACTACAATTGTTTTAATTGCCGGGCTGGTGCTCCAGCCGCTAACTGTTGCCGTTGAAGTACCGCTGGCGTTAATTCTTTTAGTAATGGTTACGTTTCTGGAAACAGCGGCTGTAACCCCAACTACCTTTGCAATATCGCCTTCAGCGTTATCATCCTCAATTGTGTTGGCGGCAACGGCATTGGTGACAACCCCATTTATTTTGATATCTGATTTAATTACCTGATTATTTTTACCAGCAATAATTACTTTGGTAATTGATTTTCCTGAAACGCCTGGAACACGGGGTGTAACGTTATAATTATAATAAACGGTTTTTGCTTTTCCAGCGCCATTTTTCAATGTATCGCTTACAATTTTAAAGTCGCTAACCATCACTTTTTGTACATCTCCCTTTAAGTCCACATCAGGAAAGTTAGTAGCTGTAGCAACATCCACACCTGGGTGAACCTTTAAATAACTATCCAGCTTTTCCTTTAATTTTTGCCCTGCTACGGAGTTTTTGGTAGTTATAAACACAACCTGCACATTTTCTTTATACTTCTCCTTAACGAATTGCGCAGCCTGCTTACCATCTAAAACATAAGTGCCCGTGATACTATTAGGATCAACATTTTTTGCGTTTCCCTTTTCTCCATTGATATAGTACACCGAAGTATCGCTGTCTGTTATTACAGTAAAGGTTGTTTTTGAAGTATCCCCTTTTACCGGTTTTGAAACGAGTTTAAGTGTGTCGGCTTTCTTTGCCATATTCACGTGTATAGCATTTGCAAATGGCTTAACTGCATTTGCGAGGGTAATTTTAATAGGTTTCACAAAATCAGCCTTTGAAATACTGAAAACCAGCAACAGTGCAACAACTGCCGGCACTAAAAAAGCATAGCGGGTTAGGTTTATTTTTGAAGATCTTTTAGCATTCATCATGATGATACGTTTTTTTATGGTTGATAAATTGAAATGATTAACTATGCCGGGTTGGGTATTATTAAAACTTACCGAAACCAGGCTATACTGATAAGTTTTACTATCGATGCCTTTTTTAAGGATCTTTTGATCGGTTATGAATTCAATATTTTCGCGAATGGCTTTTTTCATGAGCCAGATACCGGGGTTAAACCAGTAAAAAATACTGCTAAACTCGGCCAGTAAAATATCGGCGGTATGCCATTGGTTTACGTGCACTTGTTCATGTAACAATATGGCCTTGAGGTCAGTTGGCTCGTGGTTGGCAGGGTTTACAAAAATGCTTTGCCAGAACGAGAATGGCGCTATATCCTGATCCATCACCCTTACCTGGTGGTTGCCAATGGTGGCCGGTTGCGAGCTTTTATATAACCGGTATAAGGAAAACAACTGTATAAATAACCGTACGGCAAGGAAGGCCGCCCCTACCCAGAATATTACTTCTACATAAAACCAATAGTTTGGGTTATCAACCTGTTTTACCAGCGCCTGCGCCGGAGCCTGCCAGTTAATTACAACCCGTTGAACCGGCCTGGCCAAAGCCTGGTGCTGCTGAACAAAATCGTTCAGGTTTATCCTGGGGTAAATACTTGCAAACAGAATAGCTGTAAGCAGATAAAAGCGGTTAAGGGTATAAAAGGTAAGATGCCTCAATACCAGGTAATAACCAGCGCAAAACAATAATAAAGCAACATTTACTTTAAGTAAAAAAACAAACAATGCTGGCATGGCTTTATGGTTTATTGTTTTTCAATCAGTTTAATAATCTCCTGCAGATCACTGGCGCTCAGTTTCTTTTCTTTAGCAAAAAAAGTAACCAGATCTTTATATGAGTTTTGGAAGTAATCACTCACAAAACCACTCATAAAGCGCTTTTTATATTCCTCCTCCTTTATCGCAGCGCTGTAACGCAGCGAGTTTCCCATTTTTTCACTCTTCAAAAAGCTTTTGCGTTCCAGGTTTTTTATGGTTGAGGCCAGTGTGGTATATGGTGGCTTGGGCTCGGCCATCTGGTCAAGAAAATCTTTTATAAAACCAGCACCGCTTTGCCACACTGCCTGCATAGCTTCCTCTTCCTGTTTAGATAATTTTTCCATTCTAATTACGATTGTTTCGTAAAGCTACGAACATTTCGTAATTAACAAAATAATTTAACAATTTTTAACGAGGCGGGCTTTTTGTTATAGCTAACTTATGGAACTTGTCTCGGTACCCCACATGCAAAGTATGCAACAGAGAAGTGTACAGGTGATGGCCGCCTGTGCTATATAGAGTGCCGAAACAAGTTCGGCACCACCTCAGGGTCAGAAGAATTATAAAAGTGAGCTAATCTATTTTAATCCCCTTATAGTACTCAGCAGCCTTATAATCCTTACGAAGCGGGAAACCTTCCCAGTCATCGGGTAACAATATACGGCGCAGATCGGGGTGATTGGTGAAGAAAATACCTAAAAGGTCGTAAGCTTCGCGTTCATGCCAGTCGGCAGTACGATAAACGCTGGTTATGCTTTTAAATTCAGGGAGTTGATCGCTTTCGCGGTCATGTGGTTTGCTTATTTTTAATGTAAGCTGTGTTTTATAGGGGATTGATGTTAAATGATAAACCACACCGTAACGGTTAGTTTCATCATTATAATGTACCCCACTAATGCTTGATAGGAAATCAAAGTAGGTTTCGGGATTGTTCCTCAACTCCAGGCATACGATGTCAATATCATCAGGATTAATAAGCAAGGCGGGTTGCAGCCCGCCAGTTTCTTCGCCTGTAATTACAGCCTCACCAAATTTTTGGATGAGTAATAATTTGATATCGTTAAACATCATGGAGCCAAACGTACTTTTTTCCAGGTCTTTTTGTCGGTTCTTTTATAAAGGATACGGTCATGCAATCTGCTTGGCCTTCCCTGCCAAAACTCTACCATTTGTGGTTTTAAAATATAACCGCCCCAGTATGATGGCTTTGGCACTTCCTTACCTTCATATTCAGTTTCCAGTTGAGTCATTTTCTCCTCCAGCGCGCTACGGTCATCAATCTCCTGGCTTTGCGGCGATACTAAAGCACCTAGCTGGCTGTCTTTTGGGCGCGAGTGGAAATATCTTTCAGATTCCTCCTTGCTTAATTTTTCAATAGTACCTTCAATACGTACCTGGCGTTCAAGTTCGCCCCAGAAAAAAGTTATAGCTCCCTGCGGATTTTTAGTGATTTCTTTACCTTTACGGCTTAAGTAATTGGTATAAAACACAAAACCCGCATGATTAAAGCCCTTTAATAAAAGTACCCGTGCTGATGGCTTTCCTGTAGATGTGGCAGTAGCCAGTATCATTGTATTAGGTTCTGGCAATTCTGCGGCTAAGGCTTCGTTAAACCATTGTTCAAACTGGTTTATCGGGTCGGCTTTGGTGCTATTTTCCAATAAAGTTGCGGCAGAATAATCCTGCCTTAAATTTTGTAATTCCTGCTGATCCATTTGTGCAAACTTACAAATTAATTAATCCGTATACATTGAATACAATTCATTTTCATAAATGAACATATTTTTATTATGATTGTTGTGTCATTTAAATATAAACCTTTATGCTAAGTCTTATTTCGGCTGCCGCAGGGCGTTTACTTATTTCGGAACCATTTATGATGGATCCGAACTTCAAAAGATCAGTTATTATACTAACCGAATTTTCACCCGATGGCGCTATGGGCTTTATTTTAAACCACCAGGGCGAATATATGCTTGGTGATGTATTGCCTGATGTTTCCTATTCAGAAATGCCGGTTTATGAAGGTGGCCCGGTAGCTAAAAACACATTGCATTTTATACACTGTGTTCCCGAAAAGCTTGAAGGCGGGATCGAAATTGCCCCCGGCTTATTCTGGGGTGGCGATTTTGAAGTGGTAAAAAAACTGGTTGGTAATTACCAGCTTAATGAATCCGAGATCAAATTTTTTGCAGGCTACTCCGGCTGGACCGCGCAGCAGCTGGACGAAGAGATCAATGCCGACAGTTGGATAGTATCTGATAAATTTAAAGCCGAAAGCCTTTTCAGCAACGACGAACATAATCTTTGGAAAGAAGTAGTAATTAATTTAGGTAACCGATATGCCCATATTGCCAACTTTCCAGAAAACCCGGCTTTAAACTGAGTTTGCAGTTGCTATTTTACTGAACCCCTACCCTGTCTGAATCAGAATTTTCAGAATTAAAGAATTTTCAGAATTTTGACTAACTTGGTTGGCCTCTCAAAAAAACTGCAAACTGCAAACTGCTAACTGCTAACTGCAAACTGCAAACTGCAAACTGCTAATTGCTAACTGCAAATTGCAAATTGCTAACTGCTAACTGCTAACCTTCCATTTCCTTTGCAGATTCCTCTACTTTTTTCTTCAGATCGTCTTTAAAATCAATAAGGTTCTTAACCAGGTACTCATCGGCTGTTGATAATATTTGCGCGGCCAGTATACCTGCATTTTTGGCGGCGTTGAGCGCTACCGTAGCCACCGGAATACCATTGGGCATTTGCAGGATAGACAGGATAGAATCCCAACCATCTATAGAGTTACTTGATTTTACAGGCACTCCAATAACAGGCAAGTGTGTTAATGATGCCACCATGCCCGGCAAATGTGCTGCACCGCCGGCGCCCGCAATAATCACCTTTATACCACGATCTGCAGCTGCACGTGCGTAGCTAAACATTCTATCAGGTGTGCGGTGTGCCGATACCACGGTGATCTCGTAATCAACACCTAATTCTTTTAATACATCGGCCGCATCCTGCATAATATGCAAATCGGATTTGCTGCCCATGATGATGGCTACTTTTGGTTCTTTATTGTTCATGGCTCTTTTATTTAATCGTGTTGCGTATTCCAGCCTTACGAAGTTTTAAAAACTTCGTAAGGCTTTCGTCGCTTGTCATTTCCCCTTTAGGTGTCGGGTTCCTACCACTACCTATGACATATTTAATCATGCATTCTAAAATGGCCTGTCACCCTGAGCCTGTCGAAGGGCGCGCGCAGAGGCCTTTGCCCACATGCTTCGACAGGCTCAGCATGACAACCTTTTTTTTAATGTCTTTCCTATTCAGGTTTTCGCGAAACTCTAGCACTCGCAGCAATGTCATTTATTAATACTCTGCTAACTTATCACTTTAAGCGTCTTCTGCACAAATCTCGCCTTCTCAATTGCTTTCTCCCTATCTATATCAACAATCGTAACATGACCCATCTTCCTGAATGGTTTGGTCAATGCCTTGCCGTACAGGTGGATATATACTCCTGGTACTTTCATTACCTTCTCTATCCCCTGGTAAATTGCAGGCCCTTCGTAACCGGTTTCGCCCAAAACGTTTACCATAATGGCGTTGTTCAGGCAGGCGGTATCACCCAATGGCTGGTTAAATATGGCTCGTAAATGTTGTTCAAACTGCGAAACCACATTACCCTCAATAGTTTGGTGCCCGCTATTGTGCGGACGTGGGGCCAATTCATTCACCAATATTTTGCCATGTTTATCTAAAAACATTTCTACAGCCAGTAAACCAACAATTTTCAGGCTTTCGGCTATCTTTTTGGCTATTTGCTCGGCTTGTTGGTGTATCTCAAAAGGCAAAGTTGATGGCGATATCAAAAACTCCACCAGGTTTGCTTCGGGATTAAACTCCATTTCTACCAGCGGGAAAGCGCTCACTTCACCGTTTTCATTACGGGCAACGATAACACCAATTTCCTTTTCAAAATCAATCCATTTTTCAATCAGGCTGGGCTCTTTAAAAGCTTTATCCAGGTATGTTGCATCAAGCACTTTGTAAACGCCTTTACCATCATAACCATCCCGGCGCAGCTTTTGTATGTAAGGGAACGGGATGTAGCTTTGCTGTAATTGTTGTGGCGATGATATGATCTGGAAATCAGCAGTCGGAATATCATTTTCCTTAAAAAACTGCTTTTGCAAACCTTTATCCTGTATCAGCCTGATAATGCGCGATTGCGGGTAAACCATCACCCCTTCTTTTTCCAGCTGTTCAAGTGCATCCACGTTAACCTTTTCAATTTCGATGGTTAGCAGATCAACAGTTTTACCGAAATTGTAAACGGTTTCATAATCGCCCAGCGAACCTACAGTAAACTCATCGCACAGTTTTCGGCACGGTGCTTCACGGTCCGGATCAAGAATTTTAACCGTAACATTATAATTTATAGCCTGTTGTATCAGCATGCGCCCTAACTGGCCGCCGCCCAAGATACCCAATTTTAGATCTCCGTAAAATGCTTTCATTTGATGTTGCAAGTTTACCTGAAATCTTTCAAAAAGCCTATTTTTGCTTAAACATCTATAGCTATACCCGCCTTTTTACCGTTAAATAATAAAAAACTGAATGAACTATCATAAAAATAGCTCCGGTAAGCAAGTAAACAACTTTATCTGCAGGCTGCAGCTTCATGGTCATAGAGGTTACTAAAAATGCGATTGAACCTGAAAAATACAATGGTAACCTAACCGTAAGATTATTCCAATAAATGGGATTTACCAGGAATAGCGCCGGCAACGACATCACGAACACTATAATATTTAAAAAGAATATATCTTCAAAAATAACAGGCAGCACATGGCTGTAGTCTAACCCTTTTTGCTTTATAGCATAATAAATACTGGTCGCCGCTATTGATAAAATAAGCGAGAATATAAAAGTTTTAAAAAGTTGCTTTGGAAGTCCTTTCATACGTGATATGTTGAGGCAAAACACTTTAATGTGATGCCTGTTATTATTTATTATGCAAATAAATGAATCAGCGGGCGTAAAGCTTTAATATAAATGTCACAAATTGGCTGATAAAGTACCGCCGCCCATTTAAAGCCTTTAAAACGGCTACCTTTGCGCCGTTTTTTACTATTATATATTTTCTATGAAAACCAAAATAGCAGTTGCCAATGGTGATGGGATAGGCCCCGAAATAATGCAGGCCGTACTAAACGTTTTTGAGGCAAACGATGTACAGCTTGAATATGAATTTGTTGAGATGGGTAAATCCTATTTCGATGCGGGACACTCCACCGGGATGACACCAGAAGCTAAGGAAACCATTGAAACACTTGGCTTATTATTTAAAGGCCCTATGGAAACGCCAAAAGGCAAGGGTGTAAAGAGCATCAATGTAACAGCCCGCAAGGTATGGAACACCTATGCCAACCAGCGCGATTTTCGAAGCCTGAACGGCGTTGATACCGTTTTCTCTAAAGCAGGCATCCCTATCAATTTAACCATCATCCGCGAAAACATTGAAGATACTTACGGAGGTATTGAGCACTTGCTGACGTATGATGTGGCAGTTGGCAGGCGTATAATCACCCGTCCGGGATCTGAACAGGTTATTCGCTATGCGTTTGAAATGGCCCGCCGCAAGGGACTTAAAAAATTAGCCTGCGGCCATAAAGCCAATATCATGAAACTTACCGATGGCCTTTTCCTTGAAGTTTTCCAGGAAATAGCTAAAGAATACCCGGATATTGAGGCCTCGGATATTATTGTGGACGATTTGTGCATGAAACTGGTAACCCGCCCGCAAACTTTTGAAGCCATCGTATTAACCAACCTTCAGGGCGATATCGTATCTGATCTATGCGCCGGTTTGGTTGGCGGTCTTGGTTTTGCGCCATCAGCCAATATTGGCGATAATATCTCCATTTTTGAAGCCGTACACGGCACAGCACCGGATATTGCAGGCAAAGGCATAGCTAACCCAACGGCGTTGTTGTTATCAGGCATTTCGATGCTGCGTTTCCTGGGTTTTTCTAAAAATGCGGCTGATATCGAAAACGCGTTATTATATACTTTAGAGCAAGGCGTGCATACCGGTGATTTTGGCGACAAAACTATTCCTGCATCAAACACCAATAGCTTTACAAATGCCATTATTGCCAACCTGGGTAAAGTACCTGCAAGCGGAGGCGTGTTTTCAAATCCCGACTTAGCAGTAAAGGCCGAAAAAATACAACCTTTAAAAAACAAGCTTACAGCTACCAAAAACATCAAAGAAGAAATGGTTGGTGTTGATGTTTTTGTTGAATCAAAGGTACAACCTGCCGCACTTGCCGAGATCGCGAAAACTGTACTTACAGATAACTTCGACCTGGTGATGATCTCCAACCGGGGAACCCAGGTATGGCCCACAGGATCTATCTATACCGAACTGGTGAACGAATACCGTGTACGCTTTGAAAAGAAACCAGGTTTGCAAATAACCCAAAAAGAACTACTTCACATAGCAGCAGATTTTTCTGAAAAAGTAAAAGTTTGTTCGGTTGAGTTCCTCATGAAATTCGACGGTAAAATTGGCTACACCCTGGCACAGGGCCAATAAAAACAGGCACCAATTTCACAAATTGAAAGGTAATTTACACGAATTTATACTGATGTGTCGGAATAAATTCGTGCAAATTACTATTCGTATAATTTAAAATCATCAGTGCAATTAGAGCCAATCTTAATTCGTAAAATTCGATACAATTAGTGAAATTCGTGTTTACTGAAAACCTTTTATGTAATTATTAGTTATAATAAATACAATAACTAACTAAATATATAACTAAAAGGAAATTATTAGGAAAAACTGCTACTCATTTACATTTTATTTACACACAAGATCAAAGAAAGATGAACATGAAAAAGTCAGTTTTAATTGCCGTAGCCTCATTAGCTATTGGATTTTTATCGAACAACGCAATCGCACAAACACAACAACAGGATACTACTGCTAAAGCCGCTCCTGCAACTACACAGGCAGCGACAGCTGCCTCATCTGGCGATGTGGTAGGTGTATTGGCCACTACTACTGATTTTGCGCCATTGGCACTAGCTGTAAAAACTGCCGATCTGGAAGCTACCTTAAAGGGCCCTGGCCCATTTACCATATTTGCACCTAACGATGTAGCTTTCAGCAAAGTTCCTAAGCCAACCATGGATGACTTAACTAAAGATCATGCTAAACTGGCTAAATTGCTAAAATATCACGTAGTAGCTGGTAAATATACCAAAGCCGATATTATTAAAGCATTAAGTGCAGGCAAAGGTAAAGCCTCATTAAAAACCATCGATGGTGAGGTGCTTAACTTATCTGTTAATGACAAAAGCAATTTACAGATTGTGGATGCAAAAGGCAATGCCGCGCAGGTGATATCTTTTGATACCATGGCATCAAATGGTGTTGTACACGGTTTAAACGGCGTATTAATGCCACAATAAAGATTTTCAGTCCAATTTTTAAATCCATAGGGCCGGGCGGTAAAACGCCTGGTCCTTTTTTATTAAAGCATGCCTGTTTGCCAGGTAAGGCGGCTTAATTTGTAAACAAGCTGTTCATCAATGGTTTCATTATAACTAAAATGATGCCGCTCCAGTAACTGAACAGATTTCACATTTGCAGGAGAAAGCCATGCTGTTATGGTATTCAGCTCCATTTCATCAAAGCCATAAGCAATAACGCTATCAACAGCCTCTTTCATCAAACCCTTACCTTGTTCAGATGGCAATAGCTCATAACCTATTTCGGCACTTATGGCCTTATCATTGAGGTTCCAGTAGCATATTGCTCCTATAAGTTTACCTGAGCATTTAAGTTCAATACCCCAGTACACACTTCGCTTATCGATCATATCCTTTCTCCGCGCCGCTATAAACTGATTTACGGCTTCGGCAGTCTGCACCGAACTGCGGCCGATAAAACGGTTTATATCATCGTTACTACGGATTGCTAATAATTGTTCTGTATCACTAAACATCAGCTCTCTTAACCTCAACCGATGGGTATGCAATTCTGGAAATTGCGTTGATGGAAACCTAACAGGCATTACTTAAGCGGTGTAAATTTAGATGCCCAATATTTTTTATCTGCAATAAGAGCTATCGGCAAACCTATACAAATTATCAGTATAATAATCCCCGTTAAAGCAACCTGCACCTTAATAGGGTGAAACCCAATTTTGCTTAAAGGTACAACAGCAAGATTCATCACCAGCCAGGTAATAACCCCATAAAAAATGGCAATTAAATATTTATTGCGCAAAAGCTTATCGCAAATGGGGTAAAGCGGGTAAAAAACGGCCGTAAATAAAAAAGCAATGAGATAATGGAATATAACTCCGGCCAACACCATTTCGGCGCCGCCATTAAATGCTGCTTTGCCAAATACACCACTTGCTATAAACTTAAAAATAATATCAGCATGAATACTTCCATTTGTGAAATAGTTCCAGATGATGGCTGCGATGCCATCAAGCGTCCCTGTTAAAAAACAAAGCCATAAAATAGTAAGTATGGCGTCGTTTTGTTGTGGTTTGATATTTTTTGCAGCCATGGTGATGAGATTTAATACTATAAAGTTATGCTTTTTATAAAAAGCACCTGTATTGACAGGTTTATTTTTTACAGTTAAATAAAGTATTAAAACTGACGCCTATTTTTATACCAAATGAATGCCGAAAACACAATTGAGATCCCCGGATTGCTAAGCAACAAAGCAAGCAAAAAAATATGTTTTGAGGTGGAGGGATTGACGATTGAAAAACAACGGAGCTTTGTTTCAACGGTGTTTTTACCTACTCAAAATATTGCAGCTTTCCGGTATGGAATTACCTGGACAAGGGGATATAATTTTGTGTTTGGCCGCCAATATTTTATTGAGATACAAAATGATGAGCAAAAAATAACGCGGATTAAACTTGGTAGTTATTACGGCATCCGTAAACATTTGTACGGTAAATTATGGGCTGATATTATACAGCAGCTATGGAAAAACTATTTTATAAATATGTTTAGCTATTACCATGAGTTATATACAATTCATCAAACTTTTGAGCTTTGCGGTATCCGGTTCCATTGTGATGGCATTGGTTGGGACCGTCAACATATATTACAGTGGGACGAGATTGCTGTAAGCAGTTACCAAACTTATTTCATGATCTACAACTGCCAAAATAAAAAGCAGTGCGTCAGCAAAAGCTTCGCCAATGATTGGAACGCTGTGATATTGCAGGTACTTTTAAAGGAGATTGTAGAAGAACGTAGTGTAATACGATCTTAACTATTTCAAATACTCGTTCAAATAATAAAATACCTTATTCCTGATATCCTCCGCATCAAACATAACTCCGTAATGCGGGGCGTTGGGCACAATGATCAACTCATTTTTTACCCCGGCCAGTTTTAGGTGTAAGCTAAGTAGAATAGATTGCTGGGGACTTACAGATTCATCCTTTTCGCCCTGAACAATAAGAAATGGAGGATCATTTTTGTCTACATAAGTAACAGGGCTTGCTACTTGGGCCAGGTCGGGACGATCAAACACCCGGGCACCCAGCAGTAGGGTTAATGGACTTTGAGGATCAGTTGATTCGTTACCCTTGATCGATAAAAAATCCGACGGGCCATAAAAATCAAGCACCAGTTTTATTTTGAAGGCAGGCTTTTTTCCGGCCTGGTAAAACTCTTTTACATTGTTGTTATTAGATAAACCCATCAACGAAGCCAAATGCCCTCCTGCCGAAAAGCCAATGAGTGCAATTTTATCGCGGTCGAGTTTGTATTTATTGGCGTTCTGGTATAAAAACTCAACAGCCTGGTTACAATCCTGCACCTGTGCCGGAAATGGCGCTGTGGTACTATGGCGGTAATCTATTGATGCAACCGCATATCCTTTATCAATAAACCCTTTTATGGTTTGGGTCATATAACCCATATCGGCATATTTATCATTCAGCATCCACGCGCCGCCATGAATCCATACAATAAGGGGATAACTGCTTTTTACAACCGGCGGAAGATAGATATCCAACAAATGCTTTTTGAGGCTATCACCGGCGTATGGCACATTGCTGATAAATGTGGTGCCTTTAGGAAAAATATCGGGCTTAGGATTTACCTGGGCTTTTGAAATATTTAGCGCGCAAACAAATGCTGCAAAAAAATACAAGCTGCTTTTTTTCATAATTGGTTAGTTGAATTAAAGATAGGCTTTATATAAATACCTTGTTCAGATATTAAAGATTATTAGCTGCACAATCAGTTTTAAACAGGTTTGAATTTCGCAAACTATGGTTTGATATTCGTAACTAAGCTCCCTTGTTTTATTAACATCTTTGATATATCAACTACAAAACAAATAACATGAAATTAACCAACAATAAAATTTTGATTACCGGCGGTGCAAGCGGCATCGGCTTAGGGCTTACCGAAAGATTTATACAGGAAGGCAATACGGTAATAGTTTGCGGCCGTCGCGAATCTGTATTGCAGGAAGTGGCCGATAAATACCCATCAGTAATTACCCGGGTATCCGATATCTCGGTTGAAGCAGAACGTGTGGAGCTTTTTGATTGGATTGCCGAAAACCACAGCGACCTAAATGTGCTGGTAAATAACGCAGGCGTGCAGCAATGGATGAAAATTACCGACGAGAATTTTTTTGAGCGTGCCAAGGCCGAAATTGCAACCAACATCGAGGCTCCAATACATTTAACCTCGCTGTTCATGAAGCTAAAATTGTTAACCACCATTATAAACGTGACTTCGGGTTTATCCTTTGTGCCTTTTACCATGGTACCGGTGTACTCTGCAACCAAAGCATTTTTCCATTCATTTACGCTATCCGCACGTCATCTACTGAAATCAAAAAACATTGAGGTGATTGAGATCATCCCACCGGCATTGAACACCGATCTGGGTGGCAAGGGTCTGCATGATGCACATCCTCCGGTAAGCGCGTTTATCGAATCAATATTTGAACAATTGAAAAACGAAAAAACCGAACTGACTTTTGGATTTAGTGAAGCGATGGCCAATGGCGGTCCCGAAGAAATAAAGGGGATATTTAACAGGTTGAATACGGTGAATTAATAAAACTAACGACCATAATTACCCGTTTGTCATTTGAATTGATAAAATTCGGAAAACTCTAAAGTTGGAAATAACAAGCGGCGAAAGACTTACGAAGTTTTAAAAACTTCGTAAGTCTGGCATTCTTTAACTTGTCATAGGTAGCCCATTAAACAACAAGGCAATACCAAGAGCCGGTTCTAAAACCCCTGTAAAGTAAACCAGGAATCTTTTAAAGGGAATAAAACCCGCCATCATCATTACCATACCATCCGTATACATAAAATGCCCTAATGCCGAAAAGCACAGCATCAGCATCATAGCCAGGTTACCACTGAAAATGATGTTCCAATCGCCTACAAAAAACGGGAAATGATTGTGAATACGATGAAAGTTGAACGGAGGACGATGAGTACCTTTATATATTTTCAATTGTTCATTCTCCACCAGGCATCTGCTGGCCCAAAAAATCTTTGAATACAGACCAAGATACTTTATCAAAATTTTCATTTGTAGCTATCTTCTCTCCAAATGATGTTAGCAATACTTCAATCTCTTTAAGCCCAAAATCCGCTGCGCTCCATTTGGGTGTATATCCTTGTGATGACATTGTATTGGGATTGGCTCCGGCGCTGAGTAAAAGTTCAACTATATCTAAATATCCGCCCATTACAGCCCAATGTAAGGGCGAGTTGCCAAATCCATCAAGTTCATCTAAATTAGTCTCAGGCGCCAGACCTGCCCTAACATTTTCAATTTCACCAGTCAAAACCTGCTCATGAAGCGGGTATTTCTTTACAGTTACAGCCTTTTGAGGATTATCGCGAACTAATTCATTCATAAACGAATATTCTTCAAGCGGTATCTTCATTCGCTTTGCAACATCGCAAATCACAATATAAATATCGTTGTCTATCTCGATATTATGTTCATGCATTTTTGCTATAAGTAAATCAAAGCAGACCCCATATTCATTATATTGGAGGTACTCTTTCGAATTATTAACATCAACCTCATTCAGCCCGAATAACTCAGCTACCTTTATTAAATATAACAGTTGGTCTTTAATACTTTTTCGTTTTTTAAACCAACTGATCATGCTATTTCATTTTGTATTAAATCTCTTTTAAGCACCAATCAAACGCTCTCCCTCAATCTTCTTTTGCAGCTCTAATATAGCTCCAATTAAAGCTTCTGGTCGTGGTGGGCAGCCTTGTACGTATACATCAACAGGGATCACCCTATCTACCCCCTTAACCACGTGGTAACCGTGTTGCCAGTAAGGGCCGCCACAGTTGGAGCATGATCCCATAGATATCACATATCTTGGTTCGGGCATTTGCTCATACAGGCGTTTAATGCGCTCGGCCATTTTAAAGGTTACGGTACCTGCTATAATAATCACATCGGCCTGGCGGGCTGATGGGCGTGGAAAAACGCCAAAGCGGTCCAAATCGTAAGTGGATGCCATGGAGCCCATCATTTCAATGGCACAGCAGGCTATCCCAAAACTCAAGGGCCATAAGGATGATAAACGCGCCCAATTAAGCAGGTCGTTCATTTTGGTGATCACTACGCCACCTTCTTCGCTGGTTAGTTCGCTACTCATTTGCAGGCTTTTTAAAGGTGGGTTTAAACATAGGTTTTCTTACCGGTGGTAATTCTGTTGGTGTTGCGGCAACAACGGCTTCCGCAAGCGGTTCGTTGCCCATATTAAACGCTTTAACAGTAAATTTACTTTGTTCCAGGTTTAGTTTTTCGTAAAACGATGCCGGGATATTTACATCAGTGGTAGGTACAGTAGGTTTGGCTTTAATCCATTCCAGGTCGCCTTTTGCCCAGGCATAAACCAATCCCAATATCAGGATGCCTAAAAAGATGAACATCTCTGCTAAAGAGAACCATCCCCAGCGGGCGTCCCCGGCAATAAGCTCGTGATTCCCAAATACTGTCGCCCAGGGAAAAATAAATACCATTTCTACATCAAACAATAAAAATATCAGTGCTATTACATAAAAACGCGAATTAAAGGGCAACCAGGCATTTCCTGTGGGTTCCTCGCCACATTCATAGGAAGTTAGCTTCTCGTAATTAGGGTTATTGGGTGCCAATAATCTGTTGAAAAAAAATATCACGCACACCATTATTATTCCGGTGAGCAGAAAGATGAGTATCTTTCCAAATTCTGATATTTGCGAAACTTCGGTCATGACTACAAAATTAACAAAACAAACAGATTTTGATGCAATAATAATTGGCGGAGGAGCGTGCGGACTCATGTGCGCCGTGCAAGCCGGCTTTTTAGGCAAACGTACCCTCGTCCTCGAGAAAAATGATCGGGTGGGTGCCAAGATCCTCATCAGTGGCGGCGGAAGGTGTAATTACACAAATCTGTACGCTACCGACCAGCAATTTATATCGCAAAATCAACATTTCTGTAAATCAGCCTTTTCGCAGTGGACGGTGGATGATACCATCGGCTTTTTTGAAACTTATGGTATTGAAGGAAAGGAAAAAACGCTTGGACAGTTGTTCCCGGTAAGTGATAAGGCTAAAGATGTGGTAGAAGTTTTCACCAATCTATGTGCCGATCTTGACCAGGAGATCTGGTGCGATGCCGATGTAAAAATGGTTGAAAAAACCGACGACGGTTTTACCGTTCGTGTTGAAATTGGCGGCCGGCAAGAATTTATAAGCGCGCCAAGTGTGGTGATAGCAGCCGGCGGCTTGCCTATCCCAAAAATGGGTGCTACCGACTTTGGCTTAAGAACAGCCCGCCAGTTCGACCTCAAAATAGCGGATACCGCCCCTGCCCTTGTACCGCTTACCATTACCGGGAAAGATCAGCCCTGGTATGAGCAATTATCTGGCAACAGCATCTTTTGTAGGGTTTGGAACGATAAAATTAGCTTTGAAGAGAACATCCTGTTTACCCATTGGGGTTTAAGTGGCCCGGCCATTTTACAAATCTCGTCCTACTGGAAGCCTGGCGAATATATTTATATCGATCTGCTCCCTAACCAAAACATTGCCGACCTGATTCAGCAGGAAAAAGAAACCAATGGTAAAAAAATGTTACTGGCCTATCTGGCTGGTTTATATACCCGCAAGTTTGCCGAAGCGTTGAGTGATAAATTACCTGTAGAGAAAAACCTGGCATCCCTCACCAAAACCGAAATTGAGGATATTAGTACCTTAATACATGAGTTTAAAGTAAAACCGGCCGGCGATAAAGGATATGACAAAGCCGAGGTAATGCGCGGTGGTTTATCAACAGATGAATTATCATCTAAAACACTGGAAACCAAGAAAATTCCCGGCTTATTTTTTGGCGGTGAATGCGTAGATGTTACGGGCTGGCTGGGCGGCTATAACTTTCAATGGGCCTGGGCAAGTGGGTTTGTAATAGCGCAGAATCTTTGATCAGAATTTAAGAAAAGCAGAATACTACTTCCGTCATTGCGAGGCACGAAGCAATCTCCGAGCTGTACAGAGCAAACCTAAAAGTTTGATTTGCGTAGACGATTTGCCTGTGTAGAGATTGCTTCGTACCTCGCAATGACGGTAAAAAATGCTACCGTTCCACAATTTCATAATTCCTGTACTCGCCTATCCGCCAGCCGGTAATCTGCTCTACCTTTTGAAGCAACTTACGCCTAAAGGTCATACTTTTACGCAGTTCTTTGGTGCTAAAGTCTATATTCCAGTTGGTAGCCTCAATACGCTTCAGGATAGGCGCCGGGTGGGTGCCTGTAAAGCGTACCAATTTATCGGCATTGCTGTAATCAAACTCGTAAGTTTCGGGTAGGTTTTGCGCCATCCAGGCATCATCATGATAAAACTTATTAAAGTTGCGAATTTTATTGTTGAGGCCTTGAGGTGGCTTAGCCCAACCATAGTGATATATATAGGCATCAATCAACTTCACTTTTATCTTACGGCCATCCAGCCTGAAACCCTGCGCATCACGATAGGCTTTTATACCTTTAATATTTTTCAATAAACGAATCTCCCGGCGATACCAGCGTCTCGAATCGCCGTAGTAATCATATGAGCCATAAAAATGCCGGTATTTAAACAGCAAACCTTCGATGTTTGGCTTGTTTAAAGCATCTTCCATTTCCTTTTTAATGATGGGGTGATATTTTTCATGCACAGCTTCATCGCCCTGGATATAAAAAGCCCAATCACTATCACGCGAGATTGCTGCAAAAGCCTTATCTGTTTCAACCGCGAAAACGACTCCCCCATCTTTTAACGAATCATCCCAAATGGTATCAATTATTTTGATTTTAGGCGAGCCGATAGCCTCAATTAGTTCTCGGGTACCATCATCAGAGTTACCGGCGGCTACTATAAACTCATCACAAAGAGGTAAAACAGAATTAATAGCTTCAACAATAGGGTAGTCGTTTTTAACCGCGTTTCTGATAAATGTAAATCCGGATACTTTCATTAAGCCAAAGGTATTTAAATTGTGATTAGTCTTCAAAAAAGCTTTGCTGAGCCCAATATAATAACACACCCACCGCAAACGTCTCTATCATAAAAATTTCAAACAGGATTATCATGATTTCTATAAACTTTCATGCGCTTTTCTTCGTAAAACTCATTAAAAAAAAACAAGCCTTTTTCAAACGTTTTATCACGCTAATACGAACATAATAAGTAAAATATTTTACTTAAGATTGTATCAACAACCCTAATTAATAAACCATGGATATCATAAGAAGAGACAATATCACCTACGAAGAATTTATGGAGGAGCATTATAAACCGGGCATTCCGCTGGTTTTTACAAATGCCGCCAAAGTTTGGAAGGCGAATGGTCTGTTTAGTCCGGATTGGTTCAGGGAAAACTATCCCGATCGTAAAACCGACGTAAGGGGCAATACCCTCACCATGAAACAAGCCATGGATATGGTAGAGGCCAGCACCGAAGAAAAGCCAGCCGTATACCCTATTATATTTGATATACCATCAACCATACCAGAGTTGATGCCCCTTTTAGACCCATTGGATCTGAACTATGCATCGCCAAATTGGTTAAAAAATAAAATGTTCAGCATAGGCAAATGGGGCGGCGCTACCGAGCTGTTTATTGGCGGCCCTGGTGGCAGGTTCCCATATATGCATATTGATTATTACCACCTTAATGCCTGGATTACCCAGCTTTACGGCCAAAAGCGCTTTACCGTTTTCCCGCGTGGACAAGAGCATATGCTATACCCACGCGCGGATGATCCATGGCGCTCTGAAGTAAACGTTTTTGAACCTGATTTTGATAAGCACCCCTTATTTAAAGATGCAACCCCCATCAACTTTGTAGTTGGCCCCGGCGAAACTTTATTTATCCCTTTTGGTACCTGGCATACGGCCTATTCGCTTACGCCAACTATTTCGGTAGCTTTTGATACACTCAACAACAAAAACCACAAAGAATTTATGGAAGACGTTTGGACATTTAAAAAACGGCAGAGTAAATTGAAAGCAGTGGCCATGTATGCCTATGCCGCGGTGGCTACACAAACCTCAAAGATTAGCGAGGGATTTAAGGGAAAATAAAAACCACAGTATGCTGAGGATGCAAAGCATGGCGTAGCTACGCTGCATATTTATCCTGTACTCCATTTAATTTTATACCAATTTTGCCCGATAAAAGAAAAAAATGCTGATTTTTGGCACCAACAAAACAGGAAACAACATTGGTGATCACTAATCAGAAATACGAAGAAGCACTCATTAATTATAATAAAAAAATTGCTGATGCCAGTGTGGAGGATATGGTGCTTAATATGGGCCCTCAGCATCCATCTACACATGGTGTTTTGCGTTTGGAGCTGATTACTGATGGGGAAATTGTAAAAGAAGTTATCCCTCATATTGGTTACCTGCACCGCTGTTTTGAAAAACATGCCGAATCATTAACCTACCAGCAAACTATTCCATTTACCGATAGGTTGGATTACCTGGCCTCTATGAACAACAGCCACGCTTTTGTGATGGGTGTTGAACGAATGATGGGGATTGATAAAGATATCCCTAAACGGGTGGAATACATCCGCGTGCTTGTTTGCGAACTTAACCGCATTGCATCGCACCTGATTGCCATTGGCACATACGGTATTGATATTGGTGCCTTCACTCCTTTTTTATGGTGTTTTAGAGACCGTGAACATATTATGGGTATGCTGGAATGGGCTTCGGGCTCGCGCATGCTTTATAATTATATTTGGGTCGGTGGTTTGTTTTACGATTTGCCTGTTGGTTTTGAAGAGCGCTGCCGCGATTTTGTAGAGTACTTTAAACCCAAAATGGTTGAACTTAATGAACTACTTACCGATAACCAGATATTTATATCCCGCACAGCCAATGTAGGTGTGCTGCCGCTGGATGTGGCTATTAACTACGGCTGCTCTGGTCCTATGCTGCGTGCTTCGGGCTTGAAGTGGGACTTACGACGGATTGACAATTATTCGGCCTATCCTGAGCTTGATTTTGAGATTCCGATAGGTACCGGTATAATGGGCACTGTTGGCGATTGCTGGGACCGCTATAAGGTAAGGGTTGATGAGATAGAACAATCGCTTAGGATTGTGGAACAATGCCTTGATCGCCTGCAAAACGAACTGAAGCGCACACCCGATTTTGACCCCCGGGCCAAAATGCCCCGTAAAACAATTCCCAAAGCTCAGGACTATTATGTACGATGCGAAGGCGCCAAAGGCGAGCTGGGTTTTTATTTTGTAGCCGATGGCAAATCGGAGATCCCCACACGTGTAAAAGCCCGTGGCCCAAGCTTCAATAATCTTTCTGTGCTACCAGAAATATCCAAAGGCGTACTCATAGCCGACTTGATTGCTATTGTAGGCTCTATCGATTTTGTTTTGGGCGAGGTGGATAGGTAAAGGCCACACGGCTGTTATCCGCGCCCATCCGTCGCATTTGTCTGAATCAGAATTTTCAGAATTAAAGAATTAGCAGAATTTGATTCATAGGAGAAAAATTAATTTGTAGGCGTTGCAAATTGCATCCTTTCTTTCCCTTGTTCTTTACTCAAAAAAAGTCCTTCGTCCGAAAATCCTTGCTCCTTACTCTAAAAATCCTTGCTCAAAAAAAAAGAGACACCTTTCGATATCTCCTTTTAATTATTAATTTTTATTGGAATTGGGCAATATTAATAAACCTTAACCATGAACACATAGTTTTTAAGTTTCTTAAGCTGTTGTGGTCGGCTTAAGCCAGCTAAGGTATTTTTAGTACTTAAGGTTAACGATTTAGTTAACGAATCGGATGGTATATTTTGTATGGTTCTTAATAAATAAGCTGATTTTTTAGCAAACGCGGCGCCTGCAACCTGTGTTTGCTTGCCGCTTATAATACCAATAACATTTCCCTTGTCATCCAATAACGGGCCACCGCTATTGCCCGGATTAACAGGTATAGAAACCTGGTATTCTGTTGTATCGCCAGAGTAACCGGTGGCTGCTGTTAATGAGCCCGGTCCGTAAACCTCTTCACCACCCGGGTATCCGAATGTCCATGCGTTTTCACCAAGATCGCTGATAGATTTCTTGAAGTTATAAGGAACATTCCCCAGATCTTTAAATGAAGCATCATTGATCTGTAAAATGGCCAGGTCATATTGTGGTTCGGAATAAATTACTTTAGCGTGAAAAGATTCGCCTGATGCATTTTGCACATAAATGGAATCGGCGCCATTCACAACGTGATAGTTTGTTGCTATATAACCATTTGATGATAAAGCAAATCCTGTACCCCTAAAATTACCAGGATTGGTCATTTTAGGTTTAGCAGTACTATTGGAGCTTTTAATAAAACCATCAAGCTTACGATCAAGCAGTTTAGCCTGATCCTTTGTTTTTCCAATCTCCTGTTTCAGCTCAACAAAACTTGAATCGTGATTATTAAGCTTACCTGTAAAAAACAGTGTACTTAATATAGCAAAAATAGCTATTGAAGCGGCAACAGATATTTTTGAATGGTGATGCCTCCATAACTGAACAATCCAGTTAGGATGTATCATCAATTCCTCTTTAAGTGCATGTACATCAATATCATTGTGAATAGCATCCAAACGTTTTTCAAGTTCCAGGCGCTCGCCATATTGTTTAATTAAACCAATAAACAATTTATGCTCTACTACCTTGCTATCAACGCTGGCATCTTTTTTACGCAACAATTCAAACTCTGTACGCTCAGTAGCAGTCATATCGCCATCAAGGTACCGTTCAATTAATTCCAAAAGTTGATTCTCACTCATCTCTTTACTCTCCTTTACTTCTGCTGAAAAAATAATTTCTTCAGCCTTTGCAGGCATTTATACTTTTGCGTTTTGGCATTATCAGCATTGGTATAGCCAAAACGTTCACAAATCTCCTGCATTGATCTGTTATGTATATAAAAATCTTCCATAATGGTTTTGCAGGGTTCGCCTAATAACTGGAGCGCTGCCTCCATTTTATTAAACTGTATATCCCGGTCATTATGTTTTTCAACCTCATCATCAACAGGCAGGTATTCTTCAAAATCCCTGATGTCCCCTCCGTACCTGTTCATCTGGCTTAATCTTTTAAGCCAAAGCCTGCGGCAAACCGAATAAATATATGTTTTAAGCTTACTGCTTAACTCAAATTCGCCCGATTTTATCTTATTATAAAGAACAATGATAGCTTCCTGGTATATATCCTTGGCATCATCCTCATTCCCGTTGTTGTTGATAATTAACTGTAATATCATGGGGAAATAGGTGGTATATAACCTTTTTAATACTATTTCCGAATTGTTAAGTATCCCAAGAACGATCTCGCTATCTGTTGGTGCCGAAGCTTTTAAGTCTTTATTCACTCTTAATACTGTTTATACGAAAATGTAACCCATTGCGGTAAAAAAAATAAATCGTAGCCAATAAAATTACAAAACCTTGCTATATGCTTTTTCAATTTTAAAATACCAATTTGTTTTTAATACCGCAAAAACAACAAAGTAACCTCTCCGTTACATTTAATAATGCCGGTAATAATGCCGGCAAATCTGCAATAAAAAAACTCGCCCACAAAACGTTCCCAATCACGATAAATGCTATAAAATTGATAGAATTTATTTTTTATTAAATTTCATGGGTTACCTTTCTAAACTTATGGTATTAATAACGAAAACGATCAAAAAATATTAACATTTTAAAACTCTTGAAAATGAAAAATTTATTAAAAACTGGTTTAGTTGCTTTAGTTATCGCTGTTTCTTTTTCAGCTTGTGGTGGTTCTGCTAAAAAAACTGATGGTGATTCAACTAAAACTGATTCAGTAAAAGTTGATTCTGCAAAAACTGATTCAGCTACTAAAGTTGATTCAACTGCAAAAGCTGGTGCTGCTGCTGTTGATTCAGTAAAGAAAGATACTGCAAAAAAATAATTGCTGATAAAGCATATATAAAAAGGGCTCAAGTATAAACCTTGCTCCCTTTTTATTGATTTTTTAGTTTTTTTTACAATTAAAAAGGTAATCCTTAATTTATTTTTAAATTATGGGTTACCTTTTTGCAATTAAGGTATTAAGATGAAAACTATTAAATCACTTATTAAAAAATTGAACATGAAAAATTCATTCAAATTAGGCTTAGTTGCCTTAGCTATCGCTACTTCATTTGCAGCTTGTAAAGGTGCTTCTACTTCATCTGCTACAGATTCAGCTAAAACAGATTCAGCTAAAATGGACTCAGCTAAAATGGATACTGCTGCTAAAATGAACGCAATGAAAGATAGCGCTAAAGTTGATTCAGCTAAAAAAGACACTGCTAAAAAAATGTAATCTTACTTTTTTTAGATTTCTAAAAACGCCCTGGTTTTCCAGAGCGTTTTTTTTTGCCCAAATTTTATCTGCAAAACAATTTAAGCCAATATTGTTTAATGTGGTATGAAATATTCCGAATGGACAAACTTAAGTGATGCCGAACGTAAAAGCATAGGTTGGCACAAACATCCACACATAAAAACGGCTACATTATATAGCATTGCTTTTTTTGTTACGTTCATCATTGTAATTTTAGGTATCAGCAAAAACAGTAGTGTACATATTAACATTAAGCCTACGGCAAAAGAAGCATTTGAAACGGCTAAAGTATTTGTCAGAGAGCATTTAGCCCAACCCGGTACAGCCTCGTTCCCTAACAATAGCTTTACTCCTATTATTGATACTGCAGCAAACAGTTATCAAATACGGTCAACTGTTAGATTTATTGATAAGAGTGGCAAAACAGTTAAATCATCCTGGAATTTAAAAATGCTATACAAGGGCGGCGATTGGTCTGAAAGTACCAGCTGGCTGGTACAATCGGTAATTATTGATCCTGAAAATTAATTTCCTATAAAACGAAAAGGAGCGATTAAATACCGCTCCTTTTTCCTCGTCAATAAGTAAATTTTAATGAACATTATCGCGCAGGGCTTTTATCTCATCGTGCGCATCAAGCACTTCATCATGATGCCGGGTGATTATTTCGCGTAAAAAGGCAGGAATATATTCTTCGTTTAAAGCCTCCTTATATGCTTTTACGGCTGCATCTTCGCCAAACTCACATTCTTCCAAAATATCATGAGTGTCATGAGCTGTAAAGGCGGCCTTAACATCTAACCAGGCACGATGAATTTTACCACTCGTTGTGGTACTGGTTTCAATGTCTTTACCTAAAACTTCAACTTCTTTACCCAATTCGTTTTTGTAACGATTACTGTCGTCAATTATGCTCAGGAAAAGTGATTTCAAATCTCCTTCGCCATCTTTCAGATCTTTTAGCGCGCGATTGTATCCTTCAATACGGTCGTTGTTGATCTGTACCAGATCATTTAAAACTTCTGCTGTTGCTTGTGTATTTTCCATGGTAATTAATGTTTTGTATTGAAATAAACGACAAACAAGTTAATTTGTTTAACTAAATAATTAAAAATTATCTAAATAATAAACAATTTTATCATTTACGATTTTCCCCGAAATAATGAAATCAACCATACAATAACCAATATAACTACAATCACAGCTATAACGCCTACTACGGCGCCAGCCTTAAATATCCCTCCTATTACAGAGCAGCCGCTCAGGGCAAACATGAACAGGGAGATGAATACTAAATGTACGTTTTTCATAATGATGTTTTATAATAGATAAAGTTTACATGTAAGGGCCTTTTATTTATCACCCTGTTTTATGAACAAATACAATAATCAGACCTGATTAAAAAAACATCTTTTTTTCAGAAAATAGTACATAAATAGGAGCCAATGTATTGAATTTTATTAAAAATGAGTTTTTAAATATGTATAGCAGTGTATACATATTTAGTAAAATATTGCACATTTTTTATTACTAAATCATCAAAATGGCAACACATACTGCCCTCTATTTACAAACGGAGCGATTATTGATTATTTAAATTTTAAAAGCGTATAAAACAATTATGGATTACTCCTGTAACAACTTATTATAAGCCATGTAAAAATCAGTAAAGCTTTTCCAAAATTGATCAGTACATACTTATAACGTAGGTTTTCGTTAAACTTTTCGTACTGCTCATACTATTTACTAATTTTGAAATATCCATCTATAACTACATATTATTATGACTTTAGAAATACAACCCAACATTCAATGCGAAAACTGCATTAAATGTGGAAGCCGCCCTCAAATTGAACAATCAAAAAAATACTGGATTGTTACATGCCCCAATAAAAGCTGCAATAATTTTGTAAAAGCAGAAACTATTAACTTAGAAGGATGGAACAGGCTGAATAAGAGCAATGCCAATATAGCTCCAAACCAATCGCTTAAAAGAACAGCATAAGTTTAGTAAACCAAATTTTATGGCAAAATAATACTCAAAACTGCCACTTTTTGATAATCCGGATTACTACTTTTGCCTGCTATTGAACAGGCTATGGGTAAAGTATTTTTTTTGATAAACGATGCAACAGTTAGGTTTTTGAACAACACTTTGTTCAAAGACCTTAACTTCAAGTTAAACAAAGGTGAAAACTGGGCGCTTATAGGCCCCAGTGGCTCGGGCAAAAGCGCATTACTGCAAACCATAGCCGGCCGTTTCAATGTTACGGGTGGCACCATTACCTGGCATTTTGAAGATGAACTCCTAAACAAATTACCAACTGCCGACGGCATTAGTGCTAAAACCAAACTAATAGCCCTTGTCGAACCCAGGCATCATTTTCGCAATTTATCAAATACTACAGATTTTTATTACCAGCAACGCTATAACTCTTTCGATTCGGAAGATGCTTTAACCGTTGATGATTATTTAATGGTTGTTAATAGTGCACCCCACGCCAACACCTGGTGGACGCCCGCCAGGGTGCTTAACCTGCTCAACCTGCAACAACTGCGCGATAAACAATTAATAAAACTATCAAACGGCGAAACCAAACGCCTTATGCTGGCAGCGGCCTTACTAAAAAACCCGGTATTGTTATTATTGGATAACCCGCTGACGGGGCTTGATGTAAAAACGCGGCAGGAGTTCAATGGCATCATTGAGCAAATTACTGCCTCCGGAATCAACCTCATTATCGCGACATCGGCACATGAAATCCCTGCAGCCATTACACACGTTGCTGTTTTAAACAACGGCGCTATTATTCATGAATGCACTAAGGATAATTTTAACCCCGACCAGTTTAACCAAGAAGTTACCGATATTATTGATACTGCCGAACTTAGCGCGTTGCTAAACCTCAATGGGGCATCCATACCGTACAACCAAATTGTAAAAATGGACAAGGTGCATATTCAATATGGCAATAAAGTGATATTGGACGATATAAACTGGGAGATAAAACCCGGCGAAAGATGGGCATTGCTTGGACCAAACGGAGCAGGAAAATCAACATTGCTGAGTTTAATTAATGGCGATAATCCACAGGCCTATGCAAATCACATTATTCTGTTTGATAAAAAACGAGGCACCGGCGAAAGCATTTGGGACATAAAAAAGAAAATAGGTTTTGTATCGCCCGAACTGCACCAATACTTTCCAACCGATAATAGCTGCCTGCAGGTGATTGAATCGGGATATTATGATACGCTGGGTTTATTCAGGCCAAGCAATAAGGAGCGCGCCGCGATAGCCTTACGTTGGATGAAAACGTTGGAGATTGACCAGTATGCCCGCACCTTGCTAAAAAACATACCGGCGAGCGCCCAGCGTTTATGCCTGTTGGCCCGTGCGCTTATCAAAAATCCATCTTTGTTAATTTTTGATGAACCCTGCCAGGGTATGGATGACCATCAGCAACTTCATTTTAAAAAACTAGTTGATACGCTATGTAGCATTAGTAATGTAGCCCTCATCTACGTAACCCACTACCAGCATGAAATACCCAATAGTGTTGATAAAGTACTGAATCTGGACAAGGGCAAGGTGGTGAGTTAAAAGGATTTAACAAATCTTTATTTTAACACACCCTAAGCCTTCGATGCGTTTAATTTCTGCTCCTTAATCCCAAAAGCGCTCCACCGGAGTGCTTCGGCTTGGCCATGCTACTGTTAACGGAATGATAAACTGGGCAAACGCCAGCGAATAGTTTTTTTTATGCAAGAAAAAAGAAAAATCGCCCATCAGTTATTCTATCTCAATAGTTAATTTTAATAACTGATAAAGATTTCCATTTCACCAAAAACAACTTTAAATAAACCAATAGTTTCAAGGGGGAAACAATTCCCCATTTTGGGTAAACAATAGTAACTTTAAGGCAATATAAAATTACAAATATTTTAATTTAAAGAACTTTAAATTACCGTAATTACATTTAAGTAGCTTCATTATTAATAATTTATGTATTTTTAAAGGGTAAAATTCCATTAGCATCATTATTGCATAAACCTTATAAATTATACTCATTTGAAGACACGTGTACTTTTTTATTTATTGGTTTTAAGTTGCTTATTAAGCACTGAAACGTTACATGCAACTATCTATGTCTGGAATAATGCTGGCTCCAGTACATGGAACACCAATTCAAATTGGTTACCTAACACAGGATACCCAGGTAGTTCAGGAACAGGTGATATAGCCGTTATCAACACATCCAATGTGACTATAACGTTTACCGGTACCCTCACTATCTCCGCACTTCAAATTGGTACCGTATCAGGAGTTAATATAGCTTCGGGAAGTTCATCGGCAAATCTTACTGTTTCTTCGGGTTTTATAACCGGGCAACCGTCAAGTGCATCAACGGGCTTAACGTTTTCAGGTACAGGCTATTTTTATATTGGCGGTACTTCCACTCCTGGATATCAATCATCAATTGTCATTTCTTCGGGAACGAATTTCTATTTCAAGGCAAGTTCTATTTTTGATATTTCAAATAACCAGGGAAATTTAACTAATAACGGGAACCTTTCAATCCTAACCGGCAGTACTTTCAAATTGGATTTTAAGAATACATTTTCAAATACAGGCACCGTAAATTCAAAAAGCTCGACATTTACCTTAACAGGTAGTGGTACGGGGTCTATATTAAACAATACGGGCACTTTCAGAGACCATGGATCAACTTTTTCCATTACCGGTCAAAACTCAAATATTCAAAATACAGGCTCTTCTGCCAACTTTTATGGCAGTGGAACAACTATAAATTTTGGCCCTACTGGTAATAATGGCCACTCATTAAATAATACAAAGACGTTCAAAGTTGACTCTGGATCTACAATATCCATGACGACCCAAAGTTGTGCCCTTACCAATACCGGCTCGACAGCTACGTTTACATTGGATGCATCAACATTAACAATGAGCACAAGTAATACCGTAAATATTACAAATTCGTCAAGTGCTACTTTTACAGCTCAGAACAATTCAACTATTTCGATCAGTGGCAATAAAAACTACATCAGTAACTCAGCTACATTTTATGCAGGCCTTACTCAATCTCCCTGTACTATAAATATAAGCGGAACCGGTAACTCATTAGGAACCAATACTTCCATATTCAATACGGGCACATTTATATTGGCCTCTACCTCGGTAATAAATGCAACAGGTACCAGTGCTTCCAATCCTACTATTATTAACAATAGTTCCGGCACCTTCACCTTACAATCAAATCAATATGGCTCTGCAACAATTGGGGCGTTAGGTTCTGGTTCATCTGCCGCCGGCACTTTTAACGTTGAACGTTATTTTAGCGGAGGAGCAGTTGCTACATACAGGGGATATAGATTAGTATCTTCTGCTATTAATAACAATTCGATTACCAATAACTCTAGCTCTACGGCTCTTTACAGCCTTGATTTTTTAAGCACCTCACCATCATCCATTTTTACAGCTGGTCCAGGTGGAACAGGTTCTGGCTTTACCTCTTTGGGGGCTGGTAACTCCACCATATATGTGTACAGGGAAGACCTGACATCAAGTGCAGCCTCGTTTAATGGCGGGAATTTTAAAGGTGTTAAGGCCATCAACACCGGTACTACTTTCTCTGTAGCTGACAACGCGGGCACCGGCTCAATAAGCGCAACCCTCCCTGTAGGCAATGGCTATATGCTTTATTATATTGGAGATAAAACACTTGTTGCCAGTAAAGTGACGCGCTCAGGAGGTAAATTTGCCGATCCTGAGTCATCTACTTCCACCGCTATAGGTACTATCAACCAGGGGGATATTCCGGTTAAAATTTGGTTTAAATCAACTACATTTCTTTCATACACCAACATCCCCGCAATTAATAACTATATATCGCCAAGTTATGTCAGGGGGTTTAACTTAGTAGGTAACCCCTACCCATCATCTATTGACTGGGACGATTTTACCAATGCAGCAACAGATCCGGGCACAGGCATATACGGCCCCAACCTAAAAAACTCCGTTTACGTTTATGATTACAGGAGCAATAATTACGGCGTTTACCAGCAAGGTACCTCGGGCGGATTGGGGACACGTAACTCCAGTCACATCCTCCTAAGCGGCCAGGGATTTTTTGTTAAGGTGGATTCATCCAAAACAGTTACTGCTGCAAAACTTACTTTTCACGAAGGGGCTAAAATAAACACCCAAAATACGGGTAACGGTCTTTTGTTTAAAAGTGCTTTGGTATCCCAAATGCTCAGGATCAAACTATCGCAGGATTCAATCAATGCCGATGATATTATTTTAACTTTTGAGCCTGAGGCCAAAAATGAATATGAAAGCGATAAGGATGCAGATTACCTGCAAGGGATTGGAAGCGCCGTATCATTAACAAGTTATGCCTTTAACAGCAATAAAAAATTGGCCATCAATCATATGCACAGTATTGATGAATCAATGAGAATAAAGCTTTACGCTTCCGCCTCATCATCAACTACACTCGATACTTTATCGGCTACCGGCTTTGATTCGCTTGATCCCCGCTTTGATGTATATTTAATTGATCATTATAAAAAGGACTCTATATTTTTTAGCAAATACAAACAGTATTTATTCCAAGTCGATCGTAATGATGCTTCCTCCTATGGCAGCGATCGCTTTGAATTGGTATTTAATAAAAACAGCGAATACAATTACCATCTCCTTGGTTTTACAGCCAAAGCGGTTAAAAACACCGCGTTATTAACCTGGAAAGTTGAAAAAGAAACGACTTTCACCAGCTTTACAATAGAAAGGAATAATGGATCTGACCAGTTTACAACATTATATACTGTGCAAAGCAATGGCAGTGGCAATTATACCTTTGTAGATAAAAGTCCTTTAACCGGCGTCAATAATTACCGGTTAAAGCAGGTTGATGCTTTTGGCAATATTACTTACAGCACAGCAACGTTAAATTTCAACAGCCAGTCATCAACAGCAGATGATTTCTTTTCAGTCTATCCTAACCCGGTTATAACCCAGTTCAATATTAAAATTAATGCGTCAACTATTCCTAAGCAGGTACAGGTGCGTGTTACCGATTTGATGGGGAATACGGTAATAAACACAAAAAATCCAGGAGATAACATCAAGGTAAATGCATACAATTTAATGCCAGGAGCTTACATAGTAGAAGTGACCGATAGCTCAACGAAGAAAACCTTAGGGCAAAAAAAGTTAATCAAACAATAATTTATTTCTCTCGAACCGATATGTGCAAGAAGATATTTTCCTTTATACTAATTTCATTTGTTCCGTTAATAACTTTAGCGCAAGGTACAGCCTGTGATGGCACCGACCCGCTTGACCCCTGCGCAACACCCCTTGATACCTGGGTAATTGTGCTGGTTGTTAATGCAGGCATACTTGCCACCATTCACTTACACCGCAAACAAAAATCTCTTCAGGCTTAGGGCCCGAAGGGATTTTTCCTCTATTTAAGTTTTCCTTCCTTCATTTTTCAGGAGCCAATAAAACACCCGTTTGTATTTGGCATTTAATTTCCTGTCAGGCTTACTTTTATTTACAGCAAATTAACATTATTAACTGTTGGTATTCCAACGGCTACCTTCCTCCTTTTTACCAAAATCACCCCGATTGATAATTAATAGTTAACAAAATTCGCAAAAGAAATTTACATTAATTATTACAACATTTTACTGTAACTATACGTACAATGCCATAAGTTATTAGGAAATTTTAAGCCAGTGTATTTCTGATTTAATTAAGCAATAATTAACAAACTGGTTAGCATTCTATTGTATAACATTTATAAACTGCACCTTGTCATACTTTAATTTTAAACCTCGTTTAACAAAAACTTTTCTACTGGTTGCATTTATAACGCTTGTACAAAACCTTGCTTTTGCAGCAACAAAAACATGGACGGGCACTTCATCCGGAGATTGGAATACAGCAGCAAACTGGGGCGGTACTTTACCCGCCAATGGCGATATAATTAACATTGGAGTGGCCACTTTTACAAATCAACCCACTATTTCCTCCACTCCGCTATTTACCGCGTCATCAATAACTATCGGTAACGTAAAAGCAGTAACATTAACCATTAACGCAGGATTTACCTTAAGTGTTCCTACCTTAACTATGTCAACAACTACAATTGGCATTAGTAAAATTGCGACGAATGGCACATTGGATGTTAACAACGTTACAATGAATAGCGCCCTTTCCGGCACCACTTACAGAAATAGCATAGTTTTAGGCACTGCGGGTATAATTAAGCTATCCGGCGATATAGAAGGTGGGTCACTTGATGCATCTGCCAATGGCTCAACGGTGATTTTAAATGGAACAATAGCACAATCATTTCCAAATACCACTGTAATTGGAGGTACTGCAATTGACCATTTAGATATTTACAATACTTATTATGGAAGCAGTACCGACCGTGGGGTAACGTTTACCGGTGCAACGGTAAACCAAACAACGCTCGAAGCTAATGCCATATTTAATGCAAATGGTACACTGGTAGTTGGTACAGGTTATTTTTTAACCCTGAAAGCTAATTCCGATTATATATCAAAATCCACATTTACATTTCGTGCCAATGATGTCATTGATCCAACATCTACAATTGAATATACTTCACCTACGCAAATAGTTAATTTATATACGCCAAATGCGGGGCAAACCAATTTGCCGCCAAATATCATTTTTACAGGCACAACAATGAGTGTTAATTCAGGAACTGCCCCAAATGCTACGCCCAACTTCGTAGTCAGGGGTAACCTAACTTCATCCGGTTCAACTACTGTAAATTTTTCGGGGATTACAAGCATAAATATACAAGGCGATTTTAAGGGAACCAGCAATATTGATTTAGCAACCAACAGTATACCCTTAACAATTGAGGGCAGCTGGTTAAATACAGCTACAGATGCAACAACAAAATCGGTTACTTATGATGGCAATGTGGCTGGTAATACCCAGGTTGTTTCTACAGCTATAACCTATGGTTCAACCCTTACTTTTAGCAATGCAAGTCCTAAAAAAGTAAGCTCAGGTACGCTTGCTGTTACCGGTGCATTTACAACAAGCGGCGGGGCAGTAAATTTATATACCAATGATCCTACGGTAACAGTTGCAGGTAACTGGACAAATTCCACCACAGTAACGCAGGACGTAGGCCCTATTACCATTACAGGTAATTTGACTAATAATAGCGGCGGCTCGTTGGTATTAGGATCAGCCGATTTAAGCATTACAGGTGATTATACCAATAACCTTGGTGGCGTATACACACAAAGCACAGGTACAACTAATTTTAATGGCAGTAGCTCACAGGCATTAATTGACAACAGCGCCACTGGAACAACATTTAACAAAGTAAGTTTTTCTGGCGGCGCATTAACGGGCCCTAAAACCATGTCTGGAACCGGAGGTTTTGCGGTTTCCAGTACAGGAACACTTTCGCTGGCCAATAATGCAACTACCAAACTTGATGCAGGAGGTGTATTAACATTAAAATCTGATKCTTCCTCATCAGCAACCGTAACCCAGATCCTAAATACAACCTCAACAATTATAGGAAATGTAAAAGTTGAGCGGTATTTTAGTGGAGGAGCAGTAGCGACCTACAGGGGATATAGATTAGCATCTTCTGCCGTTAATACCAATTCCGTTACCAATAACACGGGTAATACGGCTCTTTACAACCTTGATTTTTTAAGCACCTCACCATCATCCATTTTTACCGCTGGTCCGGGTGGAACAGGTTCTGGCTTTACCTCTTTGGGGGCGGGTAACTCCACCATATATGTATATAGGGAAGACCTGCCATCAAGTGCGGCCACGTTTAATGGTGGAAATTTTAAAGGTGTTAATGCCATCAACACAGGTACTACTACTTTCCCGGTAGCTAATGTCGCAGGCACCGGCTCAACGAGCATAACCTTCCCTGTAGGCAATGGCTATATGCTTTATTATATTGGAGATAAAACACTTGTTGCCAGTAAAGTAACACGCTCTGGCGGTAAATTTGCCGATCCAGAGTCATCTACATCTACCGCTACAGGCACCCTTAACCAGGGGGATGTTCCTGTTAAAATTTGGTTCAGAGCAAATACATTTCTTTCCTATACCACCGGAATTAGTAATTACATATCCCCAAGTTTTGTTAGGGGATTTAACCTGGTAGGTAACCCCTACGCATCCTCTATCGACTGGGACAAGTTTACCAATGGCGTGGCAGATCCGGGTACAGGCATATACGGCCCCAACCTAAAAAACTCCGCTTACGTTTTTGATTACAGGAGTAAAAACTATGGCGTTTACCAGCAAGGTACCGCAGGCGGATTGGGTACACGTAACTCCAGTCACATCATTGTAAGCGGTCAGGGATTTTTTGTTAAAGTTGATTCAATCAAAACAGTTACTGCTGCAAAACTTACTTTTCACGAAGGGGCTAAAATAAACACCCAAAATACGGGTAACGGTCTTTTGTTTAAAAGTGCTTTGGTATCCCAAATGCTCAGGATCAAGCTATCGCAGGATTCAATCAATGCCGATGATATTATTTTAACTTTTGAACCTGAGGCCAAAAATGAATATGAAAGCGATAAGGATGCGGATTACCTGCAGGGGATTGGAAGCGCCGTATCATTAACAAGTTATGCCTTTAACAGCAATAAAAAATTAGCCATCAATCATATGCACAGTATTGATGAATCAATGAGAATTAAGCTTTACGCTTCCGCCTCATCATCAACCAAACTCGATACTTTATCGGCTACCGGCTTTGATTCGATTGATCCCCGCTTTGATGTATATTTAATTGATCATTATAAAAAGGATTCTATATTTTTCAGCAAATACAAACAATATCTATTCCATGTCAATCGAAATGATGCTTCCTCCTATGGCAGCGATCGCTTTGAATTAGTATTTCATAAAAACAGCGATTACAATTACCATCTCCTTGGTTTTACAGCCAAAGCGGTTAAAAACGGTGCTTTATTAACCTGGAAGGTTGAAAAAGAGACGACCTTCACCAATTTCACGATAGAAAGAGAGAATGGATCTCCACTATACACCGTGCAAAGCGATGGCAGTGGCATTTATACTTATCTGGATAAAAGTCCTTTAACCGGCGTCAATAATTATCGGTTAAAGCAGGTTGATGCTTTTGGCAATACTACTTACAGCACAGCAACGTTGAATTTCAACAGCCAGTTTTCAACAGCAGATGATTTCTTTTCAGTCTATCCTAACCCGGTTATAACCCAGTTCAATATTAAAATTAATGCGTCAACTATTCCTAAGCAGGTACAGGTGCGTGTTACCGATTTGATGGGGAACACGGTTATCAACTCAAAAAATCCGGGAGATAACATCAAGGTAAATGCTTACAATTTAATCCCAGGAGCTTATATAGTAGAAGTAACCGATAGCTCAACGAAGAAAACCTTAGGGCAAAAAAAGTTAATCAAACAATAATTTATTTCTCTCGAACCGATATGTGCAAGAAGATATTTTCCTTCATACTAATTTCTTTCATCCCGTTAATAACTTTTGCCCAGGGCGAAGCCTGTGATGGTACCGACCCGCTTGACCCCTGCCCCCTTGATACCTGGGTAATTATACTGGTTGCTATTGCAGGAATACTTGCTGCCATTCACTTACACCGCAAACAAAAATCCCTTCAGGCTTAGGGCCCGAAGGGATTTTTGTTTTATTGCTTGCAGGAGGAATAAAATATCTTAAACTTTTTTGGTATCTAAAACCGGTTGGCGATTAACTTGGTTTAATTGCAATTGCTGCAATATGCCGTTAACAACCTTTGGCAATTCTTTAAGTGTTGTTTTTGGATTGTGTAGCTCGCCTACACCAAAGCCACGCCACACCAGTGTGCGCTTGTTACGATCAATAATATCAATGATCAGGGTGCCTTCTTTATAGGGTACACGGGCAACAACGCCGCCGCCATAGTATCCACCATAATAGCCTCCGTAATAAGGAAAGCCCCAGCCGCCAAACCCACCGTAAAATGAACGGTAACCCCAGCCAAAACCGCCCCAGCCAAAGCCAGAATACAGGCCACCATAATAGGATGGATAAAATTCATTTTTCACGCCCCTGCCGGTTATTGTTGAATAACTTACCAACAGATCGGGATCGGTTTCCTGTAATTTTAGGCCCTTGTTTTGTAACGCGGTGATGGTTGCAGCTTTTACGGCTTCATCACCAATCTCTTTTTTCACTACGGCCCCGGCTTTGTTAGTTTGAACATCAGGCGGTAACCAGGCAAATGTGCGATAGGTTGATAGATCGGTTTTGTTACGGGCTGCGGTGTAATAGTTGTAACTGCTGCAAGCAGACAGGGCTGATACCAGCAACATTACCAGCCCCATGTTAATAGTTCTTTTCATGATAAATTTACTCCCTTATTTTTTGTTGTTAGACTATGGAGAAATGAAAGGTTTAATTTAAATATTATTTATTTAAATTAATTAACTGGGCGTATAATTTCTCGGTTGGCAGGCCTACTACATTGGTATATGACCCATATATTTTTTCGATACCAATAAGCCCTATACGCTCCTGTATGCCGTATGAACCGGCCTTATCAAGCGGGCTATATTCGGTCACGTAATTGGTGATCTCTTCAAGGCTCAACTTCCGAAAAAATACTTCTGATACATCAAAAAAATTATTATACTTATGTTTATATAAAAGACATACACCGGTAATAACCAGGTGCACTTTGCCAGATAGCATTTGCAGCATTTCAATAGCGTGCTCCGCTGTTTCGGGCTTACCTAATATCTGGCCTTCAACGCAAACAATAGTATCGGCAGTAAGCACTACCTCATCCCCTATTGTTTCATCAAAAGCCTCAGCCTTTTTGCGGGCAATATAAACTGCAACTTCCTGGGGTGTTAAACCTTCGGGATATGATTCATCCACATCCTTTAATACTACCTCAAAATCCATATCCATTAACCTCAACAACTCCTGCCTGCGAGGCGATTTAGATGCAAGAATGATTTTGGGAATATTCATTGTGAGCAAAGATTTATAGATTTTGGGACAAAGGATTTTTTTTGAGCAAGGAGCAAAGATTTATGGACAAAGGACTTTTTTTTCGACCAAGGACTTTGAACTTCTACTTTTTTACTTTTTACTTAAGCTACCAGCTGTAGGCCTCTTCGCTCATCCACTTGTCCTGTACTTTTAGTACTTTTTCAATGATGTCGCGGGCGCAGCCTTTACCGCCGCCGTAAGGAGATACGTAAGCACTTACTGCTTTTATCTCTTCAACCGCATCGGCCGGGCAAACAGGTAAGCCGGCAAGTTTCATTACTTCCAAATCGGGTATATCATCGCCCATGTATAAAACATTGGTAGCTATAATGGCCTTCTCTTCCAGGTAAACCTTAAACCGCTGCGATTTGGTATGTGTACCCATATAAACATCCTGGATACCCAAACTATTTAAACGGTATATGGCACTCTTTGATCTGCTGCCAGATATGGCGCAAACATTATAACCGCATTTAACAGCCAACTGCAGGGCATAACCATCCTTTATATTAAATGCCCTGCTTTGCTCGCCGCTATCTGTTACAAAAACAGAACCATCGGTAAGTACACCATCCACATCAAAAATAAATGTGGTTATATCTTTTAACTTATTCAGGAATGATTCCATTGGAGGATTACACTGATTTTATTTTAATTACACCGGCCATTCAGATTAATTTTCTGAAACGACTACGCCGGGAGATTACGCTAACTTTTAACTAATAACTGCTAACTATTTTCTGTAAACAGGACTATTGATTATCCCGCCACTCATATACCCAGGCCGATTGAATTTGCTCCAGGTGGCCTTCGTTTGATTCGGCTTTTGTACCGGCAAAGTTGGGCAGGCTTAGCACCCACTCCAATAACTCAGTAAAACGAATCCTGTATATTTTTGATTCGTCAAATTCGGCACCAAACTTTTCGTAAAGTTCAATGGCAATATCCTCGTAATCGTTCCAGTGAATTGGTAGGGCAAATCTGTTTTCGCTCATTTTCTTGTGTTATACGCTTAATATTAAGCTATACGTTATATTTGGTATTTATCTCTGTTTTAATGACACATTAAAGGCATCCCGTAATTATTGCTCTTGTCGCATAGCGCGTTCTGAGCAAAACCGTTTCCGGCTTTCCGGGCTGTTCTAAAATTTCTTAATGGCCAAGGAATTGTGATTGATCTGGCAGGGTAACCTCTATATCGCCGTCAACAATTACACACTGGCAACCCAGGCGAGAGCTGATGCGTGGGTTAACTGCCCTGTCAATAAAATCCTCTTCTTTGTCAGAAATTTCCTGGATGTTATCCATTCCTTTGTTAACGTAAACGTGGCAGGTACTACACCCACAAACTCCGCCGCAATTATGCTGTAGTTCTATGCCATTCTCCAGGCATACGTCCAATACAGATTCTCCCTCGGCTATTGGCAGCTCAATGGCTTCGTGCCCTTTTTCCTCGAAATTTATCTTTACTTTAAAAATGTTCATTTAGGCAAAAGTAACAAAATTACTTATCCCCGGGCTCACCATTATTGTTTTTGATAATACCCTGACTCAATAAAGCATATATATCCTGTAACTGGGGTTTATTAACAAGCATTTGCAGATGCTCATCCATGGTTGTTTGATCATTACGAACCGCCGGACCAGTTTGTACTGCCACAGGTGATTGTTGCTGCACCTTTTGGGCGGTCTCCAATATCAGTGGCCGTAGTAAATTAAAGTCCAATTCATGATCAGTAAGCAGTTGTTGCGCCACTCCATATAAGTAATTCGGAAAATTACAGGCAAACACTGCTGCCAGGTGCAATATTCTGCGCCCCGATGAGTTAATGCTATAAATATTATTGCTTACAGTAGTTGCAAGTTGCTCTAAATCAGCATATATATTATCATTTGCAGCTTCAATACACAACGGAACAGTGGCAAAATCAACTTCGCGGGTTTTGCTAAAAGTTTGAAGGGGATAAAGTACTCCGGCCTTATTAGTATGAGTCAACAGCACATCTATACCTGTTGAACCGGAGGTGTGCACTATTAGTTTTTGATATGATGCTAATGCTTCGGCAGTTTGGGCTATAGCATCATCTTTAATCGCGATAATAAATATATCTGTGTTTGGGTCGATATTACTGATTTCATCTATGGCTGCAGCTCCTACATGATAAGCTAACAACGCCGCATTGTGCATATTAGGGCTATAAACCTGTACAATACGGTGACCGGCATTTTTAAAAGCTGCCGCCATATGTGTTGCCACGTTGCCCGATCCTATAATTGTTATGCGCATATTAATTTTACAATTAAACTGTTAATCAGCTAAATCCGATTAAATATTTGTGTATTTTAGTAATCATCATCTAATACTCTATGAAAATACTTAAAGTAAGTATAATAATTGTAATATTTCTGTTCGGTGCAGCCTTTTTCATATTATATTGTTTTTATGAATATAACAATAAGGAGGAAAAAACTTTAACCGATGCCGACCGTAAAAATATTGCAGGCAGCTTTATCAAACTAAGCCAGGGCATTACTCATTACGAGCTTAAAGGCCCCCAGAATGGCGAAGTTGTTATACTTGTTCATGGCTTTAGCGTTCCCTATTATATATGGGATGGCACCTATGAATACCTTGTTAATAAAGGCTATAAAGTATTACGGTATGACACCTACGGTAGGGGTTACTCTGACAGACCTGCTGTTATTTATAATAAAGAACTATACGATACCCAGTTATTTGACCTTATTAAACAGTTAAAGCTGCAGGGCAAAATCAATTTGGCCGGTGTATCTTTCGGTGGCAAAATTGTTACCAACTTTACCTGCAAACATCCCGATTTGATCAACAAAGTTATACTTATTGATCCGGCTTACGAAAACAGAAAGCCTAATGCTCCCAAATATGTAACGATATACAACGAGGCTGTAAATTCAAAGGAGCGGGCAAGAGGGCAGGTTACCGATTTTAAATACCCCAAACAACATCCGGGATGGGAAGAGCTTTATCTGCCACAAATGAAATATAAAGGCTTTAGGAACGCCCTGGTATCAACCCTGTATGACTATAACGAAGGTGGCCGCGAGAGTAACGCTTGCCTTAACAGTGCCAATAAATCAGTACTGTTAATATGGGGCAAGGATGATAAAACAGTGCCATTCCGCTTAAGCGATTCTATCCGCAGTGTATTGAAAGTGGATTTTTTCCCGGTTACTGATGCCGGGCATTTGCCTTTCCTGGAGAAACCAGATACGGTGAACGCGAAGATACTTTCATTTTTAAAGCAGGGATAATTTCATTTTGGTAACTTAACCAAATGAAACCCAAACTATTGTCTTGCTTGTTTTTGTTGATGGGACTTAGCTACAATAGCTATGCAGGTACATTTACAGCTGATACCAGCAGGCATATTAATCAGAAAAACCGGTTAAAAAAATTAGAAGCGGAATACAATAAACAGCATGAACTATATAAACGGTGGAAACCCGAATATGACAATTGCGCCCTTACCTATCAGTATACAATTGCCCAGCGCTTAAAAAAGTATCCATATTCAAAAGCCGCTAAAATATTAGCTGTATCATATTTGTATTATGTTGAACCAAACACGCCGCTATTTTCAGATACTTTACATCCCACAAAAGCCTTCACTTATATAGAGAAACAACAACAAAAAGGCTTAGTAATCACTAAAAATAAATTAGATTACTCTACATTACTTGAATTTAAAATATTAAACCAGGACCAAATTAATCAGCTGACAAATATCATTTTTAACACTGATTATCAAAAAAAGATGGGGTATAATAGAAGCCATGGGATATCATGTTTTGAGCCACGTAATTCTTTGATATTTTTTAACAAAAAAGGCAAAGTGTTTGACCACATTGACATCTGTTTTCATTGCCATAACTATTCTTCTCAATCAAACAAAATAGATATAGGCGAATTGTGCAACCAAAAATTTGACCTGCTAAAAAGTTTTTTTATTAGTTCAGGTATAAAATATGTACAACCTATTGACAACGAGTAAGACAACCTCACCCGCAGTACGCAGTATTAAAAATCAAAATCCATTTTCTCACCCCAACCCAATCCTTCTGCTAATTCCGTCTTACTAAATTCAATATGCACTACCCTCCTCTTTTTATTATTGGTAGTTCTGTTTGATGCATGGAGGAGTAGCGGACGCATAACCATTACGCCGCCGGCTTTTACATTACAGGTTGTTTCTGTTTCCGCAGCCCAGTTGATGGTTTCGGGGCGATAAACGCCCTTTTTGTGCGATCCGGGGATCACCTTTAAAGCGCCGTTATCCTGGTCTGTGTCGTCTAAATGAATACGAATAGTGAAGTTATCTTGAAGTATATCTAAGGGCGGCTGCACGCCAAACTGGTTCTGCTTTACCGTCCATGGACCATAGCCCAGGATATCGGCCTTTTTATCAACCACAATGGTCAAATCCTGGTGCCAGGATACAAACCAATTACTTAATTCGGGCTTATCAAAGTAGATGGATTTTATAACAAAGTAGTTGCTATCAAACAACGCATGAATAAGTGTTTTTAAATTGCTGTTAAAAATTAAAGGAACTACCTGCGGTAATTCCTTTAAAAACTGCCTTATGGCAAACAAATCTTCCGTTTTTCTAAATGCCGGGTTTGATTGATCTGCCGACGCTATAACATCAAGGATTCCCCTAAGTTCGGCATCGTTGTAAACGTTATTTATAATGGTAAAACCATCATGCAATATATTTTTATGATGCGATATTAAACGGTTATCCATCCAATATCACTTAAACCGTCTTCAGTTCCTTGTTTCTGCGAAGTATGGATAAAAAGAAACCTATTACCATAATAATAGTACCGGCCCAAAAGAAGTTGATGTAAGGAAACTGTATAGCTTTCATCACCACAAATTTCTTCTTGCTTTCCGGCTGTTGAAAAACAATGATCTGTACCTTTTTAGTTTCGGGTATTACCTTGCTGAAACGCAATTTTAAACCTGCATCATCAACTTTACGGGCAAAATCAAATACGTTACCGTTTTTAATCATATAAACCGGCCTTGCACTATATTTTTTACCGTTAGATACTATTTCAAGGTCGGCGCCAATAGCTACGTCACTATCGGTAAGGGGGATATTTTGCACTTTGGCTTCTTTATTAAGGGCTTTTAGTACTATATATCCGTCGCGGTATTTAATGGTATCGCCCGGTGCAACGTCATGGGCTACAGGAGCATCATAGTTCTTATCATCGTTATCTGCATCATGAGCCGCGTCGGCGTTCTCACTACCACCCTCTGTCGCCGTAATGGCATTAGTCATGGTGATGTGCGTATACATGTCATGCAGTAAATAGTGCCTTGTATCCGGCGAAGATGCCAGCTGACCTTTATTCACCTGTACCTTTGGTTTCAACGTAAACTCTTCTGTTACTTTACCGCTGGCATCCACTTTTTTATAGTTGATCTTAAAAAAGTGATTTGGAGATGATATGGAATCGCCGATATAGGTCACCATATAATCGCCCATTTTTTGAGGCTGATTGCGATACACAGTTATATTTTCACGTGGGTTTTGCTCTTTGGCAAAATCCTGGGAAAAACCTTCGCCGGTATTGTTTATAGATATTACGGTGCTGGTACCTGCAGATATCAGCGCGCCTACCATCAGCAAGCCAAAACCTATATGCGCAACCGCAGATCCGGCCATTTTAAACTTACCTTTAAAGGCATCTGCCAATACTTTAGCATTAGCTATTACCGAATAAACCGAACCCCACATTACCAATACAAACACAATGTTAAGTTTGTAAACGCCCGAAGCGTAAACAATAAGCGCTGTAACCAAAGCTGCAAAAAACAGGTAAATACCGGTGGTGATAAAAAACCGGGTAACATCTGTTTTTTTGTACTTTAAAAACTGGGTAAAGCCGGTTAGCAAAGTAATTACAAACACAAAAGACGACTGAATAACGTTGTAATGGTTTTTGATATCTGATGGCGGCGCCATTTTGGTATGGAATATAGCGTTCCAAACCGGTACCGAGGTTACCACCAATAGATGGAAACACGAAAGGCCTAAAAACACGGCGCCAACAAACATCCAGAATTCACGGCTGTAGGTTTCTTCGTCTTTTTTGGTGATAGGCAGCTCCTTCCACCTGCGCACCAGCAACACTACCGATAGTACCAGGAATAACATAATGCCTATAACCAGCTGCCAAAACATACCCAGATCGGTAAAAGAGTGTACAGATGTATCGCCCAAAATACCGCTGCGGTTAAGGAACGATGAGTACCAAACCAGCACAAAGCTTACCAAAACTAAAAACGTAGCTGTAAAGTAGGAATGGCCTGTATTTTTATAAACAACAAGTACGTGAACCGCGGCCACCAGGGTTATCCAGGGGAAAATAGAAGCATTCTCTACGGGATCCCATGCCCAAAAACCACCAAAGTTAAGTGACTCATATGCCCAGAACGAACCCATTACCACACCGGTGCCCAGTATCATACAGGCAAATAGTGCATAAGGTATAGCGGGTTGAACCCATTCTTTATATTTCTTTTGCCATAATCCTGCTATCGCATAGGCAAACGGCACCACCATTGATGCAAAGCCCAGGAATAAGGTTGGCGGGTGAATGATCATCCAGTAATTTTGCAGGGATGGCACCATGCCCTGCCCATCTTTTATAAACTCAAGGTAATTGGGGTTTGAGAAAATTGGAGCTTCCATTGATTGCCTCAGCAGCAAGAATGGCGAACTACCTATTCGCTGGCCAAGTATTTCAACACCCAAAATCATTGTGGCCAGCATTACCTGCGATAGCGCCACAACTGTCATAACCGGCCCTTCCCATGATTTGGCCCTGAAGATAAGTATAACGCCTAAAACCGCCTGCCAGAATAACCAAAGCAAAAAGCCCCCCTCCTGCCCATTCCAAAAGGCAGATATGATATAATAATAAGGCAATGAGCGTGAGGTATAAGCCCAGGAGTAATGGTACTCAAAATAGTGCTTATAGATAAGGAAAAACAGGCAGGAGCCTATCCCTAAAATAGAAGCTGTATTAATAAAAAAGCCTATGCGGCCAAGTTTTTTCCAAACGCTATCCAGTTTCCCGGCATCTTCGGTAGTAGCAAAGTAATAACTGATGCAAGATAAAAGTGCGGCTCCGAAAGAAAGAACGATAAAAAATTGACCAATCTGGCCCGGTAAAAGGTGTTCACCTTTAAAAACTGTATCCATTAAAATGGTTTTATATACTGGCCTGTTTGGCCTTAACTTCTGTAACTTCTATTTTATCCTGGGTGTATTTTGATGGGCATTTCATCAGGATCTTTGATGCGTGAAACTCGTTGCCAACCATGGCACCGGTAAGCACCAGCTGCTCGCTCCGTTCAAAATCTTCGGGTTTGGTACCTGTAAAAATAACTTTACGTTCCTCTCCCTTATTATCCTTCATGTAAAACGAAAAGTAATTGGCATCCTTAGTGGCATCGTAAAACAACTCTTTTGATTTATTGAGGTGCCCTACAATATGCAATTCGCTGTTGGTTTTTGTGGCATCGCCAAAAGAACCATAAGTGCTTGAATTGGAGTATACACTAATGATAACCGCTATAGCAATGGCTATAACAACAAGGCCAAAAATTGAACTTTTTTTCATTTGCGGTTTATATAAAATTAATACAAATGCAAAAATACAAAACAGATAGCTAATAATGTTTATTACAAGTGATATGTTTTATTTAGAACCATTCTTAACAAAGCGGTTTTTGAACAGGAAAATCGCTTTGTTAAGAATGAAGTCATGCCGAATTTATTTCGGCATCCCACAGGATATTCACACCTGCCAAGCCTCCGACTTGCCCGTTGTAAACTTTCCCGTGCTTACTTGTACGTGGGATGCCGAAATAAATTCTGCATGACCTACGCTTTCTAACTTTCGAACTCCCTCATATTGATAGAAAAACCGTTATAAATTTTAAACGCGATTTCCCTGGCTTATTGAATAAAATAAAGTTAATCAACTTATATTTTTAACATTTAACCTGTACTGCTCTGGCGATGAGCCGATGTATTTTTTAAAAATGCGCGAAAAGTAATACGGATCATCATAGCCCAGCCCTGTAGCTATATCTCTTATCTTATCGCCATTTGTGTATAACAACTGGCAGGCTTTTTGCATTTTAATATGGATAAAATAATCAATAGGCGGCATTCCGGTGGCTTTACGAAAAAGGTTTGAAAAGTGCGATACCGATAAACTATGACTTGCAGCCATCTCCTCCACAGTAAATTTTTTATCAATGTTATTGCGCATACGGTGAATGGTTTTGGTAATAACATCCTCCCCGCTTTCTGTATTGTTTTTAATCTTACGATGAGGAAACAAAAAAGTAGCAATAAAATGATAAAGGCAAAAATTGGCATTACACAAGTTTTCAATGCTGTAACCCATTTCAAGGGTTTGATATATGTATTGCCAAATTTCTAAGGCTTTCTCATTAAAAGGGATCAATAAGGGCCCATTTGTAATGCAGAGGTTGAGTGCCCGGTTAAAAGCATCAATACCAGCCCCGGTGTAATGCACCCAATAAATAGTCCATGGATCCTCATTATCAGCCCAATAGCGCATATACCTATCCGTAGCCGGAATAATAACAAACTGGTTACTGTTTACCTCGTACCGTTTATCATCCAGTATATAATGCCCTTTTCCCTGCAGGCAATAAATTAGTATATTATCCTCACATCCTTTACGGCGTTCGCGGTAATGAAAACTTGCTTTTGGGAAATATCCAATTTGGGTAATGTAAACCGGGAAAAGTTCTGGCTCTTTAGTCTTGGCATCATCCAATACTTTTAAAGGAATATTTATCAGCTTTTCTCCAATAAAGCCATCTCGTCTTTTAAAGCCGTTACTCATAAATTTATAATTGGTTTGCACTTGGATAATACATAAACACAAACATATTACCAGCTATATGCAGTACTATTATAGATAAATAAAATTGTAAAAGTGATCATTCATTACAAATTGAGAATTGTACATATCATTATGCCAAAATCACACAATTTTATTTTTTTTGATAGTTGAATAGTCCATTAACAACCTCCTTATGTGTTAAAACAACACTTTAAATTCGCCAGTAAAACCTTTTATCATTTGAAGATTTCTTTATTAAAAAAAGTATATTTATAGCAACCGCTTAATGAGTTAATCAGTAAAATATGAAAGATCAAATCGGCACAAAAGAAAATCCCATGGCATTAAAAACGCCTCCTTTATCATCAGCGTTTACTATGCACACCGATGTAAAAGATGGCAAAGAAATTTTGGTGTGTACTGTTGGCAAAACTGTTTTGCATTATGATTATCAATGCCTCCATGACCTTCATGCCATGTTAAAATCTCATGGCGACTGGATGGAACTTGGCAGCGCCGACGAGCAAAAGCCCGCCAAAGAAGGCACAGTAGAAGCCTGGGGCCGCTCAGAAACAAACCCCGTTGGCGGCTGGTATGGATTAAAGAAGGGCCTTCGCGGGCGTTTCGGCATGTACATACCACCGTTGATGGAGGCTTTGGGGCTTGCCGAAGTTACACACGAACCCAAAGGCAATAAAATGAGAGCGATTTAGGGTTGGCTCACCGTTTCCATTGCTGCTGTATATTGCCCCATTTTAGCGGCACTATTGCAGGCCGCACGATGCAACAAAGCCTGCTGCGCTGCTGCAATATTTTCGTCTTTACCTCCCCACAATTCCAGTGCAGGCTGTTGTATTGCCCTTGAAAATGAAAAGGTAAGCGCCCAGGGCATAATATCGCCAAAATGGGTATGCATCCTGTTCAGCCGTTCTGACGCCAATTGGGCAGACTGGCCGCCAGATAAAAACGCTATACCCGGCACCGTGGCTGGCACGGTTCTTAAAAAACATTTTATCGTAGCTTCGGCAACCTCATCCAAGCTTGGCTTTTCGGTACTGTCTTCACCGGGCAAAATCATGTTGGGTTTCAGGATCATACCTTCCAGCTCAACACGCTGCTGGTATAATGCGTTAAAAACGGCATGCAGCACCTCGGTGGTTACAGAAGCACATTGCGCTAATGAATGATTACCATTCATCACCACCTCTGGTTCAACAATGGGTACCAAACCAGTTTCCTGGCAAAGAATAGCATAACGTGCCAGGGTATAAGCATTCGCCTTAATGCACGCCGTAGAGGGTATATCATCGCCTATGGTAATAACTGCCCTCCATTTAGCAAAGCGAGCCCCCATATCGTAATATGCCTTTAGCCTTTCGTGCAAGCCATCCAGGCCCTCGGTTATCTTTTCTCCCGGGAATCCCGCCATTGGTATGGCGCCTTCATCAACTTTAATACCCGGAATAATCCCGTTCCGTTTTAAAATATCAATAAACAGCGTACCATCAGTTGTGCTTTGCTTAATGGTTTCATCAAACAGGATTGCCCCACTTAAATACTCGCCCAATCCCTGCGTATTTACAATAAGATCCCGGTATTTACGCCGGTATTCCTCGGTTTGAGGGATCCCTAATTCAGCAAATCGTTTGTTACAGGTGGGGATGCTTTCATCCATCGCCAGCAGGCCTTTATTATCGGCCATCAATCGCTGCGCGATACTTTTTAGTGTTGAATTATCCATAATAAAATGTGTTAAGCAGGTAGTAAGTGAACACAGGTAAATGGCGTCTTGTTTTGAAAAGGAAACAATATTGGCAATTATTTTTTCACAAAATCGTTCCCCCCCACATCTAACACATCATCGCAATTTCTTTGCTTTATATTTCCTTTCTTATCACTTTGATATCGGTACCTCTACATAACTACTGTTATACCACTTCACTTTTAAAGGTGTTTTGGCATCGGCAATACTTTCATCACTAACATCTTTCCCGGTACCATAATTGATTTGGCAAAAGCGATTTTTATTTACGTTGACAACAACCAACAGCCGGCTGCCTTTGCGCAACTGACGGCTCACCACCTTGGTGTTTGAAAACGGGATAGCCGTCATTTTTCCCGGTTGTAATAATTTACGACTGGTGATATCCCCGGCATAACTTGCCCGGCCAACATAATAGCTGAGCTCAAAATACTCGCCGTTGGGCATCACTTCGTACAACACTACGCTGTAATCAAAGTCTTTTTTATTGATAGCAACAGTGAGCTGACCAATAAATGCACCGTTTACAATAAGAGGCTGCTTTAAACTATCACTTATGAACGTAAATCCGTTGCTGTAAATATCTTTTTGGACAATAGGATACGGATAGGCGAAACTATTCATGGTTTTGCGGTCGGCAAAATCAACTTCCTGTTCAAGGCAGGCCAATTGTGCCGGTTTTTGTGCCGAAAGTTTAAACTGATCGTCTTTTTTAACATTGCTGAGGTACAGCTTCAACATGCTTTGGTGCATTTTCTCTAGCGATGGTGCATGATCCCATCGGTTGGCACCCATTACTTCGTAATTGATCCGGTCTTTGATTATGGCAGGCTTTTTACCATTTTTCATGATATAATCAAACCATTGAAAGGTGATCTCTTTGGTGTTGATGAGCGCCACAGAATCAACCTTGTAATCACGCAGATTGGCTTCCCCTCCCCTTTGCGCACCAAAATGATCGTATGGGCCCATTACCAAATAATAATTGGCCCTGGGGTTATATTTAGCCAATTGCCGCAGATAGTACAGGCCCGATGTCTGCCCGTCATCATAATATCCATCAAAAGCCAGCACCGGGATGTTGATCTTAGCATATTCCTTTCCAAAAGGGATCATAGATTGCCAATACCTATCAAAACCGGGATGCCGTAGCCAGCGTTGCAGCCATTTGTTGCGCGCATGGTCAACACTATCAATTTTACGGTATGATGCACCACTATTATACCAGTTATCATTCAGATCGTCCCAGCGCTGCCGGTTGTTATAGGTAGCGGTATCTAAATATTTGTTATTAGTAACGTAGAACGCCCAGCCATAATTGGCGTTCAGGAACACATTATTCTCCATCGGCAGGCCCATCCCCGGTATAGCCGAAACATAGGGCACAATAGTTTTAAGCGCGGGGTGAACTTTATATTTCAACCCAGCCCATTGCGCAAAACCCGAATAACTGCCGCCATACATCCCCACCTTTCCGTTGCTCCAGGGTTGTTTGCTTACCCAGTCAATTACTTCATAAACATCTTCGGCGTCGTGCTCGTAGGGAGCCACTTCTTCGGGGCTTAGACGTTTACCACGCACATCGGCCACAATGCCTACGTACCCATGGTCGGCGGCATATTTGGCTTCGGCCAAGCTTCTTTTAGTATCCGAATAAATAAACACAAACAAAGCGGCCGGTTGCTTACCAATCACATCGCGCTTGCGCACCACCACTGCCGAAAGCGTATGCCCTTGCAGCGTTTTGATAAATACACTATCGTTAATAATATACCGCTGGCTATCCGCCTGGGGTACATTTTGGGCAAAAAGAGTTACACACCGGCTTATAAAAGCCAGCAACAGCATTAATTTTTTCATGATATTTTTTTTAGCTAAAGCCGAGGGCTTAAAACAGAAAGTTTACGAATTTGCTTTCATGCTACCTGGCATTCTTATGTTGATTATTATTTAATTTATACACCTACAAAGCTTTCGGCCTTAGGCTTGCCGCTTTTCTACAGCCTGTTCAAAGTTTTAAATTTTACTGATTGCCTGTCGGACACTTCCAGCAATTGGCCTGTTTTTAACTTTATATTTAACTTACCACCGGGCAACCTGTTAACCTGAGCGATAAATGCTGTGTTGATGATTTGCGCACGGTTTATCCGGAAGAACACCGCCGGGTCCAGCTTATCTTCCAGCTGATTGAGTGAACGCTTCAGAAAAGCCTTGTTACTGCCAAAATACAACACCGCGTAATTATCCAACGATTCAATGAGATAAATATCAGCCGGATTAACAAAATAACACTTGTTGCCGTCTTTAATAAATATCTGCTGATTGACCGGCGCTGAGCTCAACCTGTCCTTTACCTTTTGCATGGCCTTTGCAAAACGCTCCTCGCGGATTGGCTTCACCAGGTAGTCAAGCGCATTTGTATCGAATGCTTTAACCGCGTATTGATCAAAAGCGATGGTAAAAATAACCTCGGGTACATTATCCAACATTTCCAGTAAGTCGAACCCCGATGCTCCGGGCATTTGAACATCCAGGAATATCAGTTGCGGGTTATTTTTTTCTATAAGAAGCCTGGCATCGTCGGCATTCCCGGCTTCACCCAAAACCTCTATTTCCGGATAGCTTAACAGCGCCTGTTTAATTTCATCACGTGCCAGGCGTTCATCATCCACAATGATCACTTTTATCTTTTTCATGACAGCGGAATTGTAATGGTTGATAAAACGCCATCGCCGGGTAATTCTATTAAATTGAGCGATGCTTTGTTTGAATATTGTAGCAGCAAACGCTCTCTAAGATTTTTCAACCCAAGGCCATTGGTTTCTACAGCACCGTTTAGCCTCCCGGGATTTTGGACACTTATCCCGATATAACCCTCCTGCTTTTTTATGGCAATAATAATTCGGCCACCATGTTTTTGAAGCGCTATGCCATGCTTAATGGCATTCTCCACCAAAGTTTGAACGCTTAAGGGAAGGATTGAACAGGTATCCAGAAATTGGTCAAAAGTGATAGTGAACTGCAACCGTTCTTCAAAGCGGATCTTCTCCAGTTCGAGGTAGTCGTTTACCAAACTCATTTCATCATGTAAAGAGATAAGATCGGTATTTTGTCTGTACAGTGAATTGCGCAACAGATCTGACAACAGATCTATCGCTCTCCGGGCTTTTACCGGATTGGTACTGATGAGTGCTTTAACACTGTTGAGCGAGTTGAAAAAGAAATGTGGATTAAGCTGTGCCGCCAGGTGCTGTAATTGAGCTTCGCGGGCCACTACCTCCAGGCGGGCATACTCTTTGGCTGTATCAATTTCCATTACAGCATAATGGTATAGATGAAATGCCAACACCCAAATTGCCATCAGCCTGATACCACTCGCCAAAACTATGAGGTAGTTTAGCTTTAAAAAGCCGAAAAAAGTTTCATTAAAATTATAGCTAAAATAATAGCGAAGCACATACAACTTAATAATCACCAGGAACATGTATACCAGCCCCATAACAAACACCGCCAAAATAAGCTTTGCAGGCATGCTTTTTAACTTTAATTGTACCCAATTAAGCTTATGAGCAAATAGGTAATAAGTATGCGTAACAGCTATCCCAACAACAATATCCAATATAAAATGAAGGAATGCCAATTGAAAACTAAAGCCCCTGTGTGGTGGGGCATCCTGTACCTGCATCCACGCAGAAAATGCCCAGAACAACCCAGCCAATGACCAGCCAATTAGCTGACATTTCCAGTAAAGCGATATGTTTTTATTCGGTCTCAATTTTAATTGTACGCCTGGTTAACAAAACAAACCAACAAAATCTATTTGGTAATATAAAGAGAAAATACAGGAGTGCGGGTATTTGGGGATGAGTGAAGTTATTTTACAATCGGCAGAATTAAAAGCTGACCGATCATGGGGTTCATCAGGTAATTGAGTAAAGAAAAACTGCAGAAATATAAGATCAGTTAGCCTAAGGTAATCTTTATACCCGGAGATACAGGGATTAGGTTTTAAGGAAATTAGGATAGCAAAAAAAGGCGCAAAATATAAATGGGCTACTAATTGATTAAAAAAGTAGCCCACATAAAATAGGTTTAGTGCTATTTGCCCTTAAGCTGTACCATCACCTTTAAGGTTTTTAAAATTATACCTACATCATTATTGAATGATATATTTCTTAGATAGATTAAATCATAACGAACCCGGTGACGCATTTGATCAATATTTTCTGCATAGCCATAATTTACTTGTCCGTATGAAGTAAGTCCCGGTTTAAGGCGTAGTAACTTTTTGTAATTAGGCGATTTTAATATAAGTTGTTCTATAAAAAACTGGCGTTCAGGTCTTGGGCCAACTACAGACATATCGCCTTTTAAAACATTCCAAAACTGCGGTAGTTCATCCAACCTTGACCTGCGCAAAATCCTCCCCCATTTAGTAATACGTGGATCATTATCGGTAGACAATTGCGGGCCTAATAACTCCGAATTGATAAACATACTCCTGAATTTGTAAATTTTGAAAGGCCGGCGGTCTTTACCAATTCTTTCCTGGCAGAAAAAAGCAGGGCCCTTTGAAGTTAATTTCGTAATAATATATAACATCAAAAAAATCGGGAATCCAATTACCATAACCAACAGAGAAAACAGGATATCGAAACTTCGTTTTAAAAATACAACCTTTAAACTAAGTTCAGGATTATATGAAAGCTGTATTACAGGAAGGTTTTCATAGTTAACAATTTTGGCAAAATTATTATCCAGTACAAGATCAGAAACCAATTTGATCTTGATAGAGTTCTGATCGCCCAGATCAACCATCTTTTTCAACAAGGATTGATCCAGATATTGATAGCATACAAACACTTCATTGGGATTTTTATCCAACATCCTCTCAAGCAGCATTTCATCAGACATGTCCTGAAGCATTTCTTCGGAAATCAGATCGATAAAATAGTAACCATATTCAGGATGTTTGGAGAATGACTTTATTAGCCTATTTGCAATAGATTGATTACCTACAAGAAGTACATTACGCCTGTTATACCCTTTTTTTCTGATATAGTCCAAGATGTAAAATATCAATGAGCGCTCTGCAATTGTAAACGTAAAAAATAAGATATAGGTAACACTCATTTCCCATCGGCTAACCTCATACAACTTGAAAAAATATATCACTCCAAGCACCATAACTAAATGGTATATAAGGGAAGACAGAAACTTACTGATATTTTCACTCAATACAAGAGGCCTGCTAATAACATAGTTTTTTGTTACTGAAGCTATAGAAACCCAGGCCAAATTAACTAATAAGATAAAATTTGCAGATTGTATTTCGGATGAATAGTAATTAAAAATAACTAAGTGGGCTACTTGAAGCGCGATATTTAATATTATCAAATCGCTTACAAAAGTAACGAGCGGTAGAAATCGAGAGTAGCGTATTTTCATGGATAAGGGTTTGCAAATATAATTATTTCCTATTAAGAATATGAATTAAACAGAAATAAATAACAACATGATACCAATACGAACAATAAGTTCTAAACGCTACAATCAAAAATTAATTATTTTATTTTTTTTATTAAATATGGCAAGCTATATCCAATTTATCCTGAATATAAATAAGCCGCTCTCTTTTGAACCGGGCTGTAGAAAATACAGATGCATGCGTAACAATTTCGTTATAATTAAATAGCATATAATTTACTTCAGACTAGTCAAAGGCTATGAATTACCCCACATAACAGCTATCTTAAACATAGTTTTTACCGCGTGGAAATATTCATAAAATGGCTTTAATGTATATAAGTTATATAACCAAATTAAACTTTGATATCTATTTACGGGCATTATTACGATTATTGATTTATGAACTCCTTTACCCAATTGTTTATATAAAACTCATTAAGTTCATTAAAAATTGGTTCCATTTTAGCATCTAACTTATCAATCCGCTCTTTAATCCCAATTATTTCCGTATCGTTCAAATCATCCAAAACCATAATATATGCAGGATCATAAAAGGCAGCTTCTTTTATATGAGTATTAGTGGTAATGAGTGTAGCCCCCGCTGCTAACACCTCAAAGGTTCGCATGGTTAAGCCGGTTTGTCCTGAACGTTGTATATCCAGAACGCTTTTTGATGACTTGAAAATTTCGGCCACTTGTTGCCTGGAAAGTTTTTCGAAGCTAACCTCATGCCACTTTACATTGGCATGTTTTCCTTTTATTATTTTTTCGAGCAAAAAAAACCATTTAGCAGGAGAATAAAAAAAGGCAAAAGTTTTATCGATATTATTGAATAAGTGTTTAATTGTTTTATACCTGCTGGAATGCAGCGTCCCGACGAAAGAAATTGAATATTTTTTATCCTGTTTATTTAAGTTGTTAATGAATTCACCGGTGTAAAACAGGTGTTTTAATTTAAATACCGGATTAAGTTTTACATCTTCAAAATCAAAGCTGTAGCAACTGTCAAAATGCTTTAAAATGTACAGGGAATTGGCATTGTTATTATTAAATGAATCGTAAGTATAATAAATGAGTTTAGATTGAGGGTTTAATTTTTTAAACTCAACAATAAACCATACCGGTACTACTTCGCCCTTTATCAGAAAAAAATAAGCATATTGCTTTTGCTGTATCTTAGTGAGGATATTTTTATAATATTTATTTATAGCACTATTGAGTAAGCTTTTTTTTACCCTAAAAATGGCTTTTAAAAACGAATTATTTGATGTTCTTTCATCAAAAAAATCAACATCATAGCCGTTTTCAATAAGGGCATTGGTAATAGAAATTTCATATCCAAAAAATGCCGGGGCAATAAATAAAATAGATTTCCTGCTCATACGGTTATTTGAATAATCCTTTTTCTCTCATCTCCTGGATAGATTTTAAATATTTATCTTCCTGAATATGCTGTGTATTTACCCACTGTGCAAATTTACTGATACCTTCTTCAAAGCTCACCTTAGGTTTAAAACCAAGCGTCGCCGATATTTTACTAATATCAGCATAATTATGCCTGATATCGCCCAACCGGTAGTTCCCTGAAATTTGGTAAGGCACTTCTTTTCTATAATTGGAAAACAACTCCTTTACTACGGTAATTACATCAGTTGGGGTACCTGTGCCTACGTTAAATACCGCGTTATTTGCGGCATCCTGCTCAATTCCTAAAATGGTGGCATCTACTACATCATCAATGAACACAAAATCGCGCGTTTCTTTTCCATCTTCAAAAATATTAATCTCTTTACCATTTTTTATCAAGGTAGAAAAAATAGACAAAATACCCGTATAAGGATTAGAAAGTGACTGCCCTGGTCCGTAAACGTTTTGATAGCGGAATGCTACAGGCGCAATACCAATGGTTGGGCAAACAGTCATGATCATTTGCTCCTGGTTTTGTTTGGTAATACCATACACGGAGGATGGATGTATTTTTGAGCCTTCGTCGGTTGCAACTAATTTTAAAGCAGCACTACTGCCTGGGTATTTAACTTCAAAATCACCGGCGCGCATAAATTCATCAGTACGATGGCCGGGATAAACAAATCCGAGCTCGCCGCTTTCATATTTCCCTTCGCCATAAATTGACCTTGACGATGCTATCACTACTTTGCTCACAGCGTGTTTAGTGTTGGCCAATATATCAAGCAATAAGGCTGTCCCCCCAATATTAACATCGGTGTAATGTGCTATCTGATACATGGACTGGCCCGTTCCAGTCTCGGCTGCGAGATGCACAATGATGTCCTGATTTTCCACTGCCTTTAACAAATCGGCACGAGATGTTACTGTTCCTTCAATAAAGTTTACTTTGTGCTGTATAGATTGAAATAACGGAGAAGAATTTTGTGGATCATTCCCATGTATTTGTTTTGAGAGATTATCTAAAATAGTTATACTATGTCCATTTTCAATTAGTTTCAAAGCTAAATTTGAGCCTATAAATCCAGCTCCGCCAGTTATCAGTATGCGTTTTTTCATTTATATATATTTCTCTAGTTAAAAATCCCGTTTGAATGTGTTTTTTGCCACTGTTGACTTTTTTCATTGTAGCGCTTTATAATTCGCGCCGGGGCCCCAACAATAACACAGTAGTCGGGAAACACCCCACGAACAACTGAGTTTGATCCAATTATGCATTGTTTCCCCAAAATTGTTCCCGCCTGGATTACAGCTCCATATCCAATAAAGCAATTTTCACCAATGCTTGTGGTTTTTACAATATATTTTTGTTTTAAAATATGTAACCCTATCTGCTGGTAATCATGATCTAAATTGGTTATAAATACATTTCCGGAAATTGTGGTACCTTTTCCTATGTTTATTGGCTCATTCGCACTAATTAAATGCAAATTTTGTCCGATTGATATATCGTCTTCAATTACAATCTGGCCATTATCATGTGTCTCTAATCTTGAACCAGGAAATATCCGGACTTTATTACCAATAATAATTCGGCGCCCTCCCAATATAAACAGCGGGCGGCCTACATATGATAATAAGCCAATCTTTTTCACCTTTAATCTTACAAAAAGGGTTGTTAGTAGCCATTTTATTTTATAAATCATTTATTCTGAAAACCTCCGATTATAAATCTCCTTATAAAAACTGTATGTTTCTTTAAAACATTTTTCCCAGTTAAATTTTACACTTTGCTTTAATCCCCTGTTTATCATGGATAGGCGAACTTCATTTTGTCTTAATAAATTAATTTTTTCTACAATTGCATCTGCCGAAATTTCGGTGATCATCATTATAGCATCGCCCCCAACTTCAGGCACGGAAGAAAGATTATTGGAAATTACCGGGCAACCAGCTCTCATAGCTTCTACCACGGGAAATCCAAATCCTTCATAAACTGACGGGTAGATCAATGCAAAAGCGTAATTGTATAAAGTATTGAGTTCTGTATTGTTTAATCCATCCAATTTAATAAACCTTCCCGCAAGATTCGAATTTAAATAAATGAGCTCCTCTGCTGATAATTCTCCCCCTCCTACTATAACCAAGTTTAAATCTGCGACTTTTTCAACAGCTTCAGCCACTATATCGAATTTCTTATACCCCTCTCTTTTTCCAATAAACAAAATAAAAGGTTCGTTTACATTCAAAACATCTTTTAAAATATTGTTACTTGTTTTTTCAATCGGGAAAAAGTGTTCACTGACACCATGATAAATTACTTTTACTTTATTTTCAGGTATTTGAGGGTAGTAAAACATCAAATCCTTCTTAGTATTTTCTGAAATACAAATAATGCCATCAGCATTTCTAATTCCAATACCTGTTAGGGATATATGCACTAATTTGCGGGGAAATTTTGAAGCTAACCCTTTTTTATGGGTAAAATCATGAACGGTAAAAATATTTACAACATCTTTTTGAAGACATGTACGATAATAACTTGCATGATACAGAGATTTAGCCGGCAAACGTACTGTTAAAGGCAAGTATCTGGTAAGAAATGAGGGTAAAAGATCCTCTAATATATAATTCGTATCATACGATTTGGTTTGATTTTCAAAAAGCGCAGATTGCCTTTGCTCCTTATTTTGAATAATTATATTAACATTATTAAGTTTTACAAAATATTTTTGAAGCTCATTCCAGTATGTTGACGCCCCTCCAAACTTTTGAATATTAAAAACTATATTATCTAAAAAAATCTGTAAACTCATTTATCCAGTCTAATAAATCTGATATGCTTTTTTAATTATTTGATAATCTTATTATGCTATTGGCCAATTTTAATGGAAAATCCGTCTTTGATTCCTTTTAGCAATGTTTTTTTCTCATCCTTTTTGTAAATCAAATACTTGATGAGCCTTGTTATTATGGTGTGGCTTAGCGCAATTTGCCGTACTAAAAATGGATAGTTTTTCCTTACAAAGTAAACTCTGTTTCTGTTTAGGTAATAAATAGAAAACAATGATTCGCCACCTCCGGTACTAAACGAAACCTTATGAAAAACCTCCAGCTTTGGCAGATAACATACTTTGAAACCTTTGTGAATGGCCCTTGCAAGGTAATCGGTATCATCATAATAAACAAAATAGTTCTCGTCCATAAGGCCAACCACCTCAAAAACTTTTCTGCTGATTAACATAAAACAAGTAGGCGCATAGTCAAAATGTTTAATAACGTTAAACTCGTCGCTGTCGTCTTTATTGTAACCTACATGGCTTGCATAACCTTTATATCTATGAATTTCGCCCCCGGCAAGCCATATTTTTCTTGTACCAAAGTAAAATATCTTGGGAATTACGAGGTTCTCGCTATTGGCAATAGCATAATTTATCATCTCATCTAACAAAAATGGCTGATGAAAATCGATATCGTTATTTAGCAAAAGGATAAAATCTGAGTTATCATTAAATGCAAGCTTTATTCCCTGGTTATTCCCTTTTGCAACACCATTATTTGAAGCGTTTTTAACATGGGTATAGCGGGTTAAAGGATATTTAATTAGTAAAATTTCAATTAAATCATCTGTTTCGACCGAAGGAGAGTTATCAATAAGATATAAGTGGTGGTTTTTAAATGATTGCAAGGATAAGCTCTTAAAAAAATCTTCAAGTACATCATCACTTTTATATAAAACCGTTACTAAACCTATTTTTACCATATCTAAATTCTTTAAATTTATTTGTTGCAATTAATCAATTGAGTATTTGAATCCATTTTGGATTTATTGTAATAACTGCTACCCATGTAAAATGCATATAGGAGAATAATATACAACTCTATGCCGCTAAAGAATAAAAACACGATCAAAAATGCATAATACTTATTTTCAAAAGGCGTAATTATGGTTGAATCAAACTTTTTTGTGAAATAGTGCAACCATATCAAAAAAATAACCAATCCAAATTCACACGTAAAATAAAACCAGCGTATATCCAAATTATATGTTAATGAGCCATCCTTCACTCGCTCATTATCAAATATGTAATACTTGGCTGGCACAAAGCCCCCATTTTTTAATCCATATCCAGACAAATAGAGTAATGGTTTAGTAGCAAAAAAAAGAGCTATCGGTAAATCAGAATCTTTTTGCAGCGGTATTCCTAAAAAGTTCATATTGGCCTCTCCATCATCGGCATCTGTATCGTACCGGTCAACAGCTCTTGATAGCACCAGGTTGACTACATAATTATCACTATGCGTGGCATAAAAATCCAAAAATACTACTTTAAGCAACGAAATAGAATAAAAAAACATAACAATCATCATTATTCCCAGTGCAACGTTAGCTCTGATATTTTTGATTTTTTTGATGATAAAAAATATAATACCACTAAGCAATACACCAACCATAAAGGTTTGTGACGCGGTTAATAATCCTACTATTAAAACCAGGATTAATGATGCGATTTTATTTTCTTTTAAGAATAATGGTATCGATACCACCAAAAAGGCAGCCAGAAATTTAGGTTCAATAAAAAAAGCCGAAACGCGCGCATTTGCGGCATCTTGCCCACCAGCTACATAAGCCAGGTAATTAGATCTCATTCCAAATACTCTCAATATAGTTTCATCCTTAATTATAGATGATAATACGAGCTGAAACAAGCCAATGTAACAAGAGTAAATCGCTACTTTTCTAATAATTGAAAAAAAGTAATGGATATCATGTATTTTGCTTTCGCGATAAATTCTTGTTCCCAAAAAAACTATAGGTAAAAAGTATTTAACATAAAAAAATACCCCATCATACAAAACACGCCCCACTGAAGGGTTGTTTCCATCAAAAACATCATAACCTAATGTTAAAAGTACTGATATTGTTATGGAGGACAATACCGGCAAAAACAGAATAATCAATAGTGAAAGTTTCATTTTCAACTTACTTCTGAAAAGAGCCGTTCCCTCGGAGATAAAAAAATATGTTGAAATAAAAAACAGTGGAGTAGCGGTAATGCTTATAAAGGGTATATAAAATGTTGAACAGGCGGTACCATATAAAATAAATTCAATTGCATTTATTTTTTCAAAATAATATAACCCAAACAATAAAATTGTCAAAGCAATACATTCAATAGATATTAATATATCAGTTATTATGGAAGTAGAATCCATGCTTAAATTATCAATTCTTATTTATACATTATAAATGCAACTCCGCCCGTTATCAGTATTTGCTTCTTCATTATGAAATATCTCTATACAACGCTGCCTGAAAGCCTCAATTAATTACCTATATGGTCGTACTCTGAAATTTGAACCTCAAAATTCTTTTGATAATACTTTCTCTTCAGCTAACAATTTTTTATCTCTATTATCCTTTATTGATTCGCTCAGCTTTTTACCAAATCTTATAAAAGGTTTTTCAACAAAATGATAAGTAACCAGTGATATTGATATAGTTAGCCCAATCCTGGTAAAGGTGAATACTAATGCATTAGATGATTCTGGAATTAAAGTCAAAATAATTCCCTGAACAAGATATATGGAGTAGCTCATTACACCAAAAAACACAAAAACTTTAGGGAAGTTAAATTTTTGGCATCGTATTACTACTGCAAAGAATACCAGGTAAGCGCCGATTATTGCAGTAGTAACAGGTAAAAAACTTCTGGCTCCTAATAACTCTGGCTTATCATGACCATATAGATTTATAAAGGTATTACTCAGTAATACCGCTGCAGCCAAAATAATCATTATTATAAAGGTTGAAAACGATATTTCATTATTGACAAGTCTGTAAAAAAGTGTTCCCATAAACATGGTGCTCAGGTAAAAAATTAATCCCCAGCCATTACTTGCCAAATGAAAATATCCAATAGCTATTACCCCGGCCACAAACGAGATTCCTAAAAAAACAGAAGCAATAAAAACGCTTTTTTTTATAAATCCTAAAGCAAAAATAATAGAAACAACAAAATAGAAAAACAATTCAAGACATAGGGTCCAGTATAATCCCAATATATTGGGTTGCCCCAAAAAAAGCTGGAACATAAATAAATTAGTAATAATTGTTTTTAGACTCGGAAAACTAACTTTATACAATCCAAAATGAATACCTAACAGTACTGTTATAATACTGACTATATAAAGTGGATATAAACGGAATATTCTGCTTACCCAGAATGTTTTAAGTGATGCTCCTTTCTCTAATGAAACGGGTATGATAAACCCACTTGTTAAAAAAAATAAAATTACCCCAAAAAGCCCCAATTGGAAGTAGTGTGTTGTAAAGTGTATAAATGCAGGAAACAATCTTTCAAACACATGCTCTCCTAAAACTGAAAATGCAGCAATAAAACGTAAAAAATCTAAAAATGCAAGTCTGTTTTTCTTAATATCCATTCTAACTTTAATTATTAATTATACATTCGTGAAGTTTAAATTGGCAAACTCAAAACTATTTGTCTCCTTTAACCCCAACTTTTTCCCACTTACCTGTCCCCCAATTATACAGTTTTATAATTCTTGCAGGGGTGCCCGCTATAACGCAGTAATCGGGAAATACTCCACTAACCACAGAATTAGCCCCAACTATGTTGTGTTTGCCTAAAACCGTACCTGGCAATATAACTGCATTATTATAAACCTTACAGGATTCCCCGATGATTACCTCATTAACTTGTAACACCTGTTTTTCTGGCGGCAAGCTTATATCGGCATAAGGATGATTAATATCAGTTATGGTAACATTAGCCGCAATAGCGGTATTTGCGCCTATAGTAATTTTGTTAGCGCAGGTTAAATGGAGATTTTGCTCAATACTAATGTTGTCATTCAAGGTAATTAAAGGTTCATAATTAACGCCTGCATAGCTAAAAACGCCTTCTAATCTACAGTTATCCCTTACTAAGATATTATTTTTAAAAATCACACATTGGGGAGTGAGCAACAAAGGCCTGATAATACGATTATTAGAACCACAATTTTTTAAAAAAAATTTATACCATATGATAGTCTTTAATTTATAATACAGTGATCGTAATCGTAACAGTTTGGTATATATATCCATTATAGTTTAATAAGGCGAATAAAACAGTTAATCTATGAAGAAACGGCTTAACTGAGTCTAATTGTTGGTTAATGTTCTTTTTACTCTTAGTTTTAAAATAATCAACATTACTCTTATAAGCTTTTTTACTCCAAGAAATTTTAAATATAATGTAGGGTACCAACTTATATTTCTATATATAGACGTTTTAATTGCACAGGTAAGTCGGATATTTTGGTTGATTGAAATATTTCCACCGGAGGTATTACTTGAATGCATTCTATATAACGACACCACTTTATCATAAAATAAAATGGCTTTTATAGAAGCAGCTCTCTGATAAAAAAACCAGTCTTCTGCAAAAAGGTCTTCAGGATAGAGACCAATTTTATTATAAATAGTTTTATTAATTAATGAAATTGGACCAACCGTTGAAGGATTGGTTATCATTTCTTTCAAAATTCCAATGTCCGTTTTAAACTTCAGTTTATCTCCTTTATTAATGGCCATTGAACTTTGTCCGGTAATATTACTATTTTCATCAATTACTAAAGCATCACTAACCAATACAAGTTTGCCATGTTTTTCATTTTCTTCTAAAATAGATACTCTTTGTTCTATAGTGTTGCCATACAGAGCATCGTCACTGGCAAGGGGCAACACATACTTGCCTTTAGCCAATTCTAACATTTCATTAAGTGTTGCGCAAAGACCTTTATTGCTCCGGTTTTTATATTTTATTGATAGATGATTTGCATAATGTTGGCTCACCCAGTGGTTTATTAGATTATTTGAATTATCGGTAGAGCCATCATTAATTACAACAATTTCTTTATTGGGATAGGTGTCATCAAGAATACTGTTTAAGGCCTCAACAACATATTTTTCGTGATTATAACAGGGAATGATAATAGATACTAAAGGATACTTCATTTGAACAATAATTTTCTGAAAAGCACAATCATAATTATTAAATAAGCAAAATAATTAATTGCAAATGCTATGGTAATACCATTTAGCTTAAACAAATGTATACAAACATATCCTAACAAAACATAGCTTATACTAAATACAACTTCTGTTATAATAAATGCTTTGGTCATCGCTTTAGCTAACATTAAATAAGCTAATACCCAGGCTGCCATTTTAAAAAAATCGCCTATTAATTGAAAAGCAAAGAGTTCGCCCATGGTTTCAAACTCTTTAGTATATAAGATATGAATTATGAAAAAACGTAACCAATAAATAAGCAAACAGCTAACAAAAACGCCAGGAAGAATGATCTTATATCCCTGATATATTTCTTTACGCAGATCATCATCATGGTGTAATGAAGATAGTTTAGGTAAATAATATGTACTTAAAGAGGTAGTAACCAATAACAGGTAACCGTCAGAAACGCGCATCATGCCTTGCCAATAACCGGCATCATTGATCCCTAATTTACTAATTACCATATTACGCAGGATGATCTGTGAAACAGGCACAGTTAAGGCCGAAACTATTGCCATTAAACTAAATCTTGATAATTTGTGGGCTGTCTCTTTATCAAAAGGCTGGTTGAAATATGATCTTGCAAACCAGCTACTTTTTATAACCATTATTAAAGTAACAAAAAATACGATGGATTGAGCTAAAACCAAAGCGTAAAGCGCACCTGTTATTTTATAAAAATAAACTAATACAACTGTAAAAACTAAGCCAATAATACTGCCTACGGTATTGACTAAGGTGTACCTTTTTATTTCCTTTTTTCCATTTAAAATAGAAATCAGGAGTGAATTAAGAGCGTATAAAATAATGGTAATACCTAAAACTCTTAAAGGGTTGGTGTAAAGAGACGAATGAAATAGCCATTGTGAAATATAGGTTGCAATGCAGAGTAATATTAAGCCAAATACACTTGAACTATAAATACTAATTTTGAGTGAAGTGCTAAAAAGCTTTTTTAATTGCTGCTCATCCCCTTCAAATTCTGCAGTATACTTTATTACACCTGTATTAATTGCACCATTAGCAAATGTTAACGCAATAGTTATAAAGTTTGAAAACTGCCCAATTAGTGCTATGCCAGCAGGACCCGTAAATAAAGCCACCACTTTGCTCGCTACAAAGCTGGAAGCAATGCGGATAAAAGTAATTACAGCCGAAAAAAAAGAAGTCTTTATAAGTTTCAAATGTTCAGATTAAATGATGGATTCTTTTAAAACTTCTTTAATATTCATTTAAGGTTTTTATAACGTGATCCACCTCTTCGGGTTTTAATACAGGGCTTAAAGGCAAACTTAAAACTTCGCGATGGATAGTTTCGCTTATAGGATAGCTTAAATTATTCCACTCTTTATAAGCCTGTTGCTGGTGTGGCGGTATAGGATAATGTATAATAGTTTGAATGCCATTACTGGTAAGATATTGCTGTAAATGATCACGGTTATCCGTTCTTACAACAAATAAATGCCAGACATGAGCACTTTGCTCAGCTATTTTTGGCGAAATAATTTTAGAATTATTTATTTCCTGCAGGTAACGATTTGCAATTGCTCTTTTAGTTGCCGTTTCCTGATCAAGGGTTTTAAGCTTAACACCTAACAATGCAGCCTGCAACTCATCCAAACGGCTGTTAACACCTTTATACAGGTTTTCGTATTTTTTATGCGAACCATAATTTAATAATGCCCGTATGGAATCATTTAATACATCATCGTTGGTGGTAATAGCCCCTCCATCTCCCAAGGCACCTAAGTTTTTACCAGGGTAAAAGCTAAAACCAGTGGCATCACCAAAATTCCCGGCTCGTTTGCCGTTACTTGTTGCGCCGTGAGCCTGTGCACTATCTTCAATTACTTTTAACTGATGCTTTTGAGCAATAGCATTTATTGCCTGCATATCACAGAGTTGGCCGTATAAATGAACAGGCAAAATGGCTTTTGTTTTTGCTGTGATCTGACGTTCAATTAAAGCTGGATCAATATTGTAAGTATCGATATTGGGCTCAACCAGCACAGGAATTAAATTATTAGCGGATATGGCCAAAATACTGGCTATATAGGTATTAGCGGGTACAATAATTTCATCGCCGTCCTGAAATATCCCCAACTCTTTATATGCCCTGATAATTAAAATTAGTGCATCCAGCCCGTTGGCTACACCTATCGCGTGTTTAGTTCCGCAATAAGCTGCAAAATCGGTTTCGAATGCATTTAATTCATTACCCATTATATACCAGCCTGAATCTAAAACGCGCTCAAATGCCTTTGTTAATTCTTCCTTATGCCGCCTATTAATTTCTAATAGATCCAAAAACTTAATCATTATTTTCTAATTGGTTTATATTCATCTAAAATGTATTGAATATTAGTTTCCTTATCTAATAAATTCAAATCAAGAATTATGGCATCTTCGGTAATAAATCCTTTATGCCTGGCAGGGTTACCGTACCAAACTGTATAAGGGGGAACAGATTTAGTAACAACACTACCCGCTCCAATAAATGAAAACTCACCTACTTCAATACCGGCAACAATGGTTGCATTTGCCCCGATAGAAGCGCCTCTTTTTATAAGAGTTCGCTTAAATTCTTTAGGATAGACTTTTGAACGGGGTATCAGATCATTTGTAAAAGTGGCATTAGGTCCAATAAATACATTATCTTCAACACTTATACCATCCCAGATTTGAACACCAGATTTTATGGTAATATTATTGCCGAGAATGACATCGTTTTCAATAAAGCAATTGCAATTAATGTTACAGTTTGAACCTATTATTGCACCTTCAAGAATAACGCAAAATTGCCAAACAAAAGTATTTTCCCCTATCTTATCTGTTTTTACATCTGATAAGGAATGAATGTTATTATCCATACGTATATTCTAAAAAATCTTGATAATCTCTTATATAATCTTTCTCATCATATTTATTTGATGCCAAAACCAGAAGCACGGCTCCAGATGAAAAATTGACCAGATCGCGCCAAATTCCAGGTGTTATATATAATCCAAAATTAGGTCTGTTAAGTGTAATTGTTTTTTTTATATGTCCATCATCAATCACCACATCAAAACTCCCGCTGGCCGCTATAATTAGTTGCTTTAATCCATAATGGGCATGTCCACCTCGTATTTCTCCGCCAGGCACATCATATAAGTAATAAACTCTTTGAATATCAAATGGTATTTCTAATGCGCCATTGATAGATGTAATATTACCAGCCCTATTATGAATTTTTTTAAATTCAATTACATTACAATTGTATACTGAAGCTCTCATGATTTATTTTGCTTAAATACACTATAATCTCTGATATAATCATCTTCTTGATAAAATGTTGATGCAGCAATAAAAGCTAATGAATTAGTTGAAAAATTTTCCATATGCCTCCAAATTCCTTTTGGAATATATAATCCATAGTATGACCTGTTTAATGAGTACCTTTTAGTTTCTTTTCCATCATCTAATACCACATCAAAACTCCCTGATAAAGCAATGATAAACTCTTTATTTTCTTTATAGGCGTGCCCACCCCGTTCTTCACCACCCGGCACATCATATATCCAATAAACGCGTTGAATTTTAAACGGAATATGGTTATTTTCTTCCAAAAACGAAAGGTTTCCTCTTTCGTCTAAAATTTTAGGAAGGTTTATAAGCTTTATTTGATTATTATCCATGACTCTTTTATACCTGTTATACCTAAATTAATGATACGGTATAACTTAAAAATTAGTTAAGCTGGCGTTTGAAAGCTCTTCCTATTACTAAAACTATGATAGCTAACAAACCCGCAATAATTATTCCCGATACTACCCCTTTTACCTTACCTACTTTATTAACCGTTAATGGTAACACCGGCTTATCAATGACTTGTATGAGTGGCATCTCCTGCCTTAACGAAATTTTTGAAATCTCTAAATTCTTCACAATTTCACTATATATTGCTGTGCTTGCTTGTACATCAATTTGTTTTTTTTGTGATGGAACCCTAAGAGATAGTAGTGAAGGATTTGCATTAGGGGAAGCGTCGATGGCCGATGCAACTCCACTTATTGAAGAATTTAAGACTATCTTAACGCTATCTGCTTGTTTCTGCAAAATAGAAACATCCTGATACGCTTTTTTGGTTTTAGTTTGAATATAAAAGTTGTTGACATTTTCAACTAACTTATTTGTAAATTCTTTGGCAAACAATTCATCATTTGCAACTACTTCTACCTTGATAATATTTAGTTTTTTATCCGGCTTACTTACGTTCAAAACCTTTTTATTGAAAATATCAACCAAATCTGTTATAATACTATCCTGTCTCCGATTAAACTTTTCAGCATCGCCCTTAAAAGATATACTATCAATATTGTCTTTGTTCTTCCACCTCTCACGTAATTTATTGTTATGAATATATCTTTCAATAAGCGTTTGATTTTTGTTATTTATAATTACTTCAGTTAAAAGTGTTTTTTTTATCATTGTTCTGGATTTATATAATTCCAGTATGTTGTCGCCTTCAAATATTCCGCCTCCACCTCCACTACCCAGATTTATTCCGGCCAGACTTGCCAGGCCAGCATATTGCCCAAGCCCACCTCCTTTTCCTGATTCTTCTAAAACAAATGTGCAAACAGCCGTATAAGTATTTTTTTTATAAATTGAATAGCAAAATCCGACAATACCCCCTATCGCAGAAATAGTAAATATTAATAACCATTTACTTTTAACATATTTTATTGCCGATATAGTCTTAGTAACTATAAACTTTACAGATACTTCATCCGAATTTCCACCAATATTTTCCTGATCCTCTATATTCATAAATTTAGTCTTCTAATGGCCGAGTGAATCTTTTATCTATTTATTCAAACTTAAAATCCCCAGAATAATAGCACCCAAAGAAGCTAAACCTGTAGTAAACCCTAAAATGGTTTGAGCTGTGTTACCCTTGCTTTCAGATTTTTTAGGAACATATATTTCGCTTCCGGGTTTAACCGAAGGATGGCTGTTAAAAAACAAGAACTTCCGGGTACCTTTAACCGTTCCGTTTGGATATACTACATACGCGCCTCTTCTTAGTGCGTCAGGGCCATATCCACCAGCGTTGTATACAAAGTCATTAAACGATTTTGAACTTTCGTAAACTACGGCGCTTGGATAAAGTACCTGCCCGTTAACCCGAACTATCTGTTGCTGTTTTGGGACTCTTAAAACATCGCCATCCTCTATAAGAAGATCAATTTTTGAACCAGGTGATTTTAATATACTGTTAAGATCAATACCTACATAATTGTTGCGCTGTTGCGCATCACCTGTATTGGTTGAATCTTTATAGGTTCTTTTAAGCCTTTCAAATTTAGCTGTTCTTTCAAGCGCAAGGGCTACAGTATCAGCCTTGTTTTTATCAACTCCTAATATGGCAATGTTTTCTCTTTTTAAAGAGCCTCCTTCAACATCGGCCGATGCGGTAAGACCTCCGGCACGGGCTACAAGGTCTGATATTTTTTCATTCTTGTTTTTTATAGTATAAGATCCGGGATATAGAACTTCGCCTTCTACTTTTACTGTTTTTTGCTTTTCATATCCGGGTAAACTATATATCGAAACAATATCAAACGGGTTCAATATAAAGTTTGCCTCAGCAGGTTTTAAAGGGCCATCTATATTAACACTAAATACCTGAGCTACAGAACTGCTTTTGGATGATGGATCAGCATCAGAAATCCTCCTGGCTACTTCAATGCGTTTTGTGCTCGCTCCTTCTGCAAAACCGCCGGCCTTTAATATCAGATCCTCCACTTTCATGTTTTCTGAGAAAGCAAACTTTCCGGGTTTCCTTACACTGCCATTAATAGTAACGATGTATTTGTCGCGTAAATCAAAAATCGACGATATATTAATAATGTCTTCGCGCTGCAACGGGATGCTCACCGTTTTATTCATTACATCTTTTACACTAAAACCTATCATTTCAGTGCTATTATCAGGCTTTAGGCGGGTAATTGTACCCCTATCTGTAAAAGCATCTTCTTTTAACCCAGCGGCTTTTTCTATTAACTGGTATAAAGTTAATCCGTTTTGCAGCTCATAATCCCCAGGTTTAAAAACGGCTCCATTGATTACAACCCTGTTTTCAAACCTATTGATAACAGATTCAATGGTATACTTATCTCCTCTTAAAGGAATATAATTCTTGTAATCGGCTTCTAAAACATCGGTAATTTTTCTTTGCTGATCACTTATCTGTGAAACTTTTATGCGTGCAGTATAAGCGCTATCTGTAAATCCACCGGCATAGCTTAATATATTTTCAAGGCTCTCACCGGGTAAAACCTCAAATAATGCCGGTATTTTAATCTGCCCTGCAAGCTCAACCCTTGTTCTGTAGGTAGGTACGCGTACAATATCCTGATCTTGTAATGAAATATTATTTTTTTGATCGCCTTTTACCAGGAAATCATAAACATCAAGATGCCTTATTATCCGGTTATTCCTGATGATTTCAATTTGCCTTAAACTTCCATTATCATTTGGGCCGCCGGCCGTATATAACGCGTTAAAAACTGTAGCAAGCGATGGCAACGTATAGGTTCCCGGTTTTACAACCTGGCCAATAATAATAACCTGTATGCTGCGTATATTGCCAAGTGTTACCTGCACACTTGTACCACGCCCAATGGCATAGTTATTTGCAGCAAGCTTATTTTTTATGAGTGAGGTGGCTTGTTCAATGGTTTTACCCCCAACGTTTAAAATGCCTATTCCCGGAATGTTAATGTTACCTTCTGGTGAAACATCCAGTTTCCAGTTTACTAATGAACTGCCATACACATTTATATTAAGCTGATCATTAGGGCCTAATATATAATTTAACGGCGTGGCCAGCTTCAGGTTAGGTTCAAATGAGCTGTTCTTATTTTTAAAAATGTCCGCACCGAAAATTTTAGGTTTTAGGTTTTCAAAAATATCTTTTCCGGTATATGATGTATCAACGCGGTCCGGCTTATAATTAAGCCGCCTGCCTGTTGTGGCATCAACGGTATCAGCCCTATTATGTGATTGACCTCCATTTTTAGCTCGCAGATCTTTTATACGGGTTTGTAATTTTTGAACCTGGGCGCTTGACATTCCCCTGCTTTGGGCTTGTTGTAATAATTCGGCATCACTTAATCCTGCGTTTTGCGCCTGCTGAATCAATTGGGCTATTTGCTGATCAGAAAGATCATCAACATTAATAGAAGAAATATTTTGAAGAGCAGTTTGAGCCGAGACTGTTTTAATTGCGCCACAAATAATAATGAGGACAATCAAAAGTACCCGAAAGTTAAGTTTATTCATAAGTAAAAAAGCCATTAGGGCATAAAAAATAACACTCCAATAAATGATATTATTTTTTGCAAAAGTAAGTCAAATAATTATTTATTAAGAACTATGTAAGTTCTTTTAGTTTGAGGTTAATTATGAGTTAATGCTTCTGTAATAAAAGCCATGATAATTAATTAAAATAATAAGTGAGATTGAGCCTTGCATGTAAATTAAAGCTTGCGCCGTTTCTATACTCGTAATTTAAGGAGTAAACAGGGGTAACTTCTGCAGAGAGCAGGTAGTTTTTCAATCTTATATTCGTGTAAAAGGTGCCTGAAAGATCAACCCAATGCAAATTATATATACCGGTACCGGCAAAGGCACTGTAATAAAGATCATTGTTATGTAACTGCCTTTCAAGGGTTATGCCATAGGAGTTTAAATTTTTCAGGTAACTAAAGTCAAGTATAAGGCTGTAACTTCCCGGTCCAATTCCGGCTCCTATATATCTGCCATCATTGGTATAACCATCCCTCGGATTGGTAAGGTGTTCATACCAGGTAGGCTCATCCCTTAATAAATACGTTGGTGCTCTTTGCAATTGAGTTATTTCGGTTTTAATTTGTAAAAAATCGTTCTTACCAAGGTCAAACAGTTTTCTGCCACCAAGGGTGTAAGCCGTTGAGTGTTCGGGCTCCTGTAAAAAATCATTAAAGCCGCCTGATCTGTCATTCCTGGCCCATTCAAAATAAATCTCTGATTTATAGAACGGTAAAAGTTGCCTTATATTAAATGCATATGCAAAATCCTGTCCGTCGCCATGTGTAGCATTTGAAATATCATTTGCTTTTAAAGATGAGCCGGTGATTACCGGAAATGTTTTACGGATAATATTTCTTTGGCGATAGGTAGAATCCTTATCAAGATAATCATAGCTTGTAAAACCAAGATATAATCCTTTTAACCATTTGGGCTGCCAGTTAACAGTTAATGCCGATATATACCTGGTAACTTTAGGTTTAGGATTATAGAGGCCGGTGCCATAAATTAATTTACTTACATCATCAGGCGCATATCCTGATTGTTTTAAGTTGCCGCCTATTAATTGCCATTCAAACGAGCCGATGATTGTTTTAACCGGTTTTGCAGAATTAAATGTCCAGTGTAAAAAGCCCGGCGCGGAGTTACTCATCATAATGGAATTTTTTATGCCTGGCCCCCACCAAAGATTTTCGGTCGAAACTCCGGCTTCAACACTATTGTAATTCAAGGTGATTTTTGATTGCCCTGGGTACAAATGAGTTATTGATTTATTTCCGAACCTTTCTGGAGCATCTATCCCGTTTATAGTACTAAAATAAGCAGCCATCAATGCCGGGGAATTATTATTAGCCTGTAAATCGGCAAAAGTATTAAATGCCTTATTTTGAGCATACACCAATTCTGGTTTAAGTTGAATTTTTAATATTCCCGCTGTTATTAAAAAACCACCGCTGATGAGGCTTTGATAACCTTTATTAGGATATAACGAAGCATTATTATATCCGTAGGGCCTATTTACATTATACTCATTTAACCAATTAAAGGGAAGTACTTGCACTCCGGACGGCACCCCCATAAGCTTAAACTTTAAATATTGTTTACTTGCCACCAGGTTCTGTAAAGAAGAGTCTGGCCCATTCTTATTCCATTCACGACTAACAGGACGAATGGTAAAGGAAATTGGATTATCGGTTTTACCTAAAATTTGGTCTCTCCTTGCAATATCTTCAAGGTAATTACCAACCGGAATAGTTTGAGAATAACTCTTCATACTTATAGTAGTAAAGAGTAAGAGGCAAATTATAAGATATAAATTTTTCACGGATAAGACTATAGGGTTTAAGGATAATAAAAACGTAATTGTTTACTTCAAAGTATATCTGGCTATCAATTCGACCTTATTATTTACTTAAAAGAGCACAATAAAGTAAAATGCCGTAATCTACTTTCACAGCAAAATAGCTGTTTTTTTTCCTTACATGCGTCGGATATATGACATAATAACAAATATATAATATTTACTTCATGTAATAATTACACTTAGGTACAAACCCTATACGAACGACCTATCTAATTCGCTACAACTTTTTAATAATATAATTCAGGCAGATATTAATCGCCTTCTTTTCCTATTGAGTATAACCTCCAAACAGCTTTTTTCAATTAATAAAAAAAACATTTGGAGGTAACAAATTTGTCATTACCTTTATCAAAGAATAGAACAGAACAGAACAACCAATTCTAACCAAAAAATCATTATGAAAAAAAAAGTACCACCTAAAAAACTGGGCATGTATTTACTATGCTTTATTTTGCTGCTGTGTTATCAGCAGGGTTTTTCCCAACAAAAAAGAAGCATCTCGGGCCATGTAACAGATGAACACGGCCAGGCCCTTCCCGGAGTAAGTATTTTGCTTGATGGAACCGCTCAAGGTACAAGCACCGATGCGAACGGATTTTACAAGATCAGCGTTCCTGAAATCAACGCAAAACTTTCCTTTTCCTTTATCGGCTATTTGAAAAAAATAGTCGTGGTTACCAAAGACTGGAATGGAGACGTAACCATGGCCCCGGATAAAGCCTCGGGAAACCTTGGCGAAGTAGTGGTGATTGGCTACGGTACCAGGAAAAAAGCCAACCTCACGGGAGCCGTAAGTACCATTAAAGGTACCGAACTGGAAAAATCGCCTGTTGCTAACGTATCCAATACGCTTGCAGGCGCTGTACCGGGACTGATCGTAAACACCCGGAGCGGCGAACCCGGCGCCGACGACGCCAGTATCCTTGTGAGGGGAAAGGGAACCCTTGGAAACACCAGCCCACTGATTGTGATTGATGGAATTCCTGATCGTGGTTTTAATCGCTTAGATCCTGCGGATATTGAATCCTTTACTGTGTTGAAAGATGCCACGGGCTCTATTTATGGCGCCAGGGCGGCTAATGGTGTAATTTTGATAACCACCAAAAGGGGAACAACAGGTAAAACCACCTTATCATTTACTTCCAATTTTTCTATGACGCAGCCTACCCGCGTTCCAAAAATGCTGAGTTCATGGCAGTTTGCGCAATCTGCAAATGAATATGACGACTTGGTTGGCCAGCAGCATGAATATACAGCTGATGATATTCAAAAATACAAAGACGGTACCGATCCGCTTGGCCACCCTAATACCAGTTGGTGGAATGCGGTTATGAGAAACTGGGCAACGCAAACCAATAACGTGCTTACCTTAAGGGGCGGTTCGGATAAGGTGAAATACTATATCTCGGGTCAGCACCTGTTTCAAAACAGTATGTATAATAGCGGAGCAGACTATTATAAAAACGACAATGCCCGGGCCAATATTGACATTACGGCTACCGACAACTTTAAGATTGGCGTGGACGTGATGTACCGTGATGAATTTAAAAATGGTGAAGCTCCAGGTTACGATGCCAATGGGATATTTAATCAGCTTTGGGCAGCCTATCCATATTTGGTTCCGGTTTATCCCAACGGTAAAGTAGGCGTTGGCATTGGCGGGGGCCCGCAAAACAGCATGGTTTATGTATTAAATGGCGGCTTAGGTTACACCCACAACAATTATGATTTTTTACAAACCAAAACATCGTTTAACTGGGCATTACCGAAAATTACGCCAGGGCTGCACCTGGATGGTTACTTTGCGTATGACGTAAACTCCAACCAGTATAAAGGATTCAATGCATTGCCCCCACCTGCTTATAGTTATAATAAAACAACGGGCAATTATGATGAGGTAACTTCTACCATTCCGCCTAATTTATCGATAACCAATAGTCAAACCGTAAGCAGGCTGATTAATATTAAATTAGGTTACGAGCGCAAATTCCAGAAACATGGTATTGAAGCATTTGTAGCCTACGAGCAGCAGCAGCAAACTTATACAGAGCTGGATGCTTACAGAACCGGTTTCCTGAGTAATAACGTAACCGAATTATTTGCAGGCAGTACTGTTGGCGAAACCAATAATTCTATTACTACACAGTTTGCCCGTCAAAACTTTATCAGCCGGTTATCATATAATTATGACGACAGGTACCTGCTGGATTATAACATGCGCTATGACGGTTCTCCCAACTTTCCGGCAGGCAAACGCTTTGGCTTCTTCCCGTCCGTATCTGCAGCATGGCGGATCTCGCAGGAAGGCTTCTTTCACTCATCAGTTATTGACGACCTGAAACTGAGGGGATCATGGGGAAAAACAGGTAATGACGCGGTTAATGCCTTCCAGTATATCCAAACCTATGGCCTTCAGGCCGGGCAAATCTCACAGTATTTAGGAGCCGGATACTATTTTGGGCCAAATGCAACGCAGGTGCCAGGCTTCTCTTTAGGTCCGGCCCCTAACTCCAATATCACTTGGGAAGTGGCTACTACAACCAACCTGGGGCTTGATGCACAATTATTTAAAGCATTTTCGGTTAGTGTAGATGTATTCCGCTCTTCACGTAACAACATTTTGGTAAAACCAAGCGCGGCTGTACCTGATTATGCTGGCCTTACCTTACCGGATGTGAATTTGGGTAAGGTTAATAATAAAGGCTTTGAAATTGATCTGGGCTATAGTAAAACGGTTAGTAAGGATTTCTCCTTCAATGTTAACGGAAACATGACCTATGCGGTTAATAAGGTAATCTACGGCGCCGAGCCTTTGAATGTTCCGGGCTATCAGAAGGTGACCGGTTATTCTACAGATTCATATCTTTTATACCAGGCAGATGGTATTTTTCAGAACACTGCTCAGTTGAATGCCTATCCTCACCAAAACGGCACAGGAGTGGGCGATATCAAATATAAGGATGTTAACGGCGATGGTGTGATCAATGATCTGGACAAGGTTAGGAACACCCTATCCAACACCCCGCAGCTACTTTATGGGCTTACCTTAGGTGGCAAGTATAAAAACTTCGACTTTACCATATTTTTCCAGGGACAGGCAAAGGCTCAGGCTCTTTTAATGCCCAATGGTTTAAATATGGCCGAGCAATTTTTTACAGGTCGCTGGCAAAAGGAGGGTGACAATACCTATCCCCGTACTTTTAATGGCCCCACCGAAAGAACCTTTGGCTCCAATGCATACCCATCAACCTATTGGTTGCGCAGCGACGCCTTCCTTCGTTTAAAAAATGTGGAGATAGGCTATAGTTTTTCAAAGGAGCTACTAAGCAGGATCAAAGTAAAGGCTGCGAGGATATTTGTGAGCGGGAACAACTTGTTTTCGATTGATAAATTCGGACCCTCTTTTGATCCCGAAAGTGCTTCGAACATAAGTTCTTTATTAAACCCAGGCTCCTCCTTAAATTATGGCAGGACGTATCCGCAGCAACGGATCATCAATCTTGGCGTAAATGTTACATTTTAAATGATTTGTGTGATGAAAAAAATATATACAATCTTTAGTTTGACACTATTATTTTTTACGGGGATATCCTGTAAAAAAGTGCTCGACCTGCAGCCCACAAGCTCCTTTTCAACCAACACGGTCTGGACTGATCCGGCTCTTATACAGGTATTTGTTAACCAGATCTATAAGGAATCGGTATTCGCTTTTAAAGATGGCGGCTTTGGATGGGGTTCGCAAACAGATGAGCTGTACAGCAACTTTAACTGGTGCCACGAAAACACCTATATCATGGGCCAGGCTACGCCCGATAACCAGGGTAGCTCTTTCCCTTTAAATTACAGCTCTACGCTGAACTATTGGACAACCCTGTACAGTACCATCCAGAAAACAAACCAATTTTTTCAAAATGTGGTACAGGCAGATACTGTTGGCCATGGCGCGCAGCTCAATAATATGAAAGGTGAGGTTCATTTTTTAAGGGCACTATGTTATTTTGAGTTATTAAAGCGTTTTGGCGGTGTCCCACTGATCACCAAAGTTTATACGGCTAATGATAACACCTTTAACGAATCAAGGGCCACATGGGACCAGACAAGGGATTTCATCCTCACCGAGATTAGCGCTGCCGCTGCGGCTTTACCCAAAACCTATACAAATAACAGCGATTATGGTAAAGCAACCCTGGGTGCCGCGCTTGCGCTCAAATCGCGCCTGTTGCTGTATGCCGCAAGTCCTACTTACAACACTACAAATGATGTAAGCCGGTGGCAGGCTGCTTCCGATGCGGCTAAGGCTGTTATCGACCTTGGCTTGTACTCCCTGCACGGAAACTCATCTACCTACAATACCATTTTTACCGACTTCTTTAACAGCGAAGTAATTTTCTCGCGGGTATTCAATGCTACAGTTCAGGAAGACAGGTACAACACGCTTTATCGTGACCTTAGTCCGAACGGATACAATGGATATAGCGCCTACAACGTGCTGGAGCAAATGGTCGAAGACTTTGACATGGCAGATGGAACCCCGTTCAGCTGGGCTACTAATGGCGCAAACCCGTACCAGAACCGGGATCCCCGTTTTTATGCAGATATCCTGTTTAACGGTTCACCTTTCCAGGGCCGTGGCGCACAGTTTTATGAAGGAGGGCTTGACTCCAAAGGGAGCAGCTTATCTCCATGGAACGCTTCAAAAACAGGTTACACCATGAGAAAGATGGTTGACGAAAGCTATAATTTTAATATCCAGCCATACAGCGCATGCCAATGGGTGTCGTTCCGTTTGGCCGAGATATATTTAAATTATGCAGAGGCACAGCAGGCGCTTGGCAATAGCGGGCAGGCATTACTTTGCCTCAATAAGATTAGGGACAGGGCCGGGATGCCTGCAGTGACAGCAGCAGGAACTGCTTTAACAGACGCAATACGCCATGAACGACGCATAGAGCTGTGTTTTGAAGGGCACCGCTATTTTGATATTCGCCGTTGGGGAATAGCTGAAATTGGCTCAAAAGATGGTTTGGGTATTACCATTACACCTACCTCATCCGCCAATACCGCGTTCACTTACAAGGTAATGACCATGCAAAAACGGACATGGGTACCTTCATTCTATTATTACCCAATTCCCCGTAAGGAGATCCAGATCAATCCTAACCTGAAACAAAATCCAAATTATAATTAAAACAAAAGGTGCATAAAAAAAGGCAGCTACCATGCTGCCTTTTTTTTCTTACTTTGGCTAAAAACTACACGTATTTAATGGACAGAATTTTTGAGGAAATAAGAAAGCTGGCAGAAATCCCATCTTATTCAAAGCATGACCGGTTTGTTCAGGGAATTATCAATTCTATCGACGAAAAAATAATCGGTCAGGACGAAATGCTGCCATCGGTAAATAAATTAATCAAAGAGCTTGGTTTTTCAAGGGAAACCATTGTTAAAGGCTACAAGGACCTCATCAGTCGCGGAATTGTAGAAGCTAAGAACCGTTTGGGTTATTTTGTAGGCAACGGCAATACCGGGCAAACATTAAACGTGGCCTTGCTGATGTATAACCTCGATACCTTTGAGGAGCAGTTTTACCGCAATTTCAGGCATGAACTGGGCCATAATGTACAGCTAACCACTTATTTTCACCACGGAAATATTGAGATTTTTGAAACTATCCTGCTCCAGATTAAAGGCAAATACGGTATGTATGTGGTGGCGCCTATACCCCACCCCAAAACTAAAGAACTGTTAGAAAATATTCCGCGTAATAAATTCCTGATGTTTGACCGTTACGAACAGCTGGATGGTGAATTTAACCACATCACCCAGGAGTTTGGCCAAACCTCTTATGATATTTTTTCAAAGCTGGCCCCGAAAATAAGTCAGTTTGATGAGTTTATATTTTACCATTCCCAAAACTCCTTAGATCCAAAGGAGATTGTTCAATCATTCAAAAAATTCCTGACAGATTTTAACATCAAAGGCCGGATTGAAGAAGAATATCAGCCAGGCTCCGTTGAAAAAGGGAAGGTGTATTTTACGCTGGACAACTTTGCGCTGTGGCAGATCATGCGTGATTGCAAAACTCAAAAACTCAAACCAGGGAAAGATCTGGGCGTTTTATCGCACAATGATGAACCGGCTAAAGAGATCATCGGCATTACTACCTTTTCAGCCGACTTTTCAAACATGGGAAAAATAGCGGGTGAAGTTGTTTTATCTAAAGAAAAGATACAACTAACCGTCCCTATGATATTATTTGACAGGCTAACGCTTTAGGCATTACCTATGAATCCCACGATGATCATTGGCTTTCTTTTTTTTGCCGGGATAGTAGCGTGTACATTGTGGTACAAATCCGGCAAAAGCAAGGTCAATGGCTTAAATGGGCTGTTTTTTGCCAACAGAAGCCTGGGCTTTTTACTGGTAGGTGGTGGCTTACTATTCACCAATATCAACACAGCCTCCATCATTGGTGAAAACGAACTCACCTACACCAATAACATGACCGTGATGGCCTGGGGAGTAACTTCTGTATTGGCTATGTTACTGGTATCGGAGTTCATTATGCCGCTGTATCTTAAAATGGGGATAGCAACCACGCCCGATTTTTTGACCGCAAGGTACAGTGCGGGTGTAGGCAAATTAGTTTCTGTTATATTTTTAATCAGCTATATATTCAACCTGCTTCCATCTGTATTGTACGCGGGGGCTATTGCATTTAACGGCCTGTTTCATTTTTCGGATGTGTGGAAAATAGAGTATTGGACCGTCATCCTGATCCTGGTATGGATCATGGGTACTATCGGCTGCCTGTTTTCTATGATTGGCGGATTGAAAGCCATAACCGTACTGGATATCCTGCTTGGCATTGGCTTTTTTGCTGGCGGAATCCTCCTACCCTTCTTTGGATTAAAATATATAGGCCATGGCAGTATGCAGGCGGGTTTCCATCAATTACTTACCGTACATAAGGAGCATCTGAATAGTATAGGCTCATCTGCTGACGCTATTCCCTTTGGCACCCTGTTCACGGGCATGCTGCTGGTTAACCTGTATTACTGGGGTACCGAACAGTATATCATTCAGCAGGTACTGGCTTCAAAAGACTTGAAAACATCTCAAAAAGGTTTAGCGGTAGCCTGTTTGGGGAAATTAATATCTCCTTTGCTTTTAAATATACCGGGTATTATCGCGGTGCATATTTTTTCAAAAATGCATAACACCGCCGAGGTATTCCCGAGACTGGATAGCCTGGTATCTCCCCCATTTATCGCAGGTTTTATTGCCGCGGTAATTTTTGTTGCCGCCCTTACCACTTTCAATGCCGGCCTTAATAGTTCCAGCACACTATTCATGTTGAATATCTATAAGCCCTGGTTACAAAAACGGTCAAAGCAGGTTACGGAAAAGAAACTATTAAGAACTGCCAAGCAATTTGAAATTGCAGTATGCCTTGCCGCCATGTTCATTGCACCATTGATCATCTTTGTTAAAAATGGTTTCTATACTTATGTACAGATCGTTAACGGTTTCTTTAATGTACCCATATTTACTATTATGTTCATGGGCTTTGTTACCAAAAAGGTACCGGCAATTGCGGCTAAAATCGGTTTAATCTTTTTTATTGCATGCTACGCCCTTACCCAGTTAGTTGTTGATACGCATATCCATTTCCTGCACATCCTGGCCATTTTATTTGTGGTTACCTGTGGTATTATGCTCCTCATTGGTAAAGTATATCCTATGCCGGTTCCCTATACCCTAAAGCTGAATAATATAGTAGATATAAGGCCATGGAAAAACCGTCATTATTATACCGGCATATTGCTTATACTGATGATTATGCTGTTTATTTTGTTCTCGCCACTAATTCTGTCAAAATAAATTTGCTACCAAAAAAATATTTAATAATTTTATAGAATAGAACAGAATAGAACTTTTTCCAAACAGATTAAGTTTTATCATATGGTCAATTACTGATCATTTACGTTCAAACTGATATTCCAATTTTCATTATAAACCTGGATAACTAAGATTTTTAATTTATACCATATGATTTTGCTTAAATACAAAGCGGCTTTACTCCTATTTTTATTTACGTGCTCAACTGCCCTTGCGCAGAAAAAAGGCGTAGTTTTCAGCTCCTCTGATAAGGAATTGGAAAAAGCTTTTAACTGGGCCAAAGAAACGGCCCTCCATTATAAGGGATCTGATACTGATCCTGTTGGCCCATGGTATGAATCCGCCCTTCCGCCAAGATCTGCATTTTGTATGCGCGATGTATCCCATCAGTGTATAGGTGCCGAAATATTGGGCTTGAGCCGTGAAAACACCAACATGTTTAACCTTTTTGCCCAAAACATTTCCCAATCAAAGGATTGTTGTTCTTATTGGGAGATCAACAAATGGGCAAAGCCAGCACCAGATGATTACCGGAACGATAAGGAATTTTGGTATAACCTGCCCGCCAATTTCGATATTTTATATGCAAGCTGGAGAATGTACCTGTGGACCGGTGATAGCCATTATGTGGATGCGCCTGCTTTTGTCAACTTTCAGCAAAAAACGGTAAATGAATACATAAAAACCTGGGTACTTTCGGCAGATTCCTTACTTAAAAGACCCGCCCACCCTAATGCGCCGGTACCTTATAATGAAAATGATTCCTTCCACAGATGCCGCGGCTTACCTTCTTACTCCGAAGGTGTCCATAACCTGAAGACCGGTGCCGACCTGGTTGCCGCTTTATACAGGGGAATGCTCACCTATTCGGAGATCCTGACAAGAAAAGGGAACTATAAGGAAGCCGCAATTTACGCGCAAAAGGCACAACAATACAGGAAACGCCTGGAGGCCGACTGGTGGAACGAAAAAGACAATCAGTATTATACCTATTACAGTAATAACAACCAATTTGGGATGCAAGAAGGAGAAACCTTCTTGCTTTGGTTTGATGCTTTGAAGGATACTGTAAGGACAAATAAAACGGTGAAACGTGTTGCAGCTTCTAAATGGAACGTTGAGAACATGTCTTATTACCCTTTCCTGCTTTACAAATTTGGCGAATGGGAAAAAGCGAGGGAATACATCTTATTCCTGTCAGATCCATCTACCGCAAGGCGTGAATATCCCGAAGTATCCTACGGAATAATAGAAGGCGTTGTACAGGGCCTGATGGGTATAACACCCGATGCGCGGACCAAAATATTAGGCACCATTTATAAAACAAATGGTACTGGAAATGCCGCTATTGATCAGCTATCACTTTTAAATACTACAGTTAACCTGGCCCACCTGAGCCCACAACAATCAATGATAAGTAATACAGGAAAGCAGTCATTTAAATGGAAAGCGATGTTTTACGGTACATTTAAACGGGCAAATATTAATGGAAATGCTGTTAACATAAGAAAAGGCAAGGATGATCAAAACAGAATGATATCCTTTGTGGAAACAATGGTGAAGCCTGGTCAACAAGCAAATGTTAAAATGTATTAACCCTATCACAAAACATCATTACAAGTACTTCGCCAACATTTATGAGAGTTAATAAAAACTATTTTTTTTCAACGTTAATTATCTTATCCACCCATTTAACAATTCATGCACAGCAAAAAAACCTGCCCGTACAAAATAACAGGTGGGCCATTCAACAGGATGGCGGCATAGCCTGGAAAATAACTGACAGGCTTCCGCATGCTGATCATATCGAAATGTCGGGCGAAAAGATTTCGCTTTGGGTTGGCTACAGTGTAGATGCAACCGGCGTAGCTAAAATTACCCGTACCGTAGTTTTCCCAACCTTTAGGATGTTGCCTGATGATACGCGCAGCCACATAGCTTATACATTCCAGGATAATGAATTACCCCGGATCTATATCGATCATAAACTGCTAAAAATCAACAATACACAGGAAGCCGGCGATATCCCTCTAAAGGTTAGCAGTATTAGCCAGCATGGCATTATGCGCATCTCCGCCCTGGCAGGCAGCATCGGCATGGTTGATGTTGAACGGAGCTTGTTCCCTTCGATAGATAAACCTTTAGCCATCGAAAAGTTTAAGCTGACTAACACCAGCAATAAGCCGGTAACCGTATCAATGGAAAAATTAAAACGGGAGATAACAACAGACTCTACTGCCAGTAAATCATCAGCCCATACGGTGATTATGGAGTCTGTTAATGCAGGTAACCGTGTATTGCAGCCTGGTCAAACTACTTACTTTTCAATATGTTACCTGGCAACCGACCATCCTGCTGCTTTACGCCCGGTTGATCCATCGGCAGAAGAAAAAGCCAGGGAAAAACGCATCGCGGAAATTTTAAGTCCGTTGCAATTAGAAACGCCAGACAGTATTTTAAATACTGAATTTGCATTTGCCAAAATACGGGCGACAGAAAGCATCTTTAAAACAAAGAATGGGTATATGCATGGCCCGGGAGGCTTGTCATATTACGCCGCTATCTGGGCAAATGACCAGGCCGAATATGTTAGCCCGTATTTTGCTTTTTCGGGCGATAGCATAGGTAATTTATCTGCCATGAATTGTTACCGGCTGTTTGCGCAGTACATGAATCCGCAATATAAGCCAATACCCAGCTCCATAGTTGCCGAAGGTGATGCCACCTGGAATGGTGCCGGCGACCGGGGTGACCAGGCCATGATTGCTTATGGGGCATCAAGGTACGCGCTTACCTATGGCAACGCCGACTCTGCCCGTAAGCTATGGCCACTGATAACCTGGTGCCTGGAATACAGCCGCAGGCATATCAACCAACAAGGTGTAGTAACATCAGATGCAGATGAACTGGAAGGTCGTTTTCCGGCAGGTAAGGCTAACCTCTCCACAAATTGCCTGTATTATGATGCTTTGATTTCTGCAGCTTTACTTGGCAAACAACTTCATGTGGCAGATAAGCTAACCAATCAGTACAACCGGGAGGCTGGGCAACTTAAAATAAACATTGAAAAGTATTTTGGAGCAACTGTTGATGGCTTCCATACCTACAAATATTATGAAACCAATATCGTTTTAAGGGCCTGGATCTGTATGCCATTAACGATGGGAATTTTCGACCGGAGCAAAGGCACCATTGACGCCCTATTTTCGCCACAGCTATGGACGGCGGACGGCCTGGCTACTGCAGAAGGGCAGGATACTTTCTGGGATCGTTCAACCTTGTATGCCCTTCGCGGGGTGCTGCAAGCCGGCGAAACCGAAAAAGCACTAACTTTTTTGCGTTACTACTCGCGCCGCAGGCTTTTGGGCGAGCACGTACCCTACCCTGTGGAAGCCTACCCAGAAGGCAACCAAAGGCATCTATCGGCCGAAAGCGGTTTATACTGCAGGATATTTACAGAAGGTTTGTTTGGGATAAGACCAACGGGCTTTAACCGTTTCAATTGTACCCCAAGATTGCCCAATGGATGGCAGCATATGGCTTTAAATAATATCCACTCTTTCGGGACGGTATTTGATTTAAAGATCTCCAGGCAAGCCAATGGTAAAATTGCCATAAGCATCGATAAAGGAAAAGATAAACACACCTATATCATTCAAAATGGAGCGACCGCGCATGTTCAACTATAAAATTGTTTTTGCATGTTTGTGCCGATGAATAGGAATAAATATACTTGCTTTTTGTTGTTAATGCTGTTGTTGGAAAGCTTTCCCAACCAGCTTCATGCCCAGTTTAACGCCTTATATCCATCTTATAACAACCGCCGACATTCGCCGGGTAAAACCACCTATTTTATTGATCCCAATAAGGGCAATGACCAAAACAGCGGTACATCTGTAAAGCACCCCTGGAAAAGCTTCAGGAAAGCCAATCAACTAATTTTTGCAGCCGGCGATAAATTAATGGTTATCGCACCTGGAAGGCTGGATCAATCCCTGGTGATGATGGCCCATGGCAATCAGGCGTCGTCGGTTTCTATAAATTTTGCGCCGGGCCGGTATGACTTTTACCCCGACAGCGCTTTTAAAACACGTTTTAATATTTCTAATACCAACGATACCCCATTAGCCTTAAAAGCAATTGCTTTATACTTTGTTGATTCAAAATATATAAAGTTAACCGCCCGCGGCGCGCAGTTTGTTTTAAGAGGTAAAATGATTGAAACCTGTGTTGACAGATGCCAGAACATCAGCATGGAGGGCATGAGTTTTGATTATAAGCGCCCCACTGTTTCAGAGCTCCAGGTTATGACTGTAGCTCAAAATTATGCTGATCTTAAAGTTCACCAGGATTCAAAATACACCATACAGGACAGTGTGCTAACCTGGGAAGGTGAAGGCTGGCGCTACAAAACAGGCTGGTACTGGCAGGAATTTAACCCTGAAACTGGTAACGTATCCAGGGTGGATTTGAGCATGGGCAACGTAAAATTTGTTCAGCATGATAGTGTTCTGAAAGCATATTTTACACATAATCCCGGCTTTAAAAAAGGTATGATCTATCAAACCCGGGATGTAATAAGAGATTGTGCAGGCATTTTTTTACAGCGGAGCAAAAACATAACGCTGAAAAACATGCACATCTATTTTATGCACGGAATGGGCGTGGTGAGTCAATATTGCAATAACATCAGTATAGATTCCCTAACGGTAAAACCCGCGCCAAATTCAGGCAGAACCTGTTCTGCCTGGGCTGATATATTACATTTCTCGGGCTGCCGGGGCACTATCAAAATTAACCACAGCTATTTATCTGCCGCTAACGATGATGCCGTCAACGTGCACGGAACGTTTTTAAAAATTGTAGAAAAACCGTCGCCTAATCAGGTTATAGTTAGATTTATGCATGATCAAACCTATGGCTTTGACGCGTTTAAAGCGGGAGATAGCGTAGATTTTATACATCCTGCAAGCTTGCTGCCATTTGGTAACAACCTGATCACTGCCCAAAAGAAAATAGATGATAAAACTATATTGTTAACTCTTCAAAAATCAGTCCCAGCTGTTACTAATGGGGATGTAGTTGAAAACATTTCCTGGACCCCTAAACTATTAATTCAAAATACAATAATAACCAGCATACCGACAAGGGGGATTTTAGTTACCACCCGTAGAAAAGCTATTATTGAAAAATGCACCTTTAAAAACGTTAATTCAAGCAGTATCCTGGTTGAAGATGATGCCAGCAGCTGGTATGAATCTGGTATGGTAAGAGACTTGACCATCCGTAAAAACACATTTATCAGCTCCGGGGAACCCGTTATCAGTATCCATCCAGAAAACAAAAGTGATCAGGGTGCAGTGCATAAAAACATTGCCATTTATAACAACCGTTTCCTGTTGACAACTGCAAGCCTGTTAAGCGCTGAAAACGCATCAAACATTAGCTTTTTCAACAATGTAATTCATTCAAACGCCAGTATTGATAAACTGTTAATATGGAAGAATTGCACGAATGTTAAGCTCTACGGCAATAGCATCCTGAAGAAATAGGTTAAAGCCAGTTTGGCTTCCTGGGGCCGATTATAACTCCCCCTTTAATGATGAGGAGTGGATATTTACCAGGGAATATTTTGACATAAAAAAAGAACTATCCTGCCCGGTAAACATGGGCAGGACAGTTCTGTAAAAGAGTTTGGCTTAGATCACGTTGATTTCAACGTCGATATTGCCACGAGTGGCTTTAGAGTACGGACAGGTTTGGTGTGCTGCGTCTGCCAAAGCCTGGGCAACTTCGCGTTCTAAACCTGGCAAGCTTACATTAAGGCGAGCCCCAAGAGAATATGCACCATCATTTAAAAGCAGGTCTATTTCGGCGTCAACGGCCACATCCTGAGGTATCCTAACCTTCATTGTGCTGGCAGCTTTTTTCATTGCACCAATAAAACAAGCCGACCAGCCAGCGGCAAACAGCTGCTCAGGATTGGTGCCTGTGCCTTCAGAACCCGGAATTGAATGTTTAATATCCAAATGGCCATCTGAACTGCGGGAAGAACCGCCGTCACGACCACCTGTTGTATGTGTTTTACCTGTGTATAATACTTTTACTTCTTGAGCAGTGCCATTTTCTGATGTAGCTCCGATTTTGTTAGTGTCCATTGTTTTATTTTTAAATTGTTTTGATTTGTTGAGTCAAAAGTACCCCAACAACGCCCTGCAATCAATCAACAAATGCCTTAAATGGACTAACTTGATCTTGAATTAGTCATTTTCAACCTTGAAATCTTTTTAGTTTCCACGCGGCGAAGAGTATACTTCATTACCCACATAAAACAAATGAGCCCCGGATAATTTAAAAACAAGAAAAAGCTAATTATAACAAAACAGGTGTTGTATCATCAGCTTTGTCGGCCCATGATACAACACCTGTTTTCAATGGATTTTTTATCTGCCTCGATTAAAAATTCGGGTCGAAATTGAAGTAGATCGGATTCGATAATCCAACCATGTTTCCACTCAGCGCCATTGATTGGGGTACCTGCGGATAGTCCGTTTGTGGGCCCTCAACCTCCACACGGTAATAGGTGCGACCAATGGTTACAGGAGTATCGTTAAACTCAATCATGGGTATTTTACCTGTTGCCTGGTAGCTACCTAACTTGTTACCGTTCTTTATCACGTTGATTGTATAGGTTGCTGCCGGTAAAGTATTCCCTGTGAGCTGAACCCGGAACTTAACAGATTTACCGGTCGACTTGGCATTGTCGCCCATCATCATATCCATCTTACCATCCTGATTAAGGTCGGCATAAAATTCAACGCGAGGCGCATACGGATTTGCGCTAATGGCAACCCGCCCGTTCGTAAGGGCGTCAACAACCGCCTGCGATGTCCGAGCTGTGGCGAATACCCATGTTGTGGGAGTACCTACATAGTTGACCTTTGCCTGGTAACTGTTTTTAGTTGCCTTATCGGGCGAATCCGGAACGCCATGGTGCGCGTCGCTTCCACCTCTACCGGTTAGCTTACGACCTGATGAAAGCATATCATCCCAAATCATAATCGCATTGGCATTTTTAGGCCAAACTGCAGAATTCCATACTTCAATCGATTCTACCATATCATAAGAGTATCCAAAATGGTCTTTACCACTCGGGTGATTGGCCGACAAATGAATGCCAAGCCCTTTTTTCACGGCCCCAACCACCACATCGCGCTGATCACGTACATCGTATAAACGCTGATGATCATATGGTTTAGCCGAGAACACATTCCCGTGGCCCCGGGTAGTTGTCCATTCCGCGCCGTACAGAAGCAGAACAGAGTCTGACTTAAACTCGGGATCTGCCCAGGTGTGGTTTGCTACATCGCCATCCACATGGTTGTCGTGGTCGGTAATACATACATAATCCATGCCTACCGATTTAGAAAAAGCGATAATTTTTGCGATGGGATTGTTAGAAGATTCTGTACTGTGCCTGGAGTGTACGTGAAGTTCGCCCTTGAGCCATACGCCTTTGGTCATGCTAGCAATGGGTGGCATCACGCCGATTTCAGTGGGTGCCCAGGGATTGCTATGGTTTGCCTGGCCCAGCGCAGTGTTACTGATGCACCCCGTCATAATCACCAGCAATACGGTACAGAAAAAACCCATGAACGGATTCATTTCCCTGTTATTTTTGAACCTCTTAATGTTTAAAATCATTTTCATAAATTAGCCTGTAGTCATTTTTTTTATAGCGCCAAAAGTACCTTTTGATAAGTAACTCATCCATTCGTTGATATTAACAAATAGTTAACTTGGGTAAAATGAGGTAAAAAAGATGCTACAATCTTTTGTCGCAAAAAAACACAAAACGTATTTTGCAGGTGGAAATCTTTTAAAATTCTCTTATCGGGGCAATCAAAAATCCCTTACGGTATTACACTCAGGCAAGGGGTCATACTTTCTTAGTATATAAAATCTTATTTTTTTTAAAGGTTTTAAAATCAGTTTGTTATATATAACTTTATATAAGCATTTTTTTTCAAGCCGAAACCCTAAATAAATTTTTGATTAAGGATTTAAGAAGATTTTTATACTCAGATATTTTATCACATTAAATTTTTATCGCGATGAAAAAAGACAATCAACCCCAGCTAAATCAACGCCGAACTTTTTTAAAGCAATTTGCAACCGGTGCCGCCGTGTTAGGTGCAGGTATCATCTCCTCGCCATTACAATCCGTAGCTGCAGACATTTCATTACCTGATGTTTCTGATGCCGATGCCTGGTTCAACAAAGTAAAAGGGAAGCACAGAATGGTATTTGATGTAACGCAACCGCATGAAATATTTCCCTTTGCATGGCCCAAGGTGTTCCTGCTTACAAACGCGGCAACAGGCTCTCCCGAAAAAGATTGCGGAGTGGTAGTGATCCTGCGTCACAACGCGATCCCTTATGCAATGGGAAATCCGCTTTGGGAAAAATACAAATTTGGCGAAATGTTTAAGATCAATGATGAGGTCGCCAAAACCCCTGCAACCCAAAATCCTTTTTGGCAACCAAAACCAGGCACCTTTAAAGCGCCAGGCCTTGGTGAGGTAAAAATTGGGATAGATGAATTGCAAGCGAGTGGTGTAATGTTTTGCTGCTGCGATGTAGCCCTAACCGTGTTTAGCGCAGTTGTAGCCGAGAATACCAAACAAGACGCCGCTGCTGTTAAGAAGGAATGGCTGGCGGGTTTATTACCAGGCGTGCAACCAGTACCATCGGGCATTTGGGCAGTGGGCCGCGCCCAGGAACATGGGTGTTCTTATTGCTTTGCCAGTTAAGCCGTAATGCAAATTAATAAAGCCGGAAACTTGCTAAGGAAAATAAGAGTCTATTCTTTAAAATATCCGGCTTGCCAACTCTCCCTGTGGTTTAATGATTTAATATTAACAGGTGAAATGAGCTATGCATTATAATTCAAATAGCATATTTGCCACTATTGCATTAGCCTTGGTGAACGTGATTGTTGCATGTTCGCCAAATGGTAAAAATAATACCGTAAACAACAGCGCACCTTCCGCTGTAACTGCTGGATTGGCCAATCCGCAATGGATTATTCCTGATACCACCGAACTAACAAACGCTAAAAATGCCGAACTGATAAAATATGGCCGTTCGCTAATTACAAACACCGCTTATTATTTTGGCCCAAAAGGTATAATTGCCCATAAAAGCAACGGATTGAATTGCCAGAACTGCCATCTTAATGCAGGAACAAAACTTTTCGGAAACAACTTTTCAATAGCGGCAGCAGACTATCCTAAATTTAAGGACAGGAGCGGCTCCGTTGAAACAATAGTAAAAAAAGTTCAGGATTGTTTTGAACGAAGCCTGAATGGTAAAAAGATCGACAGCAATGGCCGGGAAATGAAAGCCTTTATAGCCTATCTTAAATGGATTGGCAAAAATGTAAAAAAAGGCACAAAGCCCGGCGGATCGGGGATTGAAGAGTTGCCCTTTTTAAACAGGGCAGCGGATACAGCGGGCGGGCGGATAGTATACACATCCAAATGTCAAACCTGTCATGGCAAAAATGGAACGGGTGTATTAAATGCAACAGGGATATCATATACTTATCCACCGCTTTGGGGTGCGCATAGCTATAATATAGGCGCCAGTATATATGGTATTTCAAAATTTGCCGGCTTTGTAAAAAACAACATGCCGTTTGGGGTTGATTATCAAAACAGGCAGCTTACCAATGAAGAGGCCTGGGATGTGGCGGCTTTCGTTAATTCGCAATACCATCCTTTTAAAAATATCAGCAAAGACTGGCCAAATCTCGTTACCAAACCTTATGACTATCCATTTGGCCCATACGCCGATGATTTGTTTACAAAAGATCAGCATAAATATGGCCCATATACGGCTATAAAAGAACATTATAGATCACTAATTAATAAGAGATAATTTTTGCCGATACCGTGGGTACCACTATGAGCCAAACCAAATTTTCATGTTAAGACTATTAACGATTTAAATATTTTTTTATCAACTAAAAAAGAAAGTTATGATATCTGAAGACAAGATCATACAACTGAAGCAATCCCTGCGCGGGAAACTGATTCAGCCACATGACAGCGATTATCATACTGCACGCAAAGTGTATAATGGTATGATAGACAAACACCCTTTATTGATAGCCAAATGTGTTGATGTAGCCGATGTAATTACGGCCGTAAATTTTGCTCGCGAAAATGAGCTGCTCACCGCTGTACGAAGCGGCGGCCATAATGGCGGCGGCCTGGGTGTATGCGACAACGGCCTGGTAATTGATTTATCATTAATGAAGGGTATTCATGTTGATCCCTCCGCAAAAACGGCATGGGTAGAAACAGGCTGCACCTTAGGCGATGTTGACCATGCAACGCATGCATTTGGCCTGGCCACCCCAAGCGGAATTTTTTCGACCACCGGCATTGGCGGCATAACCTTGGGCGGAGGCCTTGGGCACTTAACGCGGCATTATGCCCTTGCCATTGATAATTTACTTGAAGCCAATATAGTATTGGCCGATGGAAGCTTTGTAAAGGCAAATACCACAACCAACGATGACCTTTTTTGGGCCCTTAGGGGTGGTGGCGGCAATTTTGGTGTAGTTACATCTTTTGTGTTCCGGCTGCACCCTTTAAGCACCGTTTATGGCGGCCCCATGCTGTGGGAACCAGGCGAAACTGAGGAGGTGCTAAAATGGTACCAGGACCTGATTAAAAATGCGCCCGATGAACTTAACGGGTTCTTCGCTTTTTTGTGCGTGCCTCCCGGCCCGCCATTCCCAGAACATTTGCACAAAAAAAACATGTGCGGGGTGGTTTGGTGCTATAGCGGTGATATGGAAAAGGCCGAAAAGGTTTTTGAGCCCATACGCAATTTTAAAAAGCCGGCGCTTGATTTTGTGGGCCCTTTGCCTGTACCTGCATTGAATAGCATGTTTGATGCGCTGATGCCACCAGGATTAAGCTGGTATTGGAAAGCCGATTTTGTAAATGATTTAGGCGATGAGGCTATTGCTCAGCATTTAAAGTATGGAACACAATTGCCTACCTTACTTTCAACCATGCACCTATACCCCATTAATGGCGCGGCTTCCAGAATAAGCAACAAAGATACCGCCTGGAATTATCGGGGCGCTACATGGGCAATGGTAATTGCAGGCATAGATCCAGACCCGGCCAATGATGAAAAAATTACTAAATGGGCAAGGGATTACTGGGAAGCGCTGCATCCTTATTCTGCAGGCGGCGCCTACGTAAATTTCATGATGGAAGAAGGTGACGACAGGATTAAAGCAACTTACGGCGATAACTATGAAAAACTGGCTGCCATCAAAACAAAATATGATCCGGGTAACCTGTTCAGAGTAAATCAGAACATAAAACCCGCGTTACATTTACAGGAAGATTGATATGATCTTAATTCCTCATCAGCTTGATTTTTTAAAGCAAAATCAAGCTGATGAGGCTTAAACCGGCCTGATGCTCGCGGTTGTATTGATAAACTTGCCGCCCGGATGGGTCCAGTTCATATAAACTTTACCATTTTCATGATCCTGTATTTGGGTAACGGTATTCCCGCTTACTTCTTTCCAGGTCAGCAGCCAAAGTTGCGGCCTCAGTTCAGTTAATTTGATATCAACAGTTTCGCTTTTGTTCACCGGTTTACCCTCATGTTCTGTGATGGTAAAGGTTAGGGAAGTTTCGCTCTGTATATTCAATATTGCTTTGGCCATACCAAAGTCAACTAAAAATTGGTGTCCGATAATGCTGCTCATCGTTTTATGGGATAACACCTTGCCGGCCCAATAGTTTAACCCTATCTTTAAATATGCTTCAAAATCGGGTCGACCCGCAAGGGAATATCATCAGGACCAGCGCACGGGGTGCCTGGATGGGTAACCGTGGCCAGCTGCATGGCAAAGGCAAAGAGATACTGCGGCCCTTTAAATTACAAGCCTGGATCACCTGCCTGTTGCAGTTTAAGGGCTGGCACAGGCAGGTAATGTCACCCAACCTTTATACAGAGCTGTTCTTTTTAGATGAGGCTACAGCTTTTGCTGCCGGCCACCGCCCCTGCGCTGAATGCCGTCGAGAAGATTATAAACGATTTAAATTATGCTGGATCAAAGGCAATCCTGCATATGGCTTTACCGAAAAAACATCCATACGGGAGATTGACCAGGTACTGCATGCAGAACGGATTGACAAACAAGGCAACAAAGTTACCTTTGAGGCCAAAGGCGAAGACCTCCCCGACGGAACCTTTATCCAACTTAATAACAAGCCGTACTTATTAATACATAACCAGATTTTTCTGTGGACGCCGTATGGCTATGAAACAGGCCAGCCCCTGCTATCATCTCCGGCAGTAACGTTACTTACGCCAAAATCCACTATCAATGCTTTCAAGGCAGGCTACACTCCACAAATCGCTATAGAAATAAAATAATTGGTTTAATACTGGGCCTCTCCGTTCACATCGGCTGTTAAAACATCACTCATATAATCAAAAAACGGGCGCATGCTCCTGAACGTTTCGCCAACTTCCTTTAAAAAAGACGAGGATAGCACCTGCTCGTCCGAAAATCTCCTGATCAGGACAAACTGTTTGTAACATAACAGGTCTATCGCCTTATCATTGATGTTAAATCCTTTAGGAGCGGTTTTTAACTTTTCGCCATGTAAATATCCAAAAGTAGCCAGGAAGGGTTCGTTATTTAAAATCTCCCGCAATGGCTTGTCGTCAAAACTTATATCGTCGCGAATGCGTTTCAGATCCTGCGGATTTGGGTTCCTGAAACCACCTGCAACATAGCTGTTACCCGATTCGATGTGGAAATAGTAACCGCCCCTGCGCCTGCTGGTAGCCCTGGTAAAATGCCCGCTCCAATGAGTTTTGTAAGGTGTTTTATCGAGGGAGAAGCGCGAATCGCGGTATATACGGAAAAGGCTTTTTTTGCCCGATGGCGTTTCTATCACATCATGAACATTCAGCTCCGCTAACAACAAATCGGCAAAATCCGCTATAAACAATTGTTGTTCGGCAAATTCTTCTTTATGCGTATTAAACCACTCCCGGTTGTTGTTTTGTTTTAATGTTTTTAAAAAATCCAGGCTTGAAGCCGGAATGAGTTGTTGCTGTTGTAACATGTTTTACCGTGAAACTAAATGAGGCAAATAATGGCCATCGCAAATATAAAGTGAGAAAAAGTATAAGGGAACAAAGTTTTGTCATAAACAGGGAAATCGCTTGTCAAGAGGAGGCACCTACGGAGCCAAAAAGCAAGATATTTTTTTGCTATAAACACGTAACTCCGCTGGAGTTGGAAACGGTTGGCAAAGTGAATAGCGTATCATTGACTCCGTAGGAGTCACGTGTTTATATACAGGAGTTGGAAGTGAATGGTGTATCATCGACTCCCTAAGAGTCACGTGTTTATATACAGCAGTTTCGAAGTGAATGGTGTATCATCGACTCCGGAGGAGTCACGTGTTTATAGCAAAATAAAACCCAAAAGCCGGGCTCCGGTAGGTGCCTCCTGCTTGTTTTTAATGTTAAAAGCGTTTACCGGGGGGCATAAACCCTTTTTTCATGTTTTATGACAAAGCCCAATGTTCATAAAATTTAGATTTCCCTTATTATTTCACACATATTAAAAATCATTGTTTTAATATCTGATAATTATTTACTTACTTAGCAAAGAACTTTAGGGGTGCCTTGTGCTGAGAAATACCCTTTGAACCTGATGCAGTTAGTACTGCCGAAGGGAAAAGTAGAACAACCTTGTTGTTGTTTACCAATCCTCCCATGGGTCCATTCCTATCGTTTATAATTAAACAGAATGGACATCACCGTAAATCAACAAAACTATTCCGTATCTGCAAGTTGCACTTTGCAGCAAATGTTTAACACTGTTTCGCTGCAGCCTGTTACGGGCATCGCCGTTGCGGTGAACCAGGAAATCATTGCTAAAAGTAATTGGGGAACCTACCTATTGCAGTCCGGTGATCATGTCACCATCATCAAAGCAACCCAGGGCGGATAAAACATCAAAAACCATATATGAAAACTGAAAAAATTCCAGGAGAACAAGTGATCAGCCGTACGCCGTTCCCGTCATCACGTAAAGTGTTTGTGAAAGGGCAGCTTCATAACATTGAGGTAGCTATGCGCGAGGTAAGCCTGAGCGAAACCAAGTTACATGGCCGCTTTGGCGAAACCGAGCCTAATGCACCCGTTACCATTTATGATACCAGCGGCCCCTACACCGACCCCAACATCCAAATAGATGTGAAGCTTGGTTTGCCAAGGCTGCGCGAGCAATGGATTATAAACCGCGGCGATGTAGAGCAACTGGACCATATTTCCTCGGATTACGGAAACCAGCGCGCCAATGATAAAAACCTCGACGCCTTAAGGTTTGGACACATCAGCAAGCCCTATCGTGCTAAACCGGGAATGAATGTATCGCAAATGCATTATGCCAAAAAAGGGATCATTACGCCCGAAATGGAATATATCGCCATCAGGGAAAACCAGCGGATTGATACTTTGAAGGAACAGTTGAATGGCCAGTATGAAGTAATGGCTCACCAGCATCCGGGCCAAAGCTTTGGCGCTAATACGCCCAAAGGTTATATCACCCCAGAGTTTGTACGGCAGGAAGTAGCGGCGGGGCGGGCTGTTATTCCATCAAATATTAACCATCCCGAGATTGAACCGATGATCATCGGCCGAAATTTCCTGGTGAAGATAAATGCCAACATTGGCAACTCTGCAGTTACCTCCAGCATTGAAGAAGAAGTAGAAAAAGCAGTATGGGCCTGCCGCTGGGGCGCAGATACCATTATGGACCTATCAACCGGGAAAAACATTCATGAAACCCGGGAGTGGATCATTCGTAATTCGCCTGTACCAATTGGCACAGTGCCCATTTACCAGGCATTGGAAAAAGTAAACGGAAAAGCAGAAGACCTCACCTGGGAATTGTTCAGGGATACGCTAATTGAACAGGCGGAGCAAGGTGTAGATTATTTTACCATTCACGCGGGTGTATTGTTGCGCTATGTACCGCTTACAGCCAAACGCATTACGGGCATCGTATCGCGCGGCGGCTCCATTATGGCTAAATGGTGCCTTGCCCATCATAAAGAAAACTTTGTGTACACCCATTTTGAGGAGATCTGCGAGATCATGAAAGCTTATGACGTATCCTTTTCATTAGGCGATGGATTAAGGCCGGGCTGTATTGCCGATGCTAATGATGCCGCGCAATTTGGCGAATTGGAAACTTTAGGTGAACTAACCAAAATAGCTTGGAAACATGATGTGCAAACCATTATAGAAGGTCCGGGGCATATTCCCATGCACATGATTAAAGAAAATATGAATAAACAACTGGTGCACTGTGGTGAAGCGCCATTCTACACCTTAGGGCCGCTTACTACGGATATTGCACCGGGTTATGATCATATTACTTCGGCCATTGGCGCGGCAATGATTGGCTGGTTTGGTACGGCTATGCTTTGTTATGTTACCCCTAAAGAGCACCTGGGCCTTCCAAATAAAAAAGATGTAAAGGATGGCGTAATCACCTATAAGATCGCCGCTCATGCTGCCGACCTGGCCAAAGGGCATCCCGGAGCACAATACAGGGATAATGCTTTAAGCAAGGCACGTTTCGAGTTCCGTTGGGAAGATCAATTCAACCTGTCTCTTGATCCCGATACGGCAAAGGAATTTCATGATGAAACCCTGCCTGCCGATGGCGCCAAGATCGCTCATTTCTGCTCTATGTGCGGACCAAATTTCTGTTCGATGAAAATCACACAGGATGTGCGCGACTATGCTAAAGAGAACGGCCTGGATGACGGCGATGTTTTGTCAAAAGGGATGGAAGAAAAGTCGAAAGAGTTTTTACAAAAAGGAAGCGAAATTTATCTGTAAAATATGGAGCTGATTGTAATTTCAAACCCGGTTGCTGTTGCTGATGAAAGTATGATCATCAACCACCTGTTTCAATCGGGTTTAAAATATTTGCATATCAGGAAGCCCGATTGTGATGTCAAAACCGTAAGAGATTTGATGAATGGGATAGCACCGCTTTTTTATGACCGCATCTCGCTACACCAGTTTCATGAAATTGCACCAGATTACGGAATTACAAGACTCCATTTTACAGAACATACCCGGAAGGAAACCAGCGGGCAAAAAATACAGCTACAGATAGATCAGGGCTATAAGCTTAGTACTTCTATCCATGATACAGCTTTACTGCCTTCATTAACAGGGTTTGATTATGTTTTTTACGGACCAGTATTTAACAGTTTATCAAAGCCTGGTTACCAAAGCAGGTTACCCGCGGATTTTAAGCTCAACAAGGCTGATACAAATCCACGGGTAATTGCTTTAGGCGGGGTCGAAAAATCAAACCTGGTAAAAATCAGAGCCATGAATTTTGATGGTGCTGCCGTATTAGGAACAATATGGAATGAACCGGAAAAATCATTAACCCGTTTCCTGGAATTAAATAAAAACTACCTGTTTTAATAAATTACAATGATTGATAAATTACATTATATATCACAACAACCCAAAAACGGATCGCACCTTACAGCCATTAAACAGGCGCTTGAGGCGGGATGCAAATGGGTACAGCTAAGAGTTAAAAACCAGCCTGCCGATGTGGTCCTGGAATACGCGATAGAAGCTAACAGATTATGCAATCAATACGGTGCTAAACTGATAGTTAATGATTATCCTGAAATTGCGCTAAAGGCCGGCGCTTACGGTGTACACCTGGGCTTACAGGATATGCCGGTTAGCCAGGCTAGGGACATTGTTGGCGAAAAAATAATTATCGGCGGAACCGCCAATACCTTTCAGCATATCAAACAAAGAGTTGCCGAAGGCGCTGATTATATCGGGCTTGGGCCATACCGGTTTACTACTACCAAACAAAACTTAAGTCCCATTGTAGGCCTGCAGGGTTACCATATCATTATGCAGCAAATGCAGGATGCTTGTATCCGGATCCCGGTAATTGCCATAGGCGGAATTTTAGCTGAAGATGTAAGCACTATTATGCAGGCCGGCCTTTACGGTGTTGCCATATCGGGAGCTATCACTTTTGCCGATAATCAGCAACAAGCCGTAAAACAAATTTATCAGCAATTAAATTCCACGTTGTTAAACCAAGTGAGCTAAAAACTGTAGATAAAAAACCATGTTAAAAATAGCCGATAAAACATTTAACTCACGCCTGTTTACCGGAACGGGCAAGTTTAGTTCTTCCGTATTAATGGAACAAGCCTTACTTGCTTCCGGCTCAGAACTGGTAACGGTTGCCCTAAAGCGTGTGGATTTCAAAAGCAACGACCAGGATGACTTGTTGACGCATTTGAAATATCCGCATATTAATTTACTGCCCAATACATCGGGAGTCAGAAATGCGAAAGAAGCTGTTTTTGCGGCTCAACTTGCACGTGAAGCACTGGAAACCAACTGGATTAAACTGGAGATCCACCCCGATCCAAAATATTTAATGCCAGACCCCATCGAAACTTTAAAAGCGACTGAGGAACTGGCGAAAATGGGATTTATAGTTTTGCCTTACATCCATGCCGACCCTGTGTTATGCAAAAGACTGGAAGACGCCGGCACTTCGGCAGTGATGCCATTAGGTTCGCCCATTGGTAGCAACAAAGGGCTCAAAACCATTGATTTTTTAGAGATCATCATTAGCCAAAGCAATGTGCCCGTAATTGTTGATGCCGGGATAGGTTCGCCATCAGATGCGGCCTGGGCAATGGAAATAGGCGCGGATGCCGTGTTAGTGAATACCGCGATAGCGGTTGCCGGCAACCCCGTGCAAATGGCCAAAGCATTTAAAATGGCTGTGGAGGCCGGGCGAATGGCCTATAAAGCCAAACTGGCCTTACCTGTAATACACGCTGTAGCAAGCAGTCCCTTAACCTCTTTTTTAGATGAATAACTTTACGGATATTTTCAGGACATTTGATTGGGACGAAACTAAAGCCAGTATCTACGCCAAAACAAGCCAGGATGTAGAAATGGCTTTATCGGCCAAAAAACGGTCATTGGAGGATTTCAAGGCCCTTATATCGCCGGCAGCAGCGCCTTACCTGGAACAAATGGCTCTTATAAGCCAGCAGCTTACTTTAAAACGTTTTGGTAAAGTAATACAAATGTATGTTCCGCTTTACCTCTCCAATGAGTGTAATAATATTTGTACCTATTGTGGTTTCAGTTTCGATAATAAGGTAAAGCGTAAAACACTTTCGCCAATGGAAATTATGCAGGAGGTTGCTGCTATCAAGGCTATGGGCTATGAGCATATATTGCTGGTTACCGGCGAGGCTAACCAAACCGTTCATGTAGATTACTTTAAAAAAGTGCTCTACCTCATCCGCCCACATTTTGCGCATATATCAATGGAAGTGCAACCGCTTGATCTGGAAGATTATCAGCAACTAACGCCTTACGGCTTAAATACCGTTCTTGTTTACCAGGAAACCTATCACCAGGAAGACTATAAAAAGCATCACCCTAAAGGGAAAAAATCGAATTTTGAATACCGGCTCGAAACTCCCGACCGCCTGGGGCAGGCAGGCATTCATAAAATGGGTTTAGGAGTATTGATTGGGTTAGAAGATTGGCGCACCGATTCGTTTTTTACGGCTTTGCACTTAAATTACCTCGAGAAAAAGTACTGGCAAAGTAAATACAGTCTTTCCTTCCCAAGGCTAAGACCATTTAGCGGCGGTTTGGAGCCCAAGGTGGAAATGAACGACAGGGAACTGGTGCAACTGATATGCGCTTACCGCATATTTAACGAAGAGGTGGAGCTATCCATCTCTACCCGCGAATCTCCAAACTTCAGGAACAACATCATCCGCTTAGGTATTACCGCTATCAGTGCGGGATCTAAAACCAATCCCGGAGGCTATGCTGTTGAGCCGGAATCATTGGAACAGTTTGAGATCAGTGATGAACGCAGTCCGCAACAAATTGCCCGGATGATAACCGAACGGGGATATGAGCCGGTTTGGAAAGACTGGGATAACAGCTTAGCCCTATAAAAAATGTTAGCAGGAGAAGAATTAAAACGGTACAGCAGGCAGATCATACTCCCCGAAATTGGTTTACCCGGACAAGAAAAGCTGAAGGGTGCCAGGGTGCTGATGATTGGTGCAGGTGGCCTGGGATGTCCTGTATTACAATACCTGGCTGCGGTTGGTGTGGGCCAGATTGGGATTGTGGATGATGATATAGTAGACCTAACCAACCTGCAACGGCAAATATTATATTCAACAGCAGATGTAGGTAAGCCTAAAGCCATCACAGCTAAACAAAAGCTGGAGTTGCTTAATCCACATATTAACATAACCGCTTTTAATGAGCGGTTTACTTTGGCGAATGCAGAAAGTATTTGTAAGGAGTATGACCTGGTGATTGACGGATCGGATAATTTTGAAACACGTTACCTGGTTAATGATACTTGCCTGGCTTTAAATAAAGTGCTGGTATTCGGATCTATATTTAAGTTTGAAGGTCATATTTCGGTATTCAATTACCATGATGGACCAAATTACAGAGATATTTTCCCTGAACCACCGGCAGCGGATGAAGTTCCGAATTGTGCAGAGATCGGCGTATTGGGTGTGTTACCAGGCATCATTGGCACTTATATGGCTAATGAGGCTATCAAGATCATTTGTAACATCGGAGAAACTTTATCCGGTAAATTAATGACCATAAATGCGCTTAACAATACCACCAATATTTTTAAAATAGCCAAACAGCAAAAACAAAGCATTAAAGCCGTAGCCCTTGATCCTCCCATCCTACCTGCCAATGACGAAATTACCATGGATGACCTTCATAAACAGTTAGTAGAGTTTCCGGATGAAATATACCTTATCGACGTACGTGAAAGTTATGAGTTTGAAGACTATAATATCGGTGGTATCAACATCCCTTTATATGAGCTGAAGGAACATATTGAATCATTACCAAAAAACAAAAAACTGGTTTTCTGCTGCCAAACTGGTCAGCGCAGTAAAATAGCCATACATATAGTAAAGCCCTTTTACACCGGTGAAATGTACAGTTTAAAAAACAGTATCATTTAATTAATCATTAGCTTATATGAGTAAATACAAGTACCCGGTAGTACTAAGCATTGCCGGATCTGACAGTGGCGGCGGAGCCGGCATACAGGCCGATCTGAAAACCATAAGTGCATTGGGCTGCTTTGGCGCTACGGCAATTACTGCCGTTACTATTCAAAACACGTTAGGAGTTAGTGGAATACACCCAATTCCGGTTGAAGTAGTAAAAGCACAAATCAAGGCAGTAATGGATGATTTAAAACCATTAGCCGTTAAAATAGGCATGGTACATAGCATAGATCTGGCCATTGCCATTGCCTCCGTATTGGGGGACTATTCAGATGTCCCTATTATTTTCGACCCTGTTATGGTGGCTACTAGCGGTCAGCGTTTAATAGAAATCGATACCGTAACCACGCTAAAAAAAGAACTTTTCCCGATTGCAAAACTCGTGACACCCAACCTGGATGAAGCGGCAATACTGGCACAAATGGAGATCAACACCATTGATGATATGAAGAAAGCAGCACAAAGAATAATGCAATATGGCTGTAACGCAGTGCTGGTTAAGGGTGGCCATTTAAAAGGCCCTGACCTTTGTGATGTTTACCTGGATAAAACGGGTGAGCAACATATTTTCAGAACATCGGCAATTAATACCATCAATACACATGGAACAGGCTGCAGCCTTTCATCGGCCATAGCATCATATCTGGCATTAGGAGATGATCTCATTACGTCGATATCTAAAAGCAAAGCATATATCCAACAGGCTATTGAGCATGGCAGGGATGTGAAAACCGGGCAAGGGCACGGCCCCTTAAATCATTTCTTTGATCCGCAGAAATTAGTAAAGTTTGAGCTGTAACAAACCCGGTTCATCAGAGGCTGTTTAAAAATAAATAAATCGCCCCTCATTGCGAGGCACGAAGCAATCCCAAACTATGCAGATCGGATTTGCAAAGCTTCTCTACAGGGCGGGGGTTGCTTCGTACCTACCCATGACGTATGGGATTTTGAGGCGTGTGGGCCTGTCAGTCTGAGCCTGTCGAAGACTCGCGCGGAGTGGCCTTTGCCCGCTATCCTTCGACAGGCTCAGGATGACAGCCATTTTTGTTACGTCATTTTCTCCTTCAAAGGCCACCGGATTTACAACTACAATGACGCATGGATATGTGCTTCATTAGAAGTATAAAAAAAATGCCATAAACCATCGGTCTACAGCATTTTCACTTTCTTTAATACTACGCTATTGTTGATCACTTACGTGCGTATGCCCATTGCAATGCTTTAAGCATAGTAACCGGTTTGCCCGATAAATGTGTAACATCGTCAATGATGATGTGCTTAAAAACAAGGTTTTCATAATGCCGCTCGTCCAGTAATGTAACCAATTTTTTATTGGGTACTACTTGTCCCGGAGTTTCCAATGCACCCACTTCAATAAAAACATTTACAGGCAAACTTTTATGTTTGGCGAAATACTTTTTTTCAACATCAAAGATGCCCCCGTTAGCAAAACCCAAAGCCGGACTACCAATCAGGATATTTTTAAACAGCGTGGGCTGCTCAAACAAGGTATAAGTTGCAAACAACCCACCCATGGAGTAGCCATAAAGCGTACGGTTTGAAGGATCTGTTTTTAAATCCGCGTCAATAACCGGAATCAATTCCTTTTCAATAAAGGCTAAGAATACGGGAGCTCCCCCACTTTCTGGCGTTGCAGATGATGGGGTTGGCGTAAAATCACGGTTACGTTTATTGCCGGCTGAGCCAATCAATCCACCGTCGCCAATGGCTACCAATATAGGTTCAGGAACATGATATTCGGCCATTAACAGCCCCAAATACTCCAGCGAGGGCGAAAAATCATTGTCGCCGTCAACAACATACAGCACCGGGAATTTCTTTTTCGCGGTATCATAACCCGCCGGGTAATGGATATAAATATCATAATCATTGCCAGCCAGTTTGGAGTGCATTAACCGGTGCTCCGAGTTGGGTATGGTAACCAGTTTTGCCTGCTGCGCAAAGCCATGTGTACACAGCATAACGCATAACAGCAAGCTCATTGTTATAAATTTGAGTGTTTTCATAGGGATGAGGTTACAAAAATGGATCAATCAGTTTTATAGAGCCATCCGCATTGTGTTGCAGCTCGGTTACTTTTACATTGCGCAGGTGCGTTTTGCCCGATAGCTGAGTGTCATGGTAAAACATGTACCATTTGCCTTTTATTTCAATAATGGAGTGATGAGTTGTCCACCCCTGTACCGGCTTCAAAAATACACCTTTATAAGTAAACGGACCAACAGGACTATCTCCTATCGCGTAGCAAAGTAAATGGGTATCGCCGGTTGAATAGGTGAAGTAATATTTACCATTAAACTTATGCATCCATGAACCTTCAAAAAAACGACGATCATGATCTTTAGTTAATAAAGGGTTACCCAGGCTATCTGAAATAACAACGTCTTTTACCGCCCCATCAAAGTTCTTCATATCGGGTTTAAGCAAGACCACTTTGCAGCTTATTGCCGGTGCATCTTCCTGTTTCGAATCGGTTTTTGAACCATCAGCTTCGTATTTTCCGGTTGTCCAGCGCTGAAGCTGTCCGCCCCAAATGCCGCCAAAATACATATAGGTTTTGCCGTCGTTATCTGTAAAAACAGCCGGGTCAATACTAAAACTTCCAGCTATAGGTTCCGGTTCGGCCTTAAACGGACCAACAGGACTGGCCGACGTAGCCACACCAATATGGAAAACATCTTTTTTATCTTTTACCGGGAAATAGAGGTAATAGGTACCACCTTTAAAAGCAATATCAGGCGCCCAAAGCTGGCGGCCGGCCCAGGGAATATCTTTTATATCCAGCGCAACGCCATTATCAGTAACCTTACCGCCAATGCTGTCCATCGAAAGAATATGATAGTCTTTCATAGCAAAATGATCGCCGTTATCGTTTTCGGGGATGCCGGCATTGATATCATGTGAGGGGTAGATATAAATTTTACCGTTAAATACATGGGCTGATGGATCGGCAGTATAGATAGAACTGATCAATGGTTGCGAAAGAAATTTTACTTTTTTACCAGTGTCTGTTTTACTGCTGTCAGCATCGGCTGTTTTTTTAGCAGTTGAGTTACATGCACCCAACATGCCTGCAGGTATAAGAAGTGTAAGTAATAATTTTGCTGTTGTAAATGGCTTGCTCATTGGCGTTTGGTTTATGGTGATTATTAATTAGTCATGTAGTTATTGCCTCCTATACCAGGCACATAGTAAAATTTCATGCCTTTATAGTAAGGGAGTGGATGTTCGGGTTTTGCATAGCCAGCCGCGATGGGCATTTTTGAAAAAGTTTGAAAATATAAAACACAGGCATCCCGCCATGTGGTGGCCTCGGCAAGCTGCGTTTGCATCAATTGTTGCACCTCGGTAAACCGTTCTGCATCTACCTTTCCCTGCATTTTATTCCAGGTTAAAGTCATTTGTTTAACCGAATCGGCTCCCATATAATAATGGTGAACAATTTCATCCCATAATGACTTGCCCGAGCGCATTTTATACGTCCAGCTTAGGTGATGAAACCATAACAGATATTCGTCCGGGCAGGTTTGCAGGCTTTCCCAATTGGCCTTAACCTCCGGCGCATATTGCGATAAAGCATTGCTACCTGTACTTGTACGGTTAAAGCCAATCCCGGCCGAATCGGCCTTGTGGTAATAGGTGGCGTTCCAATCCGGGCGACCGGCATTGTCAACCCATGGCCCTGGGCCGTAGTGGGTAGATACACCCATAATATGGTGCAAGCCAAGCGGGGTCATGTAGTTAACGGTATTTTCCCTTGATTGCAGCATTAACCTTTTTACCGGCGATACAAAGCCTGCATCATTGGTAAAAGTCATTTTCAGCCAGTCGTCTGCAATAGCAGCCGGTGATTGATCCGGGTTCCAGGCCATACGGCCAAAAGCGTACCAGTTGGCCTGTGCAAAGGGATGCCCGCACCAGTTTAAATCACTGCCAATGTTAGCTACCCCCGCCATACCGGTTATCAGTTTCTTATTAAAATCCCCTTGTAACACACGGGATACGGTTGAGCCTTTACCCTGTTTGTAAGTATCAGCTTGCAGGCATTCGGCAAATAAAGGCGCTTCATAAACCAGGTGCGTTGAAAAGCCAAGGTACTCCTGGGTTAGCTGAAACTCCATCATTAGCGGGGTATTGGGCATCGCGCCAAATAAAGGATGGAACGGTTCCCTGGGCTGAAAATCGATCGGCCCGTTTTTAACCTGGATAATCACATTATCCTTAAACTTGCCATCAAAGGGTTTAAATTCATTATAGGCCTGCTTTGACCGGTCGTCGGGTACGTTATTATCGTATACAAAGGCCCGCCACATTACTATCCCATGATGTGGTGCTAAAACATCGGCCATCATATTGGCTCCATCTGCATGGGTGCGGCCATAAGTTTGCGGGCCAGGTTGCCCCTCAGAATTAGCTTTCACCAAAAAACCGCCAAAATCTGGGATGTAATGATAAATTTCATCAGCCTTATCGGCCCACCATTTTTTTACAGCGGCATCAAGCGGATCGGCTGTTTTTAGCCCTCCCAAATCAACCGGACTACTGAATTTTACCGACAGGTATATTTTAATACCATACACCCTGAAAACATTGGCCAGCGCCTGGATTTTTATTAGATATTGGGGTGAAAGGATCAGCGCATCGGCATTTACGTTGTTGATAACCGAGCCGTTGATACCAACCGAAGCGTTTGCACGCGCGTAATCAATATAGCGCTGATCAACAATGCCAGACAGTTTATGCCAGTTCCAGATGGATGAACCTGCATATCCCCGTTCAACGCTACGGTTCAGGTTATCCCAATGATCCAACACCCGGTACATGATGTGTGGATGATCTGAAATATCCAGCCTGTTGATGGGCTGATGAGTTTGAATCAACTTTAAAAAATTAAAAACACCGTACAAAACGCCCACATCGGTATTGGCAGTAATAATGGTGCATTTCTGTTGGTTAATAAGGATTGTTTTTATGAGATATCCCTCGCCGCCAATACTATCGGGAATAACTATAGATAAAGATTTTAAAGTTCGTGGGGTGCCAACAATAATTGTTTGGTCGTTTATTATGGTCTTAGTATCGCGGGGAACGAGGGAAAGCATCCCATCCAGCCCGGTCAACAGTTCTGTCTTTGCGGCCTTAAGCTGGTCTGACTCTGCCGGGAAGATAAAATATGCCAATTGTTGCTTATAAACAGCTGCCTGTTGCGGGGCGGTTATCCTGCTATATTCAAGCCATAGCTTATACCCATTATCCGCATGGGCTTGGTTTATAACCGCCAATAAAAGCAGTACCAGTAAACACCTATTTTTCAATGAATATTTGGTCATGATGTTATTAATTCAGCTTTATAAACTTTTAAAACAGCTTATAAAAAAGATAAAATGATATATTGATGTTCACGAATGAAACATGATAAAAACATGTTCCATCTGTATGGTTTATAAAGAATTACATTTACGCAATCGATTGCAAATATATAAACCTTTATTTATTTTCAGTAATTCAAAATCAATTATTTGCCCTCTGGCCCTCCGGTTTTTAAGCTGATGAATGAATTTATCAGCCGATGAATAACATGATCATTTTTTTGCCGCGAGCTCCTGGTTTTTCCGGATATATTCCGCTACCTCAACCATGGGGGCCACCCAGATAGCCTTGTCATTTTTTTTGAGGTAATGCAATAATTTGCTATGCTCATTAAGGCCTACATTGATATTATGCCCGCCTCCTACGCCATGGAATAAAAAAACCAGCAGAGTATGTGATTGTAAAGCCTTTTCAACCAGCCCGATCATATATTCGGCTGATTGACCGTTGATCATAAAACATTTAATATTATCGAGATCTGTTGCGCCTATGCTTTCAAATCCGGGATTTACACCTCGTGCGCCAACAAAATCATGTTTTAACCCGTCATAAAAATATTTGCCGCCTATCTGCAGATCCCCGCAGGGAAAGGCGAAGGTTCGGTTGGTTTTACCATCGATGGCTTGCAGCAGCACATTATTAGTCCTGATCTCTTTTACGGCACGTGCAACTGTGTATTTGCTCAGGTCATTTTCGGCAGTGACAAAACCGCGACCGGGTAAACCACCATCGCAGGGATGAAAAAGGGAGTGATTTCCAAGTTCATGACCGTGGGCAGCCGCTTTTCGCCATTCGGCTATCCTGTTGGTAACTACCGGGGATGAGCCAATAATGTAAAAAGTTCCCTTGAGGTTTAACGAATCCAGGACGGGCAAAACATTATCCAGGTCCACATCAATGGCATCATCATAAGTCAAAACCACAGCACATTGTTTCTTATTCCACATAGCTTCGTTTTGGGCCTGTGCCATTACGCTATTTGCTAAGAGTACTGCTACCAGTAAATATTTTATTAATCTCATGCTGTTAATATTTTTTAACTACTTAGCGGGTTGCGCCCCTTCTTTGCCATAATGCATCAGCTTATTAGCCCAGGCTATAAAATATTTAACGTTGGGTGCATCGGTATGGCCACCATCATGTTGTCGCCATGCCAGTTCGCCGTTCAGCAAGCCAGTGTTTACCGGGGGCATTTTTTCCGTTTTATAATCATTGGTGATGCCCAGGTCCCTCGCTCCCGCTAATTTAAAAACCGCACCGGCCGCCACGGTAGCCATATAACTACCTTGTTGATCAAGCCACTTTGCATCGCCCTGTTCAGGAATACCATAGCTTATAAAAGTAAGCCGGGGCGCGCACAATGCAATAAGTTCATGTGCATCAACAGGCAGATCCTTAGCCGTTTTAGCACCGAATGTAGCATTAGATGCTCCATATTTCATAAAATTGCCGGCCATCCAGTAATACTCGCCACCGGTAAGGCTCTCCACTGCCTCACCAAAATTTCGCCGGTGAAGCTTTGCACCACCCTCGCCCGATGAACCGATGAGCCCCATGGCAAAACGTTGTTCAAAGGCCAGCGTTACCAATGCTGCCTTACCGTACCTTGATACGCCCTCAATACCAACATGCTTTGCATCAACCGCGGGTTCTGTTTCCAGGTAATCCAGCGCCCTTGCCGCTCCCCAGGACCAGGCACGTAAAGCACCCCAATCCTCGGGTTTACGGGGCTGCCCCTTGTTAACCAGGCCAATTATTCCTTTGGTGAGGCCCTCCGCATTGTCGGCCTGTATAGATGAAGGATCAATTAGCACATATCCCCAGCCATTGGCTATCAATTGTGTGGCCGTTGGCGGATCGCCCTTCACCACCGGAAAGCCGCCCGGCCCAAAGGGAGATTGCTCAGGAATTGGCTTGTATGCCGGGTACTGTTCAAATATGGTTTTTAGTTCGGGATGTTCTTTAGTAAGCAGCTCTTTTAAGGCTTCATTTATTTTTTCCAGATCAGCCGGATTAGGTTGGGCAGGCGCAGGCAAAGTACTCCGGCCAAACATCATCAACACAGGTACAGGCCCTTTGGCGTTGGCAGGTAATACCAGCGTCATATCAATATTAACATTTAACAGCGGATATGCCATATTATCAACGTGCCCGATGAGCTGTTTGGCTATAACCGGGTAAAAACCTACACGTTCTTTATCGGTTACTTTAACCGTCCAAATTACTTTGGGCACATTTGCCGGGATACGACCATACACTTCGCGTTCCATATCTTCCACTATCTCTGGTCGCCGTTGTTTCCACCACATCGTGGCGTTGCTTACCTTTTTACCGTTTTTACCGATAAGCGCATCAGGTAAATCGGGATATGGGTTTGCAAGCGCCTCATCATAATTGGCATGATCCGGAGCGGTTGCATCACCATTGGGACCAGGGCGTAAGGTTTTAATGCCTAACTGTTTCATCATTTGCTGATGATCCTGTTCGGCGGTGAAATTAACCGGCGGCGCATTTTGAGCATGTACAGCCGCCGCAATAGAGAGCAGGATCAGAAAAATAGCAATCTTTATTTTTACTGTTTTCATATCGGTTTAAAATATTGATTATGGGTTATCGGTTCTAAACGGTGATGCAGGTAAACCTTCCTTATTATAGAGATTAGCCCCCTCCGGATTATCAGCCCATGCATATCTTACATAAAGCGGACTGATCACTCCATCACTCCACACAATTACTTTATCCCCCTCAATTTTAGCTTTGGCCCAAACAAACTTTTTATTGGCGCCTGCTATTGCAAACTGCTCCAGCTCGTCGCCATCATGTATCGTAAGCCCAGCACCCACATTTTTAAAGCTGATCTGGATATGGTTTCCCTGCACAAGGGCCGATTGATAAATTGGCCCGGATGCTACCGTGCCTGTTTCTTTATAAGCCAGGTTTTCCGCCGCTATGGCCAGCCGTTCGCCTACATCTTTTTTATTAAGCGGGTGAATATCATTCCATTCGCCGGCATCAATGGTAACAGCCATAGCGGTATTAGGCTGTGAAAGGGCCTTAAGCTGGCCTTCCCTTAGTATAGCCCAGTTACTTTCGGCAGGCAAATATTGCACTTCATTAAAATTGGGCAGCTGGGCATATATAAATGGTAAGTTACCCTGCTGCCACCGTTCCCGCCAATCGGTAATCAATGCTGTAAGCAATTGCCCGTATTCGGTGGCTTTGTCTGCATTGCTTTCGCCCTGGTACCACAGGATGCCTTTTATGGTGTAATTAATTGCCGGCGCAACCATGGTATTGTAAAGCCCTGTTGGTTCATTTTGTGCAGAAAAAATTGCCGCTATTTTTTTATCCGTTGGCAAAAACGCCTGACCTACGCGATATAACCAATCGCCACGGAGATCAACAAGCTGCCCGCCAATGTTTAGGTTGTATGATTTATCGGGAACGAAGCCACCCTTACCCGAAAAATTTGTTAACCTGATTACAATAATATTTTTGCCGGGTTTTAGCAAACCAACCGGCACGTTATACCTGCGGGGTGGATACTGGTAGGTAATATTCCCTACCAAATGGCCATTAACATAAGTTTGATCGGCGTCAATCATCCTGCCGAAAAGTAATTTGGCCGGTTGGCTCTCAACACCCGCAGGCAATGTGAACTCTTTTCGAAACCATACGACCCCATTTAAATTTTTAATCCCCTGATCGGCCCAATACCCGGGCAACCAGAAATGGTGCCACTTATCAGGAACATAAGCAGGATTATACCAGGTTACACTACCATTAAGGCCTTTATCATGTATTTCGGTATTTGCGGGGTCAACAGGCTCAGGCTTTACTTTCATCACGCTATCTATATAGCTGCCATCATGAAACCGTGCCGCGCGATGGCTGTATATAACATTGTTTTTCAACCCGTTTTCGCTTACCCATGCCTGTACAGGCGTACCGCCTACGCTTGAGTTAATAATACCAATAGGTACATTATATTTTAGGTAAAGCTTTTTAGCAAAAAACCACGATGCTGCGCCAAAACTAAGTACATTTTCGGGGTTGGCTTTTACCCATTTGCCGGGTAACACATCTTCATGTACTTTAGTAACATCTGATTCGGTTTTGACAAAGAAGTTCCTGATCTGTGGATAATTGGCCGATGCTATTTCAGCGGGATATTTCTCCTTTACCCGCTCCATGGGCAAAACCATATTTGATTGCCCCGAGCAAAACCATACATCCCCTATTAAAATATCATTCAGTACGATATGATTGCCCGCGTTAATTTCCATAACAAAGGGCCCTCCTGCCTTCATGGCATGTAGCACTATTTTCCACCGGCCGTTTTTATCGGCAATAGTGTGGTAGTTGCCGCGAAAACCTATAGTAATTTTTTCACCGGCATCGGCCCAGCCCCAGATATTGATCGGGGCATCGCGCTGAAGCACCATTCCGTTGCCAACTAATTGGGGCAACCGTACATCCGAATACGCGGAACAACACATCAAACAACAGCACATCATAAAGCACAGCCGTAACATTGACTTCATATTTGAAAGGTTTTATTCTAAAGGTTTATAGTTACTAAGTAACAAAATTTGAAACAATCATGCAATCGATTGCAATAAATTTTGTGTAACAATTTAGCCTAATTAAATCAATGGATTATACGACAGTGCCGGGGAGCCTGTTATCTCATCATAACATCCTTTTTATACCAAGTTCAAGTCCGCGTAATTCTGCTAATCCTTTAAGGCGGCCAATTACCGAGTAACCCGGATATGTATTATAATTAAAGTCGTCCAGTATCTTATGCCCATGATCGGGCCGCATTGGGATACTAATATCTGCCCTGCCGGCATCAGATCTTTTAAGCTGTTCCATAATAATGCTTTTCATTACGGCAAACATATCGGTACTCCCTGCCAGATGATCGGCTTCATAGAAACTACCGTCGGCCTCCCTGTTCACATTACGCAGGTGCAAAAAGTGGATATGCTGGCCCAGGCGGGTAATAATGCCGGGAATATCATTAGCGGCGTTTGCACCTAATGAACCGGTACACAGCGTGAGCCCGTTGGCCGGCGACTGGCACATATTAACAATATCGGTCAAATCCGCTTCGTTTTTAACAACCCTTGGCAATCCTAAAATAGGGAATGGCGGATCATCCTGGTGGATACACATTTTTATGCCCAGTTCTTCGGCATAAGGGATAATCGCTTTTAAAAAGTAACCTAAGTTTTCTTTTAATTTAGCCTCATCAACAGTACTATACTTTTCAAGATATACTTTAAATTCATCAACAGTAAACACTTCATCGGTGCCGGGCAAACCGGCCAAAACCGTATTTAAAAGCAGTTTTTTTTCATCTGCATTTAAACTATCCAGGTAAACTTTAGCTACCTGCTGCTGCTGGGGCGTAAATTCATTAAAAGCATTTTCACGCTGCAGGATGTACAGATCAAAAGCGGCTATTGCCGGTGCATGATATCTTAATGCCGAGACGTTATTCGGAAGCCGGTAATCAAGGTGCGTGCGGGTCCAGTCAAGCACAGGCATAAAATTATAGCACACTATATTTATACCTGCCTGCGAAAGATTTTTTAAGGTTTCCTTATAGTTTGAGATGTAGTGATCACGCCTGCCCGTTCCAATCTTTATATCTTCATGAATGTTGACACTTTCAACCACCGACCACTTAAAGCCCGAATTTTCTATAACCGCTTTTCGCTTCTCAATCTCGTTCAAACTCCAGGTATCTCCTGCCGGGATATGGTGCAGCGCGGTTACAATACCGGTTGCACCGGTTTGTTTAATGGCATGAAGAGTAACCGGGTCCGAAGGGCCAAACCACCTAAAGGTTTGTGCTAAATCAGGTATCATATAAAAGGTTTTTAATCTGTTAAACTGGTGAATTTGATATTATTACAGATGAACAACGCCATCCGAAAAACAAAAGTAAACAAATGCGCAATCGATTGCTCAAAAAACATTAAATATCCTGATTTTATTTTTATATTTATCACGCATTAGATTTTATAGTAAAACACTTTATGGCAAACGGGGAAAAAGAAATAACAATTTATGACATTGCCACCAAACTCAACATTTCGGCTGCTACAGTAAGCCGGGGGCTGAAAAACCACCCCAGGATAAGTAAAGAAACCCGCAAGCTGATAAACAAGACCGCCGAGGAAATGGGATACAGGTCAAACTCGTTTGCCAGTAATTTACGCAAAAAGCAAAGCAATATTATCGGGGTGATTGTACCAAGGTTAAACAGCAACTTTATGGCCGATGTAATTGCCGGTATTGAAAAGGTGGTTAATGAAAACAACTATAACCTCATCATCAGCCAATCGTTGGAAACCATGAAAAAAGAAGCCAGCAATCTGCAGGCTATGTTTCATAACCGGGTTGATGGCTTACTTGTTTCCGTTGCCTATGATACAAACAGCTTTGATCACTTTGAACCGTTTATAAAACGCAAAATTCCTTTGGTGTTCTTTGACCGCGTTCTGGACCATGAATCATGCCCGCAGATATACATTGACAATTATAAGGCGGGGCAGGAAGTAACAACGCATTTGATAAGCCAGGGTTGCAAAAAGATAGCACATATTACGGGTAACCAGCTGCGCAATGTTTACAGCGACCGCTTTTATGGATACAAAAGAGCGCTGGAAGCTCATCAACTGGAATTTGATAACGACCTGGTGATCATCGCCGACCTGAGTGCACAGTCGGGAATAGATGCAGCGCACCAGCTCATGAAAATGCCGCAACTTCCTGATGGGCTGTTTGTAGCAAATGATATTTGTGCGGTGGCCTGTATGCAAACTTTAAAAAAGCATGGCATAAAAATACCTCATGATATTGCTGTTGCCGGCTTCAATAATGACCCTACCTCTTGCGTGATTGAACCTAACCTTACTACCATCAATTATAAAGGCTATGAAATGGGCGAAACTGCCGCAAGGCTAATGGTGAATCACCTGCTTAATAAAGACGATATCCAGGAAACACACAGCCTGGTGCTCAGATCAGAACTAATTATCCGCGAATCATCCCTGCGAAACGGGTAATTAAGCGATACAGATTTATAATACTTTTTAAATGATTTCTAAAACAAAAGTTGCTATTGTTACCGGCGGGGCGTCAGGCCTGGGCCTGGCTACCACACGGAAATTTATCGAAAACAATATCCGCACCATCATCATTGGTCGCGATAAAACCAAGCTGCAACAGGCAGCTGATTCATTTGGCGAGCTTTGCCATTACAAAGCCTTTGATTTAAGTGATATCACAAAGATCCCTGCTTTAATAAATGAAATTGTTGCCGAATTTGGCACGCCTGATATTCTTGTTAACAACGCAGGTATCAATCAAAAAAAGCATTTTACCGATGTTACCGACGATGATTTTCAGCAAATTATACAAACTAACCTTGTAGCGGTATTTGTAATCAGCCGTGAAGTTGTTAAACATATGATTACTGCAGGTGGAGGAAATATTGTGAACATAAGTTCTATGGCTTCGCAATATGGCATTCCATACGTAATATCATATACCGCAACAAAATCGGCTATTGAGGGGATGACCAGGGCAATGGCAACAGAGCTTTCGCCCCGGGGCATTCGGGTTAATTGCGTGGCGCCCGGCTTTATAGCCACAGATATGTCGGCCAAAGCATTGGATAGTGATGCGGAACGCAAACAAAAAGTGATGTCAAGAACCCCCATGGGTAAGTTAGGTGAACCCGAAGATATAGCAGATGCCATATTATACCTATCATCCGATGCAGCAAAATATGTAACGGGAGTTGTACTGCCGGTTGATGGCGGAAACTCTGTAGGTTTTTAACAAAATAAAAAAGGGGTGATAAACTTAATTATCCCCCCTTTTTACGTTCTCTTGCAATTACTCCCCCCTATTCCGGCGGACCTAAATAACTTGGTTTAAGGCCACCTGCATCTACTACTATTTTTTGTAAAACAACACCCGGATCAATCATCCAGTATTTTATAATGTGTGGGCCCCGCTGAGTTATGTAATGCCTGGTAATCAATTTCCTGATATTATCACTCACAGCCGCGGCCCAATCTTTACTATCCGCGGCAGTACTGATCTTCACCTCCTGTGGCACTTCATCATCTATCGAAATAGCATAAAACAAACCTTGTCCGTTTTTAAAGTCGAGCGTTGGCGATACAAAAGTTTGCAGCGATACCAGGCCGGTATCTGGCAAATTAATCCGGTATTCAAGATGTGGGCAATTACTTTCGGGCTTTTGTTTGCTGGCTGTTACCGGCATCGTTGTAACACCAGATAAAGTTTTGCCATATCCCGGTATAACTATCCACGAAACAGCCTTACTATTAACCGCTTTGGCATAATGTTGCGCTTCGATAGCTATATACCCGTTATTTTCATGAAATGCGCCATCATTTATTTGCTGTTGATTGTTAATGGTAAGCTGAACAGTTACTGTTTGCCCCATTGCGGATATAGTTAAAGGTACACGAACTGTTTTACGCGGAGCCTTAGCCCAATTAATGCTTACCCAAATCCGCTCCTGCTGTTCAACTTTACCGCTGCCCGGTTTAACAATTACATAGGATAAAGGCGACTGAACCGTATAACTAAAAGCTGTTTTGCCTTTATTAAAAATTTCAATGTAATGGCTATTTTTTTCCCATGGATAAAAGCCCGGCAAAGCATCGGCCGCAATTCCATTAGTGATGGGCTGGCTGGCGCCTTCCACATACACCCCCATTTGAGCGGCTTCCGGTAGCGTAATTTCCTTTACCGCGGGCATTACATCCACCGGAGGCTGCTGCCAATAAGTATAACCAATATGCGTTTGATCCATCATATGGTTCCATTTGCCATTGGCAAGTTTGGTGTTATAGTACTTAGATATCTCTTTGTCTTTTTCAAAAAGCTGCTTCACTTTTGCTGCTGTAGTATTGGTAGCGGCCCGCTGTTGTGTGGCGTACCAATTATTTTTAGCAGCCTCAAAATACATTTCGTTTAAGTTGGCACAGGCTTGAACCGGATGCAAAACAAGCTGATAATAAGCATCTTTATATGGAGGCGAAAGTTTAGCATACAATCTTTCGGCATCGGCTTTTAAGCGGTTGTAATTGGCAGCAACGGTTTCAAACTCACTGTAGTTTGTTAAACTGTACGTACGCGGCTCAATCAGTTCGGGCTTACGCCTGCCGTTATATTGGGTATAGGCAGATAATATGCGTCCGATTTCTTTGGCGTAAAGGGGGCCAAATTGCTGCCGGGCCCATAAATCAGTATATTCCTGCAACCTGCCGGCGGGCCATTTATTGGGGTTCCATGCGTAATCCAGGAAAAAGCTGATCGGAAACTCCATTGGTTTCAAATCGCCCACATTTACTATCCAAACCTGCCGGGCATTGTAGGCATAGGCCAGGTGCATTTGCTCCCATGTTTTTGAAATAGGATTTGTATTGAGCCACTTATAGTTTCGCGGTCCGCCCACATAATCAAAGTGATAATAAATGCCGTAACCTCCTTTTCTTGGTTTTTCGGTAAGGCTGGGCAACTTGCGGATATTGCCCCAGTTGTCATCACATAACAACAGCGTAACATCATCCGGCACACGCATGCCTTTATCATAATAATCCTGCACCTCTTTATATAAGGCCCACATTTGCGGTGTTTGGGCAGCATCTTTACCGGTAACCTGGCTAATAATGCTACGCTGATCTTTTACAATATTTTCCAGCAAAGCTATATTGCTTCCCTCCGTCATCGGTTTATCGCCGTCGCCGCGCATGCCAACAGTTACGATGGTTTCTTTGGCACCCATGTTTTCGATGCCTTTTTTCCAGAAATTTTGTAACACCACCTTATTGCTATCATAATTCCATTGGCCGCTTCCGTAGCGCTTCCATTCCTGCTGTGCCCTATCCATAGGTTCATGATGCGATGTACCCATTACTATGCCATATTCATCAGCCAGTACAGGGTTTAACTTGTCATCATCGTTAAAGGCATTGCCCCACATGGCGGGCCACAGGTAATTACCTTTTAAGCGCAGGATAAGCTCAAAAACCTTTTCATACAGCTGATGGTTCACGCCGCCAAATTTCTCTTTCGTCCAGCCGGAAAACGCCGGCGCTTCATCATTGATAAAAATACCCCTGTATTTTACCGCTGGTTCACCATTGGTGTGCATGCCGGGGATTACATAAAGGCTCTTTTGCTGCTTCACGGGCACATCGGCCCACCAGTACCAGGGCGATACCCCTATCTGAGCTGATACATCATAGATCCCGTATATCGTTCCGCGTTTATCACTGCCTGCAATGATGAGTGCACTCTCAACTCCCGGAAAAGGTTTTGAAACAACCTGTACAAGAGAGGTTTCCCATTTGCCAGTAACCTGCGAAACATCCAGCTTGTTTTGTTTAACCAGCTGATCTATCAGCTCATTTTTCCCGAGCGTGCCAATAATAACCATATGCTTATCCAGGTTAACTTTACCTGTTAATATACGCGGGGTGGCAGCGGTAACCGATCTGAGATCATTACCCAGGCTTCCCACCGCTCTTTTTACACCGGGATAATCCCCATCGCTTATGTACAATGGCACTACTTTACCGTTTACCACCAGGGGGAAATAACCGGCGCCGCTTTTGTTGGTTATATACAGCGTATCACCCGGCGTTTGCGCAAAGCCACTTAAAGTACTGATAAGCAATAGCAATGAAATCAAAGTTCTTTTCATGTGGAATAGGTATTGAATTAAAATTTAACAACCTCCCAGTAGGCCTTTTTAGGTTGCAGCTTTTGATCAAATAACAAAGGATAATTTTTGCGGCCTTTTACCGGGTAAGTATCCAGCCACGTAAACCTGTCAGAAATATTCCAGAATGTAACTCCCGTTATCACGTTTTTAAATTTCCTAAAAACCTTAAACGCCATGGCATACTGATCGGCCTGTTTCTTTTCCAGGTCGGAGGTAAACGCAGTCGACTCCCCATCCCGTAACGCACGGGGCTCTTTCTCCCATGGATAAACCGATACATCAAGCTCGGTTATCTGCACTTTCAGTCCAAGGGAACTAAATTTTTGAATTGATGCAACCAGATCCTGTTGACCCGGCTCATCAATTGACCAGTGGCCCTGTAACCCAACCGCGTTCACCGGAACTTTTGCATCAAGCAATTTCTTCAAAAGTTTATAAACGCGCTCCCGCTTTTCCGGCCTTTCGGTATTATAATCATTGTAGAACAGAACGGCCTGCGGATCAGCGGCATGCGCATATTCAAAAGCTTTGGTAATAAACTCATCGCCACATATCTTATACCATAATGAGTTGCGCAAAAATTGGGCACTGTCATCAGCAACTGCTTCGTTCACTACATCCCATGCATAAACTTTACCCTTATAACGGCCAACGACATGATCTATATGATCCTTTAACCTTTTCAATAAAACATCTTTAGTTACCAGTTTACCATCCTTATCATAAAACAACCATTTTGGTGTATGCTCATGCCAGCATAAATTATGCCCGCGCACCTTTAAGCCATGCGCCTGCGCAAAAGCCACAATAGTATCTGCATCTTTCCAGTAATACCGGTTCTCTTCGGGATGGATAGCGCCCATTTTCATAGCGTTTTCGGGCGTAATGCTATTATAGTGCTTTAAAATTAAGGCCACCTCAGCAGTATCCCATAAAGATTGCGGCATTACGGCCACCCCAATGGGAAAAAAGGAAGCATATACATCCTTTAAGCCCTTAACAACGGGCAAATGCTGCTGGGCATACGCAATGCCATTTGTTTGCAAAATAAAAATCGCAAGCGCTAAAAACTTCATCCATTTAAATTCTGTGTTCATAAAATTAAATTTTTATTGTTTTAAATTTTGGTACCAGAAAATGCATAAGCACCCAGGCAGCCAGGTAGGAAGATGCGCAAACAGCAAACATGATATAATAAGCAACCTCAATATGCCCTATAGCCCTGTAATGCACAAACAAGTTTTTTTGCACAAACAGGGAGAGCAATACGCTGCCTACCGACCCGAACATCCCACCAATACCGGTAACAGAAGCTACTGCCTTTTTAGGGAACATATCTGATACGGTTGTGAAAATATTGGCGCTCCAGGCCTGGTGGGCCGCGGCTGCCAAACCGATGACCATTACTGCGTACCACATATTAACGCCACCCAGCAATTGCGCAAAAACCACCGGGATTACCGCGAATGCATAAACCAGCATAGATAGCTTACGCGCTTTAAAAACAGACCATCCTTTTTCAATCAGGTATTTGGGAAAATAGCCACCAAAAACACTCCCGATTGTCGACATGGTATACACAGAGGCCACAGGTAAAGCGATAGCCATGCCCTTTAACCCGTATGAGCTTTCCAAAAAATCGGGTAGCCAGAACAGGTAAAACCACCAGATGGGATCTGTGAGGAATTTTCCGGCTGCAAAGGCCCAGGTTTGCCTGTGAACAAGTAATTGTAACCAGTTTAATTTTTCAGTATCCTTTTCAGGACTAAGGTCTTCGCCATCGCTGTTGATGTAATCCAGTTCTGAAACGGATAATCGTTTTTGTGCGGATGGCACATCGTAAAATAAGAGCCACAAAACCAGCCAGATAAAGCCGGTAGAGCCGGTGATAACAAAGGCCCATTTCCAGCCCCAGGCGGCGGCGATAAAAGGAACGGTTAAAGGCGCCAGAATAGCACCAATATTGGCCCCTGAGTTAAATATACCTGTGGCAACCGCGCGTTCTTTTTTAGGGAACCACTCTGCTACTGTTTTGATGGCCGCCGGAAAATTACCGGATTCGCTCAGGCCAAGCGCGGCACGTACTACGCCAAAGCCCATAGTAGTATTAACGAGGGCATGGCACACTGCTGACAGGCTCCATAAAAAAGTAGACAAAAAGTATCCTTTTTTAGTCCCGATTTTATCAATCAATCTCCCGGCGCCTAATAAACCTATGGAGTAAGCTATTTTAAAGGCTATCTCTATATTGGCATAATCGCCATCATTCCAATTAAACTCCCTGGAAAGATCTGATTTGAGCAAGCTGATTACAGCCCGATCAAGGTAATTAGTGGTAGTTGCAAAAAAAAGCAACGCACAAATGAACCATCTGTATTGGCCTCCGGGGGAATTTTTCATCTGTTAGATTAAGACGTGGGGGTATTGATAACAAAACGGGGCAGGCGTAAAGCCCTGCCCCGTTGTATTTTTTCGTTTTATTAAAAACCCGGATTTTGAACAATTGGTGGCCCTTGCGTCACCAGGTTGATCTCCGTTTGCGGGATCGGGCGTAAGGACATAAAATCCTGGATGTTTGGCCCTGCCTCTGCATTATACGCTTTAACCCGGCGTACTAAAGACTGTGTACGGGTTAAGTCCCACCATCTTAATGATTCGCCGTATAATTCCCTTGTACGTTCGTCAAGGATAAAATCAAGCGTCACCTGGTCTGGTGTAACCTGCATTTTTGCGATAGCATCCGTAGGCATACCATTAGTACGGTAAGCAGCGCGTGAACGTAAAACATTGATCATATTAGCGGCCGTAGTAAGATCGTTCATTTTAAGAGCAGCTTCTGCCGCAATCAGGTATATTTCTGAAAAGCGGAACAACACTACCGGGCGCGAAGACGGATCATTAACGCTTGGCCTGCTTGGGTCGTCGAACTTTTTAAGCGCAGGGAAGAAAGCACTTGTACTTGCATTAGCTCCGGAAACACCCGCGGCTACACTTGGCGGTAAAAATATTACCCCTTTAAACGATGCCCTTTTTGCAGCTCCCGGATCATAAGGAGGCATCCAGATAGCGGTATCGGTACCCACAGTAAGTGCTCCCCTTGGTGTTGTGATGTTTGCAGTATTGGCTATCCAGGTGGTTTGGAAAGTATTCCAATACCTGTAATCATTTGATTTATCTGCGAAAGCTACATTATTCACATAATCATAGTTGGGACGAACCCGGAAGAATGGTCTGCCGTTAGTCAGGTCGCGCGTCATAACGCCTGATCCGCCGCTTGCCGGATAATTTGCGTTGACGGTGGGATAATTCGGTCTGAAAAAATATGCCCAGCCATTGATTTTACCACCGGATGCCCCAGGTGTGAAATCGCCGTATTTGGTATCGGTACTATGTTCTATTGCAAAAAGATCCTCTTTATTGGTCAGGTCATTCGCTAATGCATAAGCATCTGCATAGTTTTGATACAGATCAACGCCATAAGTCCCTTTATTGGTAATAAGTGTTTGTGCTGTTGTTAAAGCACTCTGAAAATCACCTGGCTGTGCGGCTGTTGACCATCCCCTGGTTAAATAGGCTTTGGATAACAGGTATAACGCGCTTGCTTTGGTAGCTGCGTGCCCTGCGAAAGGCGACCCGTTTTGTCCCGGCTTATCCTGGAGTTCTGTTGATGCCTCAGTCAAATCTTTGATGATCTGGCTGTAAATATTAGCAATCGGCGCACGTGAATCAGATAATGTTGCCGTATTAATAAACGTAGTGTGCAGCGGTACCGCGCCAAAAGTTTGTACCAGGTGGAAATAATAAAAGGCCCGTAAAAATTTTGCCTGGGCTAAATATGCTGTACGGGTTGGTACATCTGCAAACGCGGCAGGACCAAACTGCAGTACGCCGTTTAGTGTGTTGATATCCTGGTAAGCGATATTGAATACACCACCTAAGGCATTATAAACGTCAGAAACGTTGTTGGTATAATTTTTATACGTAGCAAAGGCAACACCACCGGCCGATGCACCGCCGCCAGCCAGCGTTTCATCTACCCCAAAATTAGTGTAGTATAAAAAGCCTTCTGTTCCCCAAAGGTTACGTAAATCTGAATATACCCCGGTAATACCCCCCACTACACCGCCAGTCGAAGCCAGCACATTTGGGGTAATATTTGATTTGGGAGTTTGGTCAAGTATTTTTTTACAGCCGGTTACGCTTACTAAACTACATGCCGCAAGCAAAATGGCTAATGTTTTATATGATTTCATATCTATCAATCTTATTTTTATAACTAAAATTTTGCGTTTACACCCAACTGGAAGGTACGTGCCACCGGATTACTTAAACCAACAGTAACTGCGCGCCCTAAAGCATCAGATGAAAAGCTGGATGCACCGGCTAACTGGTTACCATATCCGTTACCTTCGGGATCTATCGCCAGGCCGCTTTTAACTAATGGCGAATAGATGATGAAAGGATTATTGCAGGTAACATACACATGCAGAGACCTGAAACCAGCTTTTTTGATGGTTTCGCCAGGGAATGTATAGCCCATGTTAATACTGCGCATTTTGATAAACGAGCCATCGCGATATTGCAGCGTGGATGCGTAAGTAGGGCCACTTAAATTGGCATCAGGACGTGGAAAATCATTTGTTGGATTAGTAGGTGTCCAGTAATTAACGTTTACCTGATTTACCCTTCCCTGGTTAAAGAACGGAAATCCCTGTGCGCCTGCATCAGAACCAAGGTAAGTAACGGCTACTTTTTGCCCCATGCGTGCAAAGGCCACAAATGAAAGATCAAAGCCTTTGAAGCTAAAGCGGTTGGTGAAACCCGCTGTGTAATTAGGCTGATAGTTTCCGAGGATCCGCAAATCGCTGGCATTAATTTTACCATCATTGTTTACATCCTGAATTTTAATTTGCCCCGGTCTTTGGCCGTAAACAGCAGCCTGCGTGGCTTCGCTGGTTTGCCAGATACCAATCTTTTTATAATCATAGATCACGTTAAACGGCTGACCAACAAACCATCCGTTGGTAACATCCGCAGGTAGGTTATCATGTAATGAAACAATAACACTCCGCGAGAAAGCGATATTAAAATCTGTGCTCCAGCTAAAGCCCCCGGCATTACGGATATTAATACTGCTCAGTGATATTTCTAATCCTTTTCCTTTTGAATTTCCGGCATTTACGGTGGTTGAGCCGGCACCGTTACTTGGTGGTAAAGATTCTACCTGTAAAATATCAAAGGTTTTTTGTTTGTAAACATCAACTGTACCGGTTAAGCGATCATTAAACAGACCGAAATCGACACCAAGGTTGTAGTTATTGGTATGCTCAAACTTTAAAGAACTGGCCAGGTTAGTCACCAGGTATCCGTTTTGGCCACTTGCGCCAAAGTTATAGGCATTACTGCTCAGATTACCCAGTATCTGGTATGGGTTCACATTCTGATCGGCCGTTACACCGTAACCTGCTCTTAATTTCAGTGAGTTTACAAAGCTTACATTCTTCATAAAATCCTCTTTGTCTATGTTCCAACCCAATGCAAACGCGGGATAAGTATAGTACCTGTGCTTAGGATCAAGTACAGAAGATCCATCTGTTCTTACCGTAGCTGTAAGCAGGTATCTATCATTAAACGCGTAGTTTACACGTGCCATGTAGGAAATGAGGCCCCTATCGGCAAAATATGGTTGGTTTGTGGATGAGAAGTTAACCTGGTTAGCCAGGAAAAGGTTGTAGCTCTGCAGATAATCTGCCGGCGATCCAACGCCATAAACCTGTAAACCCTGGCTATGATCTTTTTCGGTACTGTATAAACCGGTAAAAGTAAGGTGATGTTTCTCCCCGAATCGCTTATCATAGGTCAGGATATTTTCCAGCAACCAGGTATAGTTTTCAGAGTTACTTACACTTTCGCTGGTTTGCGACGGAGATGTGGCTGTATTATAGGCTGTATTCACCGGGGTATAATTATTCCCCTGGTTTTGGCCGTAAGTTAAGGCGGCGTTGAACCTGTATTTCAGGCCATCAATAATGTTTATCTCGCCGTATAATGTGTTGAATGAATAGAGTTTTCTGTTTGTATTCTGGATATATTGATTTCTGATGGTTAACGGGTTCACCCTGTTTGGCTGATCCACAGAACCGGTCATCGGCAATAAATTAACAGATCCATCAGCATTGTATGGTGAGGTAAGCGGACTTATAGCTACCGCATTGTATAATGGGAACAGGTTAGCTCCGTTGATATGCGTTAAGGTTTGGAACGTGGTTAACCCTACTTTTATCCTGCTGCTGATATTATGATCAATTGATGCACGCAAAGAACCGCGGTCGAAATTTTGCCCGTATTGGATGCCATTCTCTTTATGGTAACCGGAACTGATAGAAAACTGTGTGGTTTCATTACCTCCTGAAACATTAAGCTGATGATCAGTAGAAAAACCATTCCTGAACAGGAGTTTCTGCCAGTCGGTACTGGTGCCTTTGTCAATACCTGCCAACTCAGCTGTAGTAAAAGGGTAAGCGGTGGAATTTGGGGAAGATGCACTTGAATTTCCGGCAATCGATTCACGTTTAAAGGCGGCAAATTGCGGGCCGTTCATAATAGGATATTCATCAGTAATCTTGCTTATGCCATAGTAGCCATCATAGCTTACTACAGCCTTACCAGCCTTGCCTCTTTTGGTGGTGATGATGATTACGCCTCCTGATGCCCTTGAACCATAAATAGCAGCTGCAGAAGCATCCTTCAATACATCTACACTGGCAATATCATCCTGGTTAATATCATTCAGGCTTCCACCTATAAAAGGGACCCCGTCAATCACAAACAGTGGTCCGTTCTGGTTATTGGCATTGCTGTTTGAGGTTGCAAATGAGCGTTCGCCACGTAAACGAATCTGCCCTACTGCTCCCGGAGTAGTACCTGTACTGGTGATATCCAAACCGGCTATCCGGCCCTTCAATTGGTCGCTCACATTGGTTGAAGGCACTTCCTGCAGTGTTGTGCCGCTTATGGAGGCTACGGAACCTGTTACGTCTTTTTTCCGCTGCGTACCGTATCCAACTACAACAACATCATTTAAGCTGTGCGCGCTGGTTGATAGTTTGATAGTTAAATCGGCACTTGTGCTATTGATGGGCACCTCCTGATCAATATAACCTATATAGGTTACTATAATTGCCGTTTCGCCGCTGGTGATGTTCAAGGAAAATTTTCCGTTAACATCAGTTGATGTTGTAAGGCGGCCCGATTTTAATTTTACTGTTGCCCCTATAAGTGATTGTCCTTTATCGTCGGTTACTGTACCGGTCAACTTTCTGCCTTGTGCAAAAAGCGACATAGAAAATGAGCTCAGACAGATGAGCAGCATAAACATTTTCCAATTCATTAGTAGTCGTTGTTTTCTCATTATCGATTTAATTGGTTTTGATTTGTTTTTAGATCTAATTATTGAATCCAAACTATCCCGGCATTTTCATAACCACTTGTTATACATACTATCTGTATGGTATGAACTGCATTTGAAATAGTTTTTCAGATTTCTGACCTGAGAACGAGCGTCATTTTAAAATAACAATCGCTAATTGGTTTAAAACCAAAATTATAATAAAATACAATCGATTGCACAACTTGATTAACTTTTGTTATTTATCTAACAAAAGTTTCATTTTATTAACAATTAGGTTATAAAATTCAAATACTGTAATATTAAATTCAACAAAACTGACATTTTTGCATCCTTAAAAATTCAACACTAAAGCGAAAAATCATTCTAAAAATTGGAAAATTATCGTAATAAATGGTATTTCGATTGCACAGTATCATTTTGACACTTCCGGGCAATTACTACCCTCTCCTTTTTTGTCAGGAATAATGCAGATCGACGATCTAATTAGGTTAGCAGGAGCAACTATTGGGTACGTTAAAATCTGAATTGACGTGATCCTTAATTTTATGAAGAGATTGACCGGAGCAGACCAAATTTTATAAAGTATTGAATTTCAATCAGTAAGACCACATTGGCATATTACTCATGAACGGGCCTGCTGGCTCCTTATTTGTGTGTTGTTTTTGCCGGGACTTTCTGTATTGAATACCTCAAGAGCCTGGGCTAAAACAACGTAATAACCTTTCACATTTGCTTAATACTAAAAAATGACAATTTCTGATACATACTGATTAAATTGTGGCAAAAATTATCACTAAAGGAAACTTTTAATTAACTGCTTTCGTATATACCCTGAAAGCAAAACGTTTCATTTAAAAAGCCGATCAGGAGAAAAAGCCATAGTGATAAAGGGAATTTTCTGATTCAGAAAAGATACTGTTTTTTAAACTTTTGCCGATAAATACCCGCATATATCAATGAATAGTAAGCCCAATTTATACTGCACAAAGTGCAGCGCTTTGTATCATTTTCCAATTCCTAAAAACTGGATTGAAGAAAACTTGCTTTTTTTTATTCCGTTCAAAAAACTGTCCTGCTCTAAGTGCTTAAAAGTTAGCTACGTATTTATTACAGACCATGAATATGATAAATACAACCGGATTTGAGCTTTGCTAAATTAAACAGGGCAAGCTCAAAAATAGAACTTGCCCTGTTTTTATCAGAACATTCTGTGTCAGTTTACCTGAAATTTTTAAACCAATAACTGACTATACCCAAATTAATCTATTCTTACTAACTTTTATCAATAATAGCATTAAAGCAACGGGCTGATTTTGATGGACTTGTAGCGAACTTTACCATGTTTGGCAAACAACCACAAATAGCTCCCCTTTTGATCAATCAGCCGGTTTACAATACAGCGTTTGTTATTTACGCTCATGTCTATGATATCATCGTTCAAAATAATATCTATTTTAATGGTTTTATCAAGCCCATCCACTGCACGGATATCAGTATTACCAAGTGACACCGATTGATTATTTGCAGAGAATGATGCACGGTACCCTTTGTCGGCTTTTGCGTCGGACCTAAAAACAAAACCGAAGTCTTCATTAGTGCCAACGGGCTCAATTTCCATCGTTATTCTGCATTTCTGTGGAATATTCTCCAGGTGCGCGGCTCCATATCCGTTTGGAGCATCAATCTCCAGGTTATGGTTACCTTTCGATGTTGCCAACAAATCAGGGTTGATCTTCAGATCCAATTCCGGACCTGTTGCAGGGATCATTTCCTCTGGAAACTTAGTATTTAATGTTCCGTCGGGTTGTTGAATAACTTCCCTAAAAATGGTGTTACCGCCAAATACCTCACCGTTGCTATCCTTGTCGTCCCTTCTTGAAGGTACCCATCCTGCGGCAATCCGCCTGGCAGAGCCAAAAGATGCGGTTTTTACAACATTTACCCACGATTCAAGAAATGCCTGATTTTTAGGTTCCTCCCATGGTCCGTAAGCTTTTTTGGATTTGACATAATAAGTGTCGCTGTTGTGACTGTAAACCAAATAATACCATCCATTCCAGTAAAAATAATCCGGGCATTCAGGAACAGATTCCTGGCCGGTTAACACCGGGTCAAGTACCGTCCAGTTCTTCAGATCTTTTGATGTAAGATGCACTAACGCGCCGCCTGAATGTTCCATTACAGGACTTTCCTGCCAGCTCGAAACAAACAGGTGAAATTCACCTGTCTTTTCATCTACAAATACTTTAGGATCACGAAAATCACGCTTGCTATAGCCGGGGGCTGATGTATAGAAAGGATTGGGCTTTTGTTTGTCAAAATGAATGCCGTCCTTACTCAGCGCATAACTAAGTTGTTCGTTAACTTTGCCATTCTTATCAATTAAACGGGTGGCATAAAAAGCATAGAATTGCTTTTTATAGTAAACAATAGATCCCGTACAGATAGACTTTTCCCATGCTTCATCAATACCCAGCACTACGGGATATTGTTTCCAGGTTTTCAGATCTGTGGTTGTGCTCAGTGCCCATTGATGGCCTCCGAGCCCGTTAAGGCTTTTATGGTGTGCCGAATCCAGCAGCCAGTAATAATAGTAAGTTCCATTGTGAGAAAATGGCATGCAATCTCCTACAAACAGATCACCTTTGGGCTTAAAGTATTGCAGATTTCCGGTAGTTTGTACCGAGGCGTCATACTTAACACCCAGCTGCGCCTGAACGGTCCAGATGGTCAATGCCAATAAACAGCTTAATAGTGTTTTTTTCATAGGTTTCAATTCTATATTTAGTAACCGTAAATATCTTATAAAGGACGATGGGCCGGGCCTAAAAAACTACATATACAACCAATCGACTTCGCAAATATTGGTGCTTTTTTTTTGCCACATGTTCCGGCAATATACTACTAAATTAGATTTTGACCATGTGAACCTCCAATTCGGGCATCCGCTCGTTTTGCAGAACAGTAAGCCCGCTCCGCCGGACCACGAGCAGAAATTATTGATGGCATGAAACACTTCTTCGGGGCTGTTAAATTAGTTTACACCCGCTTCGTGTAGTACCTCTTTATTCAGGTTTATATATTCCTGGCTATTTTGGGTTAAAGCCAGCTTGAGTCCTTCATTAGCAGAAATGATAGCAGATTTTTTATCGCCCGTTTTTAGTTGTAATCTGGCCAGCCAGTATTTGGCATTGAAAGACGGGGGCTGTGTTTTATCTACCTCCTCCATCCAGGCCAGCGCCTGGTTAAGATCCTGCCCATGATTATAATACCAAATGGCCGACATATAATAGGGTTTATTATCGCCCTTCATGGCTTCCAGTATATTGGCCATGATACGCTGATCTACGTTGGTTTTTAACCGGAGGTTGATACCCGTGTTTTCCCATAATATTTGAAGCACGCCATCATCCTGATGAACATCTGCAAACTGAATGGTCAGCGTTTCAACCTTAGCGGGCAGTTTTACCGGCTTTACTTTAAACCGAAGCAAGTCTTGTTTTTCGTCGTAGGAGTAAGCGCCCCACTGGTTTGTGTTTTTATTAAATATCATAGTCCATTCATCCGGACCTGGAATGCTAAAGAGTGCATAAGCGCCAGGCAGAAGCGTATGTCCTTCCACCGATATCGTATCAGTTAAAGTGATGATCGTGGCATTATTAGCCCCGGTGCGCCAGACTACGCCATAGGGCTCAATACCACCAAAAATTTTCCTGCCCCTGGTATTTGGCCGATAGTATTTTACCGAAATAGTACCCAGCCCAAAATCCTGTTCAACGCGCTGGCCCATACTTGCAGCAGGTATTTTAAATTTAAGTTCCTGCGCTCTGGCGCCATAAAAATTAAAGCTTACCAAAGTGGCCAGACAAAATAAAACTGTTTTCATAATTTGGTTTATGATTAGTTAGGTAATTTGTTATTTAACAGGATTTCCAACTTTTTCAGTTTCGATGCCCAGAACTCATCAAAGTAGTTCAGCCAGGCTTGGAGTTCTTCGAAACCATCCTTTTTCAACGTACAATACCGTTCTCGCCCCATATCCCGGATGGAAATAAACCCGGCGGTTTCCAATATTTTTACATGTTTGGAAACCGCAGGACGGCTCATATCGAAATGATCTACCAGGCTATTGATGGTCATACTATCCTCTGATAACAACATCAACATCTTTCTCCTGCTGGGATCTCCGATCACCTGGAATGTATCAAGCGTTGGTATGGCCACGTAATGTAGTATTTAAAAGTTTATCGATGTTCTGGAGTTTTTCCACCCAGCCATGCAGCAAGCCGTTGTAAAAATCCAGGTTTTCTTTTTTGGCGAAACCGCTGTGCTCTAAATAAACCTCGGTGCCATTATCCCTGGGTTCCAGTTTCCATATCACTACAGAATCCAGCGTGATCTCCCCTCCTCCTGGTCCGCTTTTCCAGGAATAAGAAAGTTTTTTAAAGGGAACTATCTCCAATACTTTGCAGTAAAATATGCCGTCAAAATCGAGACTGGGTATGGGGCCGGTCCTGAATTGAAAGTCGTACCCTACAATTGGCTGAAAGTCATTTTTCATGAGCCATTGAGCCATCAGTTCAGATTTTGTCAGGTATTCCCAAACCGCCTCTTGCGGATGAGGGAAGAAAAATTGGTGTTTGATGATTTTTGTCATAATGAGTAACTTTGAAGTTACTCAAATATATAGGTAACTTCTGAGTTACGCAAATTAATTTTAACAAATTCGAGAAATACAGGTATCTTCTTGCAACTCCTGTTTCAGAAAACAGTAAGCCGGAGCTTTTCTCAGGCATAACCATTTAGTATTTCCAGGCCTATCTCACAAAATATTCCCATCCCCTTGTATCTTACCATCATTCCGATCTCAAGCTCTTTATAGGGTTAACAACCGCTGCTTTTATAGATTCATAACTAACCGTAAGCCAGGCGATGCCCAAAGCAGCCAAGGATGCCGAGAAGAATACCAGCCAGCTAACATTAATATGATAGGCAAATCCGGCCAACCAACTGTTCACAGCATACCATGAAAGAGGTATGGCTATAACTATAGCGATCAGAATTAACCGGGTGATCCCGAAAGACAATAAATAGACGAGATTAAATACGGATGCTCCTAATACTTTACGTACGCCAATCTCTTTGGTACGTTGCTCGGCCACAAAAGCGGATAAACCATATAAACCCAGGCAGGATATAAAAATGCCCAGAATAGCAAAAAGATTAAAAATGTTGCCCATCTGTTGTTCTCCTTTATAAAGGTTAGCCAGATCCTGATCAAGAAAATCAAATTTGAAAGGATAAGCAGGGTTGAGCTCCTGGCTTATAGCGGCTAAAGTCTTTATAGTTGCGTTTGTTTTACCGGGCAATGTCCTTACCACCACAAAACCACCTATCTTATTAAAGGGCATCACCAATGGTTCTATAGCCTGCTGAACCGGTTTAAAATTAAAGTCTTTCACCACGCCAATGATAGTACCCTTGTTACCCCAAACCGCTATGGTTTTACCCACTGCCGTACTGGAGTTTAAACCCATTATGCTCAGCATTTTTTCGTTAACCATGTAATTATTTGAATCCGCTTTAAAGGCTCTTGAAAAACTTCGGCCCGCTAATAACTTCATCCGGAATACATGGGTAAAATCCTCATTGACAGCCATCACCGGGATAGATATTTGCGAACGGGGATCTTTGCCATCCCATTTTACGTTAAGTGTCCAGCCCCCCAGGTTGGTGGGCAAGTCGGTAATAAGGGCAAAATCGCTGGTAAGCGGGTTTCGTTTTAGCTCATTTTTTAAGGCTTGCTGCTTGTTCCAGATATCGCCTGTCATCGGTATATACAAGAGATTGGCCTTCTCGAAGCCTGGATTCCTGTCTTTAATAAATTTAAGCTGATTGTAGATCACCACTGTGCCGACAAGCAACACAATAGATACCATAAATTGAATTACGACCAACGTGTTGCGGAACAGTAAATTGCCGCCCATTGACTTTACGTTCCCCTTGAGTACTTTAACCGGGTTAAAGCCGGAAAGAAACAAAGCCGGGTAGCTGCCGGAGATGAGCCCGGTTAACATGGCAATACCAAAAAGGCTTAACCAAAGCTTCGCATCTAACACATCAAAGCTGAGTTTTTTGTTGGCCAGTTCATTGAATACTGGTAAGAATAAACTGACGATCGCTATTGCAAGCAATAAGGACAGGAAAGAAATGAATACAGACTCGCTTAAAAACTGGAGGATCAACTGCCCGCGTACGGCACCTGCCACTTTGCGCAAGCCGATTTCCTTGGCCCTGCGGGCTGAACGTGCGGTAGCCAGGTTCATAAAATTGATACAGGCTACTACGAGAATCAGAATAGCGATAATAAAAAAGATGTTTACATATTGCGCATTCCCATGCCCTGGAAAATCCCCCAACCTTTCGGGTGCCAAATGGATTTTGGTTAACGGCTGCAGTTGGAACAAGGCTTTAGTTCCGGGGCTATGCTTCTGAAATATTTGATCAATTTGCTTTTCCAGCCTTAATAAATTGGGAGCAGAAGGGTCAAAACTTTTATCTAATTGAACATAGTCCAAAAAATTGAAGTTGCCCCATATATTATTTTTCAAATCGTCATTCGTTCTGGCTAAAGAGGCCATTGGAAGAATGATGTCAAATTGCAGATCTGAGTTAGCAGGAATATTGGCCAAAACGCCTGTTACTATCACGTTTTCTTGATTATCTTTTCGTATTATCTTGCCTATAGGATCTTCATTTCCGAAGTATTTTGTTGCTATTTCCTGTGTTATTAAAACACCATCCACACTTGCTAACGCCGTGGCACGGTCACCCTTCACCAGGGGAAAGGAAAACACATCCATAAAACTTGGGTCTGCATAAAACACACGTCCCTCTTGAAATTTTTTGTTATTTGTTTCAAACAAGGTAGTGGCGCTTTGGCTTTGGCCCAAACGAACAGTATTTTTAATGACCGGCATTTCCGCTTTCAGTCCGGCGGGCATACCTGCCGAGTTTGCTCCACTTTTTGAATCACCAAATTCGCTGGTTATACGATAAATCTGGTCGGCGTTTTTATGGAACCTGTCGTAACTTAATTCATTTTGAACCCAAAGCAAAATTAGGATACTTGACGCCAGGCCGATCGCCAAACCTGATATATTGATAATAGAATAGGCTTTATCCTTTGTGATATTCCTGTAAGCAAGTTTAAAATATGTTCTTAACATAGCTATGCTTTTTTAAATGAGTAATTAAATTTACGAGATACGGGCTTAATGCTATGATTCTGTTTAAAACCCATGCCAACAATACAAATAATTAATAATCAACTTTTTACATAATTACAATGAACAGTATCGTTCGAAAACGTTACAACCACTGTGCGGTTTTATCAGTTGGGTGACCTTATGGAAACAAAAAAGCCTGCAAATCAAAATTTGCAGGCTTTTGGTGTTATAATTAAACCGTTGCGGATGCGGAAGGATTCGGCACCATGCAAAGAGCCGCTTTTTTCTTCGGTTAAACTTGCCCGTTATAATTGGGGTCAAATTCCACAATCCATTCAATTCCATATTTGTCTCTAAACATTCCGGCATATGTACCCCAGGGACTGTCACCAATGGGCCCTTCAACATCTCCGCCTGCCGATAGTCCGTTAAATATTTTGTCTGCTTCTTCACGGCTTTCGGCAGCCACTGCTATTTTAGACCTGTTTTCGCTTTCGTTTACCCGTCCCATAAATTCGGGAACGTCATTGGCTATTAATACATTCTGTTTACCAATAGGCAAAGCAATGTGCATGAGTTTGTTTGCCTCATTTTCCGGCACCTGAAAATCCATGCCTGCCATGTCTTTGAAACGAATAATCTTTGTGAATTCTCCGCCAAAAACTGATCTGTAAAAAGTGAATGCTTCTTCGGCATTTCCGTTGAAGTTAATCCATGGATTGATTGTTCTCATAATTTTATTTTTTAGGTTTTAATTTTCTGTTTATAATTTCTGCGATAAAGTGGCCAACAGATCTTCCAGGTTTTTTAAGGTCATGGTGAAGCCTATTTTGAAGCCCTCCAATAATTTCTCCAATCGCTCAAACGATTCATTAAAAATGGTAATGTTCACTTTGGTTATGCCATTTTGTTCGCTGAAATTGTAATCCCATTCAGAACCAGGCAGTTCACAATTTTCGTCTTTATCAGCAAACGCGTTGTACATCTTAAAATTAGTTTTCGGGGTAATGGAAGTAAATTCCTGCACCGACCAACGCTCCTGCCCGTCGGGGCTTATCATTGCGTAAAATCGCCGCCCGCCTACTTCAAAATTCATATACTTGGTTTTGGCGCGCATAGGTGCAGGTGCCCCCCATTGGTCCAGTAGTTCGGCTTTGGTAAAGGCATCCCATACTAAAGATTGGCCGGCATTAAACTCCCTGGTTATATAAACCGTTTTCGCGGTTTTGTCAACGTTAAAATCAAATAGCAAATCGTTGTTCATTACTTCTGTTCTTTAATTGTTGTTAATAATTTGTCAAGTTGATTAAATTGGGTTTCCCAGTTTTGCCTGAATTGGGCCAACCAATGATCAAACTCCTGCATTTTTTTCGCATTAAAGTGATAATAAATCTCCCTGCCACTATGCTCAGGTTTAATTAATTCACATTCGTGCAGTACTTTAATATGTTTTGATACTGCCTGGCGGGTCATATCAAATTTTTCCGCCATTGCATTTGGTGTTAATGCCTGGATAGCGATTAACGTTAAAATAGCCCTGCGTGTTGGATCTGATATGGCCTGGAATATATCTTGTTTCATTCTTGATTATTAATTAAGCAACCTTCCGGTTGCAAATATATATGCAACTTTTAAGTTGCGCAAATAAATTTACATTTTTTTTCGCGGTATAATGAAGAGAAGTTTAGTGGTAATTGGTATTGATTACAATAACTAACCAAACCGTGTATTACTTTACATGAAGAAGGGACTCGAACTTGCAAAACTTCATAACCAAACCATTTTCAAATATTTATATTGAATTTATATAAGTTATTTATGAATAGAAAATAGTTCAAAAAGAAATAGCCTGCTAAGAATCGATGCTTTAGCAGGCTATTGTATGCAAAGGCGGAGAGGGAGGAATTTGTACACAGTGGCAAAATCAGCTTTATTTCTCTTTAATGATAGTTTCTCCAAGATGGGTCTCGTATAAGCCCCTTTCAAATTCGATTAATTTCAGCAAAATCTGATGTTCAAATTTACTAATCGATTTTAAAAGTAAATGTGAAATTCTTATCAACCAAAGGATTCAGAATACTTTATTTCCAAGTTTTGATTTTTTCAAAATCTCAGCACATTTTTTAGACAAAAGTTTGATAATATTAAAAAAATAATATTTAACTTCAAACAACATTTCATATCCGATGCTTTACATGTTTTTCTAAATTCAAGAGGGATAGCTCTCGATATCAGAATATTGTAATTTATTGCTACCTAATCCATCACAATCGAAAAGCTTCTACATTAATTCCTTTTATAAAATAATTTTCATTTACATCTGTTACTGCTGAATTTCAGCTAACAATATCCTGCTAATAATAAATTGTTAATATGATTTAACAAAGCTTGTTATGGATAATAGTAAACAAGAAAATGTTAACGCCACGAGCAGAAATAAAAATGGGATTGAACAGAAAAGTAATTCCATTGCTAAACAATTCAGCATTGAAGTGCCCACTGTTTCATTGCCTAAAGGCGGCGGAGCAATCAAAGGTATTGACGAAAAATTTTCAGTAAATGCCGTAAATGGAACATCCTCATTCAGCTTACCCATCCCTATCTCAGGTGCGAGGGGATTTATGCCTTCCTTAACTTTGTCCTACAATTCAGGCTCGGGTAATGGCACTTTTGGCCTTGGTTGGTCGCTTGGCCTTTCCTCCATTCGCAGAAAGACTGAGAAAGGACTACCCCAATATGATGATGCTATTGACTCTGACACATTCACCATCTCTGAGGCAGAGGACCTGGTTGCAGAATATCAAAAAGATATTAAGGGAAATTGGGTCAAAGACGGCAAAGGCAATTTTATTGTTAATGAGTTCCCCTCCCCTGATAAAAATTTCCTTATCAGAAGATATAAGCCCCGATTAGAGGGATTGTTTTCACGTATAGAAAGATGGACTGAGGCCTCATCCGGCTATATCCATTGGAGGGTAATTTCAAAAGACAATATTACCACAATATTTGGATACACCGCCACCTGTAGGATAGCTGATCCGCGCGATGACCTTAAGATTTTTGAATGGTTCCCCGAATTTACTTATGATGATAAAGGTAATTGTGCACTATACGAATACAAAAAGGAAAATGGCACAGAAATACCTATAACGCCGCACAACTACAATAGGCTGAATGGCAATACTGCTCTTTCAAATATTTATTTAAAAAGGTTATACACCGGCAACAAAACGCCACATAACAACACAGACAAAAACTTTCCGGCAACAAGCCAGTTCATGTTTGAAACGCTCTTTGATTACGGTGAAAACGATAAAAATAATATTCCATTCGAAGAAATACAACCATCGAAATGGCCTTTCAGGAAGGATGCTTTTTCATCCTATCGTTCAGGCTTTGAGATACGAACCTGCAGGTTATGTCACCGTGTTTTACTTTATCATCGTTTCGATAAATTTAAGAATGGTTCTGCCCTCGTAAAATCGCTCGATTTTGAGTATGACGACAATGGTATGGATAGTTTTACATTTTTAAAGGCAGCTACTTTAAAGGGCTATACCCAGCAGGATGATGGAACTTACTCCCTGAAAACTTTTCCTCCATTTAGTTTCGATTACCAGGAATATGCCTGGAATAACCAAATAAATACTATTTCGCAAGATGCATTGATCAATGCGCCCGCTGGTATTTATGGCAATAACTATGAGTTTACAGACTTGTATAGCGAAGGCCTTTCTGGCATTCTTACAGAGCAAGGTGCTGGCTGGTTTTATAAAAAGAACCTGGGCGGAGGTAATTTCACCCCAGCAAATCCTGTAATGCCAAAACCGTCATTTAACGGACTAAACCGTCAATTGCAATTAACAGAACTGGAAGCTGACGGGCTGAAACAGGTAGTAAATTGGCAAAGCGAACCCAAAGGTTTCTTTGAATTAAATGATGATAATGAGTGGGAACCATTTGTGGCTTTTAAGTCAATCCCCAATATTGATTTCGGCGATCCTAATACCCGACAATTGGACCTGAATGGTGACGGGCTTGCGGATATTTTAATTACGGAAGATAACGTATTCAGATGGTACCCTTCCGGAGGTAAAATGGGGTATGATTCTTCAAATATCATTACCAGAATATATGACGAAGAAAAGGGGCCTGCCATTATTTTCGCCGATTCCACACAAAGCATTTTTCTGGCGGATATGAGCGGTGACGGTTTAACGGATATTGTGAGGATCCGCAATAGTGATGTATGCTACTGGCCTAACCTGGGTTTTGGCAAATTTGGTGCAAAAGTGGCAATGGACAATGCCCCGGTTTTTGATTATGAAGACCGATTTAACCCTCAATATATTAAGCTGGCGGATGTAGACGGCTCAGGAACTTCAGATATTATTTATCTGGGCCGGGATAGTTTTTCGATATGGCTTAACCGCCAGGGCAATAGCTTTACTGAAAACCCAACAATCATTGACCCTTTTCCCCAAATAAATCGCCATACAAAGATCAGCGCTACGGACATATTAGGTACCGGACTAATCTGTATTGTATGGAACAGCGATCTCCCCAATGATACAAATGCGCCCTTGCGCTATATTGACCTAATGAATAGTCAAAAGCCGCATATCATGACGGCTTACAGGAATAATCTCGGTAAAGAGACATTTTTGGTTTACACACCTTCCACCCGATTTTATGTAGAGGATAAACTTGCTTTAACTCCCTGGGTTACTAAACTGCATTTTCCGGTATATTGTGTTTCATCTGTTACCACGTACGATCGAATACGTAAAACACGCTTTGTAAGTACATACTCTTACCATCACGGCTACTATGACCATGCCGAACGCGAATTCAGGGGCTTTGCAAGGGTGGATCAGATTGACTCAGAAACAATAGCCGGGTATGTTGTTGACAATGGCGTTCCAAATAATGTTAAAGAAAATGACCTGGACCAGCCACCAATACTGACAAGAACCTGGTTTCACACGGGTGCAATTTTAAAGGGCGATAATATTCTTAGTCAATTTGCTGATGAATACTTTAAAAACACTTTCGCACCTGAGAAGATACTGCCAGAGCCAGTTTTGCCGGCGGGGATGAACGCTGATGAATACCGGCAGGCATTTCGTGCGTGCAAAGGTTTCATGCTCCGCAAGGAAGTTTGCGTGCTTGATGCCAATAACAAACCGGGAGACCCTTATATAGCAGAGCAGCATAATTGCCTGGTCGACCTGCTGCAACCACAGGGAGGCAACAAATACGGTATTTTCCTTATCCACGAGAGTGAAAACATTACTTATCATTACGAGCGCAATCCCCAGGACCCGAGAACGCAGCAGTCATTTATTTTTGAAATAGATGATTATGGCAATGTATTATCCTCTGCAGATGTGGTTTATCCAAGACAAATAACCCCGGCCCCTTTTGCTGAGCAATCTCAGGGACATGTAGTTTATATCCAAAATTCATTCACCAATGATATACAGGCCGATTTTGACTATCGGGCGCCGTTGCCTGCATCCGTTGTAAAATTTGAAGTAACTCTTAAGGTGCCGTTGACTGCTTACATCGGCATAGATGAACTAAAAACAGGCTGCGAAGCTGCGGCTGTGATCGATTATAATCAGCCGGCTGCCGCTACGTGCAAAAGGATAATTGAAATTACGAGGTCAAGTTATTTGAGCGATGATACCTTAGTGGTATTCGGCTTTGGTATTGCTCAGTCTAAGGGGCTACTGCATCAGCAATTCAAAGCAGCCTTTAACGACAATATGCTCGATAGTTTGCTGGTGGGTAAAATCTCTCCGGTTGAGCTTGCCGGTGTAAAAACGAATCTTACCGGCACCGATCTTACCAATTTAAAAGATCCCCAGGGCGCGTATAACAAAGACAAGATTACCATTGAAGGGGCGCCTTTTGATTATTATTGGTTGCACTCTGGTTTTACGGGTTATGATGCTGGCAATTTTTTCTTGCCGGTCAAATACACCGACGCTTTTAACCAGGACACCAATATTGAATATGACATGCCTTTTCACCTTTATATAACCAAAATAACAGATGCAAAGCAAAATGTGACATCAACTGATCAATTTAACTTTCGCACGTTATCGCCCCTGCTGATAACGGATATGAATGGTAACCGAAGTGCCGCCCGGTATGATGAATTAGGAATGGTAATAAAAACATTTGCCATGGGTAAAAAGGGCGTTAACGAAGGCGATAATTTTGATAACGGTACGGATGAACCTAGTATTGGCGACCATCCTGGAATGGAGATGTCCTATACGCTTGATAACTGGTACAAACAGATAACCACGCCTAATTTTATCAATAAAGCCGACCTGAATACTTTTAATTATAAGCCAAATGCAAACTACGTTAAGGTTACCGCTTATGAAACCCACTATTTCCCGGATCAAACACCACGGAACAGGATGCAGATGTCCTATTCCTATTCGGACGGAAGCGGCAGGGAAATCATGCAAAAGGTACAGGCCAAGCCGGAAACCCTCGCCGCAGCGCCCCGTTGGATCGGTACTGGCCGGGTTATTTTAAATAATAAGGGTAACCCGGTTAAACAATATGAACCTTTCTTTAGCAGTAAACCGGATTTTGAAGACGAATCAGACATTGTGCAAACAGGTGTTTCGCCAATTATTCATTATGACCCGCTGGACCGCGTAGTCAGGACGGATTTCCCTGACGGTACTTTTTCACGTGTTGAGTTTGATCCATGGATGCAGATAGCTTATGACCAGGTTGATACCGTAACTGAACTTGCTAACCAATGGTATATTGACCGCCACTCGCCTGCAATAACTGATGTTGAGCCTACAGACGCACCAACGAGAGCCGCGTGGTTAGCGGCTATTATTGCCGGTACCCCAACCACTGTTTACCTGGATACACTTGGTCGCAGTTTTTTATCAGAACAGCAAAACAAGTTTTTTTCGGTAGATGACGTTACCAAGAAAGCTATTATCGGGGGCATTGACAAATACAATACCCTTACCGAATTCGATATAAAGGGCAACCCATCGAGGATTATAGATGCTATGGGTAACCCGGTAATGCAATATAGCTATGATATGGCCGGTAACCAGGTATTTCAAAACGGCATGGATGCGGGCCGCAGGTGGATGCTCCATAATGCCGCAGGTAAACCCTTGCATAGCTGGGATGAAAAGCAGCAGCAGTTCAGTTTTTTTTATGATGAGTTAGGGCGGCCTATTCAGTCGTTGGTAAGCATCGGTGGGGCGGCCGGTTTGGTATTTGACAAACTGGTTTATGGCGACGCCCCTACGGCACCTGCCAACCAAAACCTGCGCGGGAAAATTTACCAGCATAACGATACTGCCGGTTTACTAACCAATGATGCATTCGATTTCAAAGGCAACCTGCTGCAAACATCCAGGCAGTTATTGAAGAAATATGATGAAATTGTTCCGTCAGACCTAACACCCGATCCTGCCATTACCTATATATCGTCAAGCGCTTATGACGCGCTCAACCGCGCCTGGAAAATGGTTACACCTGATAATTCTGTGCAATACCATCTATTTAACCAGGCAGGATTGCTGGAAAGTGTGCTATTCAACCCGCAGGGCAGTATTGCTATGACTCCCGCGAATGAAAGCTTTGATGCCTTATCTGCCTATATCACCTTAACTAAATTTGTAACTAGTATCGATTACAATGAAAAAGGGCAGCGTAGCCGCATTGTATATGGCAATAATACAATTACGACCTATGCATATGAGCCTCAAACGTTCAGGTTATCAACCTTGGTGACCACAGATCAAAATAAGGCCAATACCTACCAGGACCTGACTTATACTTATGACCCTGTGGGCAATATTACCCAGGTGAGTGATGTGGCCCACAAGCCGGTTTATTTTGATAATGGCGTTGTAAAGCCAGAAATGAATTATACTTATGACGCGATATACCGTTTAATACAAGCGACAGGAAGAGAACATATCGGGCAGAATCAAATACAAGAAAATGGTGCGAACCAGAATTATAGGAATTTTCCTTTTGGCTCCGATAATTTGCCTAAACCGGGCGATGTGGTGGCGATGCGCAATTACACACAAAAATTCTCGTATGACAAGGTCGGCAACATTTTGGTGTTTGATCACAAGGGTGATGATGGCAACGGCTATATTCGCAATTATAGTTATAACAACGCGTCAGCCAACCCGGGCACAAACAACAATAGGCTTTTAACCACACAGGTTGCCGGCAATGCTCTGATCCAATATGATCATGATATACACGGCAATATGACAGTGACCGGTGCAGGTGCCGCAAAAAAAGGCATGCCCCATCTATCGCGGATGGATTGGAATTTCAAGGATGAACTTTACGCGACTGCCAAAACGATCATACTCAATGGTACGCCCGAAACTACCTTTTACGCGTATGATCAGGCGGGGATACGGGTACGTAAGGTGACCTACGCCCAAAGTAACCAGGTTAATACACTCGGGCCCATAAAGGAGGAGCGGATTTATTTGCAGGGATATGAGATTTACCGCAGCTATGATATTGACGGAACGCCCTTAGTAGAAAGGCAAACCGTACATATCATGGACGACAAAAGCCGGGTGGCCCTTGTGGAAACAAAAACCATCGGCGATAAAACCAGGACCGATCCTACCGATAAAAACCGGCGCTATATACGATACCAGTACAGCAACCATCTGGGCTCGGCCTCGCTTGAGCTGGATGAGAAGACCCAGATGATATCTTATGAAGAATACCACCCCTATGGCACCACGGCTTACCAGGCCATCAACCCGGTCATAAACCCTATTGCCAAACGATATCGATATACCGGTTTGGAGCGGGATGAAGAAAATGGGTTTGGGTATCACAATGCCAGGTATTATGTACTGTGGTTGGGGAAGTGGGCTAGTCCGGATCCTAAAAATATAGTTGATGGGCTAAATATAAATATCTACGTTAATGATAACCCCGTAAAATTTATTGACATTTTGGGGACTGATTCGACAATTTCACTGAAACAAAACGGGAGTAAAAATGAAGTTGCATTTGCCTCTCAAAAGAGTAGAACAGAAATAGTAAAAATAGGCAACCGAAGCGTGAATTTAGACCACCCCATAGCAAATTCGGATTTGAAAATTATTCTACAGTCTCATTTAACTGATGATCAACTTAAAAAAATTCGTTCTGTCCTAACTTCTGAGCAAATTAATCGGATTACAGCAAATGTACCCAAACAAGGGGGAAAAGCTGACCAAATTGGAGAAGTTCGGCAACGAGTTCATGCTGAGTCAACTGAAACTTTAATAAAAGTAGGGTATGGACTTATTGCTACATCGGTTCTCCTTCCTGCTGCTTCACTGGTGGCACCTGGTGTAATAACAAGTACGAGTAACTTTTATTTGGCAACCGGTATACGTATTGGGGCAGCCCATCCAACCGGTGTTGTAATAGCAGCTGGAATAGTAAGATTTATTGGAGCAGCAGCAGGAGTTGATGTGCCTGAACCTGTTGTATTAAACAGAGCAGCCGGGAATGCCTTCCGCGATGAACTTGCCCGCCTTTTGGAATTGGAAGGGCGTACAGTTGAAAAGGAGGTACATAAATTTACACCTTTTGGTCGTCGATTTATTGACCTCGAGGTTAGACTTGCGGGTAGGCTTCTTGGAGGGATTGAAGCAAAATTAGGGAGATCACAATACACTTTTCTACAGCGTCTTAAAGACGCTTACCTACTAAAAGTACATAATTATAAAGTGAATGTGGTTCGACAACATTAATATCAAATAAGATTACGTCACAGGTGCCGAAATTGCCATACACAATGATTTACAGACTATCCAATAACAAATAAAACAACACATATATGCCACCATTTTTGATTTTAAAACATCAACGATAGCCTGGAAATAGAAAACTTTAAGATTTTCGCCCTTGTTGGATTTTAATAAATAATATATAAAAACCATGCTACTCATCTTCGATTTTCCGCCCTTGTTGGTTTTGTCACCAACAAGGTTTTATAAATCAGTAAATAACAAATTAAAACAACAACCTATGCCACCAATATTTGAATTTAAAACATTACCAGCCGATTACGACGACCTGGCGCCGGATACACCAGAGATACGTGTAGTGCCCAAACACGGCGAGGCGGAAATGATGGAGGGGGTATTGGAAATAAGATTAAGTAAACAAACTTCGGTTGGTGTCATCATCAACGGGGATTTAAAAACGAAAAAACAATTGTCAAACAAACCTAAAAACAAATAACATGGACGCAGGAGTTGCTACACTATTAGGGGCACTGGCCGGAGGGCTTGTAGGATTTATAACTGCAAAAATGCAATTTCAGCAAAAAAGCGATGAATTACTCCTTATCGCATTGGAACATCTTGGCGGTGGTTCACAAGAGCGAAATGTCGGTATTTCAGCAATTGAGCTATACTGGAATAATTCCCGGCACAAGGATGTTTGTTTGTCTTTATTAATAGGATCAGCCATTTATTTGCTTAGGGATTCTAAACAGGACGATAAGGATATCGAATTATATAATCTTGAGCGCATAATGACTTTCATATCGGATCAGGAATATTTGAATAAATCCTTAGTAATGGATTATAAATATCTTCTTGATGCAGTGGAACAAGCCAAAAACCCCAAAAGCGAAAAAAGTTTAAAGGTAAAACCTGAGGATCAGAGCAAATGGCAAAAAAGCCTCGCGGGGATTATTGCAAAAAGTCCAAAGTAAGGCTATCGAATAAAGATTCATAGTTAATATATAAGTGAAACGATAATAATTAATCAGCCTAAATAATGAACAGCACTTTGATATTCGGAACATTGGGAACTGTGGTAGCCGGAGTGTTAACCGCAATGATCATTTATTGGTTAAAAAAACCATCGGTTAAGGACAAAGACAGGTTTGAGTTTTACCGCGTTGTTTTTAACCGTCCCGCCTTTAAAGGAGTATTTACATGGCGTTGTAATATGGATGAATACGTTGAAGCACTCGATGAAACCATGAAGGCCCTAAATAGCGGGTACTTTGCAACTTTCAATGATGAACGTAATGTAAAAAGAGCCATAAGTGAAATAAAAAATGCTGAATGGAAAGCTACGATGGAGAACATTACGGGTTACCTGCAGGATATTAAGCAGGTTTTGAACAGTAACGCCACGCCATTTGAGAAAGCAGCGGAGATCGATAAGCTTAGGGACAGAACTATTGCCGATATAAACAAAATATTCAGCGAACTTAAGATCGACCCCTTGAAGATCCCGACAAAAGTAAAAACTTAAAACGAAGCATTTGGAACAGGAAATTAAACATTAATACCATATCAGTTAAAATCACCTACTCAAAAAAATCTCGTCATGTCAAGGCATATCATCACAGCAAAAGGCAAAGTAATCAGTAAAGCTGATCAATCTGCCATCCCGGGTCTTAAAGTAGAAGTATGGGATAAGGATCTGATTTTTGACGACCTGGTGGGCGAAAGCATAACGACCGATGAGGGCTATTTCGAAATAACCTTTACCGGGAAATATTTCCAGGAGCTGTTTTTCGACAGGAAGCCTGATCTGTATTTTAAAATACTCAGGGATAGTGAATTGCTGCATAGCACGGAAGATCATATTCTTTGGAACGTCGCGGAAACAGATATAGACGTGACCATTGAAATAAATGAGCCGGGGGTAAAACCAGCACAGAAGCAATCAAGATTTGAAATATCCGGGAATGTTACGCATACCAATGGCAATAATGTTCAGGGTATTGGGGTCCGGGTAAGTAAAAAACTTTTCAAGACAAGTGAAAGCTTAAAGGAAACAAAAACCGATGCTGATGGAAATTACTCCCTGTCCTTTACACTAAGTCTCCATAATGAAGCCATCATTATCCAGGTACTGGATGCGGATTCAAAAGTACTTGCATCGTCAGATGTGATTTTCAGGCCACTCTCAAAAATTTCACAAGATTTCACAATTGATGACAACAATTATAAGGGTCTCACCTTGTTTCAGCAATATCGCCAGATATTGCAATCTTATTTGGAGGCGGCCGGGACCAATCCATTTAGCGATGATGATATTCGTTTTATTGCCGGGATAACGCAGCTTGATATTAACGAAATAAATAATTGGCTATCAGCCAATACCCTTGCGATAACCACCGGCATAACTGCCGAGGCGTTATATGGTTTTTTTACGGAGGGCGTTACAAGTACTGTTGATGGTATAACTTTAATTGATGTTACTGCCATTCCGGCTCTCCTTAAACAGGCGTCAGATGACAACGCAATTTCGACGGACATCCTGAAAAATGTGGCTGCGATCATACAATCTTGGAAAAGCTTCGCAGGCCGGCAAACATTCAATGAAAAAATTCCTGGTACAGATGCCTCTGTTGGGAATATTATCAACTTGGCGATAGCTGATGAAACAATGCAAGCCAAAATCCTGGATGCCTATATTAACAAACAGGGAACTACTGCAGATTTTTGGAATAACCTTAAAAATGTAACGGGTAGCCAGGCAACAGTTGATAAATTGCAAACTACTTTGCAACTGGCCACATTAGCGGGTTTTCAGCCAGAAGTAACAAGCGCGCTTCTTGACGAGGTTAACAAAAGCGGTTCCATACTCAGTATTGCACAATGGGACGTAAAGGACTGGACTGATTATATAGCTAAACTTTCAGCATCAGCAGAGAAATCTGTTGTGCCTCCATTTATACAGGATGATACCGAAGCAGCACGCGTAAATAGCTATGCAACTATCATGGCGCAAACAATGGCAATGGCGCACCCCACCCAGGCATTCCTGGGGCAATTAACAAAGGATGCTCCTGCAACAAGCGCTTTTGGGCGGACAGACATGGTAAATTTTATTAATAACAATTCGTTCTTTGACCTTACAAAAACCCCAACATTCGGGTTAAAAAGCAATGATCAGACTTTAAACTTCAACGGAGTTAAGGATCGGGCGGCTTTAATTTCAGATCTGCAGAGTGCACAACGGCTGTTTGTTTATACAAAAGACTATAACGCCATCAATACCTTAAAAAATGATGGTATCAGTTCTGCCAAAAATATAGTGCAGCTAACCAGCGGTGAATTTGTATCAAAATATGCCGGCGTATTGGGTTCAGCTCAAAATGCACTGCAGGTTCATTCACAGGCTCAACAGCACCACCTGCGTACTTTAAATTTCTACCTGTATATGCGGGAAAACCTGAACCCCATAATTACACCTCAGCCAGACCCTTTTAATATAATTAATGGCGGCGGCCAAATAGCAGTGGCGGAAAATGATACCATCAGTATCCCTGATTTGCGAACCATGTTTGGCAGTTTGGATACTTGCGCGTGTGAAGAATGTACATCCGCTTACAGCGCTGCCGCCTATTTTGCAGATATTTTAAATTTTCTTAAAAATGCAAATGGGGGCGCCGCTTATGCGGCACTTACCAACAGGAGGCCAGACTTGTTAACTATCGAACTTAATTGCGCTAATACAAACACTGTATTACCCTACGTGGATTTAGCAATTGAGTTGATGGAAAATTATGTTTTGGCGCATACCGATCCCGCATTTGTAGCTCCCGGCTATCAAACAACTTGGCAGCCTGAAGAGCTTGCTGCTAATCCCGAGCATTTGAACCCAAAGGCTTATATTCCGCTTACTACAGCCGTATATCCGTACGTGCTGCCTTTTGATTTCTTCCTCGAAGAAAGCAGGGTTTATTTGCAGCATTTAGGGATCAAAAGGGAAGAATTAATGAAAGTATTTTTCCATGGCACCAATTACGATGCTTTTAAAGCCCCCCTTATTGCTTATGAAAGGCTGCTGTTATCGCCCGGAGAAGCAAAGATAATTAACGGGGACACTAAAGGTTTGCCCGGAGGCGGGACCTGGAATTTTTATGGCTTTGATTTGCAGGTAAATTACCATTTACCATTAGTTGACCCCGCCACCACACAACACAATTTAGATAATACCATAAATTGGGATGATGCACTAACAGGGCGCATAGATGTTTTACTACAGCAAACCGGGCTAAGTTACATTGATCTGCTTGCCTTGCTTAATTGCAATTTTATTAACCCCTTGATTGATTCAACTAAGGCTGACCGTAAAATAGCTATTGTACAAACGATTTTTAAGGATAGTGATAACAATGACATCTCACAAGATACCTGTGAATTGCAATACCTTGGCCTTCGTCAATACCAGGAACCAGTAGCAGCCTCTGTTGTTTACGATCAGCCTGTAGAAGCTTCTTTTTTCGAACACACACATCGTTTTATCCGCCTATGGAAAAAATTGGGCTGGAAAATGTACGAGCTTGACCTGGTTATTAATAACGATATTGATTTATTACGAATTTCGCAGATCGAATACCTGTGCAAGCAATGGCGCTTGCCTGTCGATGCAACCGTGGCTTTATGGGGTGGGATAGGCACAACTAATTATATTGATTATTACCAGGATAATAATATACCCATACCCTCCCTATATCAACAGCTTTTCGTGAATAGTACCATTTCGGGCAGCCCGGCTTTTCCATCAAATCCTGCTGATGTTGCTGCTCTTGGGGTCGAACTTACTGATTCAAAATATTTGCCAACTATTTTGGCTGCGTTCCAGGTTAATGAAACAGACTTTGATTATCTAATACAGTATTTAAAAAATGAAGTAAGAAGCGACTTCGCAAACACACTGATAACTATAAATAATCTTTCCGTGCTATATCGTTTTATAAGCCTTGCCAATCAGCTTGGTTATAGTATGAAAGAATTCCTCACACTAAAATCGTTATTAGGGATTGATCCATTTGCCGACGATATAACAGTTGTTCCCGCTATTTATACCCCCTTCAACACCTTCAAATTTCTGCAAAAGACTGATATAGCTTCTAAATCAGGCTTCTCGGTATATCACCTCAACTACTTATTATATCATATTATTGACGTAGAGACGCCAATAGCTCCACAGGATGCTGATATAAGTACTTTTCTTCTCCAGTTACTCACTTCAGTTTTACCCCTTTTGCAGGCATCGGGGAATGACATCTTCAACGCGATAAAGGCAGATACCAAAGCAGTACAGGATGCGCAAAATCAACTTAATGCCGAAAATGCCAAAGCCTCTCCAGATCCAAAGGCTGTCAACTCAGATCAGGTCGTGTTAGACACGGCTAACGTTCAACTAAATACGGACCTGGTTCAGTTGAACAAACTAAGAAATACCATCATACAAAAGTTTTCAGAAAAATTGAAGATCAGCGCTACGGCAGCAAATATTTTAATGGGTCAGACACTGGTTAGTAAAAAATTTGGTGCGGGTAGTTTTTTGGTTGATGACTTTCTCGATCCTGATTTTCTGGTCGCGGATTTTATTGCACCCAATTCTGCAAAAACAATAACGCGCGGTGCGATAGCGGTATTGCCGGCGAATTATTCTTTTCCCAATTCGCTTTTTGATGATTATATGCAGTTAGACAAGTTAGCTGCAGTTATTAATCAGCTCAAATTAACCGATGACCAGCTGTTGTATATACTTAAAAATGCGGCGAATTTGGGCTGCCTCGATTTAACTACCATACCTCCTATTGTTTATCCCGGAGCTGCATTGAAACCCTCAGGTGCTATTTTCGATAAATTTGAAACACTTGTTAAGCTGATACAGGCTCGCAACCTGTTGACATCGCCCAAAAGAAACATTTTTGATATTTTAAATTTTGCGATATCGGCCACCGATCAAAATGCCTGGACAGATAGTTTGGTTGCAAATACAGGATGGGACAGCAGTGCTGTAAAAATAATTATAGGCTATCCCGCTTCGCCCGGGATACCGGCCTCCCCTGGCCTGTTAAATGCCAAATTCCCTGCTGATTATACAAACGGCGATATCATTCTAAAGATAAGAAATGGTCTTTCAGTTCTTAAAAAGGTCAGCTGCTCTGCCGATGTAATAACCGCACTCATACAGGGGCCTGATGTTGCGGCTTCTACTGCCGTAAAAAATGCGGCCAAAGTGAAATATAATAATACACAATGGAAAAAAATCGCAAAACCCTTACGGGATGTATTGAGAGAAAAACAAAGAGAAGCTTTGCTGGCCTACTTAATTTCGCATCCCGACCCTGCATCAACCGGATTCAACTGGAAAAACGCCGATGATGTTTATGGATGCCTTCTCACCGACATGGAAATGAAGCCCATTAATCTCACGTCGCGCATAAAACAAGCAATATGCAGTGTGCAGCTTTTTATCGACAGGGTATTGCTTAACCTTGAAAGCGGGTTAAGCCTTTTATTTGAAAATGTTAACGAATGGAAACAATGGCGCTGTTTATATCGTGTATGGGAAGCTAACCGGATGGTGCTTTTTTATCCTGAAAACTGGATAGATTATACATTGCTGGATTTGAAATCTCCATTTTATAAAGAAATGGAAACGGAGCTTGCACAAGATGAATTGACCGCCGATAATATTGAAGATCTTTTCAATAATTACCTTGAAAAGCTGGACGAGGTAGCCAGGCTGGAAGTTACCGGATTATATCATCAGGTAGAAAATCAAGGGACACCTGATTCAACAGATATATGGCATATATTTGGACGTACACCCAGCCATCCTCATAAATTTTTTCACCGCACATTGGAGAATGGTTTGTTTAACCCATGGGTTAAGCTGAATATCGATATTGATGGCGATCACATGGTTCCTATCGTTTTTAATCGTAGATTATGTTTGTTTTGGTTCTTTTTTACCAAAAAGACCGAACAGAGTGCTTTAACAATACCGGGTTCTGGCGGGGGTACATTAACCCAGAATCCTAAATATTGGCAGATACAAGTAGCCTGGAGTGAGTTCAAGCATAATAAGTGGACGCCTAAGAAATTATCCAAGCAATTCTTTACATGCCCTACAGTTCCAATAGATGATTCCCTGATGGATGCTTACAAGGAACAAACGTCAATAAGGGCGCATTTAGATAATGACAAACTCCACATATTAGTGGAAACCCAGGATCATGAATATTTTTATGAATTTGTTTTTCAAACATTAAATGATGATCCGCAATTATTGACGGATCAAGCCAAACCCTATACCAACGCCCTCAATATACTTTATTATCAAACAATAACTTCGGCAAATTATGTTCATGATTCTCCGTCCAACACCGACCTCATGAATATGATGTATACGGAGCGTTCAAATAACGATATTTTAGAAATTGCCCCTGGAACGACACGTAACCCGGGAGTGGCTTCAGCAACATCCCTGACCCTTTTTGATCAAACACCGAATGGAATTTTCAAGCTGGTACCACCATCAGATGAGCCGACCCAATTCAGCGGACCCTTTATGTATCAGGATGCAGTAAATTCATTTTATGTAGAGCAATATCTTCCACCAAATATTGTAAACTCTAATGAACTCGAGCTTTCTCCCGCACTGTTAGCAACTCTACTGAGTCAATTGTACCCTGTAAAAATGGCCATGTCCACCCATGTACCAAAAGTGCTTTTAGCACATCAAAACGCATTGGCAAACAATGATTTGACTATTCATAAGGTGGGACACCCAAAGAAAAAAAAACCATCAAAGGCCAAAGTTATAGGTGTAAGGTCTGTAACGCGTAACAGGTTTACATTTCATACCTTCTATGATCCTTATGTAAAAACATTTATAAAAGAAGCAAACAAAAATGGAGTAAAAGGACTGTTAAAACGTAATGTACAGGGGCAAGCCGATGCAGTTAATTTTTCAAACTACGCGCCGAATCTCGGCATCGTTTTCCCGCCTGTAATAGAACCCGACAATGCTTTACCCGCTGGAAATGTAGAGGTGGGTTTTACCTGGACCAGGCCAGGCGGCATCGGTGACGCCTATGCCCAATATCACTGGGAGCTGTTCTTTTATATCCCTATGCGGGTATCTTATGCCTTATTCCTGAATCAGCAATTTGATGATGCGCGCAACTGGGTGGAATATGTATTCAATCCTACCAACAGCGAGAATAACTCTATTCAAAGATTCTGGCAATTTCTGCCCTTTTGGGATGAAGCAGGGCAAACCGGAGCAATGAACACATTAGAACAATTACTAAAAAAGGAAGCCGATATTAATGCCCAGATACAGGTTTATATGACTGATCCTTTTCAGCCGCATGCCATCGGGCGCTTGCGTATTACTGCTTATATGAAAAATGTGGTAATGAAGTATCTGGATATTATAATCGCCAAGGCTGATAATCTTTTCCGGAGTGATACAATAGAAAGAATCAATGAAGCAGCAAATCTGTATGTATTAGCTTTAAAAATACTTGGTGATAAACCCCAAAAAATACCGGCCAGGGCTGCACATCAAGACTATACAGTGGGAGAATTATTGGGTGCACCAGGTTTGAACGGCCTTACCGACCCCTTAATAAATATTGATACTTTTATAGCCCCTTCGGCCGCAGGTACATCGGGTTCGGGCTCCGGCGCTATACCCGGCGCCGGCGGTTCAGCCGGAGATATGTTTTATTTCTGCATACCAGGCAATGATTATATTTTACAATATTGGAATACTGTTGCCGATCGCTTGTTCAAGATCAGGAACAGTATGAATATCGAGGGTATAGTACGTACCTTGCCTTTGTTTGAACCTCCTATTGACCCTGCTTTGCTTGTTCGTGCGGCGGCGGCAGGCATTGATCTCAATAGCCTGCTCAATGATATTTCAACATCGGCCACACCTGGTAATTATCGTTTCACCTTTATACAACAAAAGGCGCTTGAGGTTTGTAATGAAGTAAAAGCGCTTGGCTCCTCTCTTTTGCAGGCACTTGAAAAACGGGATGCCGAAGCTATTGCCCTGCTTCGGTCGGCACAGGAACAACAGCTATTACAGGCAGTTTTGATGATCAAACAAAATCAGTTGGACGATGCACAAATTATGCTTGACAATGCTAACAAGGCCCTTGAAATGGCTACCTATAAGCAAAAATATTATAGTAACAGACCCTATATAAACACCTATGAACAGCAATATTTAAACTCTATTAAAACAGGTATTACACTAACAATAGCACAAGGCGCAACTAACCTGATCGGCAGTGTATTAGCTCAGATTCCGGACATTAAGCTCGGGGTGCCAACTACCGATGGAGAAACCTATGGAGGGAGCAATTTAAATAACCTGATGAGTTTGATGAGTAATTATTTAGGCACCATTGCATCTGTAAACAGTGCCCAGGGTTCTATGGCAGCCACGATGGGAGGATATGACAGGCGCAGAGATGATTGGAATTTCCAGGCGCAACTGGCTCAACTTGAAATTGATTCGGCTAATAACAGCATACTTTCTGCCCAGATTAAGCTGGCCATAGCGCAAAAAGACCTGGATAATCAGCAATTACAAATAGATAATGCTGCCAGTATAGATGATTTTCTTCACAATAAGTTTTCGAATCAAGAACTTTACGACTGGATGGTTGGACAAATTTCCTCCGTATATTTTCAAAGTTATCAGCTGGCATATGATATTTCTAAAAAGGCCGAAGCCTGTTATAAATATGAATTAGGTCCAACTTCCAATTCTCCTTCACTGCCATTTATCAAATTTGGATATTGGGACAGTTTAAAAAAAGGTTTATTTGCCGCAGAAAAGCTTGCGTTTGACCTAAAGCAAATGGAAGACTCCTATTATGAAAAGAATGTAAGGGAATTCGAACTGACCAAACATATATCTATAGCCCAATTAGATCCTCTGGCATTGTTGACATTTAAACAAACCGGCGAGTGTATGATTGATTTGCCGGAAGAAGTTTTTGACGTAGATTATCCCGGTCATTATTTCCGCAGAATAAAATCTTTGAGCGTTACTATTCCATGCATTACAGGCCCTTATACAACACTAAGTTGTACGCTAACGCTTACCAGGAGTTCTGTTCGGATTGATCCTTCGTCCGCCTTACCTTATGGTAGGGTTGCCGGATCAGATACACGGTTTAGTGACGATAGTAGTATTGTGACACAATCCATAGCCTTAAGCCATGGTCAAAATGACAGCGGGTTATTTGATGTAAATTTCAGAGATGAAAGATATCTTCCGTTTGAAAATGCTGGTGTTATAAGTTCCTGGTACCTTCAATTATCCTCCGCTTTCAGCCAATTTGATTACAGTACAATTTCAGATGCGATATTCCATTTGAAATACGCCGCACGTGATGGCGGATTGGATTTTCAGAAAATAGCTAAAGATTCTGTTACGAGCAATATGCTGGATTCTACTAATCCTAAAGAACAAATATTTGTACGCCTGTTAAGTTTAAAGCAGGATTTTCCAAATAATTTTTATCAATTATTAAATCCTTCAACCGGGAATCCGCAGCAAACCACCCTATCATTAGGGCTCAATAATTTCCCGTATTATGATAATAAAGCCATCAACATAGTTAAGATGGCCGGTTCACTGGGGCAAGTTTTTATAAAACCCAAACCTGGAGTAGCAATCGATGCCGGAACAATTGTCAACAATGTCCCGTTAGACCCCCAATTTGATTTGCCGCAAAATACAGGAACCGATATAGATGTAATAAAGGGTATGGATTTCACTATTAAAAAACTTTCTGCTATAACAAGCACAAACAATTTGCAGGTTCCGGTAACTATACCGCTTCTTGCCGGGACAAATGCCATTGCATTAGATAAAAGTGTGCTGGAAGATGTTTTTATAGCTTTAAATTATAAAATAGGATAAGGAAAACAGGGAGAGGTAACTACTTTAATATTAAAAACATGAGGAACCTTATCAGGGCTAAAACCTTTAATGACCACATATTTCTACTTTATTTTATTAAATGCATGTATTTGATAATTATTTAGGTCCAAGATAGGTTAAACGCAACCAGTATGCTGATTGTGAAACTCAGACTTATCTTCAACCAGATTTTAATCACTTCAGGCTATTAATGAACAATGGGCAATGGTTCTGATGCCAACTTCCTAGCTTTACTTAATTAATAGCTATTTCAAAAAATTCCAACACAACTCGATGGTCTAAAGTGCGCAGAATCATATGGTCAAGCTTACCGGAATGGGATCAAGACAGAATGTCTTTGCTAACTTATGGCCGGTGTTATTATCGCACCTATTGAAACAAAGAAGCCTGAAAATCAAAATTTGCAGGCTTTTGGTGTTCTAATAAAATGTTTGCGGAGATAAAAGGAGCCGGTTAGAACACCTTTCTGCAATTCTGACAACGATCGAAGAAATCACAGGAAATAAAAACAAGAAATGACTAGTCTGGCTCTTGTTTTTATTCCCCTAATTTTAAGCCAAGATTGTATTTTAAAATCTCTATTTTTTGTGCTTCCAAAACCTGCCTTTTCCTTCAGCTATCCATTCTAAAGCTTCATTTATTCTTTTTTGTCGTGTTTCATCGGTTTTGGCATCGGCAATCCAAACAATATATTCCTTGCGGAAAGAGTTGGATTTGCTTTCGAAAACTTCATTTGCTTTGGGGTTAGCAACAAATGCTGACAGTAAATAATCGGGAGTTTCCAGTACCTTGGGTTTATCAGATTCCGGCTTGTCCCTTTTTATTTTGATTCCATTTTCGTTTAACTGCAGGGCTTCTTTAAGCATACCTATAAATTCATCTTCCGGTGGAAGATCGCCTATTTTGCTAATTTTCCCTAAAAATCTTTGGATCGGCTTTAAGTCCTTGTTTGCCTTCAGGCGCAGATCGGTCATCAGTTCGCCCTTCAGGAATGTGAAAGAACAATGATTTTTATAAGATGCCATTACGCACATATTATCGCCCTTATAATCAAAATGAGGCAGGCTCCATTTTGTCGTCTCTTTGGCATCCGGGCAATTTTCATGAATAAGTCGGCGCCAGTGCTCAAGAATGGGTTTTGCAAAATCTTCCGAGTTAGCTATGTAAGCATCCACATCTGAATTGTAGTTCATAACGTTTGATTTTTAAACTGTTTACGATTGCGAGAACTGACTCATATCGAGATAAGCCTTTTCCCATTTGTGACCATCCAGATCGGCAAAACTGTGTTGGTACATCCAGCCGTGGTCTTGTGCCTGGGCATATATCTTTCCACCCAGTGATTCGGCTTTGCTGACAAATTGTTTCACTTTATCTGCTGATGCGGCGTCAAGCGCAATAAGTACTTCGGTAGAGTGATGCGCATCACAAACTTCAGTATCTATAAAAGATTTGAAATAGGTGCCGGTAAGCAGCATCACAAAAATACTGTCGCTCACAATCATGCATCCCGCCTTCTCATCGGTAAATTGAGGATTGAAAGAAAAACCCAAATTTTGGAAGAACCCCATAGACTTAGCCAGGTCCATCACAGGGAGATTGATAAATACTTTAGTTGCCATGTTTTAAACTGATTGTTTAGGATATATTTAATTTGCTGGCACAAAAAAACTTAATCTAACGCATTAGATTTGGTCTAAAACTTGGACAAACAGGTCTATTTAATTACTTGCGTTGTTTCCGGAACTCCGTAGGCGACAAGCCTACCTGCTTTTTGAAGAATTTGCCAAAATTAGCAGGGTCTGAAAAGTTGAGCTGATAGGCAATCTCGGCTACCTCAAAATCGGTGTATTGAATGAGCGATCGGGCTTCGGTGGCCAAACGTTCAGCAATAAAAGTAAGTGCATTTTTTCCCGAAGCATGTTTGACAGATTGGGAGAGATAATTAGCGGTAACCGAAAGCATATCAGCATATTCCTGCACGGTGCGCTTATTAATATAGTGGTTATCAATTAACTGAATAAATTTACGCAACAAGATTTGTCGGGTTGTAGCCAGGCGAATATCCTTTTTCTTTTCCAACGCAAAGTCCTCCAAGTAGTAGAGCAAACCGAGCAACTTTACCCTTGCTTCAATATATTGTGTTTTGGCCGACCTTTCATAAGTGGTAAATACAGTTTCAAAATGCGGCGCTAATCGTTTAAATGTGGCGTGATCAAACTTAAACAGGTTGGTATGTAATATATCAAAAAGGGGAAATTGCTGGTGAAAGTCTGGTTTGAAGAATGAAAAGCATTCTGGCTTAAAATAAATAACATAACCCTCCAACGCATTGTTATGAGCAAAGCTATACACGAGATTGGGCGAATGAAAGACGAGATAGGAATCAGGATCATTAATGGTTTGATCGCCATAGTTAACTTCGATCTTACCGGAATTGAATAGCAGGGCGAAAAAATAAAATGAACGTTTAAAAGGTGGCCGGTATATCTGCTGGCCCTGATCGAGTGGCTTTAACCTCAAACAGTAAAAGTCTGGATCAGTTGTTCGGCCGGGCCATGGAATAGAGGCCAGAAAATCGTTTATTTCCGTATAGTAAGGAATCGTATTTTTTATTTTCTCCATAAAATACACCACATAAGGGTTGATCCTAAAATAGAAAAAGAAAATCTCTTCACCTACTGATCACAAAAAATTCACTGTCTGGAACCGCTAATATTATTATATAGATTTCAGCGTTGTCCGCGCTATTGCCGGCACCCCTTTGAAATGGATAAGGAGATTTAGAGAGCATGGCGATATCATCTGTCCCATGTTATAAAACAACAAAACCCAGCTAATGCCGGGTTTCGTTACATGTTGCGGAGAAGGAGGGATTCGAACCCTCGGTACCGTTTCCAGTACGTCAGTTTAGCAAACTGATCCTTTCGGCCTCTCAGGCACCTCTCCGTGTTTTTTTAATATGTTCCCCTTTTTCCGGGACTGCAAATATAGCAAATCAACTTTCCCGTCAAAAAAAAAATTCATTTTCTAGTAATCTATTCTCACATGATAGATACTCATCAACATTCGCTTAAAAATAGTTTTAATAGTTTCAATATCTTTCAAAGTTATATTACTGTCTTTCAACTGATTCTGATCCAGCTTGTATTTTACTATCCTATCAACCAAAACACTTATTGATTCTTCATCGGGCTCTTTTAATGAACGCGAAGCGGCCTCAACCGAGTCGGCAAGCATCAAAACACCTGCTTCTTTTGAAAAAGGAATCGGTCCGGGGTACCTAAAAATGTTCTCATTGATGAATTTTTCGGGAAAATTCTTCAATGACGACTGATAAAAATAGTCGACACGGGTATTACCATGGTGGGTGCGGATAAAATCAATAATCACCTCGGGCAGGTTGGCTTTGCGGGCCATCTCAATCCCTTTGCTCACGTGCCTTATAATTACCTGGGCACTTTCCTCATAAGGCAACTTATCATGCGGGTTAAAACCCGAGCTTTGGTTCTCTATAAAAAACAGCGGATTTTCCATTTTACCAATATCATGATACAGTGCCCCTGCCCTTACCAGTAAAGCATTCCCTCCAATGGTGTAAATGGCGTTCTCGGCCAAATTGGCTACCTGTAACGAGTGCTGAAATGTGCCGGGAGCAGTAAAGGCCAGTTCGCGCAATAATGGCGCGTTGGTATTGGTAAGCTCAATGAGTGTAATATCTGATGTAAGCGCGAATATCTTCTCAAATATGTAAATCATCGGGTAAGCAAGCAGGGTAAGCAATACACTCACCACAAACGGCAGAAAATCCATCCAGTCGATATCCAGGAATGTACCCTCCCTAATAAAGGTGATCCCCAGGAAAGCCGCGAAATAAGTAAAGATGATAATGGCAGCCGAGATCAGGAACTGCTCGCGGCGTATCAGGTTTTTAATACTGTAAATAGACACCATGCCGGCCGTGATCTCATAATAAGCAAACTCAAAACTGTTTGGCACAAAAAAGCCTGCTATTAATACTACCAGCAAATGAATATTAAGCGCCAAACGCGTATCAAACAAAATACGGATGATGATTGGCACTATACAATAAGGTATATAATACAGGTTTGTAGGGAACTGAAATTTGATAGCTGCTGATAAAGTAGCCAGCATAGCCGTAATTACCAGCAATATTAAACCCACAAGACGGTTATCGGCATATATATCCTTACGGAAAAGGTATAGAAATATCATCAGCAATGATATGGCTATGGATACCAGTAAAAACTGCCCCACCAGCACCAGTGTATGGTTACCGTTTACGCGGGCATTGTTCTCAAAAGCTTTTTTGTACGAATCTAATTTTTGATAAACATCATCATTGATCACCGATCCTTTATAAACTATTACATCCCCTTTTTGTACCATGCCGCGGGTTATAGAAAGGCCATCATAAACCTCCTTTTCCAGGCGCAGGGTAAGGTTATCATCGTAGTTTAAATTACTTTGAATCCTGTTCTGCAACAAATCAAGCATAAAAGCCTTATCAATATCGGTGCGTTTGGTTAGTATTTTATCGCAGTATGTTAAAGCTTTTTCTTTGGTGAACAGCTCATTGGTATTTTTATCCGTAGCTACATTTTTGTTTAAAATGGTAACCGGGTAATTATTGCCGTGTACCAAATATTTATCGCTCAGCTTTAAAATACCCGTATCATACACCTCTTTTAGCAATGCGGTGCCGGCGTCAATATATTTTATTTTTAAACGATCATTAATACCGGCATTATGCCATTTTATTTCAAGATCGTTTTTAAAGCCTTCAATCTGCTGGCCTTCAGTGGCTGCCTCAAGCTGGTAAATAGGGGTTATACTTTCGTAAGCAGTTTTCTTTTCATTATCAATTTCCTGCCCGGTTTTAAGTATAGCAAAGTTATAGGGCGATACCAGGTCCTTTTGATTCCAGATGCGCCCCTTTTCGTACTCATAGCTAAATTTTGCCTGTTTGGGCAAAAAGAAAACAATTAGACTAATGCTGAACAGCATCATCAAAAACTTAACGTTTCGGGCGTATTTACGCATTAATGCCTTTTGCCGCGAGGTGGATAGTTTTGCCATTTATTTAATTAACCATTCAAAAATAATATAAGTTTTTTGAATGAGAGTCAAGAATCAAGAGTCAAGAACCAAGACAGGAGCTTTTTCGACATTTAGCGCGATTAAAACACCAATACAAGTTACTGATTATCAAAAATAAACCACCAATTTTTACTCTTTAATCTTTTATCCCCCCAATCCCATCTTGATTCTTGACTCTTGATTCTTAACTCTTGATTCCTGACTCTCAATTCCCGATTCTTTTATTTGCTTTTATCAAATGAAAATTGATATCTTTATGATATCAATTTAAAATCAATTTAAATCACTATGGACTCTGAAAAAACCATCAACCCGCCCTCTGGCTTTTTAGCCTTTGTTTTGTTATTGGTATTGTTTGCAGTTGCTGCAATTTGCTTTGCTACCGGCGAAGAACCCATCGGTACCGCTGTGGGTATACTGGGCGTTGTTTTTATACTCCCCGGTTTGGTTATCGTAAACCCAAACGAATCAAAAGTGCTTACGCTTTTTGGTAAATATGTAGGCAGCGTTAAAAAGGACGGCTTTTTTTGGGTGAACCCTTTCACCGTAAAAAGAAAAATCTCCTTAAGGGCATTTAACCTTAACGGTCAGCAACTAAAGGTAAACGATAGTATTGGCAACCCAATTGAAATTGCAGCTGTAATTGTATGGCAGATAAAAGATACCGCCAGCGCGGTTTTCGCGGTTGAAAACTATATACAATACGTGAACATACAAAGCGAAGCTGCTGTAAGACACCTGGCCAACTCCTTCCCTTATGATAACCTGGAGGATGAAACCGCTACAATCACCCTGCGTGGTGGTGCCGAGCAGGTAAGCCTTTTATTGGAGAAAGAATTAAACGAACGACTTCATCGAGCCGGAATAGAGGTTTTGGAAGCAAGAATCTCGCACCTGGCCTACGCGCCAGAGATTGCACACTCAATGCTCCAGGTGCAACAGGCATCTGCCATTATTGCTGCCCGAAGGCTGATAGTAGAAGGCGCCGTGGGTATGGTTGAAATGGCCCTTAATAAACTATCAGAAAAAAACATAGTAGAACTGGATGAGGAACGCAAGGCTGCCATGGTAAGCAACCTGCTGGTGGTATTATGTGGCGACAGAAGCGTTAATCCGGTAGTTAACACAGGTACGTTATATCATTAATAATATGGATCAGTTCAGAAGTTTTGATCAGCTGCGTACCAATGAGCTTTCGGTTACCCGGAACGGCTTTTTCAGGCCTTCTTTTGACCTTACCGACGGGCAGTTTGTTTATGGTAAACTAAGCTATGGCAATTTATGGAAAACCACCATGATCCTGGAGTCGGCGCAAAATAAATGGTTCATCAAACGTAAACGCATTTTTAGCCGAACGTTATTGATAAAAGATGCCAACGAAATGGAATTGGGAGCTATAACGCCCGAGATACTATCGCGTAAAGTAAAACTGAGCATGAACAATGGCTTTGAGGCTATGTACGCTTACAAAAAGCTTTTCACACGCACTTTTAGTTTGATGAGCGACCAGTATGGCGATATATTGGGTGTAAAAGCCAATATGTGGGGTTTTAGAAAACCATTTGACGTATCGATTGACCTGGATAAGTTAAAATCCATACCAGATATGCCCCTACTGGCCCTATTGGGAGTAAATTTAATTTTGATAAAACAAGCGCAGGCCGCAAACGCGGCAGGGAGTTGATATGGCTGAGAAAAAAGCATTTGTATTACGCATTAATCCGGATGTATTAAAGGAACTGGAGGCATGGGCTGCCGAAGAATTCAGAAGCACCAACGGCCAAATCGAGTACCTGATGCAACAGGCTTTGCTTTCGCGTAAAAAAACTATAAAGAAGAAAAAGGGAACGGATTGATGGAATTCCATGAGATAAAAGACCACCAAACTTTATACCTAATCAGACAGGATTTGTTTAACGGTGAATATATTTTAACAGATCACAACCAGTTTTTTGGCACATTAATATATGATGGCTTAGCAAGAGAAACAGCTGTAATTTCCACAGCGCATAACAACTGGAAATTAGATTATGATTTTGAACCCTTTGGCAAAAACTATGTTTTGATTTTTGATGATAACGCACAGTTATTGGGCAAAATAACCTGGACACCAGGTCATCTGCAAGATAGCCCGTATTTGCTAATGAACGACGGCTTTAAAGCAGTTTTTTTAAACGAAAATATATTTTCAAGTAAATACGAATGGACAACGGATAAGCTGGGATGCATAATCGATATTAAAAACTCGATATTTTCGCTAACTAATCCCATTTCTATTGTCGAAAAAAATATCGATCGGCAAAAAATAGCATTATTGTGTTTCCTTGCCCAGCATCTTCTGATATTAAAAGACAGAAGGAGAAGATAGCTTTTATTAATTTATTATGCATGCATAGCTTTTTACTCTCCTCAAAATAACTAAATTTGCCCTACCAATTTAATGAGGGACACATGAAAGAAGTAGTAATAGTAGCCGCCACCCGTACGCCTATAGGCAGTTTTGGGGGCAGCTTAGCCGCTATAAGCGCCACACAGCTTGGCGCGCAGGTTATCAAATCGGCAGTTGAAAAGGCTGATTTACGGCCAGACCAGGTTCAGGAAGTTTATATGGGCAACGTAATGTCGGCCAATTTGGGGCAGGCGCCAGCTACCCAGGCAGCTATATTTGCCGGCCTTCCTTATTCACCCGCCACTACCGTTAACAAAGTTTGCGCATCGGGCATGAAAGCCATCATGCTGGCAGCCCAAAGCATAGCCGTCGGTCAAAATGATATTGTGGTTGCCGGGGGGATGGAAAGCATGAGTAATGTACCCTACTATTTAGATAAAGCACGCAACGGCTACCGTTTAGGAAACGGGCAAATTATTGATGGATTAATAAAGGATGGCCTTTGGGATGTATATAATGACTACCACATGGGCTCCGCAGCAGAGCTTTGCGCGGTTGATTGCAACATCAGTCGCGAGGAGCAGGATGCATACGCCATAGAATCGTATAACCGGGCTCAAAAAACACAAGCCGACGGTAAATTCAAAAACGAAATTACGCCAGTAGAACTGAAAGATAAAAAAGGCGACATTACCCTGTTTGCCGATGACGAAGAACCTAAAGCGGTTAAGTTTGACAAAATCCCATCTTTAAAACCGGTATTTAAAAAAGATGGTACTGTAACCGCGGCCAATGCATCAACTTTAAATGATGGCGCTGCAGCTTTGGTTTTAATGAGCCGTGAAAAAGCCGAAGAACTGGGCATTACCCCACTGGCCAAAATAGTATCCTACGCCGATGCGCAGCAGGCACCGGAGTGGTTTACCACGGCACCTTCAAAAGCTATTCCACTGGCATTGCACCGCGCAGGCTTATCAGCAGAGCAAATTGATTTCTTCGAGATCAACGAGGCTTTCTCCGTAGTCGCCATCGCCAATAACGACCTTTTAAAACTCGATCCTGCCAAAGTAAATGTTAATGGCGGTGCTGTTGCGTTAGGTCATCCACTGGGCGCTTCGGGCGCACGTATCATAGTAACGCTATTGCATGTGTTACAGCAAAACCAGGGCAAATTTGGCGCAGCCGGAATTTGTAACGGCGGCGGTGGGGCCAGCGCAATGGTTATCGAAAATTTACGTTAGGTAAGAGAAAATAATATAAGTGCCATTGCGGCTATACGTTCAAACAATAAATTGTTACTTTTATAATAACAACTAATCAGCATCGTGATAAAGAAGCTTTTTGTATCCCTCCTATCCCTCCTGTTTTTTTTACACAGCCATGCTCAGCACTCAGACGAGAATGTGCGGATCAAACAGCTAAAGCTTTACGAGGATACGCTTAAAACCCTTGGCAAAACCTTCATTAACGATGAAAACGATTTGGAACGTAAAAATGCCAATTACAAGTTTATCAAAACAATGGTAAATGCGTTAAAGGTACCCAACTCCTTCCTCTTCCCTTTTGATTCTGTTAAAACCATCAGCATTATAAATTCGCCCGATAATCGGTTCCGGATATTAAGCTGGTCTATCATGAACCAGGATGGCAGTTTTCGTTTCTATGGCACGGTGCAAATGAACACCGGTGGATTTTTAAAAATGTATCCGCTTGAGGATTATTCACCCCTGCTAAAAAACCCCGAGGATTCTATTATTAATTCCCGCAAGTGGTATGGAGCACAGTATTATAAAATCATCCCGGTTTATGCAGCAAAAACTTATTATGTGTTAATTGGCTGGAAAGGAAATACTGTAAAATCAAACAAAAGGGTTATTGATGTGCTATCCTTCAACAATGGCGAACCCATATTTGGAATGCCTGTTTTTGATGGCAATGGCAAAACCCGCAAAAGAGTCATATTTGAATATGCCCGCCAGGCATCCATGCTGCTAAGGTATGTACCAGGGCAAAACCTTATTGTATTTGATCACCTGGCCCCGCCGGATGCCAAACTAAAAGACAAACCCGAAACCTTTGGCCCCGACCTTAGCTATGATGGCTATAAATTAAAAAATGGCCGCTGGGTGTATGTGGAGCAGTTGGATATGCGCAATGTACCCGATAATACCAGCAGCACGCCCGATAAAGAGTACGTAGACCCCAAACAACAAGCTTTGCGCGATAAAAAGCTTGTTCCAAAATCACATTAATTTTAAAGAATTAAACAAACGTTAACGTTTAATAATCAAAACAATCCAATCCTAATTTGTAACACTTTCGGTATTAAATTCTGATTTGGAAGATTTATATTAATTTAGGCAAATTTTATATTCATAATAATGCAGGAAAAAACAGCAGCACAATCCAGGTCGATAGGGAAAATTCCAAGAGCGGTACCGTTCATTATTGGGAATGAGTTTGCAGAGCGTTTTAGCTTTTACGGGATGCGGAGCATCATAGCTGTTTTTTTAACTCACCAATTTTTTAGTCACGAAACAACCGCTATTGCCAATGCCAAGGCAAACGAAATAAACCATGCTTTTTCAACCCTGGTATATTTTACCCCCTTGCTGGGTGCTATACTGGCCGACTGGTTTTTTGGCAAATACCGTGTTATATTAATAGGATCGTTAATTTACACTGTAGGGCACTTTGTGCTATCTATGTTTGATAAGTCGCTTCCTGGTTTTGAGATAGGCTTACTTATCATCGCATTTTCTGCAGGTGCCGTAAAATCATGCGTATCTGCAAACGTTGGCGATCAGTTTGATCATAAAAATCAGCATTTAATGAGCAGTATTTATGGCTGGTTTTACTTCAGTATCAATGCAGGCTCCATGATCAGCCTTTTATTAATCCCCGTTATTTATGCCAAATTTGGTGCCGGATGGGCCTTTGGTGTACCGGGAATTTTGATGGCAGCAGCTACCTTAATCTTTTTCTCGGGCAGTAAAAGCTATGTTAAAGTTCCTGCCAGCGGCATTAAAAAAGACAATTTTGCAGCGGTCAATCTTTATGTGCTATCTTCATTTTTAAACAAAGGCAAAACCGGTAAATCTGGCTGGGCTATGGCTGTTGATAAATATGGAATTGATAAAATTGAAGCCATTAAAGCGGTATGGAGTGTGATGGGTGTATTCGCGTTTATCCCTATTTTTTGGGCCATGTGGGATATGAACGGATCTGAATGGATATTGCAGGCTCAAAATCTTGACCTATCATTAGGCGTGTTTGGCTTGCATATATTGCCATCACAAATTCAGTTTGTAAATGCCCTTTTCCTGTTGATGATGATCCCTATATTCAATTATGGTTTATATCCGCTGGTTGAAAAAATGGGCGTAAAACTTACCTCCATAAGAAAGATAGGGTTTGGGCTTTTCCTTACCGGTTTAAGCTTTGTAATAATAGCCATACTGCAAACCAATGTTGATCATGGCGGTCATCCATCGGTATGGTGGCAGATTTTTGCTTATGTATTACTTTCGGCAGGCGAAGTATTGGTATCCATAACCGGACTTGAGTATGCTTATACCCAATCGCCCCCATCGATGAAAAGCACCATGACAGCATTATGGTATTTAACCTATGCCATTGGTACGTTTTTTACCACCCTGCTTAATCACAACATGTCAAAAAACGGTATTTTTGCGTGGTTTACCGGCGCAAGTTACTACTGGCTATTTGTAGGCATCATGGCTTTCTTTGTTGTATTGTTCATGATTGTGAGTCCATATATTAAAGAAAAAAGTTATTTGGTTGACGATATGATTGGCGGCGGATTAGATATCAGGGGCGATCATACAACAGAAATTCATCCCGATAACCCAATTGTGTAATAAAAGTTGTTGTTTTGTGCTTTATTAAACATCAGAACTTAATACGTGCCAGATAGTATAGTAATTATACCCACTTATAACGAGAAGGAAAATATAGAGCGAATGATTCGCAAAGTATTTTCCCTCCCGCATGATTTTCATTTGCTTATCATTGATGACGGATCGCCGGATGGCACCAACGCCATTGTAAAAAGTTTGATGAGCGTATATCCCGAGCAGCTTTTTTTAATAGAGCGCGCGGGGAAACAGGGCTTAGGAACCGCTTACATCCGCGGTTTTGAATGGTCCATCGAACATAAATACGATTATATTTTTGAAATGGATTGTGATTTTTCACACAATCCGGATGACTTGTTAAAGCTAAGGCAGGCTTGTATTGAGGGCGCGGACGCCGCCATAGGTTCCCGCTATAGCAACGGCGTAAATGTAGTTAACTGGCCCATGAGCCGGGTACTGATGAGCTATTTTGCATCGGTATACGTAAGATTTATTACCGGGATTGATGTAGCCGACTCAACGGCAGGATTTATGTGCTATAAGCGCAAGGTACTGGAAACCATCAGCCTGGAAAAAATAAAATTTGTGGGCTATGCCTTCCAGATTGAAATGAAATACACTACCATTAAACACGGTTTTAAATTGGTAGAGATCCCCATTATATTCACTGATCGTACTGCAGGCACCTCCAAAATGTCGACAGGAATATTCAAGGAGGCATTTTTCGGGGTGATCCAGATGAAGATAAACAGTATTTTCAGGAAATATCCCGAAGGTTAGGTGAAAGGTGAAAGGTGAAAGGTGAAAGGTGAAAGGTGAAAGGTGAAAGGTGAAAGGTGAAAGGTGAAAGGTGAAAGGTGAATCAACCAGGCAAAAACTTTTCACCCTTTACCTTTCACCTCCAATGAAACAAACCTTTTGCATTCGCATTTTGCCTTTCACCTCCAATGAAACAAACCTTTTACCTTTATCCTTTCACCTTTCGCCTAAAAAAAGCTAATTTCGTTGGTAATGAATGAGCATCTTGATCCGGCGCCGGAACGTCTCAGTAATGCCGAGCGTGATATTGAAAAAGTTTTACGTCCGCAGCAGTTTGAGGATTTTACCGGTCAGCATAAAATATTAGCCAATTTAAAAATATTTGTACAGGCTGCCCGCCAGCGTGGCGAAGCGCTTGACCACGTGTTACTGCATGGCCCCCCGGGTTTGGGTAAAACCACCCTCTCCTACATCATAGCCAATGAAATGAGTGTAGGCATCAAGATCACATCGGGCCCGGTACTGGATAAGCCAGGCGATCTTGCAGGCTTACTCACCAACCTGGAAACAGGCGATATCCTTTTTATTGATGAAATCCATCGTTTAAGTCCACTGGTTGAGGAGTATTTGTACTCGGCCATGGAAGATTTTAAGATAGATATAATGCTGGAGAGTGGCCCAAATGCCCGTTCGGTACAAATCTCCCTTAATCCCTTTACATTGGTTGGCGCTACCACCCGCTCGGGCCTGCTTACCGCGCCTTTAAGGGCCCGGTTTGGCATTAACGCCCGTTTGGAGTATTATGATGCCAAACTGCTTACTACTATTGTACTGCGTTCATCATCTATCCTTAAAACCCCGATAACTGATGAGGGGGCTTATGAAATTGCCCGCCGCAGCCGCGGCACGCCACGTATTGCCAATGCACTGCTGCGCCGCACCCGTGATTTTGCCCAAATAAAAGGCGACGGTAATATTGATACCGCCATTGCCAAATATGCGCTTAACGCCCTCAATGTTGATGAGCATGGCCTTGATGAAATGGACAACAAGATATTAACTACCATTATTGACAAGTTTAAAGGTGGGCCGGTTGGCTTAAAAACCATTGCCACCGCCGTTGGCGAAGATGAAGGCACAATTGAAGAGGTATACGAACCGTTTTTAATACAGGAAGGCTTTTTAATGCGCACCGCCCGTGGCAGGGAGTGTACAGAAAGCGCCTATAAACATTTGGGGAAAATAAAGCTTGGGGGCAATCCTTCGTTATTTTAATAAAACCGATAATACATCAGCTACCTAATTACTACCATGAGAACAAAATTAAAACAAGGTCTTAAATTATTATTTGTACTAACGTTTATAGGTTGCGCCGCAATAACCAAAGCGCAAACAACGCTGCCCACACCCGCTTCGCCAATGGTACCAACCAAACCAGAAGCGCTGCCTGCCGATACTGCACGCAAGCTTAAAAAAGATACCGCGGGTGTAAAGAAAGACACTATTCTGGTTAAAAAAAAAGCAACCGGCCCAAAAGTAGGCATCGCAGGGCTAAACCACGACCATATTCACCTGATATTAAATGAATACCGTAATGGTAACGTAAACATTGTGGGCATTGCCGAACCAGACAAAAAGCTGTGGGCAAAATATGGCAAAATGTATGGCGTACCCGATTCTTTATTCTTCGAGGACCTTAAAACCATGTGCCTTGCCCGCAAACCGGTTATTGTACTGGGTTATAATGCTGTTGGCAAACACATTGATATTGTAGAAACCTGCGCCCCTATGGGCATCTCTGTAATGGTTGAAAAACCATTGGCCGCCACGCTTGAACAGGCCAAACGCATGGAGTTTTTAGCTTTAAGGTATTACATAAACCTGCTTACCAATTATGAAACTACCTGGTACCCATCGGTACAAAGTGCATACAATACTATTAAAGCCGATAGTGTGGGCATGATTCGCAAAATGGTGTTTCATGATGGTCACCAGGGCCCACGTGAAATTGGCTGCAGCGAGGATTTCTTAACCTGGCTTACAGATCCCGTGCTTAATGGCGCCGGTGCATTAAACGATTTTGGCTGCTATGGCGCAGATATGATGACCTGGATGATGCAGGGACAAAAGCCTATAGCTGTAACCGCTGTTGCCAGGCATTACAAGCCATCAGTATATCCTAAGGTGGAAGACGACGTAACTATTATTGTGGAATACCCTAACGCTACCGGGATGATAGAAGCATCATGGAACTGGCCTTTCGGTATTAAGGATATGGAGGTGTTTGGGGCAAAAGGCTATATCCATACATTTGATAAAGACAGCGTTGAGGTAAGGATTAATAATGACGTAAAAAGCTTTAAAGCCCCGGCTTTGCCATCCCCGGCAGATGCACCGGTGCCCTACTTTACTGCCGCCCTTAAAACCCCGCTTAAATTCAGGAATGACCGCTCATCCCTGAAAAACAATATGATTGTAATGCTGATACTTGACGCGGCAAAAAGATCAATCAAGGAGGGCAAACGGATAGTTTTATAAATACAATAAAGGGGTTAATATTTAAGGCAAATCATCAATCAAAGCGAATAATAATTTTACTTATTAACGTTTGGGGTTAAAGTATAAATTAATTTTATTTACAAAGCTGGTTTACATCCTATATAATTATATTATTTTCGCCGTTGTTCTATTAATTAAAAAATCATCATCATACCATGATTAAACAAGCTTTTGTATGGTTAGCCGTATGTGCCTTAGGCACAATGTCTTGCCAGAGTAAACCTACCGATAAATCAGCAGGAACACCTGCTACAGGTACAGCCGCCGCAACAACAATTGCCGGCAAACCGGCAGATAAAGCCGCCATTATGGCCCGCAAACAGGTACCGGTTGTTTGTTACCACCAGATACGCGATTGGAAACCTACTGATTCAAAAAATGCTAAAGACTATATTGTACAGATAGCTGCCTTTAAAGAACATATTAAAATGCTGGCCGATAGCGGTTACCATACCATACTGCCCGATCAGTTGTATGCTTATCTTACAACTGGAGCTCCCCTGCCCAAAAAACCGATCATGCTTACTTTTGACGATACCGACCTTGATCAGTTCACGATAGCTAACCCTACCTTGAAAAAATATGGTTTTAAGGCTGTTTATTTTGTAATGACTGTATCATTAGGCCGCCCGCATTACATGACCGCCGATATGGTTAAAAAACTATCTGACGAAGGCAACGTAATTGGAAGCCATACCTGGGACCATCACCGGGTTGACAAATACTCGCACAATTCTGAACTTAAAATCATCGGAAAAAATGGTAAAATAACCACCAGGCCGGTTGATGATTGGGTTACACAAATAGATAAGCCAACCAAAAAGCTGGAAGAAATTACCGGTAAAAAAATAGATTATTTCGCCTACCCATTCGGCATCTGGAAAAAACCTGTTTTGCCGGAGTTTGAGAAAAAAGGTTTCAAAATTGCTTTCCAACTGGCTGATAAACGTGACCCTGATTATCCGTTGATGACCGTTCGCCGTATTTTGGATAGCGGATATTGGACAACCAAAACTTTCAGCAATAGCGTAAGAAATAGTTTCTAATACCCGGCCTTTTGAAGGGGCTGATCAGCATATTTAAGCGGCTTTTCTCTTGTTGAGAAAGGCCGCTTTTATTTTGATAATGAATCAATAAATATTTCAAATTCCAACATTTTGAAATATATGTTTAGTAAATTTGTGTATGACCACGCTGACAGTAAATATTCAAAACGAAAAAGATCTGCCTGTTTTGCAAGAGATATTAAATAGGTTTGGTTTAAGTTATCATATTGATTCAGATAATGACCACACATTTTCTGAAGATGAAATGAAGGATCTGCTGCAAACCAGGCAGGACTTTTTGGATGGAAAAACCACTGCCCGAAACTGGACAGACATAGAAGAAGAACTGAACCGTGCCTACAATTAAACTTCTAAAACGTGCCGAACTTGAATTGATTGATGCTTGTGAATGGTACGAAAAACAACAAAGAGGTCTTTCGGCAAATTTTAGAAGAGAAGTTAAAATCACCATTCACTCTATTGATCTAAATCCCAAACTCTATGCAAAAAGGTATCAATCGGATCTACGTTTCGTACCGGTAAGAATATTTCCATACATCATTGTTTACTGGTACGATGAGCAACTATCCACTATATTTATCACATCAATTTTTCATACCAAGAGAGATCCGGAACGTTTTGAAAATAAATAAATATGCATAAGAAAAAAGGTCCCGGTATGAAACCTTTTCTCTTTAAGCTATGCGTGTCTTTCTTACTTCTTCTCCATCAAATACTTATCCAAAAACGCCAGTATCTTATTAGCGGTAGTAATCAGGTTTTCTTTTTTCTGGAAACCGTGGCCTTCATTGGGGTAGGTAATATATTCAACCGGTACTCCGTTCTTTTTAACGCCATCTACAATTTCCTTACTTTCTATAGGTAATACCCGCACATCATTCATTCCCTGAAAAACAATTAATGGTTTATTGATGGTTTGGTAATGAAACAGCGGCGATATTTTTTTAAGGTGTACACTATCGGCTGTGTATGGGTCGCCTAACTCATCATATAAAGCCTTACGCTCGGCTTCCCAGTATGGAGGGATACTTTTGAGCGTGCGCATCCAGTTGGCAACACCAAACATATCAACTCCCACTTTAAACTCATTAGGGTGAAAAGCCAATGCGCCCAATACCATGCACCCGCCATAGCTGCCGCCCATAATGCCTATTTTTGCTGTATCAATATAAGCCTGTTGCTGCAGCCATTTTTTACCCCAGATGCAATCTTTCAGGTCGCCATTGCTGTGGTCTTTGTTATCCAGCTTATAAAACGTTTTGCCATAACCGCTACTGCCCCGGTTATTAACCGCCAGCACAGCATAACCATGGTTTACCAGGAACTGAATCTGGTTACTAAAGCCGAAATTGCTTTGCCCGCCCGGACCACCATGTATCAACAATATAGCAGGCACCGGGTGCTCTTTGGTTGCATTTTTGGGTTTGTAGTAAATGGCAGGAATCTCCAGGCCATCAAAAGATTTAAAGTGAACCACTTCGGCCGATACCAGGTCATCTGTATTTACTGCCGGGTTAAGTGTACGAGTAATTGGTTTTAACTCCTTTTTTTCGAAATTATAAACGTATAGATTATTGGGACTAACGCTGCTGCCTACCGTAAGCATCATATTTTTTTCACTTGGCGAAAACACAGCCGATTTAACTTCACCATCCTTTACTTCCGGAAAATCGAGTTGCTTGCCCGTTTTATTATCAAACAACAACACGTTGGTTTTACCATCTGCATTTACGTACACGGTATAGTACTTTTCCAGGTCGCTAAGTTCCATCCCAACCACATCCCAGGTGGTTGAATAAACTTTTGAAGTTGCCCCTGTATTCAGGTTGTATTTTACCAGATAACTAAACTCGCTGCCATCGTTGGTAATATAGTACAGGCTCGAATCGCCTTTGGTAAACGCGGCAGGGTACCAGGTAGCCTCTTTATCGTTGCTTAGTTTTTTGACTGCCTTTGTCGTCCTGTCGTAAATATAAAGCTCATTTTTATCGGTAGTGATAGATTTGATGAGGGAAATGTACCGCTCCGACTTGGAAACCGGCCCAGGTGAATACCCGCCATCATTTTGATAAAGCAGCTCTGCATTCCAGGTTTTTACATCCAGCTTGTAAATATCGTTGAATTTGGGGTCGCGTTTATTACTGGTAATGTACAGGAACTTTTTATCAGCGCTCCATCCATCGGTACCATTGGTGGTGTTGGCCCACGGTGTAAGATCTTTCACCGCCGATCCATTAGCCTTTTGCAGATAGATATGGTAATTTTCGTTACCTCCCTGATCTGCGCTATATAAAAAGTCATTGGTACCCGGCACATACCCAATTGCAAAGTACGAATCCTTTACCGAGTGCGTGAGTGGTTTTGAGGCGGTATCAGCAATGTTTATGGCGGAGAGATTAAATATCCCTGTGCTGTTATCATCAACCAGCACCTTGGTTTCGTCGGCATTAAAACCGGCGCCATTTATCGCTTTATTGTTATACAATTGCTCAATGGAGTATGATTTTACTGCAGTGGGCTTATCAGAGTTGCTGCACGCGCTAAATAAAATAGCCAGTGCAAATAAGGATAGGTATTTCATTTTACATCTAATTTTCAGCAAGTTATGTGAAATTATTTGAAAAACAAAGGAACTTTATCCAATCCATATTTTAAATAAAGGGGTTAATTTTTCATCTCCCGCGAGGTTAGCGCAGCGTAACTCGTGGGAGCCATGGTTTAAGCCTTTGGCTTAGTTCAGCTGAAAGCTGAAACCATATAGGCCACGAGTTAGAACCTCGCGGCAGTTTGTTTTTTGCACAAAAAAAGCCCGCTATTTGCATAACGGGCTTTTCAAATATTATACGTTCGTTAAAATTAGTGAGCGTGGTGACCATCAGCGCCATGTGCATGGCCATGTGATAATTCTTCTGGTGTGGCTGGGCGTACATTAAGGATACTGCCTTTGAAATGCAATTCCTGGCCAGCCATAGGGTGGTTTAGGTCAACAATTACAGAATCTTCGGCAATTGATACTACCTGTGCCTGGAAACGGTTGCCATTATTATCCTGTAAAGGTAAAATGCTGCCAATTTCAGGAACTTCAGTTCCCTGGAACATTTCTTTAGGCAGGTTGGCTACTGCTTCTTCATCATATTCGCCGTAAGCATCCTGAGCTGACAGGCGAAATTCATAAGCATCACCAGTTGATAGGGTGCTTAAATTTTCTTCAAATTTGGGCAGCATCTGGCCGGCACCAAACAAAAAGGTTAAAGGTTGTTCTTGTGTGGCACTTTCCGTTAACGTTTCGGTACCATCCTGGTCAACATACAAATCGTAAGTTAATGACACTACGTGCTGTGGTTCAATTTTCATTGTAAAGTATTTTTATAAATAAGCAATCAAGCCTGCATTTGTTTTAATGCGTCGGCCGTGTTATTAGCAGGTAATCCGCAGGTTTTATCTTTACAAACAAAAATTTGTGTTGATTTACCAAACTTATCCTGTAACAAAGGTAAACTTCCTTTTGTACCTCCCAAGATTATTTTATTGGGGAAGTAATTATTTTCAAGTTCCTTTCTTACAGGTTCAGCTTCGGGGCCGGTTACTGCAACTTCATATATACCAAAAACTTCATCAAGCAATAACATAGTCCAGTTTGAATAGGCCGTACCATATTTTGCCAACTGCGGCATAATGTTGCGTAACAGCTGTTCCGAAACCGCTGCATAACTTTCATCATCAAAAAGCAGGCCTAATTTTTTCAGAACGCGCGCCATAGCCGAATTACTGGCCGGTGTAACACCATCCATAATTTCTGATTTGCGGGCTATCAGCTGTTCATCATCATCGGCGGTATAAAAGAAAACACCGTTCTTCTCATCATAATAATGGGTTATAGCGGTATCTGTAAGGGCTTTTGCCTGTTGCAGCCAATGCTCATCAAAGGTAACCTCGTAAGTGGCTATCAACCCATCAATAATGTTGGCATAATCATCCAAAAACGCAACCGGAATTTCCCCTGCCGTATTGCTATTGTAAACCCGTGATAGTCTGCCATTTTGACCTAAAAGATTATCCAGGATGAAATTAGCATTCTTTAAAACAAGCTCCAGGTACTCAGGTTTATCAAATGCCCGGTAGGCTTCACAAAGCCCTTTTAGCATCAAACCATTCCACGAGGCCAGTATCTTATTATCCAAACCCGGCCTGATGCGGTGGCGACGGGCTTCGAAAACTTTTTTGCGGGATGCTTTTACCTGCGATAGCAGATCATCAACTCCCAACCCCAATTTTTTGGCCAATTGCTCATCAGTTTCCTTGCGGAACAATACGTTGGATTGCTCCTCCTCCCAGTTGCCATCTTCGGTAATATGGTAGTAGATACAGAACAGGTCGGCATCATCGCCCAGGATCTCTTCTATCTGTGTTTTAGTAAAAATATAAAACTTACCCTCTACGCCTTCGCTATCGGCATCAAGCGCCGAGTAAAAGCCAAGATCCGGCGAGGCCAGTTCTTTAACGGCAAAATGGATGATCTCATCAACTACCCTTTCGTAGAGTTCATCGGGCTGCCAGGTATAAGCTTCGGCATATAAACTGATGAGCTGAGCATTATCATAAAGCATTTTCTCGAAATGCGGTACATGCCACCTGCCATCAACAGAATAACGGGCAAAACCGCCGCCTATATGATCATAAATTCCGCCATAGGCCATTTTATGCAGCGTGAGTTTTACCTGTTTGGCAATTTCCTCATCCTGCATCAAATGCGCGTAACGCATCAGCAGCAGCCAGTTATTGGGCATCGGGAATTTGGGCGCATTCCCTGTGCCGCCTTCGTATTTATCAAAATATCGTTTCCAGGTGTCGGCTATCAGCTTTAAATCGTCTTTAGTATGCGCAGGCTGTTCGGCTATAAATTGTACCGACTCATATTTCTGGATTCCCTCAGTTAATCGTACCGCATATTCTTCCGCTTCATCTGGTTTTTGCTTGTAAAAATCGGCCAGGTTAAAGAGCAGCGATGTCCAGTCGTTTTTACGAAAGTAAGTGCCGCCATAAATGGGTCTTTGATCTGGCAGGCAGATACAGTTTAGCGGCCAGCCGCCACGACCACTCATCAGCTGCACGGCGCTCATGTATATCTGGTCTACATCGGGGCGCTCTTCCCTATCTACCTTAATACAAACAAAATATTCGTTCATTACCGTGGCCACGGCTTCGTCCTCAAAGCTTTCGTGCTCCATTACGTGGCACCAGTGGCAGGCAGAATAACCAATGCTCACCAATATCAGCTTGTTTTCGGCTTTAGCCTTATCAAGCGCCTCTTTACCCCATGGGTACCAGTTTACAGGATTATTGGCGTGCTGCAATAAATATGGGGATGTGGAATTTGCCAGTTTGTTCATGGTAAATAGGTATCAAAGTTTTGCAAATGCGAATATAAATGTACCTGTAGGTTAAATAGGTTTTAATTTGAAAAGTTTTACCCCGCAGTGTTATTGCATGGCGCAGGCCGGGTTCGGGTCTACCCTCGCAATGCCCGCGTCGTCCGGTAACATTCCCATTACAACTTCGCCAATCAACCACAATCACAGCACTATAAGTACTCCCATTACCAATTTCACAAATTATTTCCCTTTCTTTGCGCCTTTATTATCAAATTCAAAAATGCGCTATTTTAAACTGATCAACATTTTAGGCGCCTTTGGCTTGTTTGCAATGGCAAACCCGGCATCGGCACAAACAGACTCTATAAAGTATGACCACCAGGACCTTTTTGGCCCTATCACCTGGCCGGTTACCGGGCAGGGAACACGATCAAACAGCGGCAAGCCTTCGCCAACCTACTGGCAAAACCGTGCCGATTACCAGATCAAAGCTGCTCTTAACGAAGGCAAGGACACTACTATTACCGGCGAAGTAACTATTACCTACACCAATAACAGCCCTGATCAACTGGATTACTTGTGGTTACAACTGGACCAAAACCTGTTTAAACCCGATTCTCGCGGTGCTGCCGTTACCCCGGTTACGGGCGATCGTTTTGATGTGCGTGGCTTTAGCTGCGGAGGCTATCATATAGGCTCGGTTGATGTTACTTACAAAGGTCAAACTTATAAAGTTATTCCTGTAATTACTGATGCCCGCATGCAGTTACGCCTAAACGCGCCAATGGATGGCAAAGGCGAAAAAATACAGGTAAAGATCAACTATGATTTTGCTATCCCTTTTTATGGTGCCGACCGCATGGGCCGCAAAAAGTTTAAACAAGGCTACGTTTACGAAATTGCCCAATGGTACCCGCGCATGTGCGTTTACGATGACGTGGAAGGCTGGAACACCCTACCCTACATGGGCCTGGGCGAGTTTTATTGCGAATACGGCGATTTTGATTATTACATAACCGCACCTGCCAATATGGTGGTTGTAGGATCGGGCGATTTACAAAACCCCGAAGAGGTTTTATCACCGGCCCAATTGAGCCGTTTGGCCGATGCCAAAACCAGCGATAAAACTGTAATGCTGATTAAAGAAAACGAAGTTGGCAAATCATCAACCCGTCCGTTTAAAGGTACTTTAACCTGGCACTATAAAATGGAGAATAGTCGCGATGTGGCATTTGGTGCATCAAACGCGTTTATATGGGATGCCGCTAAGGTTAATTTCCCATCGGGCCGTAAAGGTATTGCCATGTCTGCCTACCCTGTGGAGAGTGCCGGTGTAGATGGCTGGGGCCGCTCAACCGAGTACCTGAAAAACAGCATGGAAATTTACTCAAAAGCTTATTTTGAATATCCATGGAACTCTGCCGTAAACGTATCTGGCGTTGCCCTGGGTATGGAGTATCCGGGCGCTATATTTTGCCTGAGCAATTTAAAGAAAGGCCAGCTTTGGGGCGACGTGACGCACGAAATAGGCCACAACTGGTTCCCGATGATAGTGGGCTCAAACGAGCGTAAATATATGTGGATGGATGAAGGCTTTAACACTTTCATCAATGAATATGCTTCACAGCAATTTAATAAAGGTGAGTATAACGATACCACCAAAATGGCTCAGCGCATTTTGGGCATGTTCCGCAACAGCAAAGATCCACTGATGACTGCTCCGGAGGCTATAGGCCTGAATGATTATGGCCAGTATTATGTAAAAACCGCTTTGGGTATGGATATGCTGCGCAATGTGGTATTAGGACCAGAGCGTTTTGACTATGCCTTCCATGAATATATCAAGAACTGGGCATTTAAACACCCACTACCAGCCGACCTTTTCCGTGCCATGAATGATGCCAGCGGCGAAGACCTTAACTGGTTTTGGAAAGCTTGGTTTACTACCACATGGAAGCTTGATCAGGCTATCAGCAGCGTTAAATACATAGATGATAATGCGGCTAACGGCGCGCTGATCACCATCACCAATAACGAAAAAATGGCTATGCCTGTTGATTTGAAAATTACCCAGGCCAACGGTAAAACCGAAACGTTGCATTTACCTGTAAACGTTTGGCAACGCGGCGGTGTGTGGACGTTTAAATATCAGTCAACCTCCACAATAAAATCAATGGTGATTGATCCTAATCACGAACTGCCCGATGTTAACCTGAAAAACAACGTTTACTACGGCGAGTAATTCTAATTAGTGAATTGCTGATTTAGTGAATTAGTGATTTGCTTTTGGGCATTTTAAATAGCGATGGGTTGAGGCTCATCGCTATTTTTTTGTGATATCAATTCGTTCTTTTGGCGAGTATGTGTTATACGTACGAAAGTCATGGAATTGAATTTCATTCATCCGGGCAACCAGCTCTCCAAACTATCTTTTCATTAAAGGGCCATCGGCCCGGATCATGTTGTAACAACGGGTTAAAACCCGTTGCCATGGGCAGAGCGAATATACAAGTCAAACCTACCTCTTGTTCAACGGGTTAAAACCCGTTGTTACAATATTCGTCGAGGCGATGCCTCTATTACTAATAGGTATGGGCGAATAGCTATATCAAGTCCTGAAAAATATACTGCTCATCAAATTCGACGTTGAATTTTTTTAAAAAATCTAAATACTCATCTCTGAACGTTTGCTTTTTATGATGTTCTTCCTGCTTTTGAATGTATTTATAAACCTTATCAATCTGCGAATGGCTGTATGAAAATACGCCATAGCCTTCCTGCCATTCAAAACGCTCGGAGGTTAACGAGTGATCATTAATATATTTGGACGATTTTGCTTTTACGGTTTTCATTAATTCAGAAACGGAAACCACCGGTTTTAACCCGATAAAACAATGCACATGATCTTCCACTCCATTTACAATAATGGTTTTGCAATTAGCTTCACTGATTAAATTACCAATTACACCAAAGAATTTTTCCTTCCACTCTTTTTCAATTATCGCCTGGCGGTATTTAACTGCAAAAACTGTTTGAATGTAAATTTGATGGTAAGTATTTGCCATTTTGTTTTCGGTTAAATCATTAATTAGTTTTTTTATATGAGTCGAACCTACGGTTCTTATTTATATCCTTCACGTCTTGTTCAACGGATTAAAATCCGTTGTTACAATATCTGTCGAGGCTATGCCTCTGATTCATTCGCTTAATCATTTTTTCATTAAAAGTGCCATCGGCACGATACATTTTGTAACAACGGGTTTTAACCCGTTGCCTGTAGACCCAATACAAATCAAAAGTGCCATCAGCACGGACAATATTAATAATTTATACAAGCCGAACCTACGGTTCTCATTGGCATTCTTCTCGTATTTTTCAACGGATTAAAATCCGCTGTTACAATATCTGTCGAGGCGATGCCTCCGTTTTTTTCGCTTAAATAGTTGATTTTTAATAGATGGTGTGATATCAATTTCTTTAATATCCGTTTGCTTTTCCGTAACCCTTCATCATCACAAGTTAATAATATTCCCGCGTCTCAACCAATAAGTACTACTAAGAAAATCATCAGGTAATTTTCATTTTTCTCAACATTCTTTTACTGTTGCACTTAGTGTTTATTCTCATTTCCCTATCAATTTTTTCATTTAAGTGCCATCGGCACGGATCATGTTGTAACAACGGGTTTTAACCCGTTGCCTGTAACCCTACCACAAATCAAAAGTGCCATCGGCACGGACAATATTAATAATTTAGCAAACCGAACCTACTGTTCTTATTGCTATTCTTCACCCCATTTCAACGGATTAAAATCCGTTGTTATAATATTTATCAAGGCGATGCCTCTGGCCTTCTCACTAAATAGTTAGTTTTAATAGATACCCTCATATCAATTGCGCTCTCTTTTAAAAAAGATACCTTTTTTATTCAAACATTAATCGTAATATTGCAATATAATAATTAGATAAAAACGAATCTTATAGAAGATCTAAACACGCTTCATTAAAACACGAATTATACTTTAATATATGGCAGCAAATAACTGTGCCCCGGTGGCCGAACGAAAACAATTAAGTTTTCTTGACCGATACCTTACTTTGTGGATCTTTCTTGCTATGGCTATAGGGGTAGCTGTAGGCTATTTTATTCCATCATCATCTGGTTTTATAAATTCTTTTTCCAGCGGAACTACCAATATCCCCCTGGCAATAGGCCTGATCCTGATGATGTACCCACCGCTTGCCAAAGTGAGATATGAGAACATGGGCGAAGTATTTAAGGATACAAAAGTATTGAGCGCATCACTGGTATTAAACTGGGTAATTGGTCCTATCCTGATGTTTATATTAGCGATAACGCTTTTACGTGATCATCCCGCTTATATGGTAGGTTTAATTCTGATAGGCCTTGCCCGCTGTATTGCGATGGTGGTGGTATGGAACGAATTGGCAGAGGGTAACCGTGAATATGCAGCAGGGTTAATTGCCTTAAACAGTATTTTCCAGGTATTGCTTTACAGCGTTTACGCTTATGTATTTATAACCGTATTGCCGCCTCTTTTTGGCTTGAAAGGATTAGCCGTCAATATAACCATATCTGAAATTGCAAAAAGCGTTGGTATTTACCTCGGTATCCCTTTTGCAGCGGGTATTATCAGCAGATATGCTTTAATTAAAATTAAGGGAAAGCAATGGTTCCAAACTAAATATGTCCCTTTTATTTCTCCCATAACCTTAATTGCCTTGCTGTTTACTATTGTGGTAATGTTTAGTTTAAAAGGTAACTTAATTGTTCAAATCCCTTTTGATGTGCTGCGCATCGCCATCCCGTTGGTAATTTACTTTACCATCATGTTCATCTTGAGTTTCTTTATCGGTAAATCGTTTGGTGCCGATTACTCAAAAAGTACTTCTATTGCATTCACGGCCACCGGTAACAACTTTGAATTAGCAATTGCAGTAGCCATTGGCGTTTTTGGTATTAATTCGGGTGAAGCCTTTGCAGGGGTTATCGGCCCCTTAGTAGAAGTACCTGCATTGATCGCTTTGGTTAACCTTGCTTTTTATTTCCGAAAAAAATATTACACCTCTAAAACTCAAACTGCAGTACAATAATGAGAATTGCCCTTTTTTCGGATATTCACGCAAATCTGCCGGCGTTGGAGGCATTCTTCGCCGATGTAGCAACCAGGAATACTGATGCTATTTATTGCCTTGGCGATCTGGTTGGTTACAACATTTGGCCTAACGAGGTAATTGCCGAAATCCGTAAACGAGGTATCGCTACCCTCGCCGGTAATCATGATCTGAAAGTGAAGAAATTGGTTACCACCGATCAAAGCCTTGGTGAACCAGGAAAAACCCATGCCTATCATTTGATTGATGAGACAGGTCGTCAGTATCTATCAACCCTACCTGCACATATTCGCCTTGAATTTAAAATGATAGATGAGGCCGTAAATATTGTACTGGCTCATGGCAGTACCCGGAGCGTTGATGAATACGTTTTGGAAGATTTGGATGAAACCTATGTACTTGAAATGATGGCAGAAGCGAATGCCGATATTCTGTGTATCGGTCATTCGCATAAACCTTATCATCGTATCCTCAAAGCCGGCAACCAACAATTCAGGCATGTTATCAATATCGGCTCTGTAGGCAAACCAAAAGATGGCAACCCAGCAGGATGCTATGTAATATTAAACCTGGATATGACCAGTTCGATAACTGACAGGGATAGTATTACAGTGGAATTTATAAGAGTTGCTTACGATGTTGAACAAGCAGCAATGGCTATTGAACAAAGCTTATTGCCAGATGAATTTGCCGATCGGTTAAGAAAGGCCTATTAAAACAACATTCTATAAATTCCACTGAAAGCCAACTATCCATTTAGTAGTCTCGTGAAGCTGCTAAATGGGTAGTTCACTTGTGATTTCTTTCCTTACTTCGCCCCCATCGCCAAATACCCGGCCAATGCGTTAATCCTCCCGGCTACAACCCCTATCTGCTGCTTAACTTCATCCCAGTTACGTTGCTCAATAGCTTCGCGGATGCCGGGGAGCGTTTTAACACCATAGCCGGTGTAAAAGCCCGGCGCATAAATAGTGTGGCGGTACCAGCTTCGACGCGGCAAACCATCTACCGAAAGTAATTGCTGCTCGGCCTGGTAAAGCAATTTGTTTAGCTTATCATGGTCGCCATTTTTAAGTGTAGCAGCGGCCCAATAAGTGGCCAGTTTATCCGCGCTTTTCTTTAATGAATCCAGGGCGCCGGTTAGCGGTTTAAAATCTATTTGCGGCACTTCGCTTTTAGCTGCCGGGGCCTTGTACAGGTGTGTTGGGTCGGCAGCCAGGGTATAGTCGTTGGCTTTTATCAGTTGGTTATCTATAGCAGTGGCGTCGCGGGTATCATTTGCCAGTTTCGTTAATTCGGTAGCATACTTGCTGATTGTAGTTTGCAAACTCCTGAAATCAAATGGCAGTACATCGGCATCTGCCATACGCAATACCGAGTGGCCTGCAGTTTGCGATAGCGCCACACCATAGGCAAAATCAGGATCTTTAAAGCGTTTGTAATCATCAAACGAATCATAGATGGAGTGATATTCGCCACCTCCATCCTCACCACCGAAACCAAAATCAAGCGTAGGGATACCCAGATGCTGCAGGAACGATGAGAAATCTGATCCTGAACCCAGCGCTTCCAGCTTCTCGCCCTTACGTTCCAAAATTTCTTTTTTATCACTGGTTGATTTGGCGTTAACCAATTCCATTGCCTTTTTACGATCAAACACACTTACTTTGGTTTGTGGGTCGGTTATCCCGCGGGTTATCTCGTCAATAAAGCTTTCCAATGCCTGCGAACCGCTTGCACCTAAAAACCCGCGACCATTGCTATCTGAGTTGATATAAACCACAGCCTTTTGCTGCAATTCCTTATCATGATCTTCTGCAAACTCGGTAGAGCCTAATAAACCGGGCTCTTCCCCGTCCCATGAGCAATAAATAATGCTGCGCTTTGGTTTCCAGCCGGTTTTAAGCAGGTCGCCAAGGGCTTTTGTTTCCTCAATCATAGCGGCTTGTCCACTTATGGGGTCGTTGGCACCGTTTACCCAGGCATCATGGTGGTTACCGCGCATCACCCACTCATCCGGGTAAGTGGAACCTTTAATTTGGGCTATTACATCATAGGCCGGTACCATATCCCAGTTAAATTCCATTTTAAGGTGTACCGTGGCTTTACCCCCACCAATATGGTAAGTTATAGGCAGGGAACCGGCCCAACCTGCAGGCGCAACCGGCCCATCCAAAGCGGCCAGTAAAGGTTGTGCATCATGATAACTGATGGGCAGCACCGGTATTTTCAATATCGTGGTGGCATCTTTCCTATCCAGGCGTTTGGCATCTTTGGTAGCAACAACGCCCGGTGTAAGCGGATCGCCGGGATAGATCACCATATCCATCACGGAACCACGCTGAACGCCAAATTCATTTTTATAGGCTCCTTTTGGATACACATCACCCGCCGAGTAACCATCATCAGCAGGATCTGAATAAATGATACAGCCAATGGCCCCATGCTCATAGGCTACCTTTGGCTTTATGCCACGCCATGAGCGGCCATATTTGGCAATTACTATTTTACCTTTTACATCAATACCCATGGCAGCCAGCTTCTCGTAATCATCGGGCAGCCCATAGTTTACAAACACCAGCTCACCATTCACATCACCATCCGCGCTCCAGGCATTATAGGTTGGCAACTGGTTGGCTTGCCCCGATGTTGCATCCTCTGCCAACGTGGGCTCTTTTAATAAAGCGGTATAGCTTGCCGGGCCTGAAAGTTCCAATACCCTTGTTTTGGGCGTAGGGTAAAGTACAGTATAGGTTTCTATATGTGCATCAAGCCCATAGCTTTTATACATGGCCAATATTTTTTCGGCTACGGCCTTGCTACCCGGCGAACCTATATTATGCGGAAATGCCGAAAGCGTTTTAATGGTTTCGCCAATACGTTGCGCGCTCAGGGATGCATCAAATGATTTTTCGGCAGCCAATTGTTTGGCCGACGATGCAGGGGTGAAGCCGATTAATGTTTTTTGCTGCGCGAAAGCAGTGGCAGAAAGCGCCAGTAAACCAAGAGTAAGGGTTTTCTTCATGACAATGTATATGGTTGATGCGTGAAGATAGTAAATTTGGTATAGATTGTATTTCATGGGATGTAAAAATGGTGATGGGCTGAGTTGGATGCCGATTATAGGTATTACCGTATAAAACCGTTAGTCCCTTTTACTAAATAGACATAAACTTTATGCCTCATCAATATTTGTTTGTTATTTAGTAAAATAACAAAATGGTACATAAAGAAATAGTTTCAGGGATTGAACTAACCTTAACCAATGCTCAAGAGATACTGAGTATGGGAGGTCCATATACAGTTGATGTTTACAAGGGTGATAAGCTGATATCAGACAATTGTATTGCTGATAACTTTATTTTCAAAGAAGATTTAAAGCTTTTGTTTTTTGTAAAATATCATCAAATCAATTCATTTCCATACTTCACTATTAACTTTTATAATATTGACAATGACACTGTATTTGAATTTTACAGGGAATTTGACATGCTGCATTTAAAACAATTTTTAAGCGCGAGTGAACTTGAAATACACATTGCCTTTCATGGACAATTTAACTACCAAGGGCAAATATTTAATATTGATAACGAGGATCTTAGACAAGTTTAAATTTCAGACTTCCCGATTGGCTGAAAAGCCAAATTTTCTTTTATCCACCTTTAAATCACCATTGTTAATATTTTTATCACGTCCACCGGCAATCTTACTTTCCCCTTTCGTCGCAAAACCTTAATTTCGCTGTTTCAAGAAAAGAGGAAAAGATTTTGGATTATTTACAGGGTTTAAACCCCGAACAACGGGCAGCGGTAGAACAAACTGAAGGACCGGTGATGATCATTGCCGGTGCCGGATCTGGCAAAACAAGGGTAATTACATACAGGGTGGCTCACCTTATTCGTAAAGGTGTGGATTCATTTAATATACTGGTTTTAACATTTACCAATAAAGCCGCGCGCGAAATGCGCGAACGTATTACCCATGTAGTGGGTGGCGAGGCTAAAAACATCTGGATGGGTACCTTCCACTCGGTTTTTGCCAAGCTGTTACGTGTAGAAGCCGAAAAAATTGGCTACCCAAGTAACTTTACCATTTATGATACAGACGATAGCAAAAGCGTACTGCGTGCCATTATCAAAGAATTGAACCTTGATGATAAGCTGTACGCCGTAAACTTTGTACTTAACCGTATCTCTGCATCAAAAAATAACCTGATCTCGTTTAGGGAATATAATAAAAATGAGCAGATCCAGGCCGATGATATGTCGACAGGCCGCGGGCAACTGGGCAAAATTTACGAAATGTATGCCACCCGTTGTTTCCGTGCCGGCGCTATGGATTTTGACGACTTACTGTACAAAACCAACGAGCTGCTTAAACTGCATCCCGAAGTACTGAACAAATACCAGCACAAGTTTAAATACCTGATGGTGGATGAGTACCAGGATACCAACTTTTCGCAATACCTTATTGTGAAAAAACTGGCCGCTGTTAACGAGAATTTATGCGTTGTAGGTGATGACGCGCAAAGTATTTACGCATTTCGTGGCGCCAACATCCAAAACATCCTCAACTTTGAAAAGGATTACCCGGATTTGAAGGTATTTAAGCTGGAGCAAAACTACCGGTCGACACAAAATATTGTGCATGTGGCCAACAGCATCATCAGCAACAATAAGGAGCAACTTAAAAAGAACGTTTTCAGCGAAAAAGAAGCCGGAGATAAAATAAAGATAATGCGCGCCTTCAGCGATAACGAAGAAGGCAAAATGGTAGCCGAAGCTATTATGCAGGATCGGAGCCTGAAGGGTAAAAACTGGAATAATTTTGCCATTCTTTACCGTACCAACGCCCAGTCGCGCTCTATGGAGGAGGCTCTGCGCAAGCTGGGGATCCCTTATAAAATATATGGAGGCTTGTCCTTTTATCAGCGTAAAGAGATCAAGGATCTGATAGGCTACTTCCGCCTAACTTTTAACCCCAATGATGAGGAAGCGCTTAAACGCGTTATCAACTACCCTAAAAGGGGCATAGGCGATACCACGGTTGACAAAATCATTGTAAGTGCCGATCATCACAAAGTTACCCCATGGGAGGTGATTGTGGATCCGGTTCAATATTTCGACGGGAAAGCATCTCCATCACTGAGCAACTTTGCCACCATGATTCAAAGTTTCCAGGTTTTGACAAAAACTAAATCGGCATATGAATCGGCATTATACATAGCCCAACACTCGGGCCTGCTTAAAGATCTTTACGAGGATAAATCTGTAGAGGGGTTAAACCGCTATGAGAACATACAGGAATTACTGAATGGTATCAAGGAGTTTAGCGAGCGCGAAGACATAGAAGAAAAAGGTCTGGACATATTTATGCAGGATATTGCCCTGCTCACTAATGATGATAAGGACAAGAATAAAGATGCAGATACGGTATCGCTCATGACCATTCACAGTAGTAAGGGATTAGAGTTTTCGCAGGTGCATGTGGTAGGTTTAGAAGAAAATCTTTTCCCATCCCAGATGTCGCTCAACTCTCGCAGTGATCTGGAAGAAGAACGACGACTGTTTTACGTGGCTGTAACCCGTGCCGAAACTAAGCTTACTATAAGCTATGCTACTTCGCGTTTTAAATTTGGCACACTCATTAGCTGCGAACCAAGCCGCTTTTTGGATGAAATAGATGCCAAATACCTTGAACTGGATTACAGCGCCAAAACAACTACAAGCAACAATCCGTTTTTTGATGACGACCGCAAGGCCTGGACCAGTGGTAAACAAGCTGATGCTTTTTCAAAACCAAAACCGGCGACATCCGCGCCTGTAAAAACCACATCAATTTTGGCAAAAGCGCACGTAGTATCGCCAGATTTTAAACCGTCTGATACATCAAACCTGCAGGTGGGTATGGAAGTTGAGCACGAGCGTTTTGGTTTTGGCAAGGTGCAAAGCCTGGAGGGAACGAAGCCCGATATCAAGGCTACTATATTTTTTAAAGAAATTGGCCAAAAGCAACTGCTACTTAAATTTGCAAAGTTGAGTATTATCAATAATATGGCTTAGAAAGCCGCCCCAATTTTCGTGTATTTTTTTCCCCGTTTTGGAATAATTGTGCTTTGAAGACATATATTTAAAGCTAAATTAATAATGGCATAACGTTTGGATATCTTTTATTAACTGATTAATTATAGATAACCGAACATGAGCGACATCACTAAAAAAAAGACCAACAAATTTGTAGGTAAAAACATCAGAACCTTGCGTCATCAGCACGGTTGGAGCCAGGAAGATGTGGCAAACCGTTTAGGTATTTCTATCCCTGCATTTTCAAAAATTGAAACGGGTGTAACGGATATTAACTTATCACGGTTGGAACAAATTGCAAACATTTTTGAGCTTAACGTGGTGAACCTTCTTGCACTCGATGCAGGGGAAATTGATCTTACTCCATCAAACCTCAGTATCGCCCAAAAAAAGCTGGTTGACCGCGAATCGGAAATTGCAAACCTGCAGCGTAAAGTGATTTTACTTTATGAAGAACTGCGTGGTAAAAGCGCTTTAGCTGTTTAGTTTTAGTAATGTGTGTTGTAAAACTTACATTTACACATAGTTGATATACTAATTGCTACATTTATTTTAATGGCATTATTTTTCTTGTTAAATATTGATTAATATTATTTAACAAGAAGAAACTTTTGTAAAATTTAATGGTTGTATTAAACTTTAAAGGTTAATACCATTATTATTTAACTTTTTGGAGTAAAAATTGTTACATGCTTTTCACCCAGAAAAACATGTACTTATGTCAAATTACCTGATATCTATTTCAAAAAACGAGGCGCTAAAGGACGGAACTATTCATGATCCTAACAGCAAGCTTAAGGTGAAGGCCTATGATATGCTGAAATCAAAGTTTAAACCCTGTAAAGGCGAAGTAAGGTTTTTTGTCACTGCAGGCGATGAAACCATCGCTTTTGAAACCCAGGGCTACAACAAAAAACACCGCCAGTTGCTTATCTTACAAATGATATCATGGTATTGTATTTACCTTGGCCTTTTTGAAGCCCAAATACACTCTACTTTTCCTATAGCTTTTAATCTAAATTAGTCTTTTTGGAGTAAGGAGCAAGGATTTTTGGAGCAAGGACAAAGGACTTTCGGACAAAGGACTATCGGACGAAGGACTTTTAGAGCAAGGATTCTTAGAGCAAGAACCAAAGGACTTTCAGAGAAAGGACGAAAGACGAAAAAATAAAGTATAAAATATAAAAAAACGGCCGGTGTATACCGTCCGTTTTTTGTTTAGCCATCATGAAAGCTCAAAGCATATCGGCTTAACCCTTCAAGATAAATCATAGAATCCGAAATCCCCCTTTATCTTTCGTCTGAAAGTCCTTTGTCCGAAAGTCTTTTGTCCAAAAATCCGTCGTCTAAAAGTCCTTCGTCCAAAAATCCTTGCTCTTTGCTCCAAAAAAAAACCTTGCTCCAAAAATCTACGTAGTGGTAGTACGCGATGGGTTATGTAGCATGTCGCTCATATCAATGATCTTTTCATCAATCTCTGATACGCATTTGTCCATCATTGAGATACATTCATGTTGATCTACCAAACCTTCCTTTTCAAGGTTGATAAGGCCGCGTAGCGTGGCTATAGGGCCCCTTATCTGGTGCGAGAGGTATGAGGAGTGCTCTGACAGCTTTCTGTTCTTAATCTGGAGATCTTTGGTACGCTCATCAATGATCTCTTCCAGATGGTGGTTAATGCGGTCGAGGTTGTCCTTCTGCCGGGATACTTCCCCATTAAGCAAAGTAAGCTGCGAATTGGTTTTAGCTTTGCGTTTTACATTACCAACCAATAACCCTATTACAACAAGTAAAAGGCCTGCAACTATGGTTACGGCCCAAAACTTGGTACGATCATACGCCTGCCGCTCGGCTACGCGCTCATTTTCTTTTATCTGCTCTTCCTGCTTGCGGGTAGCCTCAATCAGTTTCATTTGCACCGAAGTATTGGTCTTGAAAGTTGCACTATCAACCCGGTAAATCTCCCGCAAATAAAACAGCGCCTCATTATAGTTTTTACGATTATAAGCCAATTCATAATTGGTGTGCTTGTAATCATATTCAAGCTTAGGGTCATTAATCAATTGGGTATAGGCAACGCCTTCCTTAACAATCTTTTCTGCCTCATCAAATTTTTGCTGGTTCATATATAATGAGGCCAGCGTAAGGTCGATACTTGCAATCGGCTCGTTCAAATCAAGGTGCTTGGCGGCCGCGTTGGCCTCCAGTAACATAGCTAAAGCTTTATCGTATTGGTTCAACTTAAAATAAACTACTCCAATATTCTGTCCGCATTGAATTAGGTTTACAGAATCTTTTAGCTTGGAAAATATCGCTTTGCTTTGGCCATAGTATTTTAAAGCCTGGGTATAACTATTTCTGCGTGTATAAACGTTTCCTATATTTAAATTAAGGGCCGCAATTAAGCTTACATTATTAATTTTATTCGCGATAGCCAACGATTTAAAAAAATAATCCAGTGATTTGTTGGTATCATGGTCACGGTAAATATTACCCATGTTATTGTAAACCTTTGCCTCACCCCCCAAGTTATTAGCCTTTGTAAAAAAAGCCACCGCGTTTAAATAATTGCTAAATGCCTTTTCTGCCTGATCCATGTAAAACATGGCCAAGCCGGTAACCCTGTACGCCTCGGCTATACCGTTGTTATAGTTTATTTTGCGAGCCAGAACCATTGCCCTGTTTGCATCTGAAAGCGTTTGCTGAGGCTGGGTTAAGCGGTTATCATACGCTTGCTTATTAATGCGTATAACCTCACTTGTATCTCCTGTAATTGCCTCACCTAAATCTTTCGCATGTAAAGTAACCGCCGTACAAAAAAATAAAAGAAATACAAAGGCTTTTTTCATTAAAACACTGTTACGTTATATTGAATGTGAAAGTTATAAATTATACTGATATATACCTAAAACATCAGTAAAAACATTGTTGAAAATTATTTTATATTTATTAATAGAAAATTAAAAAACATATTTATATTTGCATTGTTAAATAACTGATATACAGTTAATTAATTGAGTATTATTGTGTATTTTGTAATATTTTTTGACATAAAAATAACGTTTCAAACTACGATTTAAAGTAGTGAAAAAAATCAAACGGCATTAATATGTTACTTAGTTTACCAATATGCTACCTAATGATGAATAAAATTAAAAGTATAACAATTCTTTTTTCTTAACAATTGGGTATAGTCTTTAAAAATAACAATTTATTTCAACAAAAATGTAAAAAAAAATATGAATAAAACTGTAAATATCTTACCATATTTTGATCAGTTTTTTTCACAAAAAAGAGAGTAAATCATAATCTAAAACAATTTTTACAGACCGGTAAATTTACCGCAACGTATTATTGGGCACATATGGTTAATTATTACTTAACAATTTAGAATACTAATATAAAATATTTATATATATGAAAAAAATCATCCTTTTAGCGTTGCTTGCATCAGGCACAGGAGTTTTATCATCAGCGGTTTTATTATCGCCAAAAAAAGCCGAACAGCCTATGGCCACAAGCTTTATAAAAAACGACCATGGGTTTAAAAAAGACCTGGCTTTTGCCGACTAATCTTTTATAAATCCACAACAAACATTAAAAATTAAGACAGTCCAGTATTCAAAATATTATTTAACGATCATGAAAAAGTTAATCACAATCATCTTGGCTATTTTATTCACCGGCGCCATCTCCTCATGCCAAAAAGAAAGGGTTGCCCCTGAAACTGCAGCATTACATTCATTTGGCTCAAGTGCAAGAAGAGACCTTGGTACAGCTGATTAATCTTAAACATGATTTATAAAAACATTTAAAAAATTAAAAACGACATGAAAAAATTTATCATCATAACCATTGTAAGCTTAACAGTAGCTACTGGTATTTTATCATCACAAACCACAACTAAACAAACTGTAAAACCCGAAGCCACAACCTTTGCTTCGTCATCAACAGCATTTAGAAAAGATTTAGGCCAGGCCGACTAATTAACAAACAACAATCATTTATAAACAAAAAATATTAATCAAAACTCTCTCACAACATATAATAATCATGAAAAAATCATCAATCATAGCAGCATTAGCATTAAGCACTTTTTTAACGTCATTTGTAAACGCAGAAACAACTCCTGCAAAAACTAAAACTCCACCAACTCAAAATACAGCTTTCACTGGCGGCCCTAAAAAAGACTTAGCTACTGCTGATTTTGCTTTCACTGGCGGTCCGAAAAAAGATTTAGCTACTGCTGACTTTGCTTTCACTGGTGGTCCGAAAAAAGACTTAGCTACTGCTGACTTTGCTTTCACTGGTGGTCCGAAAAAAGACTTAGCTACTGCTGACTTCGCTTTCACTGGCGGTCCTAAAAAAGACTTAGCTACTGCTGACTTCGCTTTCACTGGCGGTCCGAAAAAAGATTTAGCTACTGCCGACTTTGCTTTCACTGGCGGTCCTAAAAAAGACTTAGCTACTGCTGACTTCGCTTTCACTGGCGGTCCTAAAAAAGATTTAGCTACTGCTGATTTCGCTTTCACTGGTGGTCCGAAAAAAGATTTAGCTACTGCTGACTTTGCTTTCACTGGCGGTCCTAAAAAAGATTTAGCTACTGCTGACTTCGCTTTCACTGGTGGTCCGAAAAAAGACTTAGCTACTGCTGACTTCGCTTTCACTGGCGGTCCTAAAAAAGATTTAGCTACTGCTGACTTTGCTTTCACTGGCGGTCCGAAAAAAGACTTAGCTACTGCTGACTTCGCTTTCACTGGCGGTCCGAAAAAAGACTTAGCTACTGCTGACTTTGCTTTCACTGGCGGTCCTAAAAAAGACTTAGCTACTGCTGACTTTGCAGCATAATCAAATCATCTGCAGCAAAACAAATTAAACATCGTACTAACGCAACAACAACATGAAAAAGATAATTATCGCTATAGCCATCATATTAACTTCGGGCATAACTGCTTATTCATTAAGCACTAAAGAAAACACCAATACCAACTTAAAGACAAAACCAGAAACTGCCTCATTTACTGCCAAAGCAGGCCACGGCCCCAAGGCTGATCTTGCTACTGCGGATTAATTACTAAATTTAACCGCTTGCAGGTTGATGTGCTCTTCAACCTTTTTACAGGCGCTGGTAAATATAAAACCGCATGTTCATCCCTATAGGGTTCAGGGAACTTCAGTTACATTCACCATATAATAATGTAGCTTCTGTTAATTACCGTTTCAGAGCTTTAGGCCGGCAAAGAGTCCTTGTAAAATTTCACTTTCTTTTTTCAATAATTGATTAGTTTACTGCCGCTATCATGGTGATAGTAATTTTAAAAAGAGTGATCTTAAACTTTACAAAGCCGCCCCGCAATTAAGCCGCCCCAAATCAATAAACATCAATATATTTGCTGCAAACTTGATAATATGCAGCACATAAAGCAATATGTTGATGAGCACAGGCAACGTTTACTCGACGAATTATTTGCCCTCTTGCGTTTCCCCTCAGTTAGCGCCGATCCAAAATACAAAACAGATGTACTCCATACAGCCGACTATGTGGCGCAAAAACTGCGCGATGCCGGTGCCGACAATGTGGAGATTTGCCAAACAGCAGGCTATCCTATAGTTTATGGCGAAAAAATAATTGATGCCGGCAAACCCACAGTTTTGGTTTATGGTCATTATGATGTACAACCGGCAGATCCGCTGGAGTTATGGAAAACCCCGCCTTTTGAGCCTACCATTCGCGATGGCAAAATTTACGCGCGCGGCGCCTGCGATGATAAGGGGCAGTTTTACATGCACGTAAAAGCATTTGAACTGATGATGCAAACCAATACCCTTCCCTGCAATATCAAATTCATGATTGAAGGCGAGGAAGAAGTTGGCTCATCTAACCTTGCTATTTTTGTAAAAGCAAATAAAGAGAAGTTAAAGGCTGATGTTGTGCTGATATCCGATACATCGATGATCAGCATGGAGCATCCATCTTTAGAAACCGGCTTACGCGGTTTATCATACCTGGAGGTTGAAGTAACCGGCCCCAACCGCGATCTGCACTCTGGTGTTTACGGTGGAGCAGTGGCCAACCCCATCACCATTTTAACCAAAATGATAGCCTCACTTCACGATGAAAATAACCATATCACGATTCCCGGTTTTTATGATAGTGTAATTGAGCTTACTCCTGCCGAACGTACCGCGCTTAACAATGCGCCATACGATGAGGCAGCATACAAATCAGACCTGGATGTAGCCGAGCTTTGGGGCGAAAAAGGATATACCACCTTTGAACGCACCGGCACCCGCCCTACCCTTGAGGTTAATGGTATATGGGGTGGCTACATTGGCGAAGGCGCTAAAACCGTATTACCATCAAAGGCTCATGCCAAAATTTCGATGCGTTTGGTGCCTAACCAAACATCAGATGCCATAACAGAAATTTTCACCAAACATTTCCTGAGTATAGCACCCGCAAACGTGAAGGTAAAAGTAACGCCACACCATGGCGGCGAACCGGCGGTAACACCAACAGATAGTATTGCTTACCGTGCGGCCCAAAAAGCTATTTCCGAGTCGTTTGGCAAGGAGCCTATCCCAACCCGCGGTGGTGGCAGCATCCCGATAGTAGCCCTATTTGAAGCCGAGCTTGGCCTCAAAACTGTATTGATGGGTTTTGGCCTTGATAGTGACGCACTGCACTCACCAAATGAAAAATATGATATTTTCAACTATTACAAGGGAATTGAAACTATACCGTTATTTCATAAGTACTTTGCTGAGTTGAGCTTGTAAATTGAGGCTGTAGAAACCAAAAGAAATTGGATAAAAGGTAAAAAGGCATCATCCCGATAATTTGTTTTATTAAAATGATTTTTTTTTACATTTTATCCAAACAAATTGATAGCCAGGTAACTTATAATAACAACTTAGAACCTATTATTATGGAAACCAGGGAGAAATCAAAAGGTGAGGCAGCCAAAGATTTGAGCGCCCCCAAAGTAACCAAACAGGAAAAAGGTGACAGCACAAAAACTGTGGCCAAGAGAAAAAGAAAGCCGCTATTATAAAGAAATTTAAGCCCAAGCTAAAAGTCCGCTGAGTAATTATCTCAGCGGACTTTTTTTAGAGAGCCATATTTGCATCTGCCATGCCAATCACCTCAAAGTATTTGCTAATTGCAGCTATTAAACTCAAACAAAAGTCCGGAGGTATCTTTACTATAACACACAGCCCACACCGGCATCCTCCCAGTAAATAAAATAAAGGTCCTGCTTTTTTTGATCTGGGCGTAGTACCGGCACCCAAATCAAAAAAAATGCATATTACCTATAAAAAAGAGCAATTTTATCCCAAAAATTAAAACAAATTAACCCTTACGCAACGTATAAAAGGAGCACCTAAGCTTACTATTATGAAAAATAAGGAAAAAACAAAAGACGAGTCAGTCAAAGAAATGCTCAGTTCTAAGACTAAAAAGCAGGACAACCCCGAAACCGTAAAAGTTATTAACAAATGGAAGAAAAGACCTCTTCTGTGAAAGATATTTAACAAAATACTGTTAAAAAACTTTATCACGCCCTTACTTTTTTTTTAATGCTACAACGGCAAAGGGCATCGCGTTTCCTGTTACCACGATCATCATACCCTGCACGTGGAGTGTGATGATCGTTTTCACAAATAATTATTCCAAATTCATCCGCATCTCAATCATGTGCTTTTTAAAACCAACTTTTTCATACGCTTTTATCGCCCCTTCATTATCGTTATACACCTGCAATCGCAATTCGGTTAAACCCTGCCTGCGTGTCCATAGTTTTAATTCCTCAATTATTAGTTGATTAATCCCTTTTCCCCTATGCTGTGGCGATACATACATAAAACCCAGGTAGGCATAATTCAAAAAATTAAAATACGGCTTCTCACTTTTTTTGATGCGGGCATAGCCGCTGCCCACCAGTTCACCATCCAGCTCGGCCACCAAAATTTCCACATCGGGCGAATTGATAAACATCTCCAGGTCATAGTATTTAATTGAACCGGGAACAAGCGTGCTATCAAATGGGCGTTCGGCAGTGATCACGCCCTGTTCAAATTGCAATAGCACGGGCATATCGTTTAAAGTGGCTTGTCTTATCAGCATGGGTTATACTATATTAAAATTAAACGCGAAAATGTTCGCAGGTTTTCAAAAACTCTTCGTCGGCATCGGCCCCAATGCCAGGGGTATCATCAATATTCAGCTTATACCCATCATAGGTAACGCCGCCAACACAGGGATCCTGCAGATGGCCAAGCATGCAGGTGTCCATATCATAAAACCGGATATTGGGGCTGGCATACACAAAATGCAAAAAGGCACTCAATGCAATACGACTTTCCAACATACCACCCATCATACAGGCAATGCTATGGGATGCCGCTTCATCATGAATTTTCCGGGCCTCAAATAAGCCGCCCGATTTTGACATTTTTATATTGATGAAATGGCAGCTACCGCTATTGATTTGCCGGCGGGCATCATGATGGTTATACACACTTTCATCGGCCATAATTTTCACCGGCGATAGCTGCATCAACTCGGGCAGCAGATCATCATACCAGGTACGCATGGGCTGTTCACAAAACTCAATATCATAATCACCTAAAGCTTCCAGTGCAAAAACAGCATCACCAAAACTCCAGCCCTGGTTGGCATCAATGCGAATCTTCATTTCGGGACCAACTGCATCGCGGATCTGCCTGATGCGCTCCACATCTTCAATTGCATTTTTACCAAGTTTCACCTTCAGTATATTTGCTCCCGAGGCTTTAAAATCCAGGGCCTTTAATGCCATGGTGGCTGGCCCTGCAATACCTATCGTAATATCCGATTCAACCTCGCGCCTTTTGCCCGATAAAAACTGGTATAAAGGCAAACCGGCATTTTTAGCAGTTATATCATGTAAAGCGATATCAAACGCGCTTTTAATAGTAGTATTACCAGCGGTGAAATTATGCAGTTGCTGCAGGCGTGCTGGAATATCCAGCGCATCCTGCCCTATCCACAATTTCGCAAACTCGCGGCCCATTACCAGGCAGGTATCCTGCGTTTCGCCCACAATCATCGGGAAGGCCGAGCACTCGCCCACACCATAGAAACCCGCGTTGGTATGTACCCTGATAAATACATTCTGCGCATGATCCATAGTGCCGGTGGCAATAGTAAAAGGCTCCATCGGAATACTGAAACGATAAAGATCTATATGGGTGATGGTTAGTTTATTTTTCATGGACAAAATATTATAAGAGGCTGTCTGAAAATAAACAAATCGTTATTGCGAGGTACGAAGCAATCTCTAAGCTTTACAGAGGGGCTCTAGAAGGTCGATCTGCCTATGTAGAGATTGCTTCGTACCTCGCAATGACGACCCGATTTTTAAATTCAGACAGCCTCTAAGATAATACTTTAATGTTAAAGTAACATTTTCAGTCATTTATTTGCACATTGATACTATTACATTATATTTGCGTTACTACTATACAATATCAATTCAATTTTAGCCTCCTGGGCCCTCAATTATGCAGGGAAAAGACGCATGGCTAACTTAACACTTTCTTAATACTACAATTACATGGCACAAGAAAACACGCCTGCAACATTTGATTATAACTCAACCAGGAATAAACTCATCCTGTCAGAATATGGCCGCAACGTACAAAATATGGTTAAATATATTGTAGCGCTGCCCACAAAAGAAGAACGTAACCGCTACGCACAGGTTGTAATAGACCTGATGGGCTTTTTAAACCCACACCTGCGTGATGTGGCCGATTTTAAGCACAAGCTTTGGGATCACTTGCATATTATATCTGATTTCCAGATAGATGTTGACGCGCCATACCCGAAACCAACACCGGAGGCTATCCATCTTAAACCACAACCTTTAAGATACCCTCACCAGCGCATTAAATACAAGCACTATGGTAAAACCATTGAGCTGATGATTGAAAAGGCCAAAGCTATTGAAGAGCCAGAACGCAAGCGCCACATGGTGCAGGCCGTGGCCAACTTCATGAAAATGGCCTACGTTCAATGGAACAAAGATTCGGTAACCGATGAAAGTATCCTTTCGGATCTGTACGCCTTATCAGGCGGCACATTGAAACTGGAAGAGAACATCAACCTTAACCGTGTCGAATTCCGCCCTAACAACCAGCCTCAACACAACAACAATAATAATAATCGCGGGCGTACCAACAGTAACCAAAACAACAATAACAACCGCGGGCGTACCAACAATAACCAAAACAGTGGTCCACGTAACAATAACAACCAAAATAACCGTAACCGTAATCCCGGAGCTAAGAAATATTAGTTCAAGGTTTTAGTTTAACGGGTTATGAAGTAATTAGTCCGCTCAAATAAATTTCCAATATAAAATAGCCCGGTTTTTCATAACGAAGAACCGGGCTATTTTTTTGCACATGCCCAGGACTTTTTAAACCAAAAAAAAAGTGGGAATTTATTGACCACTATTGACTGTTTATCGGAAACTATCGCGCATTTTGAACTGTTTTATGATCATTTAAGCATTGATTTTTAATCCAAAATGGCACTTTAAGAAGTTTTAAGCGCTAATTATCACATCGCGAAAATTCAACCGGCAAGACTTATCAACAAGCGCAGTAATGAACTGATGAACAGTCAGGAAATTTTATAATCTTTGCCGGGAATAAAACACATTTAACCGGGTTAGGTGTGCAATACATGGAATCATTGATCTATCAATTATAAACACCTATGACTAACGCATTTGTGATAAACGGCGGGAAGCCGCTAAAGGGCGAGATTACTCCACAGGGAGCAAAAAACGAGGCACTACAGGTAATTTCGGCGGTATTACTTACCGAAGAAAAGGTTACCATCAGCAATATACCTGATATTAAGGATGTTAATAAACTTATTGAGCTCCTGGGCGATATGGGTGTTCTTACCGAGAAAACAGCTCCTGATACCTATACCTTTATTGCCAAAGATATCGATCAGGATTTTTTCCAGTCGGATGCCTTTAAATCCAAAGGTGGCGGTTTACGTGGCTCTATCATGATCGTTGGTCCACTGCTGGCCAGGTTTGGCAAGGCATCTATACCTAAGCCCGGTGGCGATAAAATAGGCCGCAGGAGGCTGGATACCCACTTTTTAGGGTTCGAGAAGCTGGGCGCCCGGTTTGATTATAACCCCGAGGATGGCTTTTTTAATGTAGATGCCTCTAACTTGCAGGGCACCTATATCCTGCTGGATGAGGCCTCGGTAACCGGTACCGCAAACATTGTGATGACGGCTGTACTATCAAAAGGAATCACCACTATTTACAATGCCGCATGCGAGCCATACCTGCAACAGCTGTGCAAAATGCTTAACCGCATGGGCGCAAAAATTAGCGGCATAGGTTCAAACCTGTTAACCATTGAGGGTGTCACCAAACTTGGTGGTACCGACCATCGTTTACTGCCAGATATGATCGAGATTGGCTCTTTCATTGGCCTGGCAGCCATGACGGGATCAGAGATCACAATAAAAGATGTTAATTATAAAGAACTGGGCATGATTCCAGACGTATTTAAACGCCTGGGTATTAAGCTTGAACTGCGCGGAGATGATATTTACATCCCGGCACAGGATCATTACGAAATAGAAACCTTTATCGATGGCTCTATCATGACCATTGCCGATGCTCCATGGCCAGGCTTTACGCCCGATCTGCTGAGCATTTGTTTGGTAGTAGCCATACAAGCTAAAGGCTCCGTATTGATTCATCAGAAAATGTTCGAGAGCCGTTTGTTCTTCGTGGATAAACTACTAGATATGGGTGCGCAGATCATCCTTTGCGATCCGCACCGTGCAACCGTTATCGGACTTGATAAGCAGGTACAGCTTCGCGGTATCTCCATGACATCGCCTGATATCCGCGCCGGGGTTTCCCTGCTAATCGCTGCCCTATCGGCACAAGGTAAATCAACCATCTACAACATAGAGCAAATTGAGCGTGGCTATCAACATATTGATACCCGTTTAAAGGCTTTGGGCGCTGATATCACCCGTATTTAAGTTAACAGCAAAAGGCTGAAAGCATAAAGCTTTTGGCCTTTTGCTTTAGGCTTTTTGCTTTCCTAAATATTTTTTAGCTTTACCCTCCAGCATTGAGCCTTCAGCTTTATGCTTTCAGCCTTAAGCTCCTAAACATGCCCTACAAAAACCGGAAGTCGACATACGTTTATTTCATATTGATTTTTGTATTTATTAAGGTTATTTTAAACCTGTTCGCAATCGGGCATTTCGGATTTCACCGGGATGAATTTTTGCACCTGGTACTGGCCGATCATTTGGATTGGGGCTATAAAGAAGTCCCTCCTTTTATTGCTTTGCTGGCCAAGCTATCTATAACCTTGTTTGGCAATTCTGTATTCGCGGCCCGGATCTTCCCTACCATTTTTGGCGGTTTGATTATCTGGTTCACCGGCCGTATTGTGGTTGAATTTGGCGGACGCCGGTTTGCCATAACGCTGGCTTGTTTGGCATTAATATTTGCACCGGCATTTGCAGCCAGCGATTATCTTTTTCAGCCTGTGGTGTTTGATCAGTTCTGGTGGGTTTTAACCGTTTGGCTTTTCATCAAATACCTCAACACTACCGACGTAAGATACCTCTACTGGCTGGGCGCTACCGTTGGCCTGGGTATGCTTACCAAGTATACCATGTTGTTTTTTACCATTGCCCTTATTGTCGGCATCCTGATTAGCAAGCAGCGTAAACTACTGTTTAATAGGCATATATTGGGAGCAATGGGCCTGGCGATGCTCATATTTATGCCAAACTTTATATGGCAGATCACGCATCATTTCCCGGTGATCACCCACATGAAAGCTTTACGTGCCGAGCAGCTGGATTACATTACGCCCGGTAATTTCATTAAGCAGCAGCTTACCGTTAACGGTATTGCCTTGTTTGTTTGGCTTACCGGTTTTGTATTCCTCATCTTCTCGTTCAGGCTGCGTAATTTCCAGTTTTTGGCTATTGCTTATGTGCTCATCTTCCTGTTTTTACTGCAGATGGATGGTAAAAATTATTACCTGTTTGGCGCCTATCCCATGCTTTTCGCCGCGGGTGGTTTTGGTTTCGAACGCTGGTTAAAAACAAGTGGATTAGTCTTACGTACCTTAACCATCATTTGCTTCACCCTGCCTAATATGATCTTGTTTCCACTGGTATTGCCTATTTTATCGCTGGAGCAAACATTGGCTTTTTTTAGGTTTGCCCACAAAAACCTGCCTGCCTTAGAATTTGCCGTAACCTGGGAAGATCAAAAAGTGCATGCCACTACTCAGGATTATGCCGATATGTTCGGTTGGGATGAAATGGCCCAAAAAGTAGGCGCCGCTTACCAGAGCCTTACACCCGAACAACAAAAACAAACCTTCGTATACGCCGATAATTACGGCGAGGCAGGTGCACTGCACCATTATCACAAACAATATAATTACCCCGATGTAGCATCCCTAAGCAGCAGTTTTACGCTTTGGGCACCCGACTCTCTAAATTGCAAATACATGATTTATATAGATGATAGTGGCGGCAGAAACATACGGGAATTTGTAGCCGGCAACATGATAGGCTCCTACAAAAAGTTAGGGGAGGTTGAATACTACCTTGCCCGCGAAAAAGGTACAAGCATATACCTGCTTACCGATATTAAGTTTCCGCTACAGGAAAGGTACCGGAAAGAGTTGATGAGAAAAAGGATGGAATAATAGGCTCCTAAATTTGCCTTGAGAAGAAACTTTAAAACTTTTAGCCGTAATGCAAGTGTTCTACCTAAATACCATTTACAACTATCACACCAGCTTTAACTTTTACTATGCCCCCAAAATGGGAATAGAGGAAGACCATAAACTGGTAAGAGCTCCAACCATAATTTATTTCTCTTCAATTAATGCGTAACGCTTTTTAGTTTTAGATGACATTATTCCTGTTGATGAAAAGTCGATCAATCCATTATAACTTATCCACTTACCTTTTTCTACAGAAAATTCGGCTAGCCCGTGAAAGCTCATAGCCATGGTTGTTTTTATAGGTGACTGCCCCATTGGTGAGTTAAAATCTCCTTTAATATATTCAGCAACATCGTATTGGAGTGTTACAACATGCTCACCTCCCCTATTTTCGATTTTAAGCACCTTTACCCGGTTTTTATGGTAAGAACTATCGCAGATAAAGCTTTGATCAGCGGTAAGCAAATTTACGGTTAGCGAATAGGTATCGCCTTGTTTAACAGGCTTGCCAGGCAACTCAAACAACATTGCTATCATGTTCTTTTGCTCGCCTTTAGTGTAAAAACTTTCAATAGTTCCATCCTCATATATCGCCCCACGCAACATTACGCCTGCCGAAAACTGCTTCATTAGCTTTTGCATTTCAGTTAGGTCACCCACTTTACTATCCTGGGCCTTTGATTTATCAGGCTTTGATACCATTGCAATATCAATAATGCCTTTTCGGTTTTCGGTTAAGCTGGTCACTAAATTAGTTTGCTGCATAACTGAGTTAAGTTCTTTAAATATCTGCTGCATTTTACCGGCATTTGCCGAATCGATACCCATAGATTTAAACATACCATTTACCCCAAAATTTACCCGGTTGGCAGTATCTATTTCCTCCATAACGGTTTTATAGGATAGCACTTCGTTAGGCTTCAGCTTCCATTTCAAAAATACATGGTCGGCTGTTTGCGCAAAGGCAGATGAACTAACTGTTATAAAGACACTTAGAAAAAGGAATTTGATTTTGGTCATAGGGTTTAGATTTAATCTAAATGTAGGTATTTAAATTAAACTAAAAAAGGTGCCATGCCTTAGCACAACACCTTTTGTCCTTTATCCAAAGATCCTCTATCCTTACTCTAAACTAAGCTGAAATAGCGTTTATAATATCGTATTGGGTAATGATCTCAATTTTACCGTTTTCGCTTTCCACCAATACTGCGATATTATCTCTGTTGATCATGGTCGAGATCTTATCGATAGAGGTGTTCAGGTCAACAAACGGGAACGGCGCTGTGGTAATATTTTTGATTGGCTGAGATTTGATAGATGGGTTTTCTATCAGCGAATCCAAAATATCAGTCTCTGTAATTTTACCTATCACCATACCTTTTTGGGTAACGGGAATCTGCGATATATTGAGCGACTTAATGGTATTGATAGCCTCTAAAACTGATTTTTCGCAATCAATAGTAACTATCTCCTGCACATCTTTTTTGCTGATGATATCGCGGGCCGTTAGTTTTTCGTCCTTCAGGAAACCGCGGTCGCGTAACCAATCGTCGTTATACATTTTGCCCAGGTAGCGAGTACCATGATCCGGGAAAATGATCACTACCACATCGCCTTCTTTAAACCTGTCCTTCATTTGTATAGTACCTGCCACTGCTGATCCTGTAGAGTTACCGGCAAAAATACCTTCCTTGCGGGCAATTTCACGGGTCATGAGGGCGGCATCTTTATCGGTTACTTTTTCAAAATGGTCAATCAGGCTAAAATCAACGTTTTCCGGTAAAAAGTCTTCACCAATGCCCTCAGTGATGTACGGATAGATCTCATTTTTATCCATGATACCCGTCTCCTTGTATTTTTTAAATACCGAACCGTAGGTATCGATACCTAAAACCTGGATGTTTGGATTTTTCTCTTTCAAATAACGTGCTGTACCAGATATGGTACCACCTGTGCCCACCCCTACTACCAGGTGCGTGATCTTGCCTTCGGTTTGCTCCCAAATCTCGGGACCGGTTTGCTCATAATGCGCCTGTGAGTTGCTCAGGTTATCGTACTGGTTAGGTTTCCATGAGTTTGGCACCTCACGCTCCAGGCGCGACGAAACCGAATAGTACGAGCGCGGATCTTCGGGCTCCACATTGGTTGGGCATACAATTACCTCTGCGCCAAAAGCGCGCAGGGCATCAAACTTTTCTTTTGATTGTTTATCGGTACTGGTAAAAATACACTTGTACCCTTTTATTACCGCCGCAATGGCCAGCCCCATACCCGTATTGCCCGATGTACCTTCAATAATGGTACCGCCGGGCTTAAGCTTACCGCTTTTTTCGGCATCCTCAATCATTTTAAGGGCCATCCGGTCTTTTATGGAGTTACCGGGATTGGTTGTTTCAATCTTGGCTAAAACTGTTGCAGGTATATCCTTCGTTACCTTATTTAACTTAACCAGGGGCGTATTGCCAATGGTTTCTAATATGTTATTATACCACATAAATTTAAAATCTACTAACCCGGTGTGTTAAGCGGGATTATTCGTCAAAAATAGTTTTTATAAAGTGATATTTCTTTATGGAAAAGCAAATAGATGTGCATCTTATAAAAGTAGATGCACAAACATTATATTTAAACCAGGGGACCGCCCCCATAATACTACCTATAACATGTTATCACTTTATAAAAAAGCAACCATTCTTTTACTATCGTTGATCTTTTGCTCAAGCGTCACTTTTGCTCAAAGACCGCTAACCCTAAGTAAAGAACGCAGTTATTATACCTATATATATAAACTCACCACGGCCAATGTGCAGAATTTTTATAAATATCCCGATAAAAACCTGGACGAGCGGATGCTTCAGCACCCTATTGACTCCTTTAAAACAGGCTCATACTGGGAAAACACTTTGCCAGCCGGTAATTATTTAAAAGTTTATGCCGAAAAAAACCGCTTAAGCTACTCCCTTATCGAGAACCATTCTGTTTTTATAAAGGTTTTGCACAATGATTACGATCAGCGTTTTGTACTGCAGGATAAACAGGGCAATAACATTGTAAATGCTGTTGTCCGTTTTAATGGCAAGGTCATCAGGTTTGATGATAAAAGCAGCACATGGCATGTTAAAAGATCAAAAAAGGCAAACATGGTACAGGCAGATTACGCAGGTGTTTCCAACTTTTTTATACTGAAAGAAGATCGCTACGATCGCCACGCTAATAACCAAAACTGGGTTGCAACTTTATGGGCATCAATCAAAAAGTTTTTTAAAAAGGACGACGGTTATCAGTACAGTCATTACCGGTATAAACAAAAACCCAAGCCTAACATTGGTTTTGTAGTATTTAACAAGCCCCTTTATAAACCAAATGATACCGTAAAATTTAAGGCATTTATACTAAATGCTAAAACAAAGCAACCGGTAACTCAGAAAAAATTATTGGTTAAACTGTATGACGGCCGCCAAAGCGAAGGGAAAACTATTGGCACGGTAAGCAGCTATCGTGATGGCGGTTTTGAATATAGTTTCCCTTTAAGTGACACCCTTACACTGGATGAAAATTATGCCATCGCGCTGGTTGATCCCGATGCAAAAAAAACAGCTGTGGGTAAAGAGGCCAATTACAACATCTATAACGATCCGTCTGTATTGATATTCAGCAGTTTCAGGTACGAGGAGTATGAGTTAAAATCAACCAAGTTTGATATGCGTACCGATAAAAAGGAACACTGGCGGGGCACACCGCTTGCAGTTTACCTTAAGGCTACTGATGAAAATGACCTGCCCGTACCCGATGGACGCGTTACACTTACACTCACCACCAGTTCGGTTAACTCCTATACCAGCAAACGTGTTTTTGTGCCTGATACCCTATGGGTGCATGATGTAACACTTGACCCGCTTGGAGAGACAAAGGTGATCCTTCCCGATTCTATTTTTCCGGCAGCCAATATCTACTACAACATAAATGCTCAATTTTTAAACTCCAACAATGAAGAACGATCCAAAAGTGAATACATAAATTTCAATAATGATAAGTTTAACATCATTACCGAATTAGTTGGTGATACCCTAAAAGCCAATTACCAGCAGCTTGGGAAAGACATTAAAGGCCTGGCCACCATCAGTGCCTTAAATGCCGATGATGATACAATTTCAAAGATAAAAGTAACCCTCCCGGCAAAAACCCTCATTAACCCCAATGCGGTTACCTATAATATTGAAACAGACAGTACCGATATGGATATTGAATTGAAGGATTTTGAGGCCGATCTATCAGTGGCCGGCGAACGGAGTGCAGATTCCCTTTTGATAAAAGTTAACAATCCACGTAACCTGCATTTCTGGTATTCTGTTTTCGCTGACGATAAGTTGATAGATGAAGGTGAAGCCAACAATCTATTTTACAAAAAGCCCTATCGTGAGCAAAAAAAAGTAACATTCTGGGTTAATTACATCTGGGGTGGCTTAAGCAAAAATGTGCAGGCCGTGGTAGTTTACCGTAAAGACCTCCTTACAATAAATGTTAAGCAGCCTGTATCGGTTTATCCGGGGCAGCAGGTAAAAACAGACATTGTGGTTACCGATGCAACCGGCAAACCTGTTGCCAATGCAGATTTAACAGCATGGGCATTAACCCGCAAGTTTGAAAATTACAGGGCGCCGTCACTGCCATACATGGGTAGATACTATCGCAACCGAAAACCAGGAAAAAACTATGAAACAGATAAGGCTGAGCCTAACGGAAGCCTCAAACTAAACTGGAAACGCTGGAGCAAAGCAATGGGACTGGATAGTATCGAATACTACAAATTTACCCACCCGTCAAAAATATACAGTATTGAAGAACCGGGCATTGATACGGTTACACAGATTGCCCCATTTATAGTGAAAGATGGAGATATTGAACCTGTACACATTTTGTACATCGATGAAAAGCCCGTTTATTTTAGCCAGGCGCAACAATTACAACGTTATAGTTTTGCCGTAAAGCCAGGCAACCACACTTTAAGGTTCAGGACTGCTCATCAAAACATTAGGCTGGATAGCGTATGTGTTGAGCAATCTAAAAAACTCATTATAAGCCTTAATGCTAATGCATTTAAAAGCGACACCTTAGCCGATACATTGAGCAGGTATGAAGCCGATCTCATCAACGGTTACCTCATCACTGTTATTGACAATTTTGACCAAAACATGGCCGTTATAAAGCAAAGAGGAGGTTTATTTTACCTTAACCCGGTACCTAACAGCCATAGAGAAATATTAACCGGTCCGCTGGCAGATGACTACACTATTTTTGATATCAAAGGCGAAAAACAAAGGCAGTTTCTTGCCGAGCCAAATTTCACTTATCTGTTTGAGCCAAACCTGCTTAAACAAAAAAGCATAGCCACCAAATATCCTTTCAATACAAAAATATCCAATGCAGCTGCCATAACCGACTATACACAATACGTATTAACTCAAAATACTGCCGATAGCCTTTGGCAAAATTACCTTGATGTACGAAGTAATACATTCGACTTGTTTCCAAATGATCACACTACATTATTAGCAACCGGGGCACTTAAAATTGAAACGGAAACACACAAAGGCGAAAAACCCGATCTCATAAAAAACATCATCTTATACCGCTACAATGATCCTGACTATATAAAAATCTTTCGGGGTAATACTACCGAATTTGGCCAGGTAGAAAAAGGAAAATACCGGGTTATGTATCTACTGAAAGGCGATAAATATGATATTATTGAAAACATCAGCATCAAACCTCATGGCATCAATTTCTATAAAGTTCATATTACACCCACCCATGCCCGGGATTCGGTAAGTATCAAGATTAACAATGTTATTATTAGCAGGGCGGGCCGTTATAATTATAAGGATTCCAATATAGAAAATGATGCCTTACGGATTAAAGAAGCATTTAATGACAAGTATATTCAACCAGCCAACTTTACAGAAATGATGACCGGAGTGGTGTTTGAAAAAGGTGGAAAACTAACCATCCCCGGCGTTTCCATACGGGTAAAAGGGACATCAATTGGCACACAAACCAACGCAAGCGGCCATTTTACCCTTAAAGTGCCCAATAGCGGCAAATTGATATTCAGCTATATAGGATACCAAACTAAAGAGGTAAGTATAACCCCGGGTGCAACTATTAAGGTTACGCTTGATGCAAGCGAGGCGCATCTTAATGAGGTTGTTGTGGTGGGCTATGGCGTACAAAGAAAATCAATGGCCCTGGGATATTCAACAACTGTTATGAATGATCTGGCTGGTAGGGTCGCCGGTCTAAATATAATTGAGACTGCGCCCGGAGCTAATGGAACAATGTTTATCAGGGGCACGGCAACAGCACCGGGCCAAACCCCGCTTTACATTGTTGATGGAAATGTTGTTGAAAGTATTGCCGGTATAAATACAGCAGATATTGGCGATATAAGTGTTTTAAAAGCGACTGCCGCTGTTGCTTTATATGGGTCGCGCGCTTCAAATGGTGTAGTCATCATCAACACTAAAAAGAAAAACGAACCGGCACCTGTCAATGGTACCACACCCGGAGACGAGCTAACCCTCCGGAAAAACTTTGCCGACTATGCTTATTGGCAGCCCAAATTGACTACCGATGCCCAGGGCCGGGCCAGCTTCACAACAACCTTCCCAGATGATATTACCAACTGGCGCACCTTTGTGGCGGGAATAACCAACCACCAGCAAACCGGATTAGTCGAAAGCCAGATCAAGTCGTTTAAATCATTAAGCGCCAACTTTATTGCGCCACAATTTGCCGTAGCCGGCGATGAAATGAAACTGATAGGCAAAGTGATGAACTATAACTCACAGGCCGTAAGCGTTAACCGCAACTTCACCTATAATGGTAAAGTAATTAAACAGGATGCGCTTGCCATTAAAAACTCAACAATAGACACCTTAGCGATTACTGCCGAGGCCACTGACAGCCTGGCTTTCGAGTACACTATAAAACGCGATAATGGCTACTTTGATGGCGAGCGCCGCAAAATCCCGGTGATAAAACAGGGTGTGGAGGAAACCAAAGGAATATTTGAAACATTAAATGGCGATACTACCGTGAGCCTGAAATTTGATCCGGCTATGGGACCTGTAAAGTTCAGGGCCGAAGCATCAGTGCTACCTACACTGATAGAGGAATCGCGTAAATTAAGGGAATATAAATATTTATGTAACGAACAGCTGGCCTCAAAACTAAAAGGTCTGTTGGCCGAACGTCGTATTAAAAAATTCATGGGCGAAGACTTTAAATACGGTAAAAACATACTGGAGGTTATAAAAAAACTGCAGGAGAACCGTAAAAGTAACGGTACCTGGGGCTGGTGGAAAGATACCGACGAAGAGCTCTGGATCAGCCTGCATGCTGTTGAGGCTTTGCTGGATGCGCAAAAAGAGGGTTATCTTGTTCAGCTGGATAAGCAAAAACTTATCGATTACCTGGTGTATCAACTGGAGAGCTACCATGGTGCTGATAAATTAACCTGCCTGGAGTTATTGCATAAACTGGATGCTAAGGTTGATTATCGAAAATATATTGATATAGTTGAAAAGGAAAACAAAGCGATCAAATTAAATTACGGCTTCCAATTATTTGCCTACGATAAATTAAGGTTGATGCTGGTGAAGCAGGAAACCGGCGAGATTGTTAAACTTGACAGCTTATGGGCTAAAGAGCGTCACACTCTATTTGGTAATATTTATTGGGGCGAAAACAGTTATCACTTTTTTGATAATTCTATCCAGTTGAGCGTGATGGCGTACCACATAATTAAGAATGACGGTAAACACCCGGAGCTGCTTCAAAAGATTCGTGGTTACTTTTTAGAACAACGCAGCCATGGCGAATGGCGCAACACCTATGAATCGGCCCTGATACTGGAAACCATACTGCCCGATCTGCTGGTTACCGATAAACAGGTAAAACCATCTGCTATAACCATTAAAGGCCCGACAACGGAGACCATTAATAAATTCCCCTACTCGGCCACACTTACCGCCAACAACTTAAGTATCAGCAAATCCGGCAGCTTACCTGTTTATATCACCGGTTACCAGCAATTCTGGAACGCTAAGCCTGAAAAGGTGAATAAGGATTTTACGGTGAATACCTGGTTCGAGAGGAATGATAAACCTATATCGCAGTTAAAGGGTGGCGAATCTGTTGTATTGCAGGCTGAGGTCACCGCGAAAGGCGATGCCGATTTTGTAATGATAGAAATACCCATCCCGGCCGGATGCTCTTACGAAAGCAAGGATCAGCCATGGAGCAACAACGAAGTTCACCGCGAATATTTTAAAGAAAAGGTGAGCATATTTTGCCGCAAGCTAAAACAAGGCACATACACTTTCAGTATCAACCTCATCCCCCGCTATGATGGCAAGTACAACTTAAATCCAGCCAAAGCCGAGATGATGTATTTCCCGGTATTTTATGGAAGAGAGGGGATGAAAAAGGTGGTCATTGGTAAGTAGCAAAATTTTGTCATCCTGAACGATTTGAAGAATCTAATCGCAGACTATACCGGGCGAAGAAGCATGGCGAACAATAGATCCTTCAAATCGTTCAGGATGACAAGAGGTTTTTTTTGCAAAAAAAGTTATGGGCAGTTGATAAAATTTGGAAACCTCTGAAGGATGAAATGACGTTTAAAAAAAAGGCTGTCCTGCTGAGCCTGTCGAAGCATGTGGGCAAAGGCCTCTGCGCGCGAGTCTTCGACAGGCTCAGACTGACAGGCCCACACGCCTCAAAATCCAACACGTCATTGTTAGCACAGAGGTACCCTCCCCGATTTAGCAAGCTCACCATAACAGCTCACAGATTTCTCACCCAATAATCCACCTCCTCCCCTTGCGTATTTTGCATATTATAAGCACCTTTAAAAAAAACAACCCGGATTAGCCAAATTGGCTCATTCGGAATAAATAAAACATATGTCGCCCGGAGTATTACTTTCTTTTATTATTGGTTATTTTTTGGTGTTACTGGTTATATCATGGCTTACTTCGCGCAAGGCATCTGATAATGATACTTTTTTTGTGGCCAACCGCAATTCCAAATGGTATTTGGTTGCATTTGGGATGATCGGTACCGCGTTGAGTGGGGTAACTTTTATATCCGTACCAGGCAAAGTGGGCGCCCCATCCGGCGATCAGTTCTCCTATTTCCAGTTTGTGCTGGGTAATGCCGCGGGGTTTATTATCATCGCTACCGTATTACTTCCCCTTTACTACCGGCTAAAACTTACCTCTATTTATAGCTACATCGAAGGCGCTTTAGGTACCTGGAGCTATAAAACCGCAGCGGGAATTTTCCTCATCAGCCGGGTTATCGGTTCGGCTTTCAGGCTTTACCTGGTGGTTATTGTATTGCAGAAATTCATTTTTGATAGCTATCATATTCCTTTCGCCGTAACGGTGCTTATTTGTTTGGCACTCATCTGGTCGTACACCTTTAAAGGGGGACTAAAAACCATTATCATTACCGATAGCTTGCAAACATTTTTCCTGGTATTATCGGTGTTTCTATCCATCTATTTTATTTGCGACAGCCTGCACATGAATATTTTTGAAGCTGCCGATGCTATCAAAAACAGCAGCTACTCTAAAATATTTTTCTTTGATAATTTCTTAAGTAGTAAGTTCCATTTCACTAAAGCATTTTTAGGGGGATTATTTATCACCGTAGGCATGACCGGATTAGACCAGGACCTGATGCAAAAAAACCTTAGTCTTAAAAACATCAAAGAGGCGCAGAAAAACATGTTCAGCTTTACGGCGGTATTTGTGGTAATCAATATCTTTTTTTTAAGCGTAGGCGCCTTGCTTTGGTTATATGCTAACAAATACGGCATTCATGTGGATAAAACCGATTACCTGTACCCTACCATCGCCCTGCAATACCTGGGCATTGTGCCGGCCATGGTATTTATGCTCGGCTTAACCGCGGCCACTTTTGCCACTACAGATTCGGCCCTAACTGCATTGACCACTTCTTTTTGTGTTGATTTTTTAGATTTCAACAAAAGCAATGACTTAAACAGCAAAAAGAAAGTAAGTACCCGGCATGCCGTACACATTGCCTTTTCAGGGCTCATGTTTTTAACCATTATTATATTTAATGCCATAAACAACGACGCTGTAGTGAGCGCCATATTCCAGGTTGCATCCTATACCTACGGGCCATTGCTGGGGCTTTATTCATTTGGCCTATTTATGAGCAACAGGCAGGTTAGGGATAAACTGGTGCCCTTTATTTGCATGGCGTCACCAGCCATCTGTTATTTTTTAAATGCGGAATCAAAAACGCTTTTAGGCGGATATGTTTTCAGCAATGAGCTTATCATTGTAAACGGATTAATTACATTTGTCGGCTTATTAATAAGCTCGAGTCCGAAAGACGGGAAGACGGAAAGTCCGAAAGTCTGAAAGTAAGACAAACAGCTCAGATAGGTAATAATTATACAGTATCATTGAAATAAACAACTTCCGGACTTTCCGTCTTTCGGACTTTCGGACTAAAAACCAAAACATCTTCCGGACTTTCCGTCTTTCGGACTTCCGGACTACAAAACAAACGATATGACCGGAGACGATAAAATAAGACAAGCATTCGAGAATAAAAACTGGCAGGAAATTAAGGTTACCGACTCCTGGCAAATATTTAAAATAATGGCCGAGTTTGTTGACGGGTTTGAAAAACTGGCAAAAATTGGCCCCTGTGTATCCATATTCGGATCGGCACGTACCCATAACGACAATAAGTATTACAAAATGGCCGAGGACACAGCCCGCCTGCTTACCGAGCATGGCTATGGCGTAATCTCAGGCGGCGGCCCCGGTATTATGGAAGCGGCTAATAAAGGCGCTTACGAAAACGGAGGTAAATCGGTAGGCTTAAACATCGAGTTGCCTTTTGAGCAATTCCATAACAGGTATATCGACAGGGATAAGATCATGGAGTTTGATTACTTCTTTATCCGTAAGGTAATGTTCATGAAATACTCCCAGGGCTTTATTATATTGCCCGGCGGCTTTGGCACTATGGATGAGTCATTTGAAGCCATTACGCTGATACAAACCGGCAAAATTGCCCGTTTCCCTATTATATTTGTGGGGGTTGATTACTGGAAAGGCTTGTTTAGCTGGGTTGAAGAAAAAATGCTGGATGATCAGCATAATATCAACCCCGACGATCTGATGCTTTACCGCGTGGTTGATACAGCAGAAGAAGCGGTTGAACACATTACACGGTTCTACAATAAATATGTATTGAAACCAAACTTTTAGAGAAACGTTTTCAAACAGAAATTGCTTTACCCTCCATCATGGTTTACTATTACCGGGAAACCATGATGGAAGTTATTTGCTAAACTACTACAAATAGCTTAACCACCATTTTTCTTTATGGGCTTGTTTATAAGCATCATAACGTTTGCATAGCGGATACAGCCCTACCACGATAATCACCCATACCAGGTACGCTACCGGCAACGAAAACCCATACCCCTTAAGGTCAGATGTAAACCATATCGGTTTATCCAATATCCAAATCTTCCAGTTTTGGCCCGGCGTAAATGCCGATGCCACCATAGCTATCAGGTGAATAATGTAGATGTGGATGATATAATAAAACATGGGCACCCTGCCGTAAACCGAAACTATTTTTACAAACCCATTTTGAACCTTTTCTGTAATGGCGAGGAATAAAGAGGCCCCACCCAATGTTAATAATACATATAGTAACGAAGGTGGATATTTGTTGACTTTTATAAAGGATAGGAAAGTAAAAAAAGCATCTTTTTGCAAACTCCATTTTACCGGGTCGCCATAAACGTTAATGTACCTGATCACAATAAATAAAACAATGGAAGAAGCCCCCAAAAGGAACAAGGTCTTCTTTCTTTTCTCAACGCTATATTCCGGAGTGTACAACTGCCCAAGACAATAACCAAGGGGCATTATAGCAACTAGCGGAATAATAGGGTAGCCAACCAAAAGTATTTCATTATGCCACATAAAAGGCCGCTGATCATGAAGCATCGCCCAGCCAAAAGCGGATAAGGTATTGCCATTTACATGAAAACCATCAAACAAATTATGGCCAAATATTACTACGAGGCAACAAACAAGGATGAGTTTCTTAGGCAGATGGATCAATGCGGCAAGTACTATCATGCTTATCCCCAGCGCCCAAATAGTAATAAATAAAAGCATCGGGAAGGCAATATTAAAATTCCAGCCAAAATTTAATACAACCAGCTCCAGGAAAACCAGCCAAAGGCCACGTTTTACCAGGAAAACCGATAATTCCTTTCGGGTTTTCTTACGGCTCATTAAAAATGCAGATGTACCTGCAAGCAGCATAAATATGGGGGCGCAAAAGTGCGTTATCCAACGGGTAAAAAACAGCAGTCCGTTTGTTTTCGCCAAATCAAGCGGGTCAAATAAAAACGATCCGGAATACAGGTAATCCCTCACATGGTCAAGCGCCATGATAATCATAATTGTACCACGAAGAAAATCAATAGATGTTATCCTGTTTTTAATAGTTGTTATCATTTTGCTTTGTTCAGAGGTTTAGGCAGGTATTTTTACTAATTGGAGTTTACACTGCTTCTGTTAGAAATTGTATTGCAAATTGCATATTTTTTTAAGCTTTTTATTGAATAAAAAATTGAATGACAGATTTTAGACATTTCAATGATTTTTGAATGTCATGATATCCCGCTAACATTTTATGATTATTTTGCGCCTATGGATCAACCTGCCAAACTTAAACCACAGGCTGCATTAGGCTTTATTTTTGTTACCATGCTGATAGATGTTATCGGTTTCGGCATCATCATACCCGTAATGCCGGCACTGATAGAAAAACTTATACATGGTTCATTAAGCGAAGCCTCACTCTACTCGGGGTTGATGCTGTTGGCCTATTCTGTAATGCAATTCCTGTTTTCGCCGGTGATTGGAAACCTCAGCGATAAATATGGACGCAGGCCAATTTTGTTAACCTCGCTTTTAGGTTTTGGGGTAGATTATCTTTTCCTGGCCTTTGCCCCATCTATAGGCTGGTTATTTGTTGGCCGTACCATTGCTGGTATTACCGGCGCAAGCTTTACAACAGCGTCAGCATACATTGCAGATATCAGCACGCCCGAAAAACGTGCTCAAAATTTCGGGTTGATCGGCGTTGCCTTTGGGCTCGGCTTTATCATCGGCCCGGTTTTAGGTGGGATTTTAGGTAAATGGAATGTTCATTATCCTTTTTTTGCAGCAGCAGGATTGGCTTTGTTAAACGCGACCTATGGATTTTTCATACTGCCAGAGTCACTTTCGGTAGATCATCGCCGTCCGTTTGAGTGGAAAAGAGCCAACCCGCTTGGGTCATTATTGCAGCTCAAAAAATATCCATCGGTAATTGGATTGGCCATTTCATTGTTCCTGCTTTACTTTGCTGCGCAATCAGTACAAAGTATCTGGACATTTTTTACCATTGAAAGATTTAAATGGAGCGAGGACCTGATTGGATACTCATTAGGCTTTATCGGCCTGATGATAGCCATGGTGCAGGGCGGGCTCATCCGGATAGCCTTGCCCAAATTGGGATTGGAACGAAGCATCTGGATAGGATTGCTCTTTTACAGTTTGGGCTTAACACTATTTGCCCTGGCCAGCAAAAGCTGGATGATGTTTGTTTTTATGATCCCCTATGCCCTGGGAGGTATTGCAGGCCCCGCCCTACAAGGTTTAATGACCAACCAGGTGCCCGCCAATGAACAGGGCGAATTGCAGGGCGGCCTAACCAGCCTGATGAGTTTAAGCTCCATATTTGGCCCCTGGATAATGACCACCCTGTTTTATTATTTTACCAATTTTAAAAATCACCTTTATATACCCGGCGCGCCGTTTATTTTAGGTGCTGTATTGATGCTATTGAGTGCGGTATTGGCTATCAGGAGTTTCAAAAAGAGATGATATTTTCTTTTTAAATCAGCATAATTGAACCTTTATAATTTATTTATTTTACTTATTTCAAAACTTTTATAATAATTTATCATTTATCAAATTAATGACTGAAAAACCTAAAAAGAAGCACTCGGCAGCGCTGGGCTTTATATTTGTTACGCTGTTTATTGATGTGCTTGGTTTAGGTATTATAATACCGGTTATGCCCAAACTGTTGGAAACATTGGGGCATGTAGATGTGAGCCTGGCCACACAATATAGTGGTTATCTAACTTTCACATATGCCTCCATGCAGTTTCTGTTCTCCTCGGTATTGGGTAATTTGAGCGATCAATATGGCCGCCGCCCAATATTATTAAGCTCGTTACTTGGTTTTGGTATTGATTATATTTTTATGGCCTTTGCCCCTACTATAGGCTGGCTTTTTGTCGGCCGAACCATCGCGGGTATTACCGGGGCAAGCACCTCGACTGCAACCGCATACATTGCCGATATAAGTACCGGGAAAAACCGGGCCGCAAACTTTGGACTGGTAGGCGCGGCATCAGGCTTAGGCTTTATTATAGGCATTGCTATCGGCGGCTACCTGGGCGACCTGAATGTTAAGCTTCCGTTTATGGCAGCGGCAGCATTTGCCCTCATCAACGCAACTTATGGATACTTTGTACTGCCAGAATCTTTGGCTCTCAAAAACCGCCGCAGGTTTGAGTGGAAAAAATCAAATCCCATCAGTTCATTGCGCAGCCTTACCAGGTATCCTGCACTTAGCGGCCTGGTTGGCGCGTTCGCTTTAGTATATGTTGCTCAAAAAGCGGTTGAATACGTTTTGTCGTTCTTTTTGATCGAAAAATTCAACTGGTCGTTAAGCAGCATCAGCAGCCTGGGCATTTTCATTGGTGTGGTACTGGTAGCTATACAGGGCGGCCTCATCAGGTACACAATACCTAAATTTGGCCAGAAAAAAAACATTGTAGCCGGGTTGCTATTTTATACCGTTGGTTTGACGCTTATTGCTTTTGTTAGTCGTGGCTGGATGATGTATCTGTATATAATTCCTTACTGCCTTGGCGGTATCTCCGGCCCGGCATTGCAGGGGCTTATCACCGGCACGGTGTCTCCAAAAGAGCAGGGCGAGTTGCAGGGTTCCTTAACAAGTTTAACCAGCGTAGCGGTAATTATAGGGCCATTGTTAATGAGTTCGGTATTTCACATTTTTACACACCGTAATACCAGTACCTATTTCCCGGGCGCGCCATATATACTTGGGGCGTTTTTGATGCTGATCAGTGTATTTTTGACTATAAAGAGTTTTAAAAAAGTATCTACGGCAAAAGCGGTTTAATCCAGCCCGCTTACCCCGCCCGAGATCACGAATTTCATAATATCGGCGGCACTTTTGTCAATTGGCTTTACCTTGCTGGCATCAATAATAATAACCTGGCCAGCAAAAGAATAAGAGTATGGAAAATACACGGCAACCTCGCCGGGCAAGCCCAAAACCGCGAGATCTTTTTGAACAAGAAATCCGATTTTTTTAAGACCGAATTCATTTACTTCAACCAAAACAGGCTCGTTAAATTTCTTTTCTTCGCCCACAAAGGCTTCGGTAAGGTCTTTTATAGAGGAGTACAGGAAAGCAAAAATGGGTAAACGGTTAAACCAACGCTTAAACCAGCGTTTTATGGGGTCGGTAATTACGTTGGTAACCAATATCCCTGCCACCATGATTACCACAATCACATTTAATATGCCCAGGCCCGGAATATAAAGATGCTTGCCAGATTTATCAACCAACAGATCGCTCAAATTCAAAGCCTTATCAATGGTTGATACCCCCCAGTAAATCAAAAAAATTGCAGCGCCTATGGGCACAACCACCAACAGCCCCTTTGCAAAATATGTGACTAAACCCCGCGCAAACCTGTTCATAAAACCCTATTTATTTCTACTCGTAAAAGTACACCCTTTTAAATTGGCAAAAAAATATTTTAAAAGTGCGTTTCCAGAGCGTAGAGGCACTTTTTTATTTTTCAAATTTTATCCCTTTTTGACCTTTTATATTCTTGTTTTTGTCCCCGCAGAAACGGGTAAAAAAACCGTAAAAACTCCGCATTTAATGAACTTTTACTGTGGAGACAAACGGAGTTTTTGGGTTGATTCGGAGTGAAATTAATGCTTCCAAAGGCAAAAATGGACAAAAAATAAAAAGAGACAAAAGGGACAAAATGAGGTGTGAAATCTTGATGAATTTCAACTTTAAATCAATCTTAGAGCTTTTTAGATTCTGACATAAAATTTGCTCATACATTTATAGCAGCTATATCTATGAATTGGTAACCAAAAGAAAAACAACTTAATTAAATTACTTCGTGAAACTCTATGATATGATACGGTTGAACATTTAGGACAATGGATATCTTTATGTGTATGATTATTAATATCTGACATAATAACAACGTTTAGCAACGGTAAGTATGTAAGATAACCTTTAATTCACCGTTACCCCTATTTTCGAATAAATTATTAAATGCCAGAATCATTAACAATACATTAAACGATGATTCCCATACCAAGTTTAAACAAATGAAATATTTAACTATTAATTACACTGGCACAATTATTGCAAATATTTCGTGCCTATATGGGAATATTGGCATTTTAATCAATAGTAAGGGGTAAACAGCGAGTGTGAACCCCTTTTTTATGCCGAATTACGTAACAAACCTGCAGCAGGTTTACGTACAAAAACCAACTATTGATTAAATCCATATTTCTGACAGGTTGGTTTTGGTTCAAACCAACCTGTTTTTTAAAAGTACCGTTAACAAAGTCGGTTGAATAATCGTAAAATCTTACCGTTTAAGTTATATAAAGAGTACTATAAAATAACGTGAGAGTTATTTATTTTAAGCAAAGCCACTTAAAAAGGGCTTTTTTATTTAACCTCCTTTTTTAGTTTCATTCAATAATTGAATTTACCATAGCGGTAAACATTGAATCGCAATGCTCTAAACTGATTGTATCCCCAATTTCAACGTCCTTACTTACCAATTGCCGGGTAATAAGTCATAACCTACCCCAATTGTTGCTACTTCGGCAACATCGTAATAGACTTTAAGCCTTACCCTTTCCTGTTTGTATATTAAATCCCTTCCGGCAGCATCTATTCTCATTAACCGGAAAATAGGCTCAAAAAGTCAAAAAAATGGTAAAGGAATGTGAAAAATTTACAACGATTTAAGCCTTAAATTAGTTGGTAGATGCAACTATTATCGTTTGTACAAATTATTCTAATTAATTAATGACAAGGACAGAAATTTTCAATGCCTTAATATCCGTTCAAGAAACCCACTCTGAATATTTAGATTCCATAAAAAAAACAATTATGGATATCGTTAAAATTGAGTGGAATGAACAAATGACGATTAAAATTATTAAGGACGATATTCCAATAGAATTATTGAATGATATCAAAAAAAAACTCCCCGTAGAGGACTAAATATTTCCCAAATGCTTCCATGCGTCGACTTTCTTAAAACAAAAAATTAGAAAAACTCATTTCCAAAACTTGATGAATAAGGATGTTCATCATAACTGATATTATCAGTTTGCGGGTTTGAATGTAAAATTTACCATATATTCTTAACACAAACACAGCAATGTTTTTGTCCATTTTTTATAAAAATCGCCTTTAAAGCGCGTTCAATGCCTACTCGTAAAAGTATACTCTTTTTACCCGTTGCGAAACATTAGTTAATATTTCATAAGGGATGGTGCCTATTTGCCTGGCCAGTTCCTCTATGCGCTGGTGTTGCCCATCAAATATAATTACCTCATCGCCTTCCTTTACATCAAGGCCGGTTACATCAAGCATACACATATCCATTGTAATGTTACCAATGGTTGGCACCAAACTGCCTTTTACCAGCATTTTACCTATCCCGTTTCCAAATGCGCGCAGATAGCCATCGGCATAACCAATACGTACGGTAGCTATTTTACCATCTTTTGCCAGCATACCGCTCCTGCTATAGCTAATGGTATCCCCGCCTTTAATTTTTTTAACCTGGGCTATACTTGTTTTTAAACTGGCAATAGGCTGTAAGGCATTATCCGCAGCAGGTACGGCCGAATCTATTCCGTATAAGCCAATCCCCAGCCTAACCATATCATATTGCGCCGCAGGCCACCGAATGATGCCCGCTGTATTACATAAGTGTTTAATCACCTTATAACGCAGCGTTTTCTCAATCTCTTTAAACGCTTTTTCAAAGCGCTTTATCTGGGTTTGGGTAAATTCATCGTGTATGGCAGCCTCGCTCGCTACAAGATGTGAAAATACCGACTGAATATGCACATAACGGTTCTCTTCCAACAAATCGCAAAGGGTTTCAATCTCATGATTTTCGAAACCCAGCCTATGCATGCCGGTATCTATTTTAATGTGTACCGGGTAATTTATAATATTTCGGGCTAACGCGTATTCTACAAAATCATCAAGCAAGCCAAAACTATAAATTACCGGCTCCAGCTTATACTCCGTTAACTTATCAAATGCAGTGGCTTCGGGGTTAAGTACCATCACCGGTAAATTAATCCCGGCCTGCCGCAGGGCAACACCTTCATCAATATAGGCCACAGCCAAGTAATCAACCTTGTTGTATTGCAACATATTGGCCACCTCAAAAGTGCCGCTGCCATAGCTAAATGCCTTCACCATGGCCATTACCTTTACACCCGGCTTTATTTTAGTTTTATAAAAATTAAGATTACTAAGCAATGTATTCAGGTTAATCTCCAACACCGTTTCGTGAGCCTTTTGCGCCAGTGCACGGCTAATGCGCTCAAATTCAAAACTGCGCGAGCCTTTTATCAGGATAGTTTCTTCCTTAAAATTAAGTTGCTTTAATTGCAGCAACATCGCTGGAGTGTCCTCAAAAAAGTGCTGTTCGGCAATATTGAAAAAGCTTTGATGGGCCATCAACGCCTCACCCACTCCAATAAATTTATCAACCTCTTTATTGCTGATAAGATCAGCCACCTGGCGATACAAAACATCCTGTGATAAACCAGACTGATAGATATCAGACAGGATCAAGGTCTTTTTTTGATGCTGATTTTGCTGCCCTAAAAAGTTAAGCGCAATTTCAAGAGATTGCAGATCGGAATTGTAGGAGTCATCAATTACCGAACAGTTGTTTACTCCGTTCTTTAGCTCCAGGCGCATGCTAACCGGGCTAAGGCGCTCTATTCTTTTATCAGCTTCAACCGCGGTATAACCCAGGGCCAGCATGGTTGCCCAGCAAACAATAGCGTTTTCAATGGATGCCTGGTCAGAAAAAGGGATCAGGCATTCTATTTCTTTGCTTTGGTAGTAAGCCCGCAGGTAATAGTTTTTTGATATCGCCGTCTCGCTAAATACATACAAATCGGCCTGGCTAAATTTACGGCTCCAGGTAAAGGTTTCTTTAGCTGTAATATCATCCTGGTAATCTATGAGCTGGTCATAATTATAAATAAGCTTATTGCTGTTTTTAAACAACCGGAGCTTTTCCAATACCTTTTGCCGGGGACTGCTGAAACCCTCATCATGCGCGGTACCGATGTGGGTTAGTACACCTATCTGGGGTTTAATGATTGCCTCCAGTTTATCCATTTCATTAATGGTAGATATACCGGCCTCAAAAATGCCAAGATTGTTATGGCTATTAATCTGCCATACCGAAAGCGGTACTCCAATTTGAGAGTTATAACTTTTAGGATTGCGTACAATATTTTTATCGGCTACCAGTAACTGGTATAGCCATTCCTTCACTATGGTTTTGCCGTTGCTACCGGTTATGCCTATAACCTGCAAGTTAAATTTGTTACGATGATAGGCCGATAAAGCTTGCAAAGCGCTTAAGGGATCGGCCACTATCAAAAAATTAGCATCGGGCAGGTTAAACTCCGGGCCATGCTCCACCACAAAATTACGTACGCCGCTGGCATAGGCCTCGGCAACAAATTCATGCCCGTTGCGCCTGCCGCTTAAAGCAAAAAACAGCCCCTCGGCAGGGTTATTTATCCTTCGGCTATCGGTAAACAATATACTAATGGTATATTGTTTTACAATATTACCCTCGGCATTAATAATTTGCTTTACCTGCGTTATGGAGTATTGGTTGCTAAACATGGTACGAATTTGCTTATATTAATCTAACAATAGAAGATTTTTTACCGAATTTTGGTTTTCAGATGGATGCCCCTAAAAAAATCAAGATCACCGACCCTAAGGTAGCTTTGGCTAAAGCCGAGCATTTTTGTGCCTACCAGGAACGATCACAACAGGAAGTACGCGACAGGCTTTATGAATGGGGATTATGGCCCGATGCCGTGGAGCAAATAATAAGCCAGCTGATAGAAGGCAACTTTTTAAACGAGGACAGATTTGCTAAAGCATATACCAAAGGTAAATTTAACCAGAAAGCCTGGGGCAAAATAAAGATAAAACAAGGCCTTAAATTAAAACGGGTACCCGAGATATTAATAAAAAAAGCGCTTTTAACTATTGATGCAGATGACTACATGGCGGCCTTAACCAAGTTATTAGATAGAAAAGCGAACACCCTTACCGAGAAAAATCACCTAAAACGCAGATACAAGCTTCAACAGTATGCCATGAGCCGGGGATATGAGACCGACCTCATCTCTGACGTTTTGAAAGCCAGTGAGTTATAAACTATTTGAAAAAAAGTAAGAATTTTGCTTGCAGAGTTTACTTTTCTGTCTATATTTGCACTCCCGCAAACGAGATAGGCACACGGTTAACCGCAAAGCAACTCAAAGCAGGGAAGCACCAACGCGAAAGTAGCTCAGTTGGTAGAGCACGACCTTGCCAAGGTCGGGGTCGCGAGTTCGAATCTCGTCTTTCGCTCAAAGCCCTTCTGTTAAAAGAAGGGTTTTATTTTTAAAAGGTTAATCACCTGCTCAGATGGTGGAACTGGTAGACACGCAGGACTTAAAATCCTGTTCCCGTAAACGGAGTGCGGGTTCGATTCCCGCTCTGAGTACTGAAGCTGATGTCAAACGCTTCAAAAAGCCCTTAAATCAATGATTTAGGGGCTTTTTTATTTAAAACCCCTCCAAAAGATTCATTCAAGCGCATGTTTTAGTTGAACGATTCGTTGAACTCGTGAGAGCAAAGAAAATCGTTCAACGAAAAGCTTACAATCAACTGTATATCAAGATATTCAAAATCCAAACATCTTGATAAAAAAGCCAACAAAATCGACATTTGTTTAACCTTTTTATTGAATGATTATGTTAGAAAAAAGCTTCGGATTAATGTTCTTTATGCGCAAACCCAAAAACAGCCCAAACGGTATTTATCCTATTTACCTAAGAATTACAGTTGATGGTAAGTCCAGTGAACTATCTACCAAAAGAAAATGTCACACCTCTTCCTGGAATGCGAAGATGGGCCGATCTATTGGTAACAAAGAAGCCATCAGGGAATTAAACGCTTTCCTGGATGCGCTCATGCAGCAGGTTTACCAAGCCAAGCGGCGACTTATGGAGGCCGACAAGGAATTAACATCAGAGGCAATAAAAAGAAACATGACAGGGACGGACGAGGAAAAAAGAACAATCATTGAGGTATTCAATAAGCATAACCAACAGTTGAAAGCACTTGAGGGGACGGAATTTGCGAGCAATACCATCAAGCGATACGCGACAACGCTGGAGCATACAAAGAGCTTCCTAAAATGGAAATACAGCGCAGAGGACCTTGACATCAGAAAATTGGATCATGAAACGATAACTGAATTTGATTTCTGGTTAAAAGGCATTCAAAAGTGCAACCATAATTCGACCATGAAATATCTGTCAAATTTTAAAAAGATTGTTTTAATTGCCGTTAAAAACAAATGGTTACAGTCAGATCCATTCGCAAATTTCAAATTCACTAAAAAGCTGGTTCAGCGCCTTGCGTTAACTGAGCACGAATTAAACATCATAGCCACAAAAAACCTTAAAAACGAGCGCCTACAGAGAGTAAGGGATATTTTCATTTTTAGTTGCTACACCGGTCTCTCTTACGCGGATGTTCAAAAACTACGGACTTATGAACTTCATATAGGCATCGATAAAAGTCTATGGATCTTTACAACTCGGCAGAAAACTGGCGCTGCGACCAGAATGCCACTAATGCCAGAGGCCTTAGCCGTTGTTGAAAAATATAAAGAACATCCCAAATGCATTGTAAGCGGATTGCTCCTTCCTATTTTAAGCAACCAAAAGATGAACTCCTATCTGAAAGAAATAGCAGATACCTGCGACATAGATAAACCGCTCACATTCCATATCGCCAGGCATACATTTGCTACCACGGTTACACTGAATCATGGCGTGCCTATAGAAACTGTTTCAAAAATCCTGGGACACTCATCCATTAAACAGACGCAACATTATGCCAAATTGACTGATAATAAAGTGAGCGATGATATTAACCAGCTAATTACCAAACGCAGGCAGATAGGTTAATATTAAAATAACCAGCATTTACAATAATTAAAAAACGCTAAGACAATTGGACATCCTTATACCGCTTCAAAACCTTTGAAATAGATAATTATTTTAGTTAATTTTGTATGACAACATTACAACAGATCATGCGCAGCACAATAAAAGACGTACGTTCCAAATCGATATTTGAGTTATCGTCACAGGAACTAGCCGACAGGCTTCGTCCAACCGCTGACGCCGTTAAGCGTGAAACATTCAATAGAAACGGCTACCTCACTTACTTCGATAAGGCCGTTTGTCCCGATACCAGTTACATGGTACATGAGTATCGCGATAGAAAAGAGCTGGTACGAATAGATGATAAAGGTGCAGCACATCTGATCAAAAGCCTTTAGTTATGACATTGAATAACCCGCAACTACTAATCGTAGCGGGGCCGAACGGTGCAGGTAAATCTACCTTTTCAAAAGATATATCTGCTGCCGGTGCATTTATCTTTGATGCCGACAAAGAGGCTGCAAGGATTGAAGCACGTTATCCCGGCCTGCCAGGCGAAAGCGTTTCTTACGCAGTTGAGCAATATTTTCTGGACTGTATACTGGAAGCATTAAACAACAAAACAGATTTTACGGTAGAAACAAATTTCAGGGATGCCGGACTGATGAATACCGTAAACCGGTTCAAGGAAAACGACTATGTTGCCAGCATAGTTTATATCGGCCTGGGCGATGTTAAGCAATCCATGGATCGTGTGAGTGCACGAGTAAAGGGAGGCGGTCATTTTGTGGACACAGGTAGCATCCATTATAATTATATCGAAGGATTAAAAAACTTTGAATACTTCGCGGATCGTTTCGACAACCTGGAATTCATTGATGCCAGTGAAAATTTATACGAACTAAAGTCATTACTAAGCGTACAGAACCGACAAGTTGTTTTTGTCAGTAATGATTTACCTAAGTGGGCTAAACCTGTTGTCTCGTCAATTGTAAAGCAATTCAATCCTCGCATGCCGGAACGAGACGACGACAATGAATATCGTCGTGGTCCCCGGCGCTAAACTGTAAGAACCGAGGTTTATGCCCATTTAGAATAAGGGAGGCCATTGACCTCCTTTACCAATTCCAAACCATCCGCTTCCGGGTAAACCTTTTCAAGGTAGCTTTTAAATGCCAGGGTAACCTCGATACTTTGCCATTCCATCATGGTCAGGCAAAGCTCCGGCCAACGTTTTCTTTCCGACATAAAGCCGTATAAAGGCAGGTAAGGCGGAGAATAATCAAAAGCGTTATTAACCAGTTTATCATAGCGCTCTTTCTGAAAATTTCTTCTAAAGTCCCGTACGAGATCGTAAGCCACGACATGCCCGGCACCATGCTTTACCAAATCACCTAAAAAAGGGGAGCCGTCATCCCAAAAGAAAGTGTAGAGGTAATCCCGAAAGCCTCTTTCCGACAATTCGCAAAGATCGACGCTGTAATAGGCATAGGCCGCCTTGAACGTTTCCAGTGAGAAATCATCCCTATGTTTTTCTATAATGAAAGCGATCACCTCGTTTTCTTTTTTGATAGCCAGTTCTATATCCGGTCCTTTCGCCCCCACACCCGGCACTTCTAAGAAAAACCGGGGCTGGGAGAACAGGCCGAAATAATAGCTTTTAAAGTAAATGGTCTGCCGCTCATAGGTAATCATGACATATAAAGGATGCGTAAGCGCACCGTGAAAGTCCACCTCTTTTAAGCGGGTATTGTAATAGGTCTTATAAGTGATCTTGTTCATATGTCCTCGTTCCTTAAAAAAGGAAAAATTATTAAAAATATTTTTTAATGCTTTTTGGTACCCTTTGGCTCCTTCCATCCGCACTCCAAATTATTTAAAGATAGTAAATGCTACCAAATGCGGTTAAACCGTTGGTTTCGATAACAAATGTAAAGATATGTAAAAGTTATGACATATTATATTTTATCATAACATGTTTTATATTTGTATTTGACGCGGGCGTTGAGCGTATAAATCAATGCCCTAATAACCACCTGTTGTCGCAGACTGTGTCAGCAGTATAATATTTAACCAGTTAAAATAAAAGGTATGACAGCAATTGAATTAATCACCCGAGAAGACTTAAGGCAGTTCAAAAATGAACTACTCAGTGAGATCAGAACGATCATAACCCCCGCAAGTAGCGGGACAACCAAACAATGGCTAAAAAGTGCAGAGGTTCGCAAGCTGCTAAACGTTTCGCCGGGCACCTTACAAAACTTGCGAATTAATGGTACACTCCGCTATACTAAGATCGGTGGCATGATGTACTACAAGCTCGAAGACATCCACAAGCTATTGGAAGGAGGTGAAAAATGAGCGGTGCCGATGTCCATAGTAAAACGGCGGCTTACAGCAAATGGATCAAGCGCATGGGTGGCGATGGCCGACTGGTGGCTACTCATGTTAGCCTATTTACAGCACTGTTCATATGTTGGCAGCGGAGCGGCTTCGTCAGTCCATTCGCTATCACCCGCAAGACGTTGATGGCCTACAGCCGTATCGCTTCCATTGCTACCTATCACAAATGTATCCGAGAACTGGATGAATACGGATACATCCGTTACCAACCATCTTATCATCCCCGGCTTGGCAGCCTGGTATGGTGGCCGGACAAATTAGGTTGATAATTTTTGCAAAAAAAGCATGGCTTTACAAAGTGAAGAAGTGCATACCGCTTTGCGGTATGCACAGCCTTATAGAAATACAAATATTTGGCGGCCTTTTTATACGACAGCAAAGAGCGAGTTAATGTTTTTGCTACACAAAAACCCGAATCCACCCCGCTGGGGTGATTCGGAACTCGCTCCCGTTGGTCGATTTTTAAAGCATCAAAAAACGGAATGAACACATGACAGCAACTACTGAAAATAAGACAATAACGAAAGTCCGGACACCCGGCAGACCAAAAAAGACGATCAGGCGGAGTGACTTTTTAATGGTACGCCTAACCCCAACAGAAAGAATCCTGATCGAGGGGCGTGCCAAAAATGCCGGGCTAAAGCCTAGTGAATGGTTTCGCAGAGCTGCTAAAAGCGCCAAGGTTTTTCCGCGATTTACCCCAGAAGAAGCCAGTTGGTTCAGGTTACTGGCAGGGGTAGCAAATAACCTTAACCAGCTGACTCACCTGGCCCATGTGAAAGGCCTGTTTACACTTGCTATGAAATGCCAGACCATACTTAAACAGGTGGAAGAATTAATCACAAAACTCAGCGGCCATGATGGGTAAATCAATCACCGGGAGAAGCTTTGGCGGCTGTGTCCGTTATGTGGTGAATAAGCCGGAAGCTAAAGTATTATCTGTCGAAGGTGTACGAATGCAGAATGCTAACGCTATGATTCAGGATTTCAACCTGCAACGTAAAATGCGGCCGGAGTTAGGCAAAGCAGTTGGGCACCTGGTACTCAGCTGGAGCAAAGAAGACCTGCTCAAATTAAGCGATGATATTTTGGTGGAACGGGCGAAAGAGTATATGGAGAAAGTAGGCATCCGGGATACACAGTATATAATTGTTCGCCACAGCGACCGCGCTCATCCGCATCTCCATTTGATCTATAACAGGGTGGACAATAACGGCAAGACTATTAGTGACAAAAACAACTTCGCTAAGAATGTCAAGGCTTGCAAGGAGATCACCATCAAATACGGTTACCATTTGGGCGAAGGCAAAGACCTGGTTAATCGCCAGGCTTTAAAGGGCAAAGAAAAGATCCGGTACGAATTATACGATGCTATCAAAGCAAGTATGAAATCAGCCACCACTTGGAAACAATTGGAGGCCCAGCTTGCCAGGCAGGGAATTACTATTGCTTATAAATTCCGTAACGGTACCAATGAAGTACAAGGTATATCCTTTGAAAAAGGCAATATCAAAATGAAAGGTTCCGATGTTGACCGGAGTTTGAGCTTTGCCAGGATAGATGCGACTTTAAACCGGAACCAGCAGGTACAGCAGTATCATGCGGCAAGGGAAGCCAATCAGCCATTTGTGGCTAACCAGCTGCGTGAATCACTCCGGCAGAGCGTTCAGGCGGAATACAGCCATAACCCCAGCGCTGGCAAAGGTATATTGGAAGTATTGCTGGAGCCACAATTTGTCGCTGGACCGTCCGATCCAATGGGTGACGCAGATATCGCCCGGAGAAAACGGAAGAAGCATGAAGCGGAACATTCCCAGTCACAGGGAATAAGCAGGTAAACGAATTATAAATCAGGATTAACTTTAAAGCGATTTGTTATGCAAAATGAAGAATTAGAAGAGAAGGTAAATATTATGGAAGAACTCATCCAGGGTTTTGCCGGTAGGGTCAATGTTATGGAGACCAGTGTAGCAGAGTTTCTAAAAAGCTTTATGGAACAATATCGGGGCACATTGGAAACGATTTCAGCACGGATTGAAACGGCTAACAACCGATATGACGATCGAAAAATACAGCAGCAGATCGATGAATTAAAAGATGTTGTAGCGACGGTACCGAAAGTCATTCGCGTGAAAAACAGTCACCACTTAGGTGCTTGGTCAAAAAATTTGATCATTGGCCTGGTGGTTTGTTTTATAATAACGGCCGAATCAGTCGGTACGGCGTTATATTTCTATCATCAAAATGACCGCTTGAATCGCGAAGCCTACAATTTCTGGCTGGTGAGGGCACTTTATCCTGAGGTAGCTAAGACCATTGACACAAGGTTGGCGGAAGATCCAAAGGGCTTTATAGACAAGGCTGAAAAAGCAATGGCCCAACAGCAGGCTATTATTGCTGCTGAAGCGGTAGCCGCACAGGCAGAAAAAGATCAAAAAGAGGCTAAGCGAAAGCTGGAAAAGGTAAAGGCAAATAAGCAACGTAATTAGGATAGCCAGGCCATGCAGCTGCGGCAGGTTACTGCATTACACCACGCGCTACGCGCCGGGTTCCCTTTCGCAGACAGCCTTGCTGCCGCACACAGGCAAGTATTCGTTCCTCATACACGCCTGTCTTCCAGCCGCACATAAAAAAACCACAACACCACAATCACAAAGTTAGCGACACAGGGAAACAGTCAAGGGTATAATAAACCGCGGCTATCGCAGCGGCCCTTGACAATTTTCCTGTTGGATATTTTTCGGCGCGTCGGTAGCTGTACTCATGATAGAAACGGTTGTTTAAGTAAATGTAAGAAATTTTCATTGTTTAAATTAAAGGTTTGCTACGGCCTGTGCAAGGATAAATATAAAGCGATGTGGCTCATATAATACTTCACTAACTATAAAATCTTCACCCAAACCCCATTACTATGATAATCCTACCGATCAACACAATCAGTTGAACTAAATTGCTATGATGATTTACTTTGTTGGTAAAGAAAGTCAAAAAGTGATTGTTTATCATGCTGTGTTTGCAATGGAAAGTGTCCGCCATGCGCAAATGCGGGTTGGTTCGCATGCCTGGAATAGATCCGGACGTTAAAATCTTCCGGAACCGCTATCCCCATACTGAGGTAATCGAAATCCGTTTGATAGATCTGGTCGTAGGAGGTGTAGCCCGATCCCGGGAACGAAACCTTATATTCCGTGTTATATAAAGGCTGAAAATGTTTGATCAGGCTGGCTTCAAATAAGGTGACTTTTTGCTGTGCGGAGACGCGCTTCCCCGCTTTCTTTCTCATCGTATTGAAGCTTTCCTCCAAAACATCGATGTTCGTGGAGGCCATTACAAATGCCGAAACATTATCAGTACACTGTACAGCAAAACATAATACAAGAATTTCCTCGTTACTGTTTTCTTCAATCACCTGCAAAGCAACTTCCTTGATCTTTTCATGTTTTTCAAGGCGGTTGCGCATATTCCCAAAAGACTGGCCGATGTAAACGATCTCAAGATCGGTGTTCCATTCAGGCACCTGATCACCATATGGCGATGCATCCCCCGTCAACGCCCGGTATGCAAAGACTTTAGAAATCATATCGAAATTTCTGATATCGTAGGCATCACCACGCTCGATATATGTCGTATATCCAGGCACATCGGACTTTTTGATCAGCACCTCTTTTTCATGTTTTCGCTCAAGCCACTGCTTATCATGGTTCCCGTCTAAATAATAAAACCACGATACATTGTGGTCTGCCAGCTGTTCGCAGCGGTCAAAAAAATACTTCTTCCGTTTGGTCACCAGATAGATTTGATATTTGTTAGACTTCATTACCTCTGCGGCTTCCTCTTGTTTGATGTCGCCGGCGTTGAACAGGATGCCCTCGGTGCTGTAAATATGGTAACCTAAGTTAAATTTCATTGTTGCAAAAATAGTTTAAAATGAAAATGTTGCGCATAGTCCTCATCATTTATTGAATGGTGCGATGACGATAAGCGGCGTTGTCAATTGCCTTTGCTTTTGGACGGACGAATGGACGGCCAAAAGCAAAGGGGATGCAGCTCCCGTGAAGCGGCTGAGCGAGAGCGAAGTGGCTGGAACGGTGATTTTAATGTATTTTTATAAAGTTGATACTGCGCAAATAGACTGCGCAGCTGTCATTTTACTTTGCTTGAATTATGGGAGAACATGTAAAAACGTACGACTCGTTCGAAGAAATGATGCAGGCCGCGCAGGTGATGCGTAAGTTCCAGACGATCCACAATGTGATCAGAAAAGATTATATGGAATTGCTACGCCTGACCGAAACACATCAGTCATCCAAAGAAAGCTTTGATGCCTTGTACCGAGCCAGCCTGAGAAGTTTGTTTTCGCTGATAGAAGCCGATATTTCCAGTTTGAACGCGCTGGATGGTTATCCGGGCTATGATGACCGGAAACATGCGCTGATCCCTAAGCTGAAGCAGACCTATAAACAGATCGCCAGGACCTGGCAAAAAGAAGCAGTGCAGCAGCACTATTTTGCTACCAAACTGGAAGCGCTGCTTGCCCTCAAAACCAAACGCGACGAGCTGGTGCATCCCAAGGAGCACGCGCATATCCATGCAGCCAGCGCCGCGGATTTTGAACAACTCAAGAAAGTATTCAGCGATTATGATGATTTCGTCAATGACCTGATGAACGGTTTTTTCGTGGGTTCATCGGTAAAAGTAGACTGGGGGAAAAATGGCTAAGATATTCGATCCTACACCGCCGCAAATACTGGAAGCCATTTGCAGGAGCATCGGCGACATTCCCCAGGGGCTGTCCGGTACAGATATCAACAAGTATTTACAGGATTGCAGAATCATCAATCCCACCCCTGATATAACCAAGTGGAAGCGTTTATACCATGCACTGTCCAACAAACAGGCACATACCGGTAATTCCAACGATATGCTTCGGTTTGTCCAGCTGGCGCTCCATCCCTCCCGGTTCGTCAACTTCGGAGCTGATTATTTTTCAGAAGTGGTAACCGGTGTAAACCGTTCTTTTTCATTTATTGGCCTCCAACTTGGCCTGGACGGCAAATTCAGAAACACGACCATATCGAAAACGATTGATGATGCACAAAAGCGTGCAAATTCGCTGCTGCAAAAACTCAAAGACCGGGACGTGCATGGTGATCTGTTCAAATATTGCACAGCGGAACTTTTGGCCGACAATTATTTTCATGCCGTGTTTGAAACAACCAAAGGCGTTGCCGAAAGGCTGCGTTACTTAGCTCATCTGACGACTGATGGCGCCCCCTTGGTTCAGGAAGCTTTTGCGACTGCCAATCCCATCCTCATTATTAATAATTTTACGAGTGAAACGGATATCAGTGAGCATAAAGGCTTTGCAAACCTGCTGATTGGCTTCTTCGGCATGTTCCGGAATACAACAGCGCACGCTTTAAAAACCACCTGGCTGATGACCGAGCAGGACGCCCTCGAGATCATGACGATCGCTTCACTATGCCACCGAAAACTGGATCGTTCGCATATGATCAGGTAAAACAGCCGTAAACCAGTATTTTAACCGCTAATGACCTGGAACATGACTAAGTTCCGGGATTCCGTTAGCGGTGCAAAAGCCCGTATAGGCAAGAATGGCCTGTTCAGCCAGCTTGCCGTTAACAAATTGTTTCAGCGGGAAGGAGCGCACAATGACCGTACCCTTATCATTGACGCGTACATAATCCGTTGCATCTTTTTTATTGTTCTCCCGGAAATCCTCAAAGTCGCCGTGCCGGGCATCTTTACCGGCTAAAACAACCAGCCGGGTATCCGCATTTTCTGCCGGTGGATAAGCCTTGAGATCGCATTCATCTTCCAGACCAGCGTCGAAGAACGCGGTATCGCTGATCAAAAAAACAGAGAAGCGGATTTCTTTGCCGTCGATAACCCTGGACGCAAAATTAAATTCATACTGGTACATATTCAGCCAATCCCAGGCCCAGTTATCGAGTGAGCCTTTACCGTTTCTTGGCGTGGCGCCGCTGTATTGGCACCAGCCGCCGCCATAACGAAGGCCCAGATGGTTGCCGATAAATTTCATCAGATCCATCACGCGGCGCTGGTATAGATACAGCAATCGGTAAGCGCGCCGGACATCTAAAAATACATTGTCAAAATCAGTATTCAAGTTGTTTAGCTCCATGGGTGGTCAAGATTTGAAATATGGTGAGGTTTGATTGAAGCGCTCAGGATATCCTCAAAATAATTATTATAAATTTTTAATGGACGTAGGTTTGTCAGTACTTGTAGCGAAGCGTGGCGTATCGTTAAATCTTTAAAAGAAGTGTCTTCGAACCAGTCAGCGGTCATATAACCGTGAATGCTGAATCCCAGTAACAGGTCTTCTAAAATACTGATTGCCGAAGCGGAAGCCTGCAGAATATGCCGGGAATGATTGAGCTGCGCGAGCGCATTTCTACAGCTTTTAAGCAAGCGTTCCCACCTGCACATGAATATTGGCATACGGTCTTCTCCATCAGTCAGCACCACGGTTTGTTCAGAGCTGATACCTCCCAGGGCCAGAAGAAACACCGGACGTGCGTCTTCGGCGTATTCATTCAAATAGGCCCGGAATTCCGTCTGCCATTGTAAAGCAGAATGCTGGTCATAATCGTAACGCTTGGCTTCAATGATTAGGTCAAAACCCGGCGTCCGGATAAAAACGTCCGGTTCTACAAACCTGCTGTTCCGCGTCCCGGCGCTGTTCCATAACGGCCAAAACTCGCGTGAAAGAATGCGTGCCGGCTGCGGTAATCCAGGGTCATAACAGGCTTCGGTGAGAATATGCCAGCCAAGCTCCAGTGGCAGGTAAAGCAGCAGGCCGATGATTGTCGAGGTTAGGGAATCTTCCGAAGCCTTGAACAGCTTGCGCCAATGCATCTCACTACTCGATATATTTCGTCCGGCTTTATTGGCGTTAATGGCTTGTAGCATGTTTTATTAAGAGATCGCTAATATACCATCAAAATTGAAATCGCAATGCCAGTTGCCAATAACGTTGTTTGGCCAGTCCTGCGATAGGATCCTCTCCGTTCTGATAATTGAATCCGATGGAGAAAGCCGATGTAGCAAGTCGGGCGATTAAGTTAATCGTCCGGCCTTGCTGCTGAAAAAGCAAAACGACACGTACACCCGTTGGAACCATGCAGTTACGGCAGGCGGCTTCATTGCACCTCGCGCTATCGCGCCGGGTTTCATTGCGCCGTCAGCCTTGCTGCCGCTGGCAGGAGTGAAATTCGTCCCTCATAACACACCTGCCTCCCCCTCCCGCAATATCAATAATCCCATTTCACCGCATCCGGCAAAGTTACCGACCGGCAGATGAAAAGTAAAGCATATATGTTAAAGCGTTGTTCAATAATTTAGCAATAAAAACATAAGCTTATGCAAACTCCACAATTATTTATCGGCATTGATGTCCATAAGAAGAACTGGTCAGTGAGTATCAGGACGGATCTTTTTGATCACAAAACATTTAATATGACGTCCGATCCGGGTATCTTAATAGATTACGTGAACCAACACTTTCAGGGTTATCCTGTCGAATGCTGTTATGAAGCATCTTGTTGCGGATTTTTCCCCTATCGGCAATTAAGCCAGGCTGGCTGGCACGTTAAAGTTCTCAACCCATCAGATATACCACAAAGCGCAAAGAATAAAGATCAAAAGAGTGATAGGTTAGATTGCCGTCACCTTGCCAAGCAAGCAATTGCACTCTGGCCATCTTACGGGCATATATGTACCTGATGAACAGCAGGAGCAGTTAAGGAGCCTTTTCAGGCAAAAGGATAACCTAACCAAAGTCATACGCAAATTAAAAAGCCAAATCAAAGCTGAACTACTTTACTACGGCATCAAAATCCCTTTGCAGTACGATACGCCGAGATGGACAATGGAATTGACAGCTTGGCTTAATAGGTTGGAATGGAAGCACTCATCGGGCCATTCAAGTATGCAGAGCAAACTAAGGCATTTAGATTTTGTACGCCAGGAATGGCTTGCCCTGAATACCGAACTCAGAAAATATGCTTGTACTAACTATGCTGAAGATTATCAATTATTGATGACTATTCCGGGAATAGGGCCCACTATAGCAATCGGCATCCTGGCTGAATTAGGAAATATCAGAAGGTTTAAAAAATTTGACCAGCTCGCCAGTTATGTTGGTTTAATTCCGAGTATTTATAGTAGTGGTGAAACGGTGCAAGTAAGAGGGTTGACATATCGAAGCAAAAGTCTGCTTCGTAGCTATTTGGTAGAAAGTGCCTGGGTTTCTGTAAGAAGAGATCCTACCATGCAAGATTATTATCGCAGCCATAAAGGCAAACAACCCAATAAAATTATTATCAAGGTGGCACATAAACTTTTACGTAGAGTCTGGCATGTAATCAAAACAGGAGAAGGATATAAAATCGGGTTAAAGGAGAACTCTATTGAAGCGAGTTAAATATGGCGTATACGTGTTAGTATATGGAAAACTCTTCGAGTTTACACACATACTAACACGACAAACAATAACAACAATAAAGGATTTCCCGTTTGTACTCAAAAAGAAAAAGGGCGACTGCAATGTGTACCCGGCAGTTATAAGACCAGGTTATTGCACAAAACATAGAGGTGACTGCAATGTGTAGCCTGCGGCTTAACTTAAATAGTCTGCAAAGTCAAGTAGGCAGCGCCTTTTATACAAACCCATAATTAATGCTGGCGGCTTCTTAAGGATGATCGCAAATAGGAGGCTGAGAAACATGGGGTGATCTTTTAATAAAGGCAATAATTACTGCCAGTGAACCCTATTGCCTTTACTGGAAAGCTGGCAAAAGAAAAAAATAAAAACCATTGAATAAAATAAAAAAATAACCATTTTTATATACTACGCTTTACATAGGAGGCTATACAAGCGAAGCATTCTAATTTGTTTTTTAGCAGTGCTTCGTATTCTAAGACTTTTACAAGTTATTTATAAGTTTTTTAATCACAATTAATTGTTGGTTAGGATTGAAAAAGTTATAACTATATCAGAGAGTTTATTTAACAAAAAATAACATTATTGCGCTAAAATCTACGACAGATATAAATCATCTTTGATAGACGCTGTTTTGAATGTTTTATAAAATACTATTAAACAATTAATTATGAAGAGGTATATATGGATAACAGTTTTTTTAATACAAGGTCTTCATGCTTACGCCCAAAACAAGCTAACTGGTGTTGTGGTCGATGATGACGATCATAAGCCTGTCCCGTATGTTAGCATCGGAGTAACCAGTACGCCTAATGGTACGGTTTCAAATGCTGTTGGTGCATTTAGTATTACTTTGGATAATAAAGTTACCAATAATGATACTTTGAAATTCTCAAGTATTGGTTACAGGAACGAGGCTTTTTTGATTAGTGACCTCAAAGAAAGATTAAAAGATGGGCCATTGACAATTTCATTAAAAAAATCGGTAAATCAGCTCAAACAAGTATCTATCGTTTCTAAAAAGGTGCATGTGAAAATCGTTGGTTACGAAAAGGATTCAAAGTTATTTGGTCTGGGCTTCGATGCCAGCGGGGTTGGTTCACAGGCCGGCATTATTATACCAATCAAGCACCCGGAAACTAGTTTGCAAAGTCTTAGCTTTTTAATCATTCAAAACCCTTTCAAGCATTTAGTCTTTCGAATGAATTTGTATAAACTCGTCAACGATAAGCCTGGCAATAACATATTAAGCGAAAATATCTTTATCAATATCGAGGACTACCAAACGGGTAAAATGACATTCGATCTTTCTAAATATATTCTTTATCTGAACAATGATGTCCTATTGACCCTGGAATGGATAGAAGCTCAGCCAGCAACCAATGCCAAGCTTGCTATCGCAGCCGCTGTTTTTGGCCATACCTATTTCAGGCAGGCCAGTCAATCTGCCTGGACAAGAAAAGGGACAGGAATTGGACTTAGTGTTAAAACCAATTATTAAATAAATTTACCAATAAGCTTGATCTCTAATTAATAAAGCTTCTTCCCGCTAAGAATTACTTAACGATTAGCGTCCTCAAAAGCTATCATCTTACCGCAAACGTAAGGTAGCTTTTGTTCATTATCACTAAGCTTATACACAAACGGGGACATTCATTTTGCTTTTTTAGAGATATATAACCTCAAAGGCTTCTTTTATGGTTATTTTCATCTTAACTCGACAACAAAATTCTCATTTTGGCCGGAACCCGTCAAGGGTGTATGAACAGCGCAGCCGCACAAGCCCGCCCTTCGCTGCCCTTGACAGAACCCGTCCAAAATAAGGGAGTTGTTTAAGAGTTTAGATGATAAGCCCTAAGCTGCATATTTCATCAGATCTACATAGCCCGAGCCGCGATTGACAACAGCAAACATTCTGGAAATGATCTTATTGCGTATAACATTTAGCGTACTCATCTTATTTTTCCCCTCGCTCACTCTTCTTTTATAATAGCTTTTCATCTCTGGATTATATGCGCAAGCACATATAGCCACCATGTGGATTAATTTTTTTAGCTGCTTGTTGGATAAACTACTGACTCGTGTTCTTCCTTTTATACTCGTGCCAGACTGGTGTTCAAAAGGAGCAGATTTGACTAATTCATCGAATACCGGTTGCCATACCACTGGTATTGATTGACTGTCGTAAGTGCCGCTCTGTATTGGTTTCCAAAAATTTCTTACAAATTTTTCAAAAGACGGTTTGGATGGCCCTGTGTACCCACTTATTGAATCGTCTTCAGAAATATTTTGTGTGGTAATAAATCTCGCATCAATTTTTTTGCTTGGATAGGTGTCTGAAATTTTCTTCCATCCCTTGAAAATACCTTGAAAAACACTCTCCGGATCAGCATTGGTAAACTCTCGGTAACTAAAACTCGATGAACCAATTTGTTTAGTTTGATAGGCAATGATGGTATCTTTGGTGCCAATTAACACGTCATCAAGTTTGCCTGCTTCCTGGCTTGCAAATTCTACCCATTCTAACTGATTTGATAATAGGTGGTTGTATATTTCTGTGGCAAAAATCTCATATTGAAAAAAGTAGCCGACTATTGCGGATACTTCACCAGTTGTTTTTTCCAGTGACATTTAATTTGTGAATAGCAGTTTGTGTATGGTTCGGGCAGCTTATTCATATCAAATATACCGTTTTCTCAATATCGTTTATTTACTAATGTGGTGACTTATAAGATTACACTGGATACTGCTGATAAATAATTTAGTAACCCCATGATTTTAGCAGTTTATCCATGTCTGCATTAGGTGGAGTAATGAGATTAATTTTGTTGTTTTTTAAGATAAATGAAACGGTTGAGAATACATCACTAATTGTGACATCAAAGCTTGTTCAACAGTTATATCAGGATTATTGCATCCTTAGTGGAAAACCTGATAGCTTTTTAATTCGTTTACCATATGCTCCTTTTTTGCGTTTCTTCGCGCAAATCGGGCCCTATGAAGTAGAAGAGGTGTTGCGGGAACAGTTTCAACCGGCGGCGGACACGTTGCTGGTGAATTTGAATACAATTAAAATGAAGCAATAGGCCTATACTACATCACACAATTCTGGATAAAATGGCAATTTTAGTTGGCTTAGTCTAATAAGTGTTTGTTTTTCTTATATTTAGCCTGATCAAGCCAATAGCGCTTTTTAAAAATTGGCGTTAATTATACTATGAAGTCATTGCTAATTTCAGCACTAATGCTGATGTCAATTCCATGCTTTTCTCAACAAACGCTTACTTCTGTTGATGAAATTAATTTTCGCGAACTTTCAAAATATAATACCCAAAGAAATGGCGATTATGGATCCATTCTAAAGACCTGGTATCTCTTGACTCTATTTCAAGATAACCCGCGAATGTCAGTGTCTGCGGCCGAAGCAAAATTGACTGATTTTGATCAACAGCTCATTTCAGTCAATGGGGGTAAAAAGTATAACGACATTTCTTCGTATTTAAACGATATTGCCGTTGGTGTTTCTGCTGTAGGTCTTCCGAAACCCTTTAAATCAATTGGTGTTGGAGCTGCAGCGCTATCATTTTTGTATAGAAGTGGGTCCGATTTATATACGCGCCTAACCAATAATGCAACGGATAATTACTTTTCAAACCAATTGAACGGATATAATCTTGGCGTTTATGCCACAAACTTGGTATTGGATGACGCCTGGAAACTTTCGCAAACGAACTTAAGCTTTGGCACTGTGCTAAATGCTGCGACCGGCGCCAGCTTCAATGCTTCGCCATTCGAAAATGTCGAGCAACTCATGACTCATAATCCCGACTTTGCCAACCAAGTGTATACTAAGGATATGTTGCAAAAGATCGAGGCTAATCAGCTAATGGAAGGCGATTTGGTTACTCAGTTTTCTAATAAACTAAACGAGCTCAACGAAAGTGAACGACAAAATAATGAACTTATTACTAGGGCTCTGCAAAATCAGGCGACTCAACAGGAAATTGAAAATCAAGCACAAATCGACAACATTAAATTGCAAACTGCGTCTGCCGCGATCAATATTTTTTCCGGCCTGGCGTTTGCTTTTGGCAATAAAAAATTAGCTAACGACATTACGGTCCTTGGAAATAACGCGATTCAAGTCGCATCGGCAATTGACAAGTTTGATCAGGTTGCATCTAAATTCGGTAACGGAGGCAAGTCGGTAAGCTCAATTATTTTATCTGGCGACATAGTAGCCGCAGTGATCAACATTTTTAGCTATTTCTCTTCTGGACCTACACCGGAACAACAAATCATGGAGCAGATTAATGGGCTCGCGAAGATGGTTGATACACTATATGTTCACATGAATAAACGGTTTGATATCGTTGATGAAAAGTTAGATACGATTTATTCAACCATGATCAAAGGTTTTGATGCTTTACAAAAGCAGCAAATCGTCAATGCGGAAATCCTTTCTAATCTTTCAGTTAGCCAGGCAGCTTTACAAACCAAGCTATATAGCATGGATAAAAGCATCATGAATCGCTTGGATCAAAGCTTTAAAGATAATTTACTTACGACATGTTCGGAAATCTTCAGTTATAAGGATGTTATAAAAGATGGAACAATGACCAATGATCAATTTACAAGTTATCTACTGACGCTCGGAAACGGAGTTGGTCGTTCGCTGCAATATAGTACGATGATGAACGATGCCTTGACGTTCACCAATACCGATCTTTACGACAATTTTAGCCGACGGTGCGACAATGAATTGCCCATCAATCTATTTAAAGATATTCTACGAACAAAGGTCGTTGCAACCAATCAAGCCGCCACGCTGCCCGATCCCGGTATATGGATGACGTCAACCAGTGCACTTTTAAAATTGGTCAACGACTTTCCGAAAATAGCTAAACGTAAGGTAAACATAGCGCTATTGGATAATTATATTGCGCAAGGGCAGGCCATTTTGGATTTTCAAACAAGTTTAAAATCCTATAAAGATTCAACAGGCACTCATCCAAATTATAAAATTATCGATGCGTTATTGAAAGCATATAAAGATAATGCAAAAAAGTTCATAGATAATATTTACTGGCCAACCTGTAATCAAATCGTCGCAAACGAATTTAATTCCGTCACTCCGTTTGCTCACAAAGGGACAAGTTTTCCTGCTATCACACATGTGGACCTGGCAGTTAATGGAAAGTCGTTTAAGAATGATGATACCACCTTTTATAAATACTTAGATACAGTGGACTTTATTCCGCAAACACTTGGATTGGGGACAATTCGATTAGATTTTACGAAAGTCAAATCTGGTTGGCAGGGTTGGTCCTATAAATTTACTAAAGTTTCACACAGCAACGTGGCCGGACCTGGCACAGGGGTAGATTATTGTGATGGTGAACAAGACTGGACTGAGGATCTCGACTTTGGATTTAATTTTTCCTATGTAACTGCCGATGGTATTTCAACACCATTTTTAATTTACAAATATGATTATGGAGACGGAGAATTTCCATTTCGGGCATATAATATCTCCTACCAGCGCTATTGGCACGATTCAGCCACTCATCAAATAACGTCTGATTTTAAATACATAAGATTCGGCAACAAGTTATATGATAAAGATCCCGAAACTGTCTTTAAAGAAAACTTTAAGACTATAAGCGCTTTTGTGCAAAGAACATTTAACCACGGATTAAAAGATGGCGCGATTGTTAGGGACACCGCGAATTGGAATAAATTACAAACTAAGTATTTTAAGAAAGCATTTCAAGCAAGAGCAACAGCTTATATGACTGAACTTGAGCGTGATTTCTTAAATGTTTCGACCAATCCAATTGGTAGCAACGCTAAAGCTTCCCTTGATCTCTATTACCAGTTGATTTACGAATACTGCAAGATTGCCTTTCCTAATGATCTCTCAACTGACGAGGATTTGCTAAGATACTTGACCGGAAAGTCTCAAATATTATGCACGAATTCGTGTGTTAAAATTATTGATAATTCTATAAATAACTTGAAAGATGGTTACAACTCTTATTCTGAATTTGACCCGTTAGTTTATTTGGAAGTAAGGACTCAGCATTTGACGGAATATATACATGCTAAACTCGATGCTGATGCTAAAAATTCAGAGAATAATACTTTTGACGATATCGCCTTCAATATTAATCTTTTAAAATTAGAACGAAAGATCCTGACAAATTGAACGCTCTATTAATCGAATATACCCGTTTATACTCGTATAAAATGCTGCAAAAACTTTCCGCCTCTCCAATAGCAGTATGCAAAAGGCAAAAGTAATTATGAGCCGGGGGATTTCCGTTTTTGCAAATGTTTTAACATTTCTAAAGAGCTAATTGCTATTGCTACAATGTAGTTCAAATTTTGAAGATACAGATGAGTTTTCGTACCTTTATAGTATAAGATTTGCAATCAATCTGTATTTAAAAAGTGGTGAGTATTTCGGTGAGTAAGAAATTAAATCCACACAGAATATTGAATATCAGAATTGTATAAGGGGTGTACAAACTCCCTCCGGCAACTATTGTCCTCCTACATATTGCAATCATTGGATATGGTTCGAACCTATCATTCAGTTTTTTATAATTAAAATCATTTTGAATTTCTCTTAAGATCAACCGTTTTGTATATTTGTGATACAGCGATTAATGGCTAAATACCGGGTTGTATAAATCGTTGAATGATCTCTTAAGGATTTGTAACTTATTATAATTTAAGGACTTACAAAGCGGGTTCGATTCCCGCTCTGAGTACTTAAGGAAACAACACATGGTCGTTGTTTCCTTTTTTTATACCCATAAAAATTTACTAATCAAACCGTTACACCACTTTCTGTAACGGTTCGATTTTTCCGTAAATATTTGTTATACCTTTTTGAAATGTAGTCTAAAAAGCAAGTTTAAGATATCTCCTGCCCTGTTTTTTGCTGGTTCGATATCCACTTAAGGATCTTGTTATTTGGGGTATTAGTGAAATTATATGTTTTTGCCATGCGATATAGAAAATCTAAAACCACCACGGCTTCGCTTTCATCTAATTGAATACCATTTTTTATCAGGATCGAAATCGCCCGTCTTGTCGGAACTTTTCTTTCTCTATAACTTTTCATTCCCCTATCCAGAGCCATCCCTTCAAATGTTGCGTTCGGCTTTTTAAAAGACAATATATTTGCCAAAACACTATTAATTTGTATCGATACAGTTCCAGTAGTAATATTAATAGTTGTTGGCGGAATCATACTCACGATATACTTCTTATCCAATATGTCTAGGTTTAAAAAGTTGTGAAATATCTGATTGATAGATCTTCCTTCTACTTTTAATTGTTCCCGAAGTAATTTTAATTTAGATGCATTACTGTTCAACTCTACTCCTACATTGTTACAAATTGCCAGGCTTTCTATCTTAAGTTCTTTAAAGTCATCAAATTTCACCCTATCAGCTACAAACAATTTTCTTGCCTTCGAAATCACCAACCGCTGTTCTTCAAGTTGTTTTATTAATAACCTGCGGTCTTGCAGATATTCAATCCTTTGAACACCAATATTCTCATCCTCCAAAACAAGATCAAACAATCCGACCGATCCATCTAAAAGACGCAATTCCTGCAATCTCTCGTTATAGCTGTTATTTACCAGTTCCGATTTTATCCTTGTCCTACAACCTTTCGAACAATGATAATAAGAATGCTTTTTTGTAGACCCTTTAGAGAAACTTCCAGTGAGCTTTCCTCCACAAACTGGACAAATTAAAAACCTCCTAAGAAAAAATGCATTACTTAACTCATCGGATTTACATGTGATCTTCCGCTTGGTATTGATTATAGCCTGGACTTCATTAAACAAGGATTCAGAGATTAACGGCTCATGAACAGCTTTTATCAAATCAGGTTATTGTCCTATCACAGACAAAGGAATAAGTCCACAATATACTGGATTTCGTACAAGCTTCCAAAAACCAGATCTCGAACATCTTAACCCTTTAGCGCAAGCCATTCTTCTTACTACTTCTATCTTAAATGAATTTTTCGCAAGCTGCTTAAAAGCCCATTTAATAATATCTGCTTCAGGTTGCGCAGGAATAATGTATTTCTTACCGTCTAATCCAGTATAATTGATAAAACCAAGCGGTGCTTTGTTGGGATATCTTCCAAGCAACTTTGCTCTTCGCATACCGTTTGATGTATTTAATGCCCTTCTGCTATTTTCAGCTTCGGGTATTGAAAGATACACAGCTAGCATCACTGTACTCCGTCGTAATTATCCACCCGGATCTGGGCGCCGATCAGTTCACCCAAAAGATCGGCTATTTCACTAGAGACGTTAAAATTGGCTAGTACGGGTGCGAAAAATTTGGGAATATCTGCTTCGGTGCGATAAAGCAGGAAATGACTGTACAGCGTAAAAAAGCGATGTTCCATATGGTAATCCCAATTATCCGGCCGGGTTCCTGAACGCCGGGGAACCATTAACTCTTTAACGATCTCCGGTACTGCCATCAGGCTATAGGCCATGAGAAAGGGGTCTTGCATATCAACCGGGACAAAACTAAACCCAGTTTCCCAGTCTGCCGGTTCCAGCTTGGAACGGTCCAGAGTTTCCAAGCTTAGCTCATCCTTCGATAAGCTGGCGACCTCCTTTTCATATTTGCGGATAAACTCCTGCACCAGTCCCGCCTGTGATTGGCGGTGCGGCTGATTGCGCGCTCGGCTGCGTGCCTGTCTACCACTGAATGCTCGGAATTGTGGATAATAGCGCAGATAAGCCAGGAATATAAAACGGGCATTGGCCGGCGAAATACGATAAAGATGCAGATGTATTGCCTCGATCACGTAATCACAGATCCGTTTGTTACCGACCATGTAAATATCAAACAGGCATAGCATTAAAAGGATATTGAATTCGGTCGCTCTCTCTGGGAACAGGGGGTAAAGAAAGGGAATCGTGTGGATCGCAACTTAGTTACCTTCTCTAAAATTGAAAAGCAGCTGCTTCCTTTACGATTCTTAAAAAAACAAAATGGCCTTTATAATTTTCAGAAAAGAGGAACAGCCGTCCTATCGGCACAATCTTTTTCCAGAAGATAAATATTAGATTTGCGCCTTTTAAAAAATTAATACAATGGAAAAATTCGAGAAATTAAAAGAAGTGATAGCGGCAGCAGAAGCAGATGCTACAAGTTTTTATGACAAAGGCAATAAAGCTGCAGGTACCCGCTTACGTAATGTAATGCAGGAATTAAAGGTATTGGCTACTGATATCCGCAAAGAAGTAACAGAAAAAAAGAACGCACAATAATTAAAATTAAAAATGTTTTGGGAAAGTCTCTGTCAAAATTGACAGGGACTTTATTGTTTTGGCAAATCCGGGTATTATTTAAGCCTGTAACGCGATGCCAGCGAACGGCCAATGGCCTTTAAAAGGCCCTGATTATCTCCAATGGTTGTTTCTTCGGCAACCCAATCATTGAGTTGATTACGAATCAAAGTAAACTCTTCGCTAAAAAGACTGATTTTTATTTGTGTGGTTTCCCTATTGATCCCTTACTTAATACTTTGTAAGTATAATCAATATCTTCAAATGTGATGCGCAAAGGTAAACTCATATTCTGCAAAGATAAAAAGATGGTACAATATCGATCGAATTGAAATATCAAGGATCAGAAATGCTTTAAATACGAAAGTCCCCTCGCACTCGCTGCCTGGGGACCTTCACCTAAACTTTATCACAAGGTAAGCAGAAATGCTTACCGACTCACTTAACGAAATGAATTGGCAATTGTTTTTAATTTACTATGAAAATTAACGCTGGTCATTCCTGATCCTATGGCGCATATAATCTTCAAATAATCTTTCTCTGGATCGCCTTTCAGTTTCTTTCTTAGAGCGCCTGTTATAACCCCATACAAATAGTGCCCAGATTCCAAATGCTATAGCGAATGCCGGAAATGGGTTCTTAGCATGCAGGGCTCCTAACAACGCTCCAGTTGAAATAAAGCAGGAAAAAATAAAATAAACAGCGGTTTTCGTAACATTTCAATAGTTAAACTTACTAAAAATATTAGTCAAATACAAAAATATTCGACCTCGTTTTTTTAACTTATTTCAAAGATTCTGTTCGCCTTCCTGGCCCCCCTGTACGTGGTTGCGAATGACGTCAGTCAGGTCCGATCTCGGTATTCCCCGAAGCCATATGACAGGGTTCTCCGCATCTGTCGTTTTTAATGTAAAGTTCATTAACTGAAATAGCTGAAGTATAACTGGCTGGATAATGATATAGTCCTTAACCCGGTACATTTCGGGCATTCGATCATGGCCATGAAGGTTGTTTGCTTTTTCATAGTTTGCCCTTTCGATAGCCTTTCAAATAACTTTTATAATAGCGTTTAACCTTGATAGCATATTTGCGGGCGTATTCGCTCACGGCTTCTTGCCATCCCTGGTCCAGACCAAAGGCCATTAATTCGTCAATGACCGCAGAGCCCTGAATACCGCCGCTGCGGAGCTGGGCGGAAGCGGTCAGTGCCGCCATATCGTCGATGACCTGGTACATATCACGGTAATCGTCCTTCAGCAGTTTGAATTTAATCGTATCCTTCACGGGCTGTAATTCCTGGATGATATATGATTCCTCACGGAATAATGTTGTGCTGAGCAGCGCTGCCGATACGTTCTGCATCCGCTGCTGCACTCCAATCACCCGCGCGGCCTCGCTTTCCCATTGCAGTTGCTGTACGGTAGTATAAGGCAATATCGAAGACGTACGGGCCTGCTTCATATCCAGCAACAAATACTTATTTTTTGTATTAGTACTTTTCAGTAGGAACAGGTAGCGTTTAACTCCTACACTACCTGTACCGGCCAACCGGAAAACGGCGCTGATCACTTCATAATTATAAGGACCATCGCTGCTGGTCTTAATCCATTCGTTGATATGCGCCCGGAGTTCAGTCCTCAGTTTCTTGTCCAGCTTAAAATGTCGCTCATCCTCCAGTGACAACATGATGTGTCTCTTTTTACTAACCGTACGTTTTTTAAGCAGGGTTTTCTTGTCGATATGGGTAGCCGCCTGTAAGAAATTACTTACGATGCCTTTGGCCGTTCGCGGCTCTATACTAATCGCCTTTCCTTTAGCCAGTGTGGCCGAATAGGTTTTCAGGTAGAGTTGCGCCATCTTTTGAGCTTTTTTGGGTTCGATAGCCAGGTTGTCAAAAGCGATAAAAATACTGCTGACCATCCGCGCTAGCTCATAGGTAGCCGGTGCCAATAGGGCTTCGTCAAAATCATTTAAGTCAAAATAAACCAGTTTATTATCTCCTTTGTAACTGCCAAAATTCTCAATATGCAGATCACCGCAGATCCAGGCAAGCGGAGAGAGTGGCAGTGCTTCAGCAGCGGCCAGATCCTCGTAAAACAAATGACAAGTGCCCCGGAAGAACCGAAAGGCATTCTCGGCCATGGCCTCGTATTTCAATTCCAGCATATCCGGCAGTAAGCCGGTGTTAAACGCGATTAGGCGTTCGAACAGGTCAATTAATTCCATGCCCATTAAGGTTTTAGGTTTCTTGTGGCAGACTTCCCTCGCTGATTTTCCTCCGCCGCATCGATCGAATGCGTGCAGGTAATATCATCCTCTTTTTCCGCCAAGGCCGAAAGTTGCGCGTAAAAGCGGTGGAGCTTATCCAATTCATCTTCGGTTAAATTTTCAATGTCGACAATGCGGTTACTGGTACCTTCATGCGAGGCCAACAGCTCGTTCAGCTTCAAATGGATCGCCTTGGAATCCTTGTTTTGCGATTTTTGGATTAGGAAGACCATCAGAAAGGTGATAATTGTCGTACCCGTATTAATCACGAGCTGCCAGGTTTCGGAATAATGAAACAAAGGGCCGCTGACCGCCCAAATGACTACAACGGCTGCGGCAATAATAAATGCCGCCGAACTTCCGGTAGCGGTTGTCGCCCAGTTCGAGAACCGCTCAAATAAATTAACTTTCTTCTTCATATTCGTTGATCTATGATCCTCCTATTTTTATTTCTGCGTCTTTGAGGTCCTGCAATATTGCTTACTGTAATTTGAGTTTGGCATCTTCGAAGCCATGGGCGTTGACCAAAACATTGATCACCAAAGTAAAGCTGTCTGCTCCAGAAGTTACACTCAGATCCTCCTTTAACCTGTCATAGGCCTGATTATAGAATTTTTCAATTTTCATTTCCAGTCAATATGAATTTCGCTATCGCCTGGAACAGTAAATTCCAGGTGTCCTTCTTTAGTTTTTTTTCCTTTTAAACTTTCCTTTTGGGCATTCATCCTTACCGTAAATTCCGGCATTTTACCTTTATCTGTTTTAACCAGCATCAGGACGCTGTTTAACCTACCGTCACCCGCGAGTTTAAATTTAGCCGGGCGATGCTTTTTCGGCGAGAATCCGTACGTCGGGTAATCTGTATAAATCATAAAAGACTGGTCTTCAACCTGCATATAATGCCGCGGCAGAATGCCAAAGGCATTACCCGCGCCGTAGACTTCCTGGCCAACTTCGCCGGATTTTTCCCAGCCATCGTGCAGATCCTCCAGCGCGATCCAGAGATTTGGATCAACCTCACCAGTCTTGACTTCCTCCGACAGCATTTCTTTCGGCAGCATGGTCGGATAATAATAAACCGCCCTATCAACCAGAAAACGGATATATTCCGCTAAAAGCAATCGTAACGATGGCAGAATCTCCTCCCCTTCGGCGTTGCGCAGGTAATCATGAAAGGCACAAAAGACCTCCTGCTCCTCGTAAGCGGCGGTATAAGGCGCATCATTGAGCGGGAACAAGGCAAAGAAGGAAGGGAAGTTTTTGCCGTAACCATAATTACAATCCCACAGCCGGACGTTTTTAAAAACATTAGCCAGACAAAGATAACTCAACTCCCTGTAAATCTCTTTTCTCGTAATTTTATATAGTCGCAGTAGCGCCCCTGCTGAAAATGAAGTATTGTTGGCCTGATAGAAAAGTTCAAAGCCCAGGCCACGTAGCCGCTGGGCTGCTTTTTCCGCTTCTGCCAGGTAACGTTTATTCCCGGTCAACTCCCAGGCCTGCAGCATGACATGAGCGTAAAGACCGGGTACATCCTTTTCTCCCCCTTTGCCGGGCTGGGTTTCAGCTTTCAACACTTCCAGCGTATCCATTTTATAAAATACAGGCCACTTATAATCAAAATGGTGGGCAACTCTAATGGCAAAGTCAAGAGAGTCGAGAAACAGCTTTTCCGCAATCTTATCGCCTTTCAGCGCCAGCCGGGAAAGGTTTAGCAACGGGTGTTGTAAATACCAGGAATCCATAACCATGGGTTTCTTGTGTTCCTCCTCGCCTTCCATGGTGTCTGCTACCTTTGGATGCCAGCGCATGATCGTTTGAAGCTCCCCGTCGTAGAATGCGGATAGGCCTTCTTTTATTTTTTTCATCATGATCAATTCCGCACTGCTCCATTCCACATAGTCAAGTAAGGGAAGCAGCACCGCAAGCTGAACCATGATCTCGGGCGGCGTTTCATAGTCACATACATATGCATTGAGATAATGATGACCATCAACCTGGCTCCAGCTGCCGGGGCTTTTCTCCAGATCGGTCAGGCCTTTTTGCAGTATCACCGGCCAGTGTTGATAAGTGGTATTTGGTTTTGGCAATTGCAGATATACGGTCGCCAGCAGGTCAAGGTATTGTCGTATCATTGCCGGTTCATTCCCCGGTACTTCTTCCGAAAGCGCGATAAAAGCGTCACTCAGAATGTATTTTTTTCCCGCTTCCAGTGCTTTATTCTTTAACGTTGGCGGCAAGGCAAAACCGATTTCCGGCCATTCGCCGCCTACAGTTTCACCGGCCGAAGTTTCGGTCTGTTGGTTATAATCCGCGAGGGCAGTCAGGTTCTGCAGGTAAAGCACTGAGCCTGCCTTTGGCCTGCTAAAGCTAAAATAAAGTTGCCCCGAACGGGTACCCACCTGGCTGACCTTGATCTCACCCTCGGCCATTAAGTCGCTGCCTGCTGCGCCAAGCGGCACAATGTCCCTCGGCCAGTAAGGAAATAAAAGCGAGGAATCTGCTTTCAGTGTCGTAGTTAATCGAAGTACAGGATTATCCGCGGCTGGCAATTGCACTACAGCTTCGTATTCACCCATGATCGACTTAATCCGGAAAGTTATATTTTGATTTTTCTTCCAGACCTTCTTTAATTCCAGGCTGTCATTTGGCGAATAAGCTAGGCGGAATGCAATCCTGCTGCCTTGGGGCCATGCCGCCACAAGCCAGCAGGAGTCGTCGATCAAATAAATTTTAAAGGAATAGCCCGCCGCTTCCTGTTCATAAAGAGCGGCCAGGTTAGCACTGTTCAGTTTTGCGTTAACAGTTAAAAGCCATGGTGAGCATGCATGCATCTTAAAAAAATAATACTTACTCCGTGAACGCCGCGGATAGCGAAAAAAGGTATGATATCAACTTAAAGCGCCACTATTTTGTTTTATAACTTTCTCAATTAATTATTTTTTTAATTAGAAACTAAATACAAACTCAGTAGTTGTACAATAAACATACATTAAAACTCAACTTATGTTTCACCACGTCAAGGACTTACAATTCAATGCAAGGGTATCCCGCCCTGATCCGCGTTTTGCCAACCTCTTATTGGAGCAATTCGGCGGCGAAAATGGTGAGCTGGCTGCGGCCATGCAATATTTCACCCAGGCGTTCGGCGCGAAAGTCCCGCACCCCGATAAATATGACATGCTGATGGATATCGCCACCGAGGAATTCAGTCACCTGGAAATCGTTGGTGCAACAATTCAGATGCTGTTGAAAGGCGTCAACGGCGAACTTAAAAATGCCGCCGACAGCTCCGAGATCATGCAGGTGATGAACGGCAAAGCGGCAAAGGAAAGCATTATCCATGAAGCGCTGGCCGCCAATCCACAATTTGTAATGATTACCGGCGGTGGGGTAACGCCTCGCAATAGTCAAGGCATTCCCTGGTGCGCATCGTACATCCACTCCAATGGCGACCTGACCGTGGACCTGCGCAGTAACCTGGCTTCCGAATCGCGTGCCAAGCTGGTTTATGAACACCTCATGAAATTTACCGATGACCCCTATATCCACGAAACGTTGTCTTTCCTGATGACGCGCGAAGTAGCGCACTATAAAATGTTCGAGGCGGCGCTGGAAACCATCCAGCCTAATTTCCCGCCCGGCGTATTGGCTGCCGATCCGCGTTTTACGCAACAGGCTTTTAACCTTTCAGATGGCGCCGTGCGCGGCCCCTGGAACGAAGGTGAAATGCCGGGCATGGGTAAGGAATGGATCTTTGTGGAAAACCCTTTAACCCAAGTGGAAGAAACCGAAGGGCAAACTAAACTGCCGCAGGATTTCAGCAAAGAATTAAAAGCCAAGGATAAACTGGACAAAGAAATGAGTGCCGTAAAAAGTGCAGAAGTAAAAGATGCGGAACCCAAAGGTGTTGCGCAATGGAGCAATTTTGTACCAGTGGCTAAATAATTAAACAATGGATGAGCACTTGTTCTTTAAAGGGCAGCGTGTGCTTTCACAGGAAGGTGAAGGCGAGGTTGTGTATGCAATCGGCGATAGCATCGTAGTGAAACTCGACAATGGAAAAACGCAGGCTGTCCTGTACGCTGAACTGGAGGATAACAACAGCGCGGGCTGATAGCCTGTAAATTTAACATCAACAAATAATAACTATACCTATGGAAATATCTGAAAAATCGATCGATGTGATCAATGACCTCATCAAGATCAATAATGATCGCGTAGCCGGTTTTGAAAAAGCGGGCACCGACCTGGAAAACAATGACAACGGCCTGATCTCCGTTTTTAGCAAATTGGCCGGCGAAAGCCAGCAATACGCAACGGATCTGACCGCTATTGCGCAGCAATATGGCATCGAACCAGCCGATGGCACCAGTACCTCTGGCGACCTGCACCGCGCCTGGATAGATATCAAAGCCACTTTTACAGGCCATGATCTATTAGCCGTACTGAACGAGTGTGAGCGTGGCGAAGATGCTGCTAAAAGTGCTTACCGCGATGCGCTGGATCCGGAGAATGATCTTGATTCCGAATTGACACAGATTTTACAAAGGCAGCAGCAAGGTATTATTGATAGTCATGATCTTATTAGATCTTTACGCGACCAGGTGGAGGCATCTGATGACAATGATGACTATGACACTGACGATACCGGATTAGCCACGAGCGAAAAACCTGGTTACCCAACAGCTACCAACAAATTTGTTGCGCAGCCATCATACGAAGGCGCCGCAGGTGAATACCCAAACCAGGCTGCTTATGCGCCGGAACCGGAAAGTATCGAACAGGAAGAGGAATGGCAGGAAACTGGGGGAGGTAATTCCAAACTAATGGAGTTTTTTGTGAATGAACTAAAAGACCTGCTTTGGGCCGAACGGGAATTGGTGGATACGCTGCCGGATATGGCCGAAGCAGCAACTTCCGTTGAACTGAAGAGTGCTTTTGAAATGCATTTGTCGGAAACGGAAACCCATGTTCAACGTCTTGAACAAGCTTTCGCGATCCTGGGCCTGGAGCCCGAAAGCAGGAAGTGCGAAGCGATGTCGGGTATTGTGGACGAAGGTGATGAGATCATCGGCGCTACAGCGGAAGGAACTGCCCAACGTGATGTAGGACTGATCTTTGCCGGTCAGAAAGCAGAGCACTACGAAATAGCTTCCTACGGTGGCATGATCGCACTGGCTAAAACATTGGGCTATTATGAAATTGCTGAATTGTTTGTATTGACGCTGGATGAAGAAAAAACAGCAGATGCAAAATTAACAGAGATTGCCGAGAGCCAGGCTAATTATGAGGCCAGCACCGAACCGGCAGAAGATTAAGATGATAAGGGTGATATTGTAGTTTGGGCCGCTTAAAATTAAGCGGCCCTTTTTTTATGAAATACCCGGCGTTTCCTCTTTAACCGCTGCCTTACGAAATTCGGTTTTAACTATAAGTGAAACTATATGGAATAAGCATAGTTATATTATAAAAGCAATGCTATGGCAAAGACACCAAAGAAACAAAACCGGCAGCCTGGCATTGAAGCCAAAATGAATCCGGCACCGGAATACATCAAAGCCAGCTACCAGGGTTCAGGAAAACTGAAAGACAAGGTGGCCCTGATTACCGGTGGCGACAGCGGCATCGGCCGCGCCGTCAGCGTTCATTTCGCACGCGAAGGCGCAGATATTGTAATTGTTTACCTGAACGAAGATATTGACGCTGAAGAAACTCAAAAGTTGGTTGAAGCAGAAGGCAGACAATGCCTGTTAGTAAGAGGCGATGTTAAAAAAGCTTCCTTTTGCAAAAAGGCTGTACAGCAAACTATTAAGAAATGGGGCAAACTCAATATACTTGTTAACAATGCGGGCATGCAGATACCACAAAAAGACCCGAAAAATATCGATGAAAAACAACTGAAGGATACCTTCAGCACAAACATCTTCGCTTATTTTTATTTTGCCAACGAAGCGCTGGAATTTATGAGGCCCGGCGATAGTATCATCAATACAACATCGGTGACCGCCTATCGATCTTCGCCAAACCTAATTGATTATTCCTCCACTAAAGGCGCAATCACCTCTTTCACCCGGTCATTAGCCACCAATATTGTAAAAAAGAAGATCAGAGTAAACGCTGTGGCACCCGGCCCGGTTTGGACACCACTCATCGTAGCTACATTTGATAAAGAAAAGATTAAGGAATTTGGATCAGAAACGGCCATGAAAAGAGCAGGGCAACCATCTGAACTGGGTCCGGCCTATGTTTTTCTTGCTTCTGACGATGCCTCGTTTATCACCGGCCAGGTCATCCATGTAAATGGAGGTGAAGTAGTTAATGGGTAATTATTATGCCGGCACAAGCGGCCTGGTGTTACCTGTGCCCAACAAAACACATTATCCTCCAGCTTTTAAAGAAAAAAGCAGGTTGTGTTATTATGCTTCCCTGTTTAACAGTATTGAAATCAATTCGTCATTTTATAAAATACCCCAAGCTAAAACAGTTGGTAAATGGGCGGAAGACGTGCCGGATGGTTTTCGGTTCACCTTCAAGCTTTGGCGCGGGATAACCCATGAAAAAGGCTTGGAATTTAACCCGGCTGATATCATCCGCTTTATGGAGGCAATCAATAGCGCCGGAAACCGTAAAGGCTGTTTGCTTGTTCAGCTTCCGCCGTCAGCAAAGGGTAACCTAATGCCGCAGCTACAGTATTTGATTAGCAGTGTGAAGAAGGCCGATCCTGAAGAGACATGGAAAATAGCGCTGGAGTTTCGCCATGCTTCCTGGTATACAGAAAAAATACTCCAATTCGCTATGTCAAGTAACCTTAGTATTGTCCTACAGGATATCCCGGCTTCTGCCACCCCGTTACATTATGTCACAGGCGATACGATATACCTCCGTTTTCATGGTCCAGGCGGAAAATACCGAGGAAGTTACCCCGACGATGTATTAACCGAATACAGTACTTATATCAGCGAATGGCAGGAAGAAGGCAAAACGGTTTATGCTTATTTTAATAATACGATGGGTGACGCTGTGCAGAACCTAACCACGCTAAACAACCTCGTCCAGCAACCTTGAGGGTAGCTTGGCACACACTGTGAAAATGATATGAGCCGGCACCAGTTAAATTTAATAATTCGTAAAATCTATCGAGGGCGGCGCAGGGTGCGCTTTCAGGGTTACTTTCCATAGGCCTACGGCGAAAGCCCCGCTTAGTGCTCCCAGGATAATTCCGTTACGCAAGTTTTTTTTGATCTAAAGTTCCTGATTAACAAGAGCGCGCGACAATGACATTAACTCATACCTAAACAATTGTCTTTTTAAATAAATCAACAACTAAAAGGGTTGCCGCTTGTTGACCTTTAAAATATCGACTATGAAAAATCCTTTTAACAAAAAAGACAACACAATGCTTTACATCGCGGCTGCCATCACTGGGGCATTGGCTGCAGGGGCCGGAATTTGGTTTTATTTACGCGGAAAACGTGCCGCAGAGGCTGAAGCTTACAGGCTAGACCATGCCCAGGACTACTTAAGGGCTAAAAAGAAGATAATGAAGAAACACAAAACTGATATAAGTAAACTGGGCGATTTTGTACACCACCAGCAGCCATAATTCATCAATCAGTATGTAATTTACAACTTAAAATAATGAAAAAAGTGCTGAACACTCAACTGGGGACATTTGGCGTTTCTGAATGAATTCAAGATTCCGCCTGAAATAATTTTTAATATTAAATTAAAACATTTCTAATATTGAACTGTTTGATTACCTTACAAAATCTTTCAACTTGCCAAGTTTGGATCGTATAGCAAGCGTATATTTATATATTTAACCTGTATACTTCATCCATGTCACTAAAAACACATCAATTGTTAAAAAATAAGAAAAAAAACATCCTGGAACTCTGGATGAAGAACCAGTTAGCTGACGAAGGCCTGCGTGAAGACCTGATCAGTAACGACGAATTGCGCAGCCAATCCGAGGAATTAATTACCGCCCTGGTCAATAATTTATCAACAGAAAATTTCATTAATCTTGATTCAGATGAATGGAGCCCGGTGATTGAAATCTTAGGAGGTATAGCTATTACGCGGGCGCGCCAGGGTTTTAGCCCCCGCGAAACAGGGAATTTTGTATTCACACTGAAAGAGGCTATCCTGGACGTTTTACAACAGGAAATCCCGGAAGACCCGATGAAGCTTTTTAAAGAAAGTCAAAAGATCAACCGCATCATGGACAACCTGAGCGTGGTGACTTTTGAAACTTTTATTAAAGGCCGCGAAGAAGTAATCCTGCGTCAAACTGATGAGATCACCGAGATCTCTACGCCTGTGATCCGTGTTTGGGATGGCATTTTAGCGTTGCCAATTATAGGTACTTTAGATAGCGCCCGTACCCAGGTGGTTATGGAAAACCTGTTACAGGAAATCGTGGAAACCGGGTCAAGCATTGCCATATTAGATATTTCAGGCGTACCGGCAGTGGACTCGCTGGTAGCTCAGCATTTAATAAAGACGGTAAGCGCTACGCGTTTAATGGGCGCGGAATGTATCATCAGTGGTATTCGCCCTGAAATCGCGCAGACAGTTGTGCATTTGGGTATCGATCTTTCCAATATTATTACCAAGGCAACTTTAGCCAGTGCGCTGGCCTATTCGTTTAAGGTGATGCGCCTGGAGGTAAAAAAGATCAGTACAGCTACAAAATATTAATGAACCAAGTTAATGGATAAAATTCCTATTCTCCGGATGGGCGCCTTTTTACTGGTGTCGATTCAGGTTGACCTTTATGACCGGCTGGCGCTGAATCTGGAAGCCGACCTGGTTCAAATGGTCAATAAAACCAGTGCAAAGGGTGTATTGATTGATATTTCGGCGGTGTCCATAGTAGATTCCTTTATGGGTCGCATTATCGGCAATATTGCCAGTATGTCGAAAATACTGGATGCTGAAACAGTTGTCGTAGGCATGCAACCCGCAGTTGCTATCACATTAATTGAGCTGGGCTTGCCGCTGAAGGGCGTGCACACCGCTTTGGATATGGAAAAAGGTATGAATTTGCTGAAATCCATGATCAATGAGACCGAAGAGGACGCAGACCAAGACCAGACCAACGATGACCTTATCACTGAGTAAAGATACCATCCAGGTATTAAAAGAGCAGGACGTGGTCTTTTTAAAAAACCGCGTGAAGGAAACAGCAGTAAGGATTAAAATGGGATTGGTTAACCAAACGCGTTTGCTAACTGCCTGTAGCGAATTGGTTCGTAATATGATGCGTTACGCCGACGGCGGTGTTTGTATCGTTGAAGTGGTGTCCAGCGGTCGTAATAATGGCGTCCGTTTAACTTTCTTAGACCGTGGCCCGGGGATTCCCGATATAGCCGCTGCCATGAGAGATGGATTCTCTACCGGGAAAAGTTTAGGTTTGGGCTTGCCCGGGACCAAAAGATTGGTAAACGAATTTGAAATTAAAAGCAAGATGGGAGAAGGTACAGTGATTACGATTTTAAAATGGGCGAATGGTTGATGCAACTCATGTAAGTTTTACGGCGGATGACCGGAGTTATTTTTCATTGATAAAAAAAGAAATCCACCGAATGGCCACCGACGGCGGCATCGCGCCGGCCAGGATCAATGAGCTTGACCTGATCGTTGCGGAAATGACCTCCAATCTCTTCAAATATAGCGATGACGGTGAGCTTTTAATAGGAGTTTTTCCCAATGGCGGCAACCCGTATGTGGAACTGATCAGCATTGATAACGGACCTGGGATGATCAATCCCGCTAAAATGATGCAGGATGGTGTTTCTACCTCCAATACTCTTGGCCACGGGCTGGGCGGTATGAAAAGAATGTCGGACACGTTTGAATTGTATTCGCAGATTGGTTGGGGCACTATTGTATTGAGCCGGGTATATAGTGACCCCGAAAAAATTAAAGCAAAAAACGAAGTGGTAATGCGCCCCATCGTGGTCTATAAGCCGGGTGAAAAAACCAGCGGTGATGGCTTTGTTTATAAAACAACGGATAAATACTTGAAAATGATGCTTGCCGATGGTCTGGGGCACGGCCCGGAAGCCAATTTGGCCGTTAATGAAGCGGCTAAGGCATTTAAAACATTCCCGGATTATAGCCCTACAGAAACGATCCGCTTTATCCATAGCGCCATTAAAAAAACCAGGGGAGCGGTTATTAATATTGTTAGCTATGACTTTGCGCGCAAGATCTGGACATCGGCTGGGGTGGGCAATATTGCAGCGCGCATGTTCGGGCCGGTAAATTTTAAAAACCAAATGTCCTACAATGGTATCGTGGGCCACAACATTCCAAACACCATGAATGACCAGGAATATGCCGCAGAGGAGTTTAACCAGGTGATGCTTTGCTCAGATGGAATCAAAACCCGCATTGAAATGACCCGTTATCCGCTTATGTATAAATATGATTTAACTATCTTAGCGGCAGCTATATATAAAGACCATGCCCGCCGTAATGATGACATGTCGGTCGTAATCGCGAAAATAAAATGATCAAAGTAGTATTAATCTCATTGGAAAATGAGATGGACCTGGTGCTGGCTCATAAAAAGTCCATGAGGGCCGCCGAGCGGTTGGGATTAACCGTTGCTACCCAAACTACCTTTGCTACTGCGGTGTCAGAAATAGCCCGCACGGTTATCGAGCACACTGATGGTGGTCTATTGGAAATTGGTCTGGAGCAGGTGAAGACACGCTACAGCCTGATGGCTTCGGTGTCCTTTGATAAGGATATTCGTTTCACCAATGCAGATGCGGGGTTTTATTATGCCCAAAAGCTGGTTCCTGAATTTAATTTATCTGAGACAGAATCGGTCAATATAATCACGATGAAACTCGGCCTGCCGCGTTCTTTAAAACTAGATCCCATTAAGATTAGTATCCTAAAAAAGCAGTTTGAAGAAGAACAGCCATTAAACGCTTATGAAGATATTAAACAGCGTAATGCCACCTTGCATCGGCTTGCTTCGGAAAAAGATGAAGAGCTGCGCCGTTCCAAATTAGTAGATGAAAAGAAGACAGAATTCATTTCTATCGCCAGCCATGAACTTAAAACACCGATGACGGTGCTTAAGGCTTATACACAAATGGCTAAAGCGGCAAAGGAGCCAGTCAGCGATCATTTACGTGGGCTGCTGGCTAAAATAGATCTGCAGTCCAATAAGCTACTGTCTCTGGTGCAGCAATTGTTGGATATTTCAAAGATAGAAAATGGCAACCTGCAATACCAAATGTTGCCTGTTAGTCTTAATGATTTCCTGCAAAGGCAGGTAGCCGTGATGCAGCATATCATGCCTCATCATGAATTTATTATTAATTTTTCTGCCGATGCAGAAATTATGATTGATGAATTGCGCATGGAACAAGTACTTGCCAATCTGTTGGGCAATGCTGGTAAATATTCCGACCGAAATACGCGCATTTCGATCAGTACGTCGCTGGCAGATGAGGGACATGTAACCGTGAGCATTACCGATCAGGGCCGCGGTATGACTGCCGAAACCACGGCATCTGTTTTTGAAAAATTCTACAGGGCCAAGGATGTGCTGACAAGCCATACCGGCCTGGGAATGGGTTTATATATTACCTCTAAAATCGTAACCGACCATCTAGGCAAGATCTGGGTGGAAAGCGCCGAAGGCCACGGCTCCACTTTCTATTTCACGATACCTTTAGTAACTTCTTAAAATGAATAATGACGGGTACAAAATCATGATCTTTGACGATGACGAAGATATTCTTACTATCTGTAGTTTCGTACTTAGGGAAGAAGGCTGGCAGGTGCAAACCTATTATGATTGCAGTGATCTTATCCAAAGAGTATCGGCTTTTATGCCCAACGTTATTCTGATGGATAACTGGATACCTGATGAAGGTGGCATTGTTGCGACCCAAAATCTCAAAGCGGCGGAAGCTTTAAAAGCTATTCCTGTTATCTACTTCTCTGCCAACGCCGATATTAAAACGCTGGCCGTTACAGCGGGTGCCGATTTTGTTTTTTCAAAGCCATTTGATTTGGATGCACTGAAAGAAATTGTGCTCAAAGCCCTTAAATTTACTGAATAGCTTTAAACTTCATTCATCTGCAAACTATTATGGTAATGCAGTAATCTTTGTTGAGCATGATATCCAGGTGACCGCAGCCAGTGATTGGGTAATCGATCGCCGGCGGGGTGGTGGCGAAGATGGAGGGAAGATCGTAGCTCAGGGACAGCCGGCAGATATAGTAAAAAATAAAAGTAGCCGAACGGCTCATTACCGGTCCAAAAATTTGCAATAATCTCAGACGGAAAGAATTTCCTTGCATGGCCTTTCCAATCCGCCAGGTTTTTATAGCAGAATTCAATTTAAAAAAGAAAATATTAACTTATTTGAGCAATCGTAAATTAGTAACGAGATAGGTTTTTATCGAATAAAAAAAACATTTTGAAGTGTTAAAACAATTTTAGAAAATTGTGATTTATTAGTTTCAAAAGAAAAATTAGCCCTTTTTAATTGACTATTGATGAATGTATTCCTAAACTTCTTTTTTTAAAATCAATGAAAATGTCACGAGCAAATCAACTCAATTTTGCTGTAAGGTATTTAACAGCGATTAAAAAAAACACACAGATTATTTCACCCAAAATAATCTAAAAATTGTGGAATGTGTTACAATTTTTGACAGTCCAATATGTAGTGTTCACATCACGAATGAAAGTATACCATTTGAAATTAAGGATGACATTGAGTCAATGTTCTGGTGTTATTAAACTAAAATCATTAATTATACGTTTAAATGGCTGAATTTAGCCGATACGTACATTTTATGTAAATAAAAAGCCCTGAATTATCAGGGCTTTTATTATTAAATGGAAGTCTAAGTATCAGAAACAATGCCCAGCTAAAACAGCCAATCAAAACACGAATAGATTGTAAATTAACAAGTGCAGATCCAAAGGACGGAAGTACTATTGTGAACACGTCTTCGGGTTTGGCAAGATTTTCATTTGAAGGATATTCCGCTTACGGCCCTATGAAGGCGGCGATCGATTCATTATCAAAATATCAGGCTTTGGAATTGGGAAGCAGAAAAATAAGGGTCAATTCCATTGCTCCTGGTCCCATTGAACACATTTTGGAGGCGGGGCTGTCCGTGATATTTCCGATTTGAATAAATTCTTAGCATCAGAAACACCTTTAGGAAGAGTTGGTTTGCCGGATGATATTGGAAGTGTGGTAGCATTCCTTTGTTCAGATGATTCCAAATGGATTAATGCGCAACGAATAGAAGTTTCTGGCGGATTTAGAGTATAATAAACTTCAGATAAATTAAAACAACCCATTCGACTAGGATTGAATGGGTTGTTTGCTGTAATGAAGTCTAATTTAAAGCTCAAAGCCTAAGTGCCCCACATTATGAAATTTCGTATAAATGGTATTCTTCGAAAACAATTGAAAAGTAGAATACCTAATATCTGTCGGGGAGCAGCATGTTTTGGCAAATCTGTTTTTAATGTCAGCTTTTAAAATGAAAGATGAGTACCTTTGTTTTATTGAACACTGTTCAATAAATTTGTCCCGGTTTAAATTTAAATCCAACCATCATGAAAAAAGCATTGATCACAGGCGCCAGTGGAGGCATCGGGCTCGAAACAGCCCGGCAGCTGGCTCAACAGCATTACCATGTAACGCTGATAGCCCGTAACAGGGACCGCCTCGAACAGGCGTTAAGCAGTTTAAATGGTAGCGGCCACACTATCCTGGTTGCTGATCTGAACAACACGGAAGATCTGCAAAAGCTAACAGCGCATCTCGGAACTGAAAAGTACGATGTTCTCATCAACAATGCAGGTACAGGTACTTACGGCAAGTTTACGAATATCCCGCTGGATGACCAGCTGGCCACCATGCAGCTCAATATGCAAGCTTTGGTAACCTTATCTTATAGCTTTTTACAGAAAGCTGTAAAGGGGGATGCGCTGGTCAATATCGGCTCGCTGTTGGCTCATTCTTCGCTACCTGGCGGTTCCGTTTATGCAGCCACCAAGAGTTTTGTCGCCAATTTCTCGGAGTCGTTATGGCTTGAGTTCAAGCCCCAAGGCATTTACGTAATGGGCTTTAATCCAGGCGCGGCCAACTCAGACTTTCATGCGCATGCGGGCAAGCAGACGAGCGACTTTCCCGAGTTCGTAGTTTCTTCTGTAAAAGATGTTGCTATTGAACTTATAAGAGCGTTGCAAAAAAGGCAGAAACCAAGGGTGGTCCAGGGTTGGAAAAACCGGTTCATGCTATTCGGTTTCAAGTTATTGAACAGAAAGGCCGCGGTGAGCATTATGGGCAAGATCAGCCCCGGAATGCAGAATTAAGCAGAAACAACAATCCGAAATTTGGCTACACGAGTGGCGATCATATATTTGTATCTTATCATCATCTAAAAATGGGCATAGCAGAACGAAAACTGGAAGAGAAGCAGGAAATGCATAAACGCATCCTTAACGGTGCGCGTAAGATATTTTTAGAAAAGGGCTATGACAAAACCAGCATGCGCAATATCGCAGCTGAGATCAATTACAGCCAGGGTTCACTCTATTTTTATTTTAAAGATAAGAGCGAGATCTTTCACGAATTACATAAAGAAGGCTTCCGGCTGCTGCTTAACCAGTTAAAAGTACTGGACAAGGTAGCTGATCCGTTTGAGCGTTTAAAAGCTGTGGGACGTATTTTCATTCAATTCGCACAGGAAAATAAAGATTATTACAACTTGATGTTTATCGTTGAAGAGCCTGTCAAAAATCCACAGTCCGGTGGATTTCAGATCGCCCAGGAAGCGATCAGCCAATTGCTGGGCGTTGTAAAGGAATGCCAGCAGAAAGGGAGGTTCAAAGATATGGACGCGGAGTATTTGACTTTCATGTTCCTGTCTGCAGTTCATGGCATTTGTGCTCTGTTCTGCAAGGACCGTACCACCAACTTTATGAACAAGACCAATGAAGAACTGATGGAGCATGGTTACGAGTGCTTTGTTAAGCTGCTTGAAAAAAGCTAACTCCTTTTTTTTTTAATATTATTGAACACTGTTTAAAATTAAATCAATGATCAAATATGAAATTTCAAAATCAAACATTCTATCAACTTTTGCTTTTATGGTCAGCCTTACTGGCTGCACCCATTGCAAAAGCCCAAGGCAGGCTGGACGAGTATATCCGGCAAGGCCTTGCTTCTAATGAGAGTATCAAGCAACAAAACTTTGTACTCGAAAAAAACATTTACGCGCTGAAGGAAGCGAAAAGCATGTTTCTGCCTGACGTAACTTTTTCAACGACCTATACCAAAGCCGATGGCGGACGCACGATAGATTTCCCTGCCGGCGATCTGCTTAACGGTGCCTATGCTACACTGAACAAACTGACGGGGAGCAATTCATTTCCGCAGCTGCAAAACCAGCACATCCTGATCAATCCGGATAATTTTTACGATGCTAAGTTTCGCACCACGCTGCCCATTCTGAATGCAGAACTGATATACAACAAGTGTATCAAGCAGCAACAGGTTGATCTGCAAAAAACTGAGGTATTGCTCTACAAACGAGAACTGGTCAAAGAGATCAAAACGGCCTATTACAATTATCTGAAAGCCGTTAATGCTACCGATATCTATCAATCCTCTCTCCGCCTGGTTGAAGAAGGTCAAAGGATCAATACCAAACTGTATGACAACAGTAAAGTAAACCGGACCGTTGTGCTTAGGAGCCAGAATGAAGTATCCAGGATCAATGCTTCGCTTATTGGTGCCAGGAAAACAGCAGAATCAGCACGTTACTATTTTAACTTCCTGCTTAACCGTCCGCTTACAGACAGCGTCCTTTTGGATGACATGAAGGCACTTCCCGCTGGGGAACAACCTATGGGAAACAGTGTGAGCGGCAGGGAAGAATTGTCCAAACTAAGGATAGCTAAAGATATCAACGGCAACTTGACCGGGCTGGCCAGATCTTATATCATCCCTAAGTTGGGAACCTTTATCGATCTGGGTTCGCAGGCTTTTGATTGGAAATTCAATAGTCAAAGCCGTTATTATTTATTCGGCGTTTCCCTGGAATGGAACCTGTTTTCTTCTGGCAAAAACAATTACCGGGTAAAGCAGACCCTTGCCGACCGCGATGCACTGGCCTCACAGACCGATTATGTACAACAGCAACTACTTACGGAACTCAAGGTTCGTCAGGCCGGTATGCAAAGCGCTATCGCGCAATACGAGGCGGCACAGTCCCAATTAAAAACCAGCCAGACCTATTACGGAGATATGCTGAAGTTATACAAACAGGGAACGGCCATTTACATTGAGCTTTTGGATGCCCAGAACCAATGGATCGATGCCCAGCTTCACGCCAATATTGCCCTTTACGACACCTGGATCGCAGACGCCGCGATCGAACGCGCCAATGCCAGTTTCACCATTCAATAAAAATAAGATCATGAAAAACTTACAATTATTCAGCATTATCATAGCAGCGTTAATCATAATGGCTTCCTGCAAAGAAAAACACAAGGAAGGAAATCCAATAGGGGAACCGGATATCATACCGGTTAAAATTGCCCCGGTGTCTACGTTGGGCGTACCCGATCAGATTACTGCTACAGGCCTGGTCAGTACCGAGGATGAAGCCAAATATGCCTTTAAGATAGGCGGCGTGATCAGCCGTATCTTGGTACAGGAAGGCCAGTTCTTTAAACAGGGGCAATTGCTGGCAACACTCAATTCTACAGAAATTTCAGCTGGTTTAGCCCAGTCCAGTTTGGGTGTAGAAAAGGCGCAACGTGACTATAGCCGGGCATTGAATCTTTACAAAGACAGCGTTTATACCTTAGAACAATTGCAGAACACCAAAACGGGATTAGATGTAGCTAAAAAGGCAAGAGAAGCAACCGCTTTTAATGAGCGCTATTCTAAAATATATGCCGCTTCCGACGGTTTTGTAAGCAAGAAAATAGCCAACGAAGGCGAGGTTATTGCCGGAGGGACGCCGGTGCTGCTGACCAACTCTACCGAACAGCGAAACAGTTATTCGCTTAAAGTGGGTGTGACCGATCGCGAATGGGCTATCATCAAGCCCGGACAAACCGCCAAAGTAACGCTCGACGGTTATGCGGGTCAAACCTTTGATGCCACTGTGTTCCGTAAATCGCAAGCGGCCGATCGTGAACTTGGCTCGTTCCAGATTGAACTGAAACTGCAATTAAACGGCATAAAGCCAGCGGTTGGCATGTTTGGGAAAGCGGAAATAGCCACCCATCAGGATGAAAGTGTCATGGTTATCCCATACGCCTCCCTCGTGGAAGCTGACGGCAATAAAGGTTTTGTATTCACTACAATTAGCGCAACCAGGGTAAAAAGAGTACCGGTTACCATCCTGAAGTTTGATAACGAAAACGTGTACCTCAAGGATAAACTGGAAGGTATAGACCAGATCGTCGTTTCCAACAGCGCCTACCTCAACGAACAGTCTTTTATTAAAATCATTAAGTAAGGCCATGAAGATCACAAATTTTGCTGTTAAGAATTATCAGTTCACCCTGGTCATATTTCTTTTGGTAGCAGTTGTCGGTGTGCTGACGCTGTTCACCATGCCCCGTTCGGAAGATCCGACCACCCATCCTCCGCAGTATATCATCACGGTCATCTATCCTGGTACCAGTCCCAAGGATATGGAAGAACAGGTCGTAAAACCCATCGAAAACAAGATCTATGGACTGGAGAACATTGAAAAGATCCTCACAACCGTAGAAGACGGCGTAGCGGTTATCCAGCCTAAGTTTAAATACGGTGTAGATGTGGACAATAAATACCAGGAAATATCCACCGAAATCAATGCTTTGAAAAACAGCGAACTTCCCAAGGATATTTACCTGATCAAAACAGAAAAGGTTTCCTCGTCAGACGTAAAGGTAATACAGGTGGCCCTGGTGTCAGACAATGCTTCCGGAAAAATATTGCGGGATGAAGCAGACATCTTAAAAACACAGTTAGAGAAAATTACCAACCTGAAAGAGGTGAAATACTTTGGTATGCCCGAGCAGGAGATCCGCATCGATATGCAATTGGATAAGCTCGCGCAACTCAAGATTCCGCTTAACGTGGTCATGGGTAGTTTGCAAAGCGAGGCTGCAGATATTCCCGGGGGGAGCATCAATCTTGACAGCAAGATCTTTAACGTTAAAACCAGCGGTAAATTCAAGAACATTGAAGATGTGGCCAATACGGTTATTTATAATGCGAATGGCAAAATCATTTATTTGAAAGATGTGGCCACGGTAAGCTATAAGGACGGCACGGTAAACCACATCACACGGATAAACGGGCATCGTTGCGTGCTGGTTACGGCGGCCATGAAGGACAATGTGAACATAGCCAGCGTTCAAAAAGAATATTTACCGGTACTGGAAGCGTTTGGCAAAACCCTGCCGGAGAATATCCACATGGTCAAAAACTTCGACCAGGCCAATATGGTAGCCGAACGTTTGGGCCATTTGGAGTTTGACTTCGGATTGGCCATCTTGCTTGTGGTTATTACCCTGCTTCCATTAGGCTTCAGGGCGTCGCTCATCGTAATGATCTCCATCCCGCTCTCCTTAGCCCTGGGACTCATTGCCATGAACTTACTGGGCTTTTCGTTAAACCAACTGAGTATCGTCGGCCTTGTAGTGGCTTTAGGATTGCTGGTGGATGACAGTATTGTGGTGGTAGAAAATATTGAACGCTGGCTCAGAGAAGGTCATTCGCGAACGGTTGCCATATTCAAAGGAACACAACAGATCGGTATCGCAGTTATTGGCTGTACGGCCACATTGGTTATCGCATTTTTACCCCTGGCCTTTTTACCAGATATGGCCGGTGAATTTATCCGCAGCCTGCCCATGGCCGTCATGACCAGCGTTTTGGCATCCATGATCGTCGCTTTAACATTGGTTCCTTTCCTGGGTAGCCGGATGTTAAAAACGCATACCCATGGCGAAGGCAATTTCTTTTTAAAGCACCTGCAAAGGTTCCTGACCAGATCCTACTCCAGGGTGATGCCACTTGCCTTAAAATGGCCTAAAGCCACTATCGGGATATCATTAGCCTTAAGCGGACTTGCCTTTTTCCTGTTCACTTTAACCGGATTCAAGCTCTTCCCAACTTCCGAAAAACCAATGTTTTTGATCAATATCAAATTACCACTTCAGGCCGATATTCCCGAAAGTGACAGGGTGACCAGATTGGTAGAGGGTGAATTGAAGAAGCACAAGGAGATCGTTTATTACACCTCAAATATAGGCAAAGGCAACCCCCAGATCTATTACAATGTTCATCAGCAGGATGTGAAACCTGATTTTGCCCAAGTATTTGTGCAACTGGATGAAGAGGCTAAACCCAAGGAAAAAACTGACCTGATCAAGCAGTTGAGGAAAAAGTTTAAGGATTTTCCATATGCAAGAATAGAAGTTAAAGACTTTGAGCAAGGGACGCCTATTGAAGCTAATATAGTAGTCAGGGTATTTGGAGAGAACCAGGATACCTTGCGTTCTCTTTCGTTTAAAGTGGAAGAACTTTTGAAAAAACATCCAGGAACTTTTTTCGTCAACAATGAACTGAATTCCTATAAATCGGATGTTAAAATAAAAATTGATAAAGAAAAGGCCAGAACATTAGGGGTACTTACCAGTGACATAGACAAAGTGATACGAATGGCCGTAGCGGGATTAACTGTCGGGGACTATATTGATGACCGGGGCGATTCGCGCAACGTTGTAATCACACTTCCAAGGGATAAATTCTCTAACCTGGATGCTTTAAAAGACCTGTATGTGAACAATGTACAGGGCACCCCTGTACTGGTTGATCAGATCACCACCATTGCCTTTGAGACATCGCCCACGGCTATCAACCATTTCAACAAATCACGTTTTGCAAAAGTAACATCCCTTACTAAAGAAGGCGTTTTGGCCAATGATGTCCTGAAAGACATCGTTCCGCAACTGAACAAATTGAAAATGCCGCCGGGCTATTATTACAAGCTATCCGGAGAAGCAGAATCGGAAGGCGATGCATTAGGAGGCAACTTTCTGTCGGTGATTATTTTGAGTACCTTCCTTTTTATCGGGGTATTGCTGCTGCAGTTCAAAACGTTCAAAGGGATTATCATTGTGCTTTCGATTATACCCCTGGGAGTTCTTGGCGGCGTGGTATTCCTGCTCTTCACAGGCAACCCCATGTCATTGGTATCCATCATCGGTTTCATCGGACTATCGGGCATACAGGTTAAGAACTCACTGTTGCTGGTAGATTTTACCAACCAGTTACGCTTGAAAGGTCATAGCATAGATGAGGCGATCAGTATGGCAGGCGAAACCCGCTTTCTGCCGGTTGTGCTCACTTCTATAACGGCGATATGTGGACTACTGCCCATCGCGCTGAACCCTAACCCCCTTATCGCGCCGTTAGCAATTGTATTGATCGGTGGGCTGATCAGTTCTACTATACTATCGAGGATCGTAACGCCGGTAATGTATAAACTAATACCGCCCCATCTGGAAAGTGATGAGGAGTAGGCTTAGCTAATTCATTTTAAGATGGATGAAGATTACTACCGAACTATTTTTTGCTCCCCAGACTGGACATAATTCGAACCATTTAGTAGTGCAATTAAGGATTTTAAGCGAATTGAAAGTTGCTTAATGACGGTTCGAATTCCATAGGGTTCTCCTATCTACCTTGAGCCCCAGCAGGACTAAAATCGAACCATTTACTTATTAGTTTGCAGATTTTGGCAGAAGTCTCAAATGAAATTCCGAGGACCAATGCCCTTGAGGAGTTACTTTGCCACAAAATCAAATGAACAATTGAAGCCATTTTTATAAATCTTAAATCGTAGGTTTTGCAATACTTCATTTTTTATTTCTACCGCTAAAATTGCGTTACAATCCAACCGGCAAAATATCCAATAGCCAAATTTAGAAGCGAAACAATAAAAAAGGCACCCAAAGTGAGGCCGATTATTTTACCTCTCGAAGTATTGTTGAAGAATTGGGAATAACACCAGCACATTAAAATGAATAAAAAAAACTGTTGAACTATGCCATATTGGAGAGTTACCGCGATACCGAAAATATAAACAATGGGGAAAACGAGTAGGCTAACAATTAAAAACAATCCCATTAAGTATGTATTCAAAACGAGGTGTTCTGCAAGATCATATTTCCGTTTCTTAAAAATGACATAGGAAACCAAGGTGCTGGTTATGATCAGGATTAGACCGTCAAAAGCAAAATGCTCAGTTATCCAGGTAATGATTTTCCCGGAAGCCCCGGTTATATCGTCCTTGGGCTCAATTAGACTCGCGTGAAGGTGGTCGAAAATTAAGTAATGATAGAGTAATCCATAAAAAGTGGCAAGCACAATAACATAGGACAGCGGTTGAAAATGCCTGACTCTTTTTCCATCTAAAAATTCTCGGATGGTGTGGCCGGGTCTGGTCAAGAGCTGCTTAGTAGTGTACAAAATCCCTTTATCAAAATGAAACAGTCCATGTTGCAGATCATGGATGATAAAATGCATGTTCAGTTTATGGGTTTTTGCAGATTGACCGCAATTACCGCAAAAATTGCCAGACACCTCGCTACCGCAATTTTTGCAAATGATAGTAGCATTTACTTTATGAGCAGGTTTTTTCAACATTTTACCCATTTGCTTTCTTTAATAGTTGTCCATTAACAATACTTAAACTTACAATTTTGTATCCAGTTAATCAATGGTCACATCCGGTAAGCACAGGTCCTTTGTATTCAATGATCGAATATGAATTATCTTTGTTTTCAAGAAAGTAATGCACCCATTTTCTTTGCGATCAGTCCTGCCGCATACGCAGGGTTCAAGCGATAAAGGAGGTCCAGCATTTTAGCATCCTTGCCCACCAACACCCGGTAACGGTTTTGCTCCATCCCCTCGATAATCATCGCCGCGGCCTTATCG